>NVXK01000010.1 GCA_002733905.1 Robiginitomaculum sp. | reverse complement strand
CAAAGCGTCGGCGTTGTCGCCAATCAACCCATGGTACTCGCAGGGTGTTTGGACAGTGATAGCTCTCGCAAAGCAGGGCGGTTTGTACGCTTTTGTGATGCCTTCTCTATTCCCATCCTGACATTGGTGGATGTGCCGGGTTTCTTGCCGGGAACGTCCCAAGAATATGGCGGTATTATTAAACACGGCGCGAAACTCCTCTATGCATATGGCGAAGCCACCGTGCCAAAAGTCACCGTCATCACCCGCAAAGCTTATGGTGGCGCATATGACGTGATGGCCCCTAAACATCTCCGCGGTGATCTTAACTATGCATGGCCAAGCGCGCAGATTGCAGTGATGGGCGCAAAAGGCGCCGTCGAAATCCTCTACCGCAAAGACTTAGGCGATACAGATAAGATCGCTGAACACACAGCCGAATACGAAAAGAACTTCGCCAACCCATTTAAAGCCGCAGAGCGCGGATACATTGATGAAGTCATCATGCCGCATGGTACAAGGAAACGGTTGTGTCGCGCCTTCGCATTGTTGAAAGACAAAGACCTCCAAAACCCTTGGAAAAAACACGGGAATATGCCGTTATGATTAAAAAAATACTGATAGCCAATAGAGGCGAAATTGCGTGTCGTGTGATTAAGACGGCGCAGAAATTGGGCATCAAAACCGTGGCCGTTTACTCGGACGCGGACAAGAATGCGTTGCATGTTGAGATGGCGGATGAGGCGATTTATATTGGGGAGAGTGTGGCGGCCAAATCCTATCTTGTTATGGAGAAAATTCTGGACGCGGTAGAGAAATCTGGYGCGGACGCCGTACATCCTGGCTATGGATTYCTAAGTGAAAACAAGGGATTCGCRYTRGCTCTTGAATCAAAAAACATTGCTTTCATYGGCCCKAATGTKCACGCGATTGAGGTGATGGGCGACAAAATYACGTCCAAAGAACTGGCYGCCAAAGCAGGCGTGTCCACYGTGCCCGGTCATATGGGSTTGATCGAAGACGCCGACGAAGCCGTCAAAATYTCCAACCAAGTTGGCTATCCCGTCATGATCAAAGCCAGTGCWGGCGGCGGCGGTAAAGGCATGAGGATTGCTTGGAATGAYGTGGAAGCCCGCGAAGGTTTTGCYTCGTCYAAAAACGAAGCSGCCAATGCCTTTGGCGATGACCGTATYTTTATCGAAAARTTTATCGTCGAACCKCGYCATATYGAAATYCARGTGCTGGGTGATAAGCACGGCAATATAATTTATCTGGGCGAGCGYGAATGCTCTATCCAACGCCGYAATCAAAAAGTTATCGAAGAAGCCCCRTCACCATTCCTYGACGARAAAACCCGTGCCGCCATGGGCGCRCAATCTGTTCTCCTCGCRCAAGCCGTYGATTATGACAGCGCAGGCACGGTMGAATTYATYGTYGAYAAAGACCARAATTTCTTCTTCCTCGAAATGAATACGCGCTTGCAAGTCGAACATCCTGTGACCGAACTCATTACGGGCATAGATTTGGTCGAGCAAATGATCCGCTCCGCCGATGGTCAAAAACTAAATATCGGGCAAGACGATGTGAAATTAAATGGGTGGGCAATCGAGAGCCGTATCTACGCCGAAGACCCATACCGTAATTTCCTCCCCTCCATTGGCCGTTTGTCAAAATACAGTCCTCCTGCGGAAGGCACAATGCCAGACGGGACAATCGTGCGCAATGATACAGGCGTCTATGAAGGCGGCGAAATCTCTATGTATTACGATCCCATGATCGCCAAGCTTTGCACATGGGGCAGTGACCGTATGGAAGCCATCAAAGCCATGCGTTCGGCCCTCGATACATTTGAAATCCACGGCGTCGGCCACAATATTCCTTTCCTCGCTACGGTTATGGAGCATGACCGTTTCGAACGCGGTGCATTGACCACGCAATATATCGCCGATGAATTCCCAGACGGTTTCCAAGGCGCAGACCTTAACCCCGGTTATGCCCGTAATCTGGCCAGTATTTGCGCCCTCATGCACCAAAAATCCGAAACACGCCGCGCCAATGCCTCTGGTACACTTGCGGGTCATGGCCGTAAAATTGGCACTGATTATGTGGTCGAAGTCGGCGAGATTATTTATGAGCTTGCGATTGAGAATATTGATGGGGCTAGCCTTGTCACAACGACAGATGGTTCCGACAAAGCGGCGATAGAGCTAGAGATTTCCCACGGTTGGACACCGGGGCAGACTTTGGTGCGTTCACTCGTCGATAATAAGCCGTTTAATTTTACAGTAAAACCAATCCCCGAAGGCTTTGCCGTGCAATACCGCGGCGCAGATGTCGATATTAAAATCCGCACACCTCGCGCTGCGAAACTGGTCGAAATTATGCCAGAAAAAATCGAGGCAGATACGAGCACGCTTCTTCTCTGCCCCATGCCCGGCGTCATCGTTTCCATTTTAGTCGAAGTCGGAGACGAAGTTCAAGACGGACAAGCATTAGCCGTCGTCGAAGCCATGAAAATGGAAAACACCCTGCGCGCCGAAAAGAAATCCATCATCTCCAAACTCTGCGCCAAAGCAGGCGATAATTTGGCGGTAGACGAAATTATTATGGGGTTTGAAGAGGGGTGAAGGTACTGATTAAAAGTCAGTAGGTATTCACGATTAGCATTTTAACGATTGATGACGTTTGAATACAGCGTCATTAAACCTTAGACTCTTGGCCAGTTTTCTAAACGAGGCTCTTTCCTCGGGCGTATTTATTACGGCGAACAAATGTCCGTAACGACCATAGTTATCAAATATATGAGAACCGTAGTCTTTCTCATATATGCATTTTTTGTCTATTTTGATCCGCGAAAGGAGGGCGTAACTCCGTTTAGGAAATTCTTTTATCACCAATGATTGAAATTCAGCATATTCTGAAGGGATGTGAATTTTGTATTCTGGCTTTCCAACTATTTCATAATCTCTTAAAGAGTTCGTTTCCGCTAGTGTGCCTGATAAGTTTTCAAAGGAAACTATATATTTTGTATCGTACGTTACAATGAAATCCTTTATACCCACATTGTTTATCATAAAACACATTGTTTTCATATGATGTTTACAGCGCCCTGTTGTTTGTACAAGTTTAGGAGGGGGCGCGAGACCTTCAGAATAATCAAGATTTCTAAATAAAGAACCCATAAGCCATGTCTCATTTTCATGTTTGATGCCTTCTCGAAAAATAAGATGGTTTTGTTCAGGGCTGTCTGGATATCTGAATTCAATGCCATAATAGTGGATGCGGTGGAATGTAGAGATATAGAATGTAGAGATAGACACTTTGTGCCCATTCATTATGGTATTTCCAATGAATTTTCGCCCACGAACATTATCTAATTCAGGGATGTATCCTTGATAGCGTGAAATTTTTAAACCGTCTATTTTTGTCCACATTTCGTGATAAGGAGGGGATAGTTTTCCGTCTGCTAATATCTTTTCCATAACAGGCCCCGTGCCATCACTCCACAACAAACCATGGGTTTCTATTGCTGAACGTGTTTCGGTTTTTGGAGATTTAAGTGGGGCGTGGCTACATGCGCTCAGCATGCAGACAAAGCTAAACATCATGAAGCGAATACAGATAGGTAAAACATGTTTTTGGTATCTCATATAACGAAAGTAATTAAACTTACCGTAGTTGCAATGGGAAAATACACCTATTAATAGTCTTGCATGGTTTTTGCAATTTGCGAACAGACCAAAGCGGGCGATAATCAAGCGGTAGGTGAGATTGTTATAGAGTTCGAGGGCGACGATTAAACTTGCATTTTCGAGTGTGCTTTTAGCCAAATATATGGTTATGATGCACGTCAATCCGTGTGAGGGGCATGTATGTCACGCTTTTTAGTTTTATTTTTCGCCGTGGTGTATTTCTTTTGCGAAACCGCAATGTCCCAATCACGGGTTTTTGTGGACGAAGATTTTCGCGTACACAAAACCAAAACACGGCCAACCATTGGCCTTGTCCTTGGCGGGGGCGGCGCGCGCGGGCTTTCCCATATTGGCGTTATCAAAGCGCTCGAAGACAACCATATCCCGATTGACGTAATCGCAGGGACGAGCATGGGCGCGATCATTGGCTCGCTTTATGCCTCTGGCTATACAGCCGATGAACTTGTCGAAATCAGCAATGAGCTTGATTGGGGGGATATGTTTAATGACAAAACCTCGCGCTCACGTTCCTCATTTCGTCGTAAATCAGAAGAATTCGGGTTTTTAACGAAATATAAAATCACCTTTAATGATGGGAAATTGGTGTTGCCACGCGGCATTATTCAAGGGCAAAATTTGTTTTTGGAACTCTCAAGACTTTTGGCACATGCACGCACAGATGCCAGTTTTGACGATTTGCCAATTCCGTTTCGCCCTATCGCAACAGATTTATCGACTGGGGAGCCTGTGGTGATGAAATCTGGTGATCTTGCGACGGCGGTGTTCGCATCTATGGCAATACCAGGACTTATTCCGCCCGTAGAGCGTGAAGGGAAATACCTCGTTGACGGGGGCTTGTCTAATAATGTGCCTGTAAATATTGCACGGGAAATGGGCGCGGATATTGTGATCGTTGTTAATGTCGGCACAAACCCCAAGCCCGTTGAAGAGATTAGTAGCTTTATCGAAGTTCTGCGCCAAACGCAGATCATTTTGACAAAAAACAATACAGAATTTCAAATTGCGACGATGAACACAAAAGATATGCTTGTTATCCCAAAGCTTGAAGGCTTAAGTGCAGCAAGTTTTGACAAAGTTAAAGAACTGGTGGCACATGGGCAAGACGCGACACATTTGCTTGCTCCATCATTTGCAAATTTGCAGTTAAATGATGCAGCATGGCAGGCGCATCTAAATGCGCGCCAAACAATCACTGGCGAAACACCTCTGATTGACGAAGTTCGCATATTACAAAATTCAAAACTCTCTGATGATGTTTTGAAAAGGGCTATTCGGGTGAATATTGGAGAGCCATTGGATTTGGATCGTGTGAATACTGATATAGTGAAATTATACGGGGATGATGTCTTTAGCCGCATTACTTACGAAGTGTTAGAAGAAGATGGGCAGCATGTCCTCGAAGTTTCGGCTGTCGCAAAAGAATCGTCCGAGGGCTATTATAAAGTTGGTATTAAACTGGATTCAAATTTTTCAGGCGAGTCGGATTTTAAACTCGGGTTTTCATACACCAAACCTCTCGTAAATAAATTTGGGGGTGAGTGGAGAACAGAGGTAAATATCGGAGATAATTTCGACCTTACAAGTGAGTATTATCAACCAATTGGTGCGAGACGTCGTTTTTTTGTGGAACCTTCTTTTTCAGTCAATAGTCAAAAAACTGACTTTTTTGATGAAGATGATCGTAAACGAGGTAAGCTAAAGTCTGAGATTTACGGGGCGTCACTACAGGGCGGAATGTTGTTTGGGACATGGGGCGAATTTCGAACTGGCTTAACGCTTGTGAAAGCCGAATTGGATTTTTCAGATTCTTCGCTAGGGTTTGAACAAATCAACATTCGCGATACTAGCATGCTCGCCCAATTTAGTATCGATACCCTTGATAGTATTTCCTTCCCAACGAAAGGCGAATACGCACTTATGAGTTATGCTAATCATAATGATATATTGGGCGGAGAGCTGAATTTCAATTCCTGGAGTATTGTCGCTTTTAAAGCACGTACCAAAGGTCAGCACACGCTCACATATGGAGCCCAAGCGAATGCAAATTTTGGGCGTGACGCGAATGCGCTTGGCCCTGCGAGCCTAGGCGGCTTTCGATCTTTGTCAGGTTTTAGCGAGGATGAACTTTCGGGACGTTATTCTGGTGTCGTGTCTGCGCAATATTTGTATAGACTTAACCAGCAAGCCCCTTTGTTCGACGCGCCAATATTTATTGGTGGCACAATCGAAGCAGGGAATGTATTCCAGTCTTTGGATAATATTGGTTTTGATGATTTGATTTATGCAGGCAGTGTTTATGCAGGGCTAAAGTCGCCAATGGGGCCGATATATTTAGGTGTTGGGTATAATGATACTGGCGCAACATCAATATATTTCAGTCTTGGGAGTTTCTTCTAGGCAGCCTCCAAAATCTGCGCTAAGTTGATATTTATATAAAATGTGGAAATGTTCTAAGGACAAATAATATGAAAATTGCAGCGTATATCTTTATTGGTCTAATTGTTTTGGTTTGTGTTCTCTTTTTGATTTTGGGCAAAAAATCTCAAAATGGACAAGCTTTCGGCCTTGTTGATGGACGCTTAGCACCTTGTTCGTCAAAGCCAAATTGTGTGTCTAGCGAAGAGGGTAGTCCCTCTGCGGCAAGTGTAGACGGTTTTGACATAACACAATGGTCGGCTCTTAAAGACGCGATCAAAGCTCAAGGCGGAAATATTACAACGCAATCTGATGATTATTTTTCAGCAGAATTTAGTTCAAAATTATTCAAATTTGTTGATGATTTCGAAGCGCGGTTGGACGGCGATAAAATCCAAATTCGTTCCGCTTCCCGCGTCGGCTATTCTGACCGTGGCGTAAACCGTCAACGCGTAGAATCCTTGCGCCTCGTCCTTAAATAATTCCGAAAATACATAAAGGCATAGGGGTAGCGACATGTCCAAAAAAACAATCGACCATGAGAAAGTAAAGTCACTGGTGCGCGAATTGCTCGTGGCCTTAGGCGATGACCCTGACCGTGAAGGTCTGAAGGAAACGCCGCGCCGTATCGCAAATTTCTGGCGTGACTTTATTGAATACGAACCAGGTAAACTTGATACAACATTCGGTGCGGTTAAGCATAATCAAATGGTGTGTGTGACGGGCATGCGTGTTTGGTCAATGTGCGAACATCATATGTTACCGTTTTGGTGCGATGTTTCGATTGCTTATATTGCGGATGATAAAGTTCTCGGCTTGTCTAAATTTGCACGTATAGCCCATAAACATGCTCATAAACTCACCTTGCAAGAACAACTCGTCTCGGATATTTCCGAAGAAGTTCGAGAGATTCTTGGGACAAATGATGTTGCTGTTTTGGCAAAAGGCGAGCATTTATGTATGACAATGCGCGGCATTCAAACACCACACCGCATGATTTCAAGCGCGCTCGATGGTCAATTCCATAAAGCAGAGCAACGGGCAGAGTTTTTCAACTTAGTCAATGCAAGCTGTTTATAAGAAAAGCAGTATTGCTCTATTATAAAATTGCAGAAACTTTTTATGGGCTGCCAAAACCTAGGCGTTACGTGGCATCTTTGTCGTTTTCGCTAAAGGCACTTTAGATTTCTAACGTTGTTCGCGTTAAGTCGTTTCAGAACCTTGGCTCAATCGTTGATTGACAATTTCGAGTACAGACAAGACGGCTTCTGGAATATTTGTGCCCGGTGGGAAAACGGCTTTTGCGCCCATGTCTTCGAGGGTTTTTACGTCTTCGGGCGGAATGACGCCGCCGACAATAATCATGATGTCTGCACGGTTTTGCTCTTGAAGGGCGTCACGCAGTGCGGGGACAAGCGATAAATGACCTGCGGCAAGTGACGAGGCCGCGATGACGTCTACGTCCTTGTCTATGCCGAGTTGCGCGGCTTCGGCAGGTGTTTGGAAGAGGGGGCCAATGACGACATCAAAACCAATATCGCTAAAGCCTGTTGCCACGACTTTTTGGCCACGGTCATGACCGTCTTGCCCCATTTTTGCGATTAAGATTTTTGGCTTGCGACCTTCCATCTCACAAAAAGCATGAATGCGTTTTTGTGCGTCTTTAAATGCGGGGTTATTTGCGTCCCACGCGTCTTTGTAAACGCCCTTAACGCCTTGCGGAATGGCCGCGTGGCGAGTAAAAATCTTGCCCATGGCTTCGCTGATTTCGCCGACAGTGGCTTTGGCGCGAGCGGCATCAATGGCAAGGGCCAGTAAATTGCCTTCTTTTGTCTGTGCTGATTTTGTGAGTGCGTCAAGGCAGGCCTGTAGCTTTACAGGGTCACGGTCTTTTTTAAGTTGATGAATACGCGCAATCTGTCCGTTTCTTACTTTGTCATTATCGACTTTTAATAAAGGAATATCGTCTTTGTCGGGGCTAAGATAGCGGTTCACGCCGACAACAGTTTGTTTGCCACTATCGATGAGCGCTTGAATACGCGCCGCAGATTCTTCAATACGCAATTTAGGAATACCTGTCGAAAGCGCCTTCGCCATGCCGCCCAGTTTTTCAATTTCGCCGATATGAATAAGTGCGCGCTTGGCAATGTCATGGGTTAAACGCTCGACATAATGTGATCCCCCCCAAGGATCGATGCAATTGGTATGCCCGCCTTCGCCTTGTAAAAACACTTGCGTATTCCGCGCAATGCGAGCTGAGAAATCGGTAGGTAAAGCAATGGCTTCATCAAGAGAATTAGTATGCAGAGATTGTGTATGACCGTCAACCGCGGCCATGGCTTCTATGCTTGTGCGCCCCACATTGTTAAACACATCTTGGGCGGTTAATGACCAGCCAGACGTTTGGCAATGGGTACGTAACATGAGGGATTTCGGATTTTGCGGATTAAAAGGCGTGATCAATTGTGCCCATAAAAGTCTTGCGGCGCGTAGCTTGGCCACTTCCATAAAATAATTCATGCCTATGCCCCAGAAGAAAGACAAGCGTGGGGCAAATGTGTCAATATCCATACCATTTGCAATGCCCGTTTTGACGTATTCAATCCCGTCCACCAGTGTATAGGCGAGCTCTAAATCCGCGCTAGCACCCGCTTCTTGCATATGATAGCCCGAAATGGAAATAGAGTTGAATTTGGGCATGTGTTGCGCCGTATGAGCGAAAATATCTGCGATAATTCGCATGCTGGGTTCTGGCGGATAGATATACGTATTACGCACCATGAACTCTTTCAGAATATCATTTTGTATTGTGCCCGAGAGCTGAGCTTGGCTTACCCCTTGTTCTTCTGCCGCCGCAATATAGAGGGCAAGGATGGGCAATACTGCGCCGTTCATCGTCATGGAGACGGACATTTTATCGAGGGGGATTTGGTCGAACAAAACGCGCATATCATAAATGCTATCAATGGCGACGCCAGCCATGCCGACATCGCCGCTTACCCGCGGATGATCGCTGTCATAGCCACGGTGGGTGGCAAGGTCGAAAGCTACCGAGAGACCTTTTTGACCTGCGGCAAGGTTGCGGCGATAAAAGGCATTGCTGTCTTCTGCCGTTGAAAATCCTGCATATTGGCGAATTGTCCAAGGCCGCCCAACATACATTGTCGGATAAGGCCCCCGCACATAAGGCGCTACGCCAGGATATCCATTTGTGAAATCAAGCCCTGCGCTATCTTTTGCGTCATAAGAAGGTTTAATCGATATACCTTCAGGCGTTTCCCAATTGTCCTTTAGGCGTTTTTTAGAGGGAGTGTGTTGGCGCGGCATTGAGAACGGAATTTGTGTGAAATCAGGAGTGCTCATTACGCCGCCCCTTCTGTCAAATTCACAGGCTTGAAAATATCGAGTTTGGTGTGTGGCGGTAATATACTTCCAGACTTGGCTTGATCTATGGCGGTCGCAAAATCATCCGTATCAATCAACGCGCCGCTATGTGGTGAAATCGTTGGGCGTTTAAGGGTTTTGGCCTCGCGTATATCTGATTTGGTAAATTGATTAACGCCGACCAGTAATATGTCGTTGCTTTTAATCTTTTCCATACGGCGAGCATTAAGCGCAATGATTTTTTCGTTTAGCCAGTGATGTGCAGCTTTAATGTCATTGTTTGCTCCGCGCAAAGATTCCATATGCTGAAAAACCTCCCATGCTTTTTGAGCAAGGGCATGGGTAAGGTTTTCGTGCATAAAGCTCCCATGTGCAGGATCTGCGACATGCCCAAGGCGGCTCTCTTCCATTTGCAAGATTTGGATGTTACGGGCAATACGACGTGCAAATGGTGTGGCAAGTCCAAGCGTGTGTGTAAATGGCAGGCTCGTAATATAACTGGCACCACCACATATTGCAGCAAAACTAGCAGAGTTAATCCGCAGGAAATTCGCCCACGGATCGGACGCCGCAAGCATACGCTCTGAAGTCTGGACATGTAGGACGCAAGACGAAGAGGATACACCAAAACTATCCATGATTTTTGCCCAAAGAGCATGGCAGGCACGAAATTTTATCAAGCCTTGATGCGCGTCTTGGTCGCTCGATAAATGCACATCAATTAGCGTGCGCGCCGTGTTGGCATCAAAACCATTTTGCGTAAGGGTACGTATATAAGATACAGTCTGGAAAGCCATAAACGCAAGTTCCTGAGCAGGGCTTGCACCTGCTTCATGAATGGGGCAGCCATTCACAGACAGAGATTTCCAATGTGGGGTATGGGCGTAAACCCATTTTACCAATGAGAGTGTCGCTTCATTTTGCGGGTCGGAAGGCGCATGTCCAAGACTAAGGTAAATATCATTGATGTGTGGATCATGTTGAAAATGTGCACATAGCAAAGCCGCACGCGCGAAACCGTGTTCAGAAGGCTGTAAATTGATAGGGATAAGTTGGGTGTGTACGTCTGAAAACAGGCGTTGAAAATCATTAATCTTGCGAAGAACAACGCCGTTTTCGCCACTCGGGTCAATACATAATGAGAGGGCGCTTACGCCGCCATTGAGGTCATTTAAAATATCCGTATTCGCATGCGAGATATCGGGGTGATCTATACGTTGACAAATATGCCATGGACGACCCGTTAAATGAGGTGTTTCTGTTTTGGAAAAATGTGTGCTCTCTATCTGTTCGTCTTGAGTGAAGAGAGGGCCTAGTGCGATACCGTCTTCGGATTTTTTTACCAAGGCCTCATCAAACGTCGCGCCGCGCAAAGTTGCCTCGGCCAGAGTGCGCCACGAGGGTTTATCCGCAGGTGGAAAAAGGTTTGCTATATTTAAGTGGTCGTTGATCATACCAAAAATGTCCGTTGTGGCTTTTAATTTGGGCTGAATTCCCCGAGTGATAGAAGTGAAATACGAATGCCAAACCCGTCTTTTTGGCCAATAATACCAAGTCCATTACTCGTTTTATTGTACATAAACTCGATGCGTGTACAATCATCATCATAGATAAGTGACAGGGTTTGTCGACGGGTAATGTCCTGCGTTAAATCACGGTACGCGGTGTAACGTGTACTCCAATTATCAAATAAATTTATGTTAAGGCTGCCAGATATTTCCTCTTTGGGCACTGTGAAAGTCGTCAATTGATTTGTGCTTGTACCGTTCACTTTATAATAGCGAACATTGGACGAGAACCGTTTGTCTCGATAGGTAAACCCAGTGTCCAAACGTCTAAATATATTGTCTTCATCATCATAACGTATTCGCGTTGTCGTTGAAAAACGGTGACCCAAATTAAGCTCAAACTGGCCGACATAATCGGATGTATCTGTTTGTAATCCTGAGCCAATGGAAAAGGCATCATCAGAGCCATTATAATAACTCTGTCCTAGAAAGAGTAGTGCGCGATTATTTTTACCCCAATCAGCAATAAGGGAGGCACCAGCGTCTGCACGAAACCCTTCTTGCCAAATGTCAAACCCCGTTGATTTATTGGAACTCCAGAGCAAAGTCTGATCTAAATCAATGTCTGTACCGTCTTGGGCAAGGTTGATGGTGCTATTATCTGATTTGAGAAAAGAAAATCTATCATTTTTCCCGTCACCTAAACTTTGGGTGACTTGTACGCGCGGCTCAATTATCCAGTTTACGTGCTTCCCCGCACGCATGAAAGGCCAACGCATATCAACACCAATTTGGCCTGTGCCCCGTGAAAAACTGAATGATTGTTCGTTTTCGGCCTCTAGTTTGAAATGATCATATCGTGCATTCGCAAATGGTTTTACTTCAACACCCAGTGGAGCTATCCAGTTGCGTTGCCATTCTATTCCGCCAGTTGCACGGATATAACCTGTTCCAAACTCATCAGCACCAAGCTGCCCATGTTCTCTCATAAGGACAGTTGTATCGCCAAATAATTTAAAGCGCCCGCCGAGAACGGGGTCTGCGAGGTATTTCGTAACTTCTATTTTAGGGGCAACAATAGGAAGGGCGCTATCATCTTCACGCGAAACCTGTAATCGTTTTGACCCGACCGGGTCGAGTTCTATGATGGACGAACGCATGCTGACAAGGCCAAACGCTGAAGTGCTAAAGCGGAAATCGTCATTTTGACCCACAATGAAAGCTTGCTGGACAAAACGGCGACTGGCGGCTTCGTAGAGCCCAAATTTTTGTTGAACTTCCTTTTGGTCATAGCGGTTGAGATAATTGTCATCCGTAGCATAACCACCTTGAAAACCCCATTTCCACGTTTTGTTTATCTGGAAAAGGCCTGTGGCAAACAAGTGAGAACGTAGTTTTTTAGAGTTTAAGCTTTCTTCTATATTTGTAAAAGTATAGCTGTCATCAATGATATTGCCGCCACTATCAAAGAAACTGGAATAGGTCGCGCTGCCTTCCAGATTAATTTCTCCAGAGAAGAATTTCTTGCGGTATTTTGCGTGTAAAAGCGGATTGACTTTTTGAAAGACATAAGGTGTCAACGTTAATTCTGACGACGGAGAAAGTGCGAAATAATAAGGGGCGCGCGCATTTAAACCTTTTGAGCTTGAAAGACCGCCAAATGGCATCATGAGCCCACTTGCGCGTCCGACACTTGGGTCGGGATGAGCAAGGTAGGGGGTGTAGAATAAAGGTATGCCTTTAAATTCAAATACGGCGTCACGATAACTAATGCTTTTGGATTTAGCATTTTGTCTGACCTTGCGCGCTTTAAGGCGCCATGTCGGTTTTTTTGCTTTCCCATTAACGACACAAGCCTCGCAGGCCGTATAATATGCATTGTAAAGCTCGACACCGTCTTTGGTGTTACGTTTGGCAAATGCAGCGCTTAAATGTCCGCCTTCAGGAAAACGTGCTGTGAAATTCACCGCTGTGCCTGCTTCAAGCTCGTCAGATAGTTCGAGTTTGTCTGCATATTGTATAGCGCCATTTGCGTTGATAAGCGTGACATTACCGATTGCGATAACTTGCCCCGTTTTCAAGTCATATTTAACTTGGTCAGCGCGAATTGTTTTGTCTTGGTAACGTCCTTCAACTTCGCCTTTTGCGATGAGTAAATTACCATCTTGATCATTTTCCAGTTCATCTGCTTCGAGATAGATAATATCTGGGTCGCGAAACGGGCTGTTTTTTGCAAGTTTGAGATCTGCATCATTCTTGGCGCTTCCTATCAATTGAGCGTGGGCAAGAATTGGTGAGGTATTTAATGCCAAGCAAAATGTAGATGCAAATAAAACGGCCTTAAGAGCACGCGCTTTGATGGTGTTCATTTTTGCCATGCTAACCTAAATTTCCAATATTTATTATATTTGTATTGTATTCTTTACCTGCATAGCGCGGCAAATGAGTCGCGTCTATGATATTTGCAGAAAATTGCAGGGTGTATAGATGAAATTATAGAGAGATACAGGTTCTCGCTTGTATGGATATGTCATATAAAGAATGTCTTTTACAAAAAATACAATCCCCCGTACATACAACGGGTAAATGAGTTTATAAAGTATATCACATGGCGATAAAGCAAAGTTCTCAAGCCTTAATGCAGGCCCCAAAGCAAGCGTCAGGGCAAACATCAGAGGAGGGTGCCTTGCATTCTGTTGTTGGCAAAGCATTGATGACGAGCAAATCGGCTTTTTGGGGAATCGGTATCTTCTCGGCCTTTATCAATTTACTTATGCTGACAGGCCCTCTTTATATGTTGCAAGTCTATGACCGGGTACTGGCAAGTAGTAGCATGTCGACATTGGTTGGCATCTCAGTGCTTATGGGCATGATGTATATATTTATGGGCTATTTTGATCTTATACGCTCACGCATTTTGGTGCGTATTGGGGATAAGTTGGAGAAAGATTTAGGCGCACGCACATTCTCTATCTGGTTGAAGCAAGGGTTGTATGGTCGCGCAGGGCAACGGCATCGTCCATTGCAAGATTTGGGCACATTGCGTCAGTTTTTCTCAGGCGCGGCCCCGACAACTTTTTTTGATATTCCGTGGGCACCGATTTATATCGGGGTCATGTTCATCTTCCATCCCATGCTTGGTTGGGCAGGTATCGTTGGTGCTATTGTTATTTTCTTCCTTGCTTTTTTAAACGAGAAACGCAGTCGCAAGCCAATGCAGGACGCAAATATTCTAAAAGCACAGGCACAAATTTTCGCACAATCAAGCCATCGTAACGCTGATGTGATAACAGCGATGGGCATGGGAAAGCATATGCAAACGCGCTGGCAAGACTTCTCGCAACGCGCTGCACAAGAAACGGTGAAGGGCGGCGATATCGCGGGTGGTTTGACCGCGACATCCAAAGCTTTTCGTATGTTCGTACAATCCGCAATTCTTGGTCTTGGCGCGGCGCTAGCCGTAAAGCAAGTCATTACGCCGGGGACGATGATTGCGGGGTCTATTGTTATGGGCCGTGCACTTGCCCCCATACAAATGGTTGTCGGGCAATGGCGTGGGTTTATTGCGACGCGCCAAGCCTTTCACCGCTTGAATAAATTTTATGAAATTATCCCTGAAGATACGGACAGTATGCAATTGCCTGAGCCAACGGGGCATTTAAGTATTGAAAACATTATTGCCGCGCCGCCTGGAAGCCAAATTCCTGCCCTGACGGGGCTGAATTTCACGCTTGAACCCGGGCAAGGCCTTGGTGTTATTGGCCCAAGTGCATCGGGTAAATCGACATTGGCGAGATTGTTGGTCGGCATATGGTTGCCGCAAAAAGGGTCTGTCCGTCTCGACGGTGCAAGCTATGATCAATGGAACCGTGATATACTTGGCCCCTATATCGGGTATTTACCGCAAGAGGTGGAATTGTTTGACGGGAGCATCGGCGAAAACATTGCCAGATTTGACCCACAGGCGCGTGCCGAAGACGTTGTTGTTGCTGCAAAACGTGCTGCGGTGCATGACATGATACTCCGTATGCCAGATGGTTATGATACGAAAATTGGCGAGGGCGGCGCTGTATTGTCGGGTGGTCAAATCCAGCGTGTTGCGCTCGCACGTGCTGTGTTTGGCGATCCTGTATTGGTGGTTATGGACGAGCCGAATGCGAATTTAGACGCGGACGGGGACGCCGCGCTCAGTGCGGCCATTACTGATCTACGCCGCCGTCAAAAAACGGTGGTGGTTATGGCACATCGCCCAAGTGCAATCGCTTCGGTTGATACACTCTTGGTGCTTAAGGAAGGTCAACAAATTGCCTTTGGCGCAAAGGATGAAGTCCTCGTAGAGATTGCCAAAGCAAACGCAAAAACAAGCACAAAGGGTGCGGTATCTGGACGGCAACCACAAAACGCTCAACGTAAAAAGCGCGTTAATATGCCGTCATATACAGCCAATGCAAAAACGGACGGAACGACATAATGGTTAGCATTGGACAATACAAAAACGCCGATGCGGCAAGTGTCGGCGTCACCAATATTTCCCGCGAAGATGTTGATGGAGGATATGGAAAATATTTGAGAAATGGTTTCATCGCTTTGTTCTTGCTTGTTGTGTGTTTTGGTGGATGGGCGGCACTTGTTCCGATTAAAGGAGCGGTCATTGCGTCCGGCATAATCGTGGTCGAGGGAAATACCAAAACGCTCCAACATTTAGACGGTGGGATTGTCAGCGAAATTCTTGTGCGTAATGGAGATAAAGTTCTTGCAGGGCAAGTGCTGCTACGGCTTGATTCTACGGCTATGGAGGCCAATGCAACTCTTGTTGAAAATAGATTTTATGAAGCGCAAGCCCGTGTAGACCGCCTTAAAGCCGAGCGGGATAATCTCGCCAAAATTATATGGGCCCCACAGTTTGCAACATTGCAATCACGCGCCAAAATTATTGAAATTTTAAGCGGCCAATCTAAATTGTTTTCCGCGCGACGGAACGCGCATAAGGGGCAAATCGGACAGCTATACGAGCGTATTGCCCAGTCCAAGGAACAGATAAATGGCTTGCGAGATTTGATGGTTGCCAAACGTTCTCAATACGCTTTGGTCGATCAAGAATTACAGGGTTTGCAAACTTTGCTCGCAAAAGGCTTCGTGAGTAAAACGCGCATACTTGCACTCGAACGGGAACAAGCCCGCCTTAATGGTGATATTGGCACACATCGTTCTGATATTGCCCGAACAGAAAGTGCAATGAGCGAAACACGCATTCAAATCTTACAAGTGAAACAGGATAATGAAGCGCAAATTCTGACGGAATTACGTGAAGTCGAGAGCCTGAAAAGTGATTTGAGAGAACAGCTCACAACTGCAATGGATCAACGTCGTCGTATTGAAATCGTGTCACCCGTAGAGGGGATTGTACATGACCTCGTTGTGACGACAATTGGTGGGGTGATTATCGCGGGGCAGCCTATGATGCAGATCATTCCTGCAAATACCCGTCTGATGATTGAAGCCCGTATTCAGCCCGTTGATATTGACCAAATATATGAAGGACAGCCAGCGACGATCACGCTCAGCGCTTTTAATCAACGCACTGTTCCCCAAATCAATGGCCGTGTGATCACGGCCTCTGCGGATAGTCTTGTGGATCAAATAACGGGGATTCCCTATTTTAGTGTGCTGATAGAAATTCCCGAAGACGAGATGAAAAAACTTGGCACATTGATCCTTATTCCCGGCATGCCCGCAGATAGTTTTATCCAAACTCAAGAACGTACGGTTTTAAATTATTTGTTTAAACCATTCAAAGACCAACTTAACCGAACATTTAGGGAAGAATAATCCTATCGATTTTTTCGGTATTTTTTGACGTTAATTGTTTTACTGACGGCAATCGGCTCGCCTTTCCATGTCAGAACTTTATGGGAAGGGGGCTTGTTAAGGCTTACCGTAATACGGTGAGGGCCAGGTGGTATTTTGGCAATGGCGGCTTCCGTGATAATGAAACTTCCGTATTTTATGCCGTCAATACTGATATGGGCATGCCCTTTGGCAAGGCCGATATCTTTGGGGGTGCAGGTCTCAACGAGACTGATGTTTTCAAGCTCAAGGTGAATTTGCAAATCTCCATGACCTAAATCCGTCACGCTGAAATCAAGCTTTGGTTGAGGCAAGGTTTCGTTGACCGCGATGAAATGATTACTATGACGAAAGGCCCATGACGCCGTATCTAGGCGCATAAGAGCCGTGATGATGACCACAAAGGCAATAATAAGCCCAATGGAGATTTTATCACCTCGAGATAATATTTTTGATGCGTTTTTTAAACGGCTCATTGTTCGCCTCTTGTAGTTTACCTTGATAAATCCCTTTGTCATGCAATCGCCCCGGGCCACCTAAAATAAAGGCGAGTAAAACCCCGTAAAATGTCATATGGGCATCATAGCTCTCTGGCAGGAAGGTCGCGAAAAAGAAGAATGCAAATAATAAAAATAAGGAAGCTGGGCGGATTAATATGCCAGCCATAATGACAATGCCAGCGACAATCTCCACACAGGCCATAAACAAGGTGAAAAACTCTGGCGCAAGGCTCATGATCGGCATGTCGTAAATAGTCACAATGCCAACGGCAAGGTTTGGCTGTAAAATTTTAAACCAAACGCCCAAATAAATAAAGTTTAGCCCTGCGAGGATACGTAAAATGTATTGTGGTGTTCGCAAGGGAATATCCCCAAGTGCTTCCCCGATTTCTCTGAAAATCCGAGGGCAAGCGATCGAAATTGCGAAAGGCCCGCTGCCGCGAAAGAAGAGATAGATAACGACCCCAAGCAGGGTAGGGTAATAGGCAAGAAAGGCTTCGCCAAATATATACAAGGCAACATTCATAAACGCGAATGTTGCAATCGCGGCCATGCGTGTCCAAATGCCACTGAGTAACCACAAGCCGACAAAAAGTTCAGCATAGACAAGCCAATGCCATTTGGCATCGACCCATATGATCTCTAAATCTGCTGCAAATATCGTTGGATAGACAAAGGGGCTATTGCCGAGGCGTGGGGAAAGCGCCAAAGCCGACATAATAAGCGACCAACTTAAGGTCAGGCGCAATATAGACGGTATGAGGCGTGTTAAATGTTGCACGCGCCCAGAGAACAGCACGAGCCATTTCGCAGGGTGTTGGAAATAATGGGCACGAATAAGAAACGCCAATATAGCCCCGAAAAACACAAGCATTAATGTGCCTTCGAGTGTTGTATCTGTATAGATTTTTGGCTTGGGATGCGCGTTTAGCTCAAGCATTTGATCAGGTGTTAGCACCCATCTTTCATGGGCGAACGCTGGCTCGTAAAAAACAAGAACAGCAAAAGTGAACGCACAGAGCAAAAATATCATTTTTGCAATCCACGCGTTGCGCTGCGTTTGTGCCGCAGTGAAATAATTATTAGTCTTCATTTTTCGATTACACGCTATAAAAGTTTAACTTTACCTAATCGCCCACATTTTATTCGCCCGCAAGTTGTGCGGGCGATTTATTCTATATAATATACTCTATACTCGTTAAAAAATTAAAAACCGTAGCGGATTGATGCCAGAACTTGCGTATCTTTACGGTTGATGAAATTCACACCCGCCAAATTAATCTGGGCGTCTTCGTATTTTACGCCGACATGAGCAGACAGGCCGCGCGCAAAGTCGCGTCTGAGACCAATCGCTGCCGAAATTTCGTCCTGTCCATCAGTTTGGCCGTAATGCGCTTCTGTCGTGAAACTCCAAAGTCCGTATTTCGAATACATGCCTGCTGATGTGTACCAACGGTCTACATCCACAATATCGGACGAAAGTCTTTCATAACCACCACCAATATCAAAGCGAGACGCGCCGTAGACGAGTTCTGCGACGAGGTTGGCCGATTTAGTGTCAAATTGCGTTACGCCATCAGCGGCCAAATATTCGCCGCTCGTATGGCGGGCGCTGAAGCGGTAATCTTTATTGCCGAGAGGGCGTTGAAACGAGATGCCAATGTCATAATTTGCATCCCCGTCAATCAATGCGCTAACTGTTGTTGGGCCGAAACGGCCAAGATACCCACCAGACCATTCATCAAGTTGACCATAGGTGTTATCAAAGGCAAGCTCGATATTGCCGGCATTACGTTGGCGACGTGTTCTTTCGTGAACTAGCGGCGCGACATTACCTGCAAGGAGTGTACCCCAAGAACCGTTTAGATATACCGCGACATGGTCAGTGAAGTTTTCGTCATCACCAATACTGCCGTCATCAAACGGGTCGTCTTTATATTGTACAAAATAAGTTGCACCAAGATTCCAGCGGTTATCTAAGGTGATGTCGGCACTAATTTCTAAATCGGCCTCTGGCTCAAATACGACGTCGTCTTGGGTTTCAATGCTATATGCTATTGGCAGTTCGATTGTACCGCGCAAGGCAATTGTCATAATGCCGACTTTTACCGCCATAGGTTTTTCCAAACTACTTCTTGGACGTAAATTCAGGCGCACAGTTGAAAGGGCAGGGCTCGCAGCGACGAGACAAAAACCGCCAAGCATGAGTGCAGTACCAAGCTTTGTTGGTGTGTTGATAAAGTTTTTCATAGTTTTATGCCCTGCGTGGGAAAGTTGTTGCAAAGGCATGACGCGCAATGTCACGTCCAGCCATCATGGCCATGTCATGGTCTTTTTGCCAATGCACACCACCGTAAAGGCGGCTAAGCCCACATTCATCAGCCGCTTGACTTAGTTTTGTCCAACGGCGTGTTACGCCGCGTAATTGTGGCCAAAGCACGAGGTCTGGAGACGCACCACTAAAGGCGACATTATCTGTACCGAGAATGAGCGCTGTTAGTTCTGCGCCTGCCGCGCCAAATGTTGAATGACCAGACGTATATCCCGGGAATTCTGGTGTTGGAATAAGGCTATTCCAGCTTTTGTGCTTGCGGACACGTTGATCTTGATTGCCAAATTTATGACCGATATTGCGGATCGCCGTCTCTGGTCTGAGGATGTCATGGTGATATTTATTATCCCATGCGCAAATAGAGGCGTCACATTGGGTCATGCCGAGCAAAGCAAAGGCTTGCGCCATTTGAATGAAGCTCATATTGCGGTTTTGTAAAACTTGCGCGGCAATATAAAGGAAATGTCCTGAAGGGGTAATGCCCCATGGGCCATCTTCCCAAAAGAGCGCGACTTCTTCTTGGTCTTTTGTACGTCGGGGACTATGTGCGCCGCCAAGCGTACGGATAAGTTCAAATTCACGTGCAAATTCGGGACTTCTTGGATGATGGAAGTTCTCGACACGGAATTGATCACCAGAACGCATCGTCCACGGTTTAATTTTGCCTTGCCCGGGGAAAAGTCCCGGTGGGAAAGATGTGAATGCAGGGCCAGGGCTGGCGCTGAAATGCGAACCTGTCGGCTTCCACTGCATAATGTCTTTGCGACGTTTATAATTGTCGAAGTAATAATTGACATCATTGCTACCAGAGCCGTCGCGGGTGCGCATTTTGACAATATGCATGCCGACTTTGCGGCCCCATTGCGCGCCAAGTGTTTTTCCATACCCATCAGGGAATTTGGCTTTAAATGCTTTGCGTTCCATCATAAATGGTGTGCCAAAAACCTCAGAGGCGGCTGTTGCGAAAGCAACGCCATATGCGACTTCTGCATTCGCATTTCTTGGGCCCGCGCCGATACCAAAGGGTTCGTGATACGCTTGAAGAACTCCGTTTGCCGCTAAAAATCCAGCCGCCAATGGCATAGCGAAATTATAGGCCGCGCGTGGCGGTGGTACGCGTTGATCGCGTGTTTGTTGCATGACAATATCAAGCCAATGCATAACTGTATTATTGTTGTTTGGATGAATGACTTGGCTGAGATAAGAAGGCGTGCTCCCCATTCTGCTTGTACATCCACTTGCGAGAACCGCGCTTGTCGCACCTGCACCCACGATAAAGTTTCGTCTTGAGACGTTCGTTTTCATATTCAACCCACACGTATTATTGTTATATATTGTTATATATTGTTATGGGGTAGTTATACCTTGACATAGTTGAAATTTTATAAACAAAAACGAATCAGTTGGAAAAAAGTTGTTTTCTTCGTTTCAGGGTCTCGCTGGATATCCTTTCCAACGCTTAACGGCTTTCATAACGAGTGAGGACTGAATGTTCGAAACGTGTGGAAGGGCAGCAATGGTACGTCTATATATACGCTCATATTCACGTATGTTCTCTGCGGCGACTTTAAGTAGGTAATCTGCATTGCCAGTCATAAGATAGCATTCAAGGATTTGTGGGCGTGAAAGAGCGGCGTGTTCAAAAGCGGCTAGAATTTGTTCGCTTTGTCCTTCAAGAGTAACCTCGACAAAAAATTCGATATGATAGCCAAGCTTTTCGCCATTTAGCCTTGCATGATAACCTTCTATAATGCCCGATTTTTCCATTAAACCTATACGGCGATGACAGGCGGAGGCCGAAAGCCCGACCTTTCCTGATAAATCAGCGATAGATTGGCGGGAATTCTGTTGCAACTCTAGGAGTAATTTCTTGTCTATTGTATCCATTATCTAATATTATCCGTATAATTTGCTATTTATTGAAATAATTTCCGAAACTAATGGAATATATACGAATATTTGGAATTTGCTACAACAATAAATTTGCTAGAGAAGCCTCAAGATAATAGGAAAAGGAGACTTTCATGCTCATCGGTGTACCCAAAGAGATTAAAAACCACGAATATCGTGTCGGACTAACGCCAGAGAGCGTTGCAGAACTTGTGCAGGCTGGCCAAAAAGTGGTTGTAGAGACAGGCGCGGGCGCTGGTATTGGCGCCACTGACGCCGAGTACCGCAAAGCAGGTGCGAAAATTGCGAAAACTGCGGCAAAGATTTTTGAAACAGCTGACATGATTGTAAAGGTGAAAGAACCTCAACCTGTTGAATGTGAAATGTTGCGCCCCGGACAAATTCTGTACACATATTTGCATTTGGCACCCGATCCAAAGCAAACCAAGGCGCTCATCAAGTCTGGTGCGATCTGTATTGCCTATGAAACAGTGACAAGCGATAGTGGCGATCTGCCTCTTCTTAAACCTATGTCACAGGTCGCAGGGCGTTTGGCTATTCAAGCTGGCGCCGTTGCTTTGCAAAAAGAAGCTGGCGGACGCGGCGTTCTTTTGGGCGGTGTACCGGGTGTTGCCCCTGCGAAGGTTGTTGTGATTGGCGGTGGTGTTGTCGGTTTCAACGCAGCGCAAATGGCGGTTGGCCTACAGGCTGACGTCACAATCCTTGACCGCGACGCAGACACAATGGAACAGCTTTCAAATCATTTCGGCGCGAGTGCTAGAGTTGTGCGTTCAACACCGAGCGTTTTGGCAGACCTCATCACGACTGCGGATATGGTCGTTGGTGCGGTGCTTATCCCTGGGGCCGCTGCTCCTAAACTAATCACTAAGAAAATGCTTAAAACAATGCAATCAGGCGCAGTTCTTGTTGATGTGGCGATTGATCAAGGGGGATGTTTCGAGACATCAAAAGCAACAACACATGCTGATCCTACATATATTGTTGATGAAATTGTCCATTATTGCGTAGCCAATATGCCAGGTGCCGTGGCGCGTACATCAACATATGCACTGAACGCCGTGACACTCACACATGCAAAAGCGATTGCAGTAAAAGGGTGGAAGCAAGCACTTTTAGATAATCCACATCTTAAAAATGGCCTTAATGTTGCAGAAGGTAAATTGACATATGCAGCCGTCGGCGATGATCTTGGTATTAAATATGTAAACGCTGACGAAGTTCTCGCTTAAGAGAGGCTTTTAAGTTTATTAAATGAAAAGGCTCCGTATCTACGCGGAGCCTTTTTTGTTTCAGTATGATAACAAGGCTTTTATAAAAATAATAAGAAGTAGAATGTTGGCAATAATGATTATGGTATTAGCAAGTGGGGTCCAATCGATCACATTTTCTTTGTCAAACCACATGGGAAAATGGCGCGCATTCGCTTGCATATAATAAATATTCAACGCAAATGCCATTAAGAAAAATATCCACCCATTAGATTTTGCCATACAAGTATAAGGCCCGCGCATATAATTAAAAATATACCTAAGCACGCGACTATGAAGTGTTGCATATTAGCTTTCCTGCGCTGAGGTGCGTCTAATCGTTACATATGCTATATTATAGTAATGAATGGCAACAAAAAAAAGGGCCCTGCACATGCAGAACCCTTAGTGTTGGTCAATCGCTACCAGTTCAAACTCCAACTGGTGAGCGGTATTCGCCTAGAAAGAAAACTCTCTAAACGTCCCTAATTTCATTATGCGACTTCAAACAATCCAGCCGCGCCAGTTTAAAGGGCCTGCCCCTTTAAACCATCCTAGATGAATGGGCGCGTGTTAGCTGTATGGTTTGCTGTCGCTTTATGCGACTTCAAACAATCCAGCCGCGCCAGTTTAAAGGGCCTGTCCCTTTAAACCATCCTACATGAATGGGCGCGTGTTAGCTGTATGGTTTGCTGTCGCTTTATGCGACTTCAAACAATCCAGCCGCGCCCATGCCCCCGCCGACACACATCGTGCAGACAACGAATTTAGCGCCACGGCGTTTGCCTTCGATAAGCGCGTGGCCAACCATGCGTGCGCCGCTCATACCATAAGGATGGCCGACAGAAATTGCGCCGCCATTGACGTTCAAAATCTCGTCAGGAATGCCGAGCGTATCACGACAGTAAAGAACCTGCACAGCAAAGGCTTCGTTAAGCTCCCAAAGGCCAATATCGTCCATAGTCAGGCCATTTGCTTTAAGAAGCTTTGGCACAGCAAAAACAGGGCCAATGCCCATTTCTTCAGGGGCAAGACCAGCAACCGCCATACCACGGTAAATACCAAGTGGGCTGAGGTTGCGACGGCTTGCTTCTTTGGCTTCCATAATAACACTTGCGGATGCGCCGTCAGAAAGCTGGCTCGCATTGCCGGCTGTAATCGTAAGGTCTGGCCCTGCAACAGGTTTAAGACCTGAAAGAGAAGCCGCCGTTGTACCCGGACGATTGCCTTCATCTTTGGTGAGGGTTGTTTCGTGTTTTGAAATTTCGCCAGTCTCTTTGTCTTTGACCATCATTGTTGAGGTCATTGGCACGATTTCATCGTCAAATTTTCCTGCCTCTTGGGCCTTATGGGTGCGGTCTTGGCTTCGCGCCGCATATTCATCCATGGCTTCACGTGAAATACCATATTTCGCAGCAACGATTTCGGCTGTTTCAATCATGGAGACATAAGCCTGTGGCTGTAATTCTAAAAGCTGTGGGTCAGTCGCAAAACGCATTTCTGGGGTTTGTACCATTGAAATACTTTCAACACCGCCGCCAACAGCAATGTCCATGCCGTCACAAATGATTTGCTTGGCCGCCGTCGCAATCGCCATCATGCCAGACGCACATTGACGATCAACACTCATGCCAGAAACAGTGACGGGTAATCCAGCGCGTAGGGCAGAGTTACGACCAATGGCAACTTGCACGCCTTGTTGCATCGCCGCACCAATCACCACATCATCAATTTCTCCGCCTTCAAGGCCAGCACGTTTTACGGCTTCGGCAATGGCATGTCCCGCGAGGGTCGGTGATGGTGTGGCGTTAAACGCGCCGCGATAGGCTTTTCCGATAGGGGTTCTTGCTGTTGATACAATGACTGCTTCGCGCATGTGGGTCTCCAATAATAACTTAATTTATATGCATATAATTGTATATGAGCGGCAAAACCCCATTTGCCAAGTCATAATCGTGAATTTCGCCTATATAAATAAGAATATGCTTTATTATTATGACACTAGATTATTATGTCACTAGGTGAAAGCACAATCACGTGTTAGGGAAAAACATGCATATTTTGACTCCGACTCGTTTATTCGTTCCTCACTTTAGCTTGGGTGCGGTGCGAGGTATGCTTTTGGGGCTCTTCTCTCTAGCGCTAACCTCTCTTATAATGTGCATAAGTATAAGCAGTTCTGCACAAACGCCTTCAACTGTTGAACAACTTGTTCTCGATCCGCAAAACATCGAAAAAACGGTAAATGCGCAAATCAAAGCTTTGGAAGAAAACAATACACTGTCAAGCGAGGACATAGAAAAGCTTCGTGAAATACATCGTTCGACATTGACGCGACTCTCTGATGGTGAAGCCTCAAAAACGGTCGCCAAAAAATATGTTGAGCAGTTTAAAAATTCGGCGAAGACGATTGAAGACTGGCATGCGGAACTTAAAAAAATCCATGATGAACTCGATGATACAAACCGCGATGTTTTCAAAGAAATAGAAGGTCAAAAACTTGATTTGCTTGAGCTTGAACACTTGCTCGTGCAAGAAAGCTCAGGCTTAATTGTGTTAAAAGGTGAGTTGGTTTTGCTTGAAGCAGAACGTATAAATCTTGATAAGTTTTCGACAGATGAACCCGTGAAAAGAGCTGACAATAATACAAAAATCACCGAACTTTCGGAGCAAATTCGTCAACAAAGACTCGATACGCTAGATGTCGCAAATGCAGCAAACCATACACTCGCACAGGCCAGTGTTTTTGCACGCCAAGAGGAAAATAAAGCTCTCGACGCGCGCAAAAATGGATTGTCTGCAGAACGTACATTACTTGCAGATCTGGTCGCATATAAGTCTGCGCAAATTCGCCAAAAAGCGGACTTGGTCAATGTGTTGCAAATTTCAACAGGGTCGGCCCGTGCAGAAGTCGCCGAGCAAATGCAAGACGCTTCCCGCGAAGAACTTCGCTCAACGGAAGGTAAGCATGGTTCGCTACATGCATATGCAGTCGGTAATTTGGAACTGAGTGATGAGTTGCTTGTCATTGCAAAAGCAAAAGAAAATATTCCGAAAGTTGAAGCAAATATCAAACGCCTCATAGAGCAGGTGAAATTTGATAGTCTTGTTGCCAATCAAATTTTGGGTACAAAGAAAACGAGTCGAAATTACGGTGTACATCTTAGGCAATTACGGCAAAAGCAGCCAAATATTCCGGCGATACGTTCTCAGATCAAACATCGTGAAGTTGAATTGCAAGATGTGTTATTCAAAAAAATCATCTATCAGGAAGCGCTCGCGACTTTTAATGCAAGGCCTCTCGATCTTGACCAAGAATTGCAAAAATATACAGAGACACTGTTGATTGATGATGGTGGTGTAGTTGATTTAACCTCTCAAGATATTTCCCAATTCCGATCTTTGTATGATAGCCGCCGAGAAATTTTAAATGCGCTTGCATATTATTCGGAATTAAAAACCAGAAAATTAGAGGAGGTCAATGCCCTTCAAACAGCATTGTTGAATGATATTACTACGCTTTGTGTTTTGCTTGATGGACGGCTGTTATGGTTGCCTTCAACTGAGTCCGTTGGTTTTTCTTGGCCTAAACGCGTACTTCAAGGTGTGCAAACGACATTTGGCGGTGGAGCGATTACCACGTTGATACGTGCGTTTTGGCAAGGATTGAAAAAGAACTATTTTTTCGCTTTTTTAGTCATAATTTTCTTTTCACTTAGCTATGTTTTTCGTGAACGGTTTAGAGAGAAAATTCAGGGCATGAGTAGTCGTGTAGGACGGGTTCAAAAAGATTCCTATGCGCTCACACCATTTGCAATTTTGGATGGGGTGGTGCGTTCATTCACATGGGTGCTTATATTTATTTTTGTAAGCGTTATGCTAACAAGTTCGGACATCAATACCAATATTGTTGCAGCCGCGACTAAAACCTGTTTTGAACTTGCAGGGATTACCTTTGTCTTTTTAACGATTCGCGAATGGTGCCGCAAGAATAGCTTGTTTGAGTTGCATTTTCATGTGGACAAAGAACTGAGGCACCGTCTCATCAAACATATTCCATGGTTATTGGCGACACAAGCCATTGGCGTGATTCTCATAGGCCTTACAAGATATAATCTGGACTATAATTCAGGAGCCTCGGCACTGGGCGTACTTGGTTTTTTGATTGGTGCGATCGGTATTACAGTCTTTACTGTTAAAATTGCATGGGCGCGGACGAAAGCATTTAGAAGTTCAAGCCGCATTGTTGACGGTATATATTTACGCTACGAAAAATGGTTTTTCTTTATTGCGATGGTCTTGCCATCGGCAACAGCAATTCTGGCCGTGTCAGGTTATTATGATACAGCACAGCTTTTGTTATCACGTTTCTTCCTCTCGTTTTGCGTATTCATGCTTGCGTATGTCGTGCATGGGGTTCTCCGTCGTACAGTTGTGATTGCCCAAAGACGGTTTGCGCTCGAACAGGCAAAAGAACGGCGTGATCAGGCTGTGAAATTACGTATGGAAAAAGTAGCCGCTGAAGAACGTGGTGAAATACTCGTGCCAAAACTGGATTATGACCAGATTGATCTGGAAACGATTAAACGTCAGTCTATACAATTGGTCAATATCACTGTGGTTATCATTACTTTTGGTGCACTTTGGGGGCTTTGGAGTAGTTTCTTACCTGCCTTATCCGTGTTCAATGACATTGAAATATGGGACTATCCGATTTTGGATGCAAATGGTGTGCAATTGGTCGAAGAAGGCTTGAAGCAAAAGGTAAGCATCAGCGTTTGGAATATGATGCAGGCCTTCGGCATTGGTATTATCACATGGCTAGCCGCACGAAACCTACCGGGGTTTTTAGAAATATTTGTGCTGAAACGCATGAATTTTGCCCAAAGTTCACGCTTCGCCATTGTAACGGTTCTTGGCTATATTATCTTTATTATCGGCGTCATGGTTTCTTTTGATAAAATCGGTGTGCAATGGGCAAAGCTACAATGGATTGTTGCCGCCCTCTCTGTGGGTGTCGGCTTGGGCCTTCAAGCTATTTTCGCGAACTTTGTATCAGGTCTCATCATTTTGTTTGAACGGCCAGTCCGTATTGGTGATTATATCACTGTTGGTGATATTGAGGGTACGGTAACGCGTATTCAAATTCGTGCGACGACATTGATGGACTTGGACAATAAAGAAACATTGATACCCAATCAAGAATTGGTCAGCCAGCGCGTGACAAACTGGACTTTGACGAATTCCGTGACACGTATGAAGATAAAAGTTGGTATTGCCTATGGTTCGGATACAAAACTGGCGCATGCGGTTATGCTTGAAACGATTAAAAACAACCCGAATGTCTTAACCACTCCCGAGCCAAGCGTCCTGTTTCTTGGTTTTGGAGACAGCACATTAGATTTTGAAATCCGTGTGTTCTTGCGTGACTTCATTCAACGCTACAGAGTAAGCCATGAATTACATATGGCATTGGACGCCGCGCTTAATGCAGCAAATATCGAGATTGCCTTCCCGCAACGAGATTTACATATTAAAAACCCTGAAGCTTTACTGAACAGCCTACAGAGCCCTGCTGTGCCACAAAAAGTTATAAAAGCGACACAGATCATTAAGCCTAAACGTATGAAGGCAAAAACCCAAAAGAAGGCACCGACGAAAACGGCTTAGCCATTCGCCTTAATTTGCAATAATAATAGTTTTAAGATTGGTAAACTCACGCAAGCCTTCTTGTGCCATTTCACGTCCATAACCTGACCGTTTAACGCCCCCAAAAGGGAGGCGAATATCAGAGGATGCATATCTATTCACAAAAGTAGAGCCTGCTTCTAGCAATGTAATCGCCGTCTCAATCTCTGCCTCATCTTGTGAAAACAACACTGATGATAATCCAAACGGGTTGTCGTTGGCGAGTGTGACCGCGTGTTCAAACGAGGTCGCTTTAAAAAACATAGCGACGGGGCCGAAAATTTCTGCATTGTAAATCCGCATGTCTGGCCGAATGTTTTCAAGTATTGCAGGCGAGGTATAAAACCCACGCTGTGGAATCGCACTCTCGCTTGGCGTTAGTTCCGCGCCGTCTTCAACAGCGCCAGCGATTTGAGCCTCCAATGCTTGTAAGGCGCGCGCAGACGAGAGAGGGCCTATATCTGTATCAGCCTGCAATGGATCACCAATGTTAAGAGCGTTAAGTTTCGAGAGAAACCCGCTTCTAAAATCATCATAAATGTCTGCATGCAAAATAATACGTTTTGCAGCAATACAAGATTGTCCGTTATTACGCATGCGACTTGTAAAGGCCGCGTCGAGAGCGTCTTGTATATTCGCGCTCGGCATTACGATAAAAGGATCAGAACCACCTAGCTCTAAGACAGTTTTTTTAAGATGTTTGCCGCAGTGTTCGGCGACGCTTGCGCCTGCGTGTTCAGAGCCAGTAAGCGAAACCGCCTTTATGCGTTCATCTGCAATTAGGTGTTTTACATCCGTTGCATTCATAAGCATGTTTTGAAAAACGCCTGGAGGAAACCCTGCGTGTGTAAATAGTGTCTCTAAAAATTCCGCGCATTGCGGGACATTCGAAGCATGTTTTAACAAGACCGTATTGCCCGCAAGGATCGCAGGGACAGCAACGCGAATAACTTGCCAAAAAGGAAAATTCCACGGCATGACAAGAAGTATAGGGCCAAGCGGTAAGGGACGGGTGAAGGCACGTTTATATTCTGTTTTTATGTCCGTATCTGTTAAGTATTGCGCGCCGTGTTTTGAAAGGTATTGGCAATAATTTACAGATTTTTCCATTTCGGCATGGGCCGCAATAAGCGTCTTCCCCATTTCTAAAACCATTAAACGGGACGCGTTGACAGCATGCTCTTCAAGGCGCGTGCCGAGAGCACTTGTGAGCTTTTCTCGTTCTTGAATGGGGACGTTTTTCCAACCATCAAATGCATCACTGGCGCGTGCCAATATACGCTGTAATGCTGGCGTATCCAGCGGCGTGAAGTCCTTTAGAATTTCACCATTTGATGGATTTATGGTCTGTATCGTCATTGTCACGCCTTCTTGTCTCAATCTTCCATAGCGCGCTGTCAAAAAAAGAAAAGAGGGAAGATGTAAAAATTGTGAAATGAAAGTAAAAGTGATGGGGAAGTATCAAGAAAAGAGATTTTTACACATAAACTCATGATCAAGAAAGAAGCACTTGTGACTTTTATGCCGCACTATGCAATTTTTTTCATAAGGTGGGTGCAAGACGATTAATGCCGTGCTAATAAATATGTGTGGAAATGCATAACTGCCATTCACAAAATGTAGGAAACGGGATACGCAAGCTATCTCGCTCCAAAAAAACGAATGTGGGTGAAATGGCAAACAATTGCTTTTCACAAAATATAATTAAAAGGGACACTCTATATGAAACATAATAAAACAGGCCTCTTGGCCTCCACCGCTCTCATCGCAAGCTTGGCTCTGTCGGGTACGGCGTATGCACAAGTTGACGAGATTATCGTTACAGCGACGAAACGCGAAACGACACTTAAAGAAACACCAATTTCGGTATCTGTAACATCTGCGGCAACAATCGAAGCGGCAAAAATCCTTGATATTAGTGATTTGCAATCCGTCGTGCCATCATTGCGCGTATCGCAATTGCAAAATTCGCAACAATCAAACTTCATCATTCGTGGTTTTGGTAATGGCGCAAACAATGCTGGTATTGAACCATCTGTTGGCGTATTCGTTGACGGTGTTTATCGTTCACGCTCATCATCGCGTATTGGCGATTTGCCTAAATTAGAGCGTATCGAAGTGCTAAGCGGCCCTCAGTCAACTTTATTTGGTAAAAATGCCTCTGCTGGTGTGATTAGCATTGCGACGGCAAAACCATCATATGACACAGAAGGATATGTAGAAGCTAGCTTGGGTAATTATAATCAACGTCTTCTCAAAGCTTATGTCACAACAGGAATTTCGGATAATGCAGCGGTTAGCCTCGGTGGTAGCTGGAATAAGCGTGATGGTTTTAGCAAGCCAATAAATTCAAACCTTTCAGATGTTAATGATCGTGACCGTTGGAATGTACGAGGCCAGCTATTAGTAGAGCCAACTGACAATGTGACGTTCCGTGTTATTGCTGATTATTCTAAGCTTGATGAAATTTGTTGTGCAGTAACGACTGTGACACGCGGCCCAACTGCAGCGGCGATCGAAGCCGTTGGTGGCCAACTTGGTGATGATGCAGATCCATTTTCTTATATATCATATCTAGAAGAAGATCCGACAAATTATTCAAAAGACCGTGGTATTTCCGCACATTTGGATGTTGATTTTGATGGTTTCGCACTCACATCTATCAGTTCATATCGGAAGAATAATGCGGGCTATTCGTCTGATGTTGACTTTACGTCGGCGCAAATCGTCAGTATTACTGATGAAACAGATATCAAAACATTGACGCAAGAACTGAGACTAACTTCGACGGGAGATCGTCAGTTAGATTGGATGGTCGGTGCGTATTATTTCAATGAAGATATCAAGCAAGATGCAGGGCTTCAGTACGGCACAGCGTTAAGACCATATTTCAGTGCTTTGTTTGCTACCCTTCCTGGTATTTTCCCTACGATTGAAGCTCTTTACGGTCTTCCTTCAGGAACAATATTTAGTGGCGATGCATACACAGACGAGTCATTCACACAAGACAATACGGCAATTTCTCTCTTTGGTACAACTGACTACCATATGTCTGATCAATTCACGCTCACAGTTGGTTTGAACTATACGAAAGATAAGAAGACTGTTACCGGAAGCACTGTAAATACAGATGTCTTTTCTTCTCTTGATCTTGGGGCGACTGGTATGACTGGTCTTGGTGTTTCATTCCCGACGGTCTTGTTTGGTTCAATTTTCCAAGCCCAAACAGGTCTTGCTCCGACGGCTGCAAATATCGCCGCAGTCGGCGCAGGTAATCCTGCGGCGCTCGCGGCAATACAAGCTGGAGCGGATGGCGCAGTTGCAGCTTTGCAAGGTGCGCAATTCCAGCCACCATTCTTGGCGTTTGGCAACTCTGTTGAAAGCGGAAAAACCAATGATGACAAGGTGACATGGACAGTTCGTGCTGCCTATGAAGTGAGTGAAAACGTCAACGTTTACGCAAGTGCTGCGTCGGGTTTCAAATCGACATCATGGAATTTGTCACGTGATTCTCGTCCGTTTGCGACAGATCTTGCAGCGTTGACTGCGGCTGGTCTTTCCCAGACAAACCAAGGTGTGGGTACGCGTTATGCTGGCCCCGAAGAAGCTCTTGTTTATGAACTTGGTATCAAAGCTCGTTTTGAAAACGCTGCATTTAACGTTGCCGTCTTTACCCAAACGATTGAAGGTTTTCAGGATAATCTCTTCCTTGGTGCAGGTTTCGTACTTGCGAATGCGGGTAAGCAAAGAACAAAAGGTATTGAGTTCGACGCGACATATACACCTGTTCAAGCTTTGAAATTGACATTAGCTGGTGCAATTCTTGACCCAAAATATGTTGAGTATACAGGTGCGCCTGGTCCGAATAATACGGTAATCGATCGTTCTGGAGAAGATATTCCAGCTGTGTCTAAACTTAGTTTGTCAGGATCAGCTACCTATAGTCATGATTTCACAAATGGCATGAGTGGCTATTTGCGTGGTGACTATCAATATGATTCAAAGGTTCAAATTCATGCATTCTTCCCAGGTGTTGATCGCAAGGTCAGTGTCGCGAATGCAAGTCTTGGATTAAAAATGAATAATGGTTTGTCTATGCAGTTATGGGCACGTAATTTGTTTAACAGTGAGTATCTTGTGTCTGCATTTCCTGCGGTCATTCAAACCGGTACAATTAGTGGATATTCAAACCCACCACGTACATATGGTATTTCACTTCGTAAAGATTTCTAATCCATACGAAATTCAAAAAGAAAAACCCCGCTTCTGGCGGGGTTTTTTTATGGTGAGAATGAAAATAGTAAAAATGAAAACGAATGGAGCTAGTTAAGTGTAGAGAGTGCCCAGTCTACAAAACGTTGAGTGATAGCATCGCGCTCTTGTTTCGGCTCATTTAGGGCTTCATGGCGACCATTTTCGCGTAGAACAGTGGTGACATTTTCGAGACCGACGCTGTGCAAACGGTTTTGTAAATCTAGTGTTGATTTGCCTTTCTCAACACTTGGGTCTTGGTCACCGCCAAGAATGAAAATGGGCATGTCTGAAGGGATGTTCTCAAGACCTTCGTCTTTGGCCCCTGTCAGTATGCCGTGTGTAAGAGCTTGCCACATAGAGACCGAAGCATTCCAGCCGCAATCAGGGTCTGCGTCATATTTTTCACATTCTGCCAAATCTTTAGATAGCCAATCAGACTCGGTTTTGTTGGGGGCAAAGGCTTTGTTCCAACTGGCGAATGTAAGTTTATGGACGCTGCTAGGTTTTGTCGCGCCTCCCATTAATCTTTCAACCGACAGATAAAGTCTCAAGAACGAAACCGCCGCAGACTTTGTGACAGATGTATTCCAAATCGCGGCTGCACTGACTGTATCAGACCATCTCAAGAGATAATTATAGCTCAGCATAGCCCCCATAGAATGCCCAAACATGATGATAGGGAGATCAGGGTGACGATTTTTGATTTCTTCATTCACGAATTTCATGTCCAGAAGCGTTTTCTCAAACCCGTCTTTGCCGCCAAACACGCCCTGTTGCGCGTCGGGGGCAAGGGTTGCGCCGTGGCCGCGATGGTCATGGACATACACATGAAAGCCAGCCTTGCTAAGAGCTTGTGCAAAGCGGGCATACCGTCCGCCATGCTCCGCCAGTCCGTGGTTAATGTGAACAACACCGACAGGCTTTGTCGCTTTACGGTGATAAACGCAAAGCGAAGCCCCCGTTGGGCTTTCCCAAGCTTGAATAGATGTATATTTCCCGTTTAATTGTGTTGGCGTCGTTCTCATTTCCCACTCCTATTTATTATGTTTATGTGATCTTAGGCCATTAAATAAGGTGTTGACCATCTTGCTTAATAATTGCGCGTAATGATCTTCATTTTCTGCTGCGGTCTGGAGGCCAAATGCACCAGCGTAAATAATTTGTACGAGCTCTTTTGGGCTTATATCGTTGGCAAATATGTCTCCATTATCAAGAGAGATTTCCAAAGCTTCTGTCATATAGCTTTGGAATGTTTCATTGGCGCGGGCGTTGATGTCAGCGGCGGTACTCATGGTTACATCAAATAATTCAGGGCCATGTGGGGAGCCGTGAGCAAGGGCATAAAGTGGCAGTTTACGTATCGTAATCGCGTTGGTGATTCGTGTTTGAATATCTTCATCGGATCGCAAAGCATTTTGAGCGCTGGAGAGGGTGATTTCGTGAAACTGTGTTGCGAGCGAACGAAAAATATCAGTTTTGTTTTTAAACAAAAGATAGAGCGCTGGGCGTGACATATCCGCCGATTTTGCAATGTCATCCATGCTTGTTCGCTTAAAGCCGTATTGCTTAAAACAGGTCAAAGCAGCATGCAATACGCGGTTTGCTTTCAAGTTAAGGTCGAGGTTTATCATAGGCTATAGTTTTGCCAATCAATGAATTATACAAATTGACATAATTTATATAAAGTGTCAGGGTGTGTGTTCTAAGAAACTATAAAGAGATAAAGCCATGAACGCAAAGACATCAGATCAATCAAGCCAAAATAAATCAAAAATTGCGTCAAATAATGATAAAACATGCGTATTTATCACGGGGGCGTCTGGCTTTATTGCAAAGCATTGCATTATACGTTTGCTTAATGCTGGTTATGAAGTGCGTGGTTCAGTACGCACGCTTTCTCGGTCAAAAGAGGTCAATAACGCAATCAGGCCGCACGCCTCTCTCGAAAAACTATCATTTGTTGCATTAGATTTGTCAAAAGATGAAGGCTGGGAGGAGGCTCTCTTGGGGTGCTCATATTTGTTACATATTGCTTCGCCTTTTCCAAATTCAGTGCCTAAACATGAAGACGATTTGATTATTCCCGCACGTGACGGTGTGTTACGCGCCTTAAGCGCAGCGGCGAAAGCGGGGGTGAAACGGACTGTATTAACCTCGTCTATGGCGGCGATTGCCTATGGTCATAAGGATGCGGAGACACGTGTTTTTACCGAGGATGATTGGTCAGATATATCAGGCCCCGTGAGCGCTTATGTTAAAAGCAAAACAATCGCGGAACGCGCAGCATGGGATTTCATAGAGAGCGAAGCCGCGAACGGCATGGAACTTTCTGTTATAAACCCAGGTGCAGTTCTTGGGCCAGTACTTGACGTGAAATACTCAACATCAGGAGAGCTTGTTAAAAAGCTTATTAACCGCGAAGCGCCTGCTTGCCCCCAAATTGGATTTTCATTAATTGATGTACGCGATGTCGCCGAAGCGCATATCCAAGCCATGATCCGCCCAGAGGCAGCTGGTCTTAGGTTTTTTTGTATCAACGAATTCGCATGGATGATTGATGTCTCAAAAACACTTTTTGCAGCAGGTTATAAAACACCACAAAAACGATTGCCTAATGTCCTTGTCTCCTTGCTCGCTATGTTTGACAAAACAATCGCTTTGATAAAACCAGAACTTGGTGTCAAAATAGTAGGTGATAACTCACGTATGAAATCCGTTCTCGGTATTGAACCGCGTTCGCTGAGTGAAATGAGCGTATCTATGGCCGATAGCATGGTGAAATACGGCGTTGTCAATGTCTCTAAACGCTAAGGGAATCCCTCTTTACTAGGATTATTACTCATCAAGTGTGACAGAATTCTCACCTTTGATCAAATCAACGGTTTTGGTGGTACTGACCGTATATTCGGGCGAATAAATTGTATTTACACTGATGAAATCCGCACGCCCGGATGTGTGGCTTAATTGTAAATCGATGAAGCTATGGTGGCTATTGTCGTGGTAGAATATTTCCGGGTTTTTGTCGTTCAAACGTGTCGAATAATCACTTGCTGCCTCTCCGAAATATGCCCCAGCACCAGGGGAGGTGACGCCGCTTACGCCAAGCTCAACGCCCATTGCTTTGCCGTTATCTGTATGCAGAGTGTTGACCCAATTTTCATGTGTGTCGCCCGTAAGGACAAGAACATCATTGATGCCTTGTGTATTCATCATTTGAAAGAACCGCTCTCGCGCCGCAGGATAGCCGTCCCACGCATCAAGGTTTAGCGGTAATCCAAGAGGGGAGATCGCAATGTAATCATTTATTTGCGGAAAAATGGCCTCAATTTCTTTGATGAAATCTTGCCCTTTATAGACACTAAGGTCAGGCATGGCCGTGCGTGCCATAATGACTTGATTTGCAATCAGTCGCCATGCAAGTTTTTTTGACTTCGAACGGGTGAGGGCGTTGCTGATGAATGACTTTTGCGCGTCGCCGAGCATTTCACGTTTTGGGTTGTGTAAAATATTTTTGATAAAGTTACCAACGCCTTCTTGTGTACGAAAATCGCTGACATGATCTGCATAATCGAGCGGCTGCGTACGTGCGGTAAGGCGTGTTTCAATAGCGGTGAGCGAGAGTAAATCGCCAAATTCATAATTGCGAAACAAATCTTCGCGTGCTTTTCCTACGCGTGGGTCGCGCACGGGCATCCATTCATAATAGGCTTGCATTGCGCTCGCGCGACGTGCGTCCCAATCTCCTTCGCCTTCATTATGGTTTTGTGCCCCTGCTTTCCATGAATCATTCGCCGTTTCGTGGTCGTCCCAGACACAAATCAGTGGATGCGCCGCGTGTAGAGCCTGTGTCGCGTGATCGCCTTTATATTGAGCATGTCGCGTACGGTAATCAGACAATTTAATACACTCATGAGCAGGCTCATGTTCACGCCCTAGTTTTGTACCCACATCGCCGCCATAGCCGTCATGCCCATATTCGTAGAAATAATCGCCCAAATGTATGACAGCATCAAAATGGTTTTGTTTGGCAATGTAATCATAAATATTGAAAAAACCGAATGGGTAGTTTGAACACGAAACAATGGCGAAGCGTGCAGATTGCAATTTTCCTGAAGGGAGGGTCTTTGTCTGCCCAATCGGGGACGTGACATTCCCGACGATAAACCTGAAATAATATGTTTGCCCGGACCTTAAGCCTGTTGCATCAATCTTGACCGTATAATCTTTAATCGGGCTTGTCGTCGCGCGACCTCTTTTAATGATTTTACGGAAGTCTTCAAAGTCGGAAAATTCCCATTTGACTGATATAGGCGAGGTGAATTCTGCCATTTTAGGCGTAATACGCGTCCATATAATAATTGATTTCGGAGTAGGGTCACCGCTGGCAACGCCATGTTGGAAGGTGATTCGTGGACTAGGTGATTCGTTATTGCACGCTGTTGAACTCGCTGCAACGAGGGCTGTACTTGAAAATATGGCTGTTCTTCTCGTTATGTTGGTCATAGTTATCCCCACTTTGCGTGTTATTGTGCATTGTTTTTGAATTTGGTATGGCACATTTGCAACACTTGCGAACAAGTTAACTTTTCGTTAACAAGAAGCTTCGCAAAAATGTCGTAATCTTGTACATTTAATTGCATATAGGGACTTGTATGACTAGCCCCCTAGCATTACACGACTTGGGCTTTTGTAATGCGATTTTGAAGATACATAAGAAGGATATATATAAATGAATAAAATTACCAAATCAGCTCTGCTTCTCGGCACAGCTCTTGCGTTAAGCAGTACTGCTTTCGCACAATCAACATCCTCATCAGTGCGCGGTGTTGTTACAGGTACAGATGGCGCCCCAGTTTCAGGTGCAATAGTTACGATTATTCACATACCTACAGGTCGTGCGGAACAAGCAATCACGAGTAGTAATGGCGCATATTCAGAACGCGGTCTACGAGTTGGTGGCCCATATTCCATTACGGTTACAGCGCCAGGTCAACAACCAGAAATCAAAGAGGGTCTACGTTTTTCTGCGGGTAATCCGGTAAATGTAAACTTCGATCTCGAAGCTCTTGGTCAAATTGATGAAATTATTGTTGTTGGACGTAGAATCACAGATGTTAGCCTTAATGGCGGCGCAGGTTCATCCTTTAATGCTGATGACCTAGCTAACCAACCTTCTGTTGACCGTGATTTAACAGATACGCTTCTTCGTGATCCATTAACGAACTCTGATGGTTCAATTGGTAACCTTGTCATTGCAGGCCAAAACCCTAAGTTTAATGCGATTGCAATCGACGGCATTTTTGAACAAGACGATTTTGGTCTCAGTAATTCAACATATTCTGGTAACCGTTCACCCGTTTCACTTGATACAGTGGAGTCCGTTTCAATTGTTGCCTCTGATTATTCAATACTTAACTCTGGTTTCCAAGGTGGCCTTGTGAACGTGACGCTTAAGTCTGGTACAAATGATCTACACGGTACAGCCTTCTATGAGCGTTCAGGCAGCAGCTATATCGGCGATAAAACAGGCGATAGAGACGTTGAGACTGGAGATTTTAAAGAAGAAACTTTCGGCGCGACTATTGGCGGACCAATCATCAAAGATAAATTATTCTTCTTTGGGAGTTATGAAGATTATTCAACGGCTGTTCCAAACGGTTTTGTTGCGAGAGATTTCGAATTTGGCGCATTCGCGGCACTTGCACCATATATTCAAACTGCTTTTGGTTTCGATCCAGGTCTACGTGAAGAAGTTCTTCTTAACCCAACAACGAATAGAAAAATTCTAGGTAAAATTGATTGGAATATCAATGACGATCACCGCGCAAGTTTCTCTTATCGTAATTCAAAAGACACAGGTCAAAGCATTGGTGCGCGTTACACAAGTGCTAATTACCAACGTCCAATTGACGTAAATTCTTATGCAGCTCAGTTTTATTCTGATTGGTCTGAGAATTTCTCGACAGAATTCCGTGCTGGCTATTATCAAAAAGACCTCGGTCAAATTTGTAATGCGGGCTCAAATATTGGGGAAATTCGTATTCGTTTAGACGATACACAAGCGGATTTGATTGGTACTCCTCTTGAAGGTCTTATCACTGGTGATGCAACATTCACGGCTGGGTGTGATCGTTATCGTCATGCAAACTCATTCTCTGATGACCGTCTACAGCTTTTTGGTAGTGGTACATATATAATGGATAATCATACGATCACAGCGGGTGCTGCGTATATCGACTATGCCCTAGAGAATTTCTTCGTTGAAAGCTCGCGTGGTCAATTTACATTTGATAGCCTTACTGATCTTATCAACCGTACAGGTGATGTGAGCTATCGTAATGCACAATCTAATGATGTTAACGATGCCGCTGCGGCATGGGGCTTTCAAAAGCTTTCATTATTTGCACAAGACGAATTGCAAGTTAACCCAAATCTAAGCTTGAATGCTGGTGTGCGTTATGAAACATACATTCAAGGTGATCAAACGCCTGATCGTGCTGATTTCCAAGCGGCTTATGGTCGGACAAGTCAAAACAACCTTGATGGTGTAGATGTAATTCTACCACGTATTGGTTTCCGTTATACACCATTCTCACGTACGACAGTTACTGGTGGTGCTGGTTTGTTTGCTGGTAGTGATCCAAAAGTATGGATTTCAAATGCATATCTACCGCAAATTTTCAGAGCTTATGGCAGTGGCCTTACAGATTTGAACCCTACTATAATACCACAAGTTCTTCTTGATCAAATTGCGGCATCTGATTCAACAACTCCAGCAGATATTGATATTATAGACCCGAACTTCAAAACGCCTTCTATCTGGAAGGCTAGCCTCAAACTCGAGCAGAGTTTTGATGCAAATTGGGGCGGTTTAAACTTAGGCGATGATTATCAATTCAGAGCCCAGTATTTATATACAAAGTCCAAAAATGGTTTCCGTTGGGAAAATCTCGCACAGACACAACTTGGTTTAACAACAGGTGTTGCACCTGATGGCCGTACTATTTATGCGGATCTGAATAGCCTCAATATTAATGATGCGATTCAGCTGACAAATTCCAAAGGTGGTCGTGGTCATGTGTTTACTGTTGGTCTTGGCAAGGATTATGATTCTGGTGCCAGTTTCAATTTTGACTATACATATGCTGATGTTGAAAGTGTAACGGCTGGTACATCAACGCGTGGTATTTCAAGTTTGCGTGCGACAATTACAGCTGATCGTAATAATCCTGAAACTGGTCTTGCACCATTCAATACAAAGCATAAATTTGGTGTGAGCTTGTCTTATGAGAAAGAAATTGTTTCTGGTTTAAAATCAAGATTTGACCTCTTCGGTAATATCTTTTCTGGCGAACCGTATAGCTATACATTTGACGTAGGTTCAAGCAATTCATTGTTCGGGCGTTCAGCATCTGGTTCACCTTATGACAATGATTTGCTGTATATTCCAACAATGAGTGGTGGGTCGTTTAACGACTCGGCTGTTGTTTTCACAAGTGGTTTCGATCAAGCAGGTTTCGCTGATTACATTCAACGTGAAGGTATTGCGACAGGAAAAATAGTTGACCGTAATTCGGGTTCAAGTGCATGGAACCAATTGTGGAACTTCAATTATTCACAAGAGCTTCCATTCGGTGATTTTGGTCAAAAGCGCTTAGAAGGTAATAAGTTGAAAGTCTATTTGACTGTTCGTAACGTTGCAAACTTACTTAATAGTGATTGGGGTACACGTACACGTGGTTCAAACTTTGATACAAATCGTCTTGTACGTGCTGATATCGTAACGGCTGTAGATGTAGCTGCAAACGGTGTTGATGGTGCTACATCTTTATCAGGTGATGCATACCGTACGGAATGTACGACACAGGCATCTTGTGTATACCGCTATAACCGGTTTAGACCAGATACAATTAACAACCTTGATATTGATGATAGCTTGTACAAAGTCAAAATTGGTATCCGTTACGAATTTTAATTCGTAGACAATATAAAATGAAATTGAAGAAGGCGGAGTTTCTACTCCGCCTTTTTTATTGCCGTACTTATATGTGAATATGCCATAAAAAAAGCGGAGCTGTGATGCTCCGCTTTCTATATTTGATTAATTGAGGGGGCTTTATTTATCAAGCCCAAGCGCGTCAACCATAATGCCGAATATTTCGGCTTGGTCGATAGACCCGTGGACTTTGTCCGCTCCAGGGCCTTTGGCAAAGAGAGCGACGTCTTCACCGCCATGTGTTTCGCTCCCCATTTCAACAGCTGTTTGTTGTTGGTAGTTTTTTCCCTGCACAACATTATCTGAGAGATCGTCATCGTCTGTGCGTGTGTTTGGGCCATTATGATAACCAAGTGTCGTATAGGGTTTTCCATCTCGCGCTTTGGCATATTCTGTCGATGGTTTCATTGTCTCGCGATCAATAGAGCGCACAAGACCAAGGATAGGATTGCCAAGGGCAGGGTAGCCCGCCATTGTAAACACATGTGAATGGTCTGCGGTGACAAGAATGAGTGTGTCGTCATCATTTGTCATTGCGTCTGCTGCCGCGACGGCACGTGAAAGCTCTTGTGTATCGGTAAGGGCGCGGTAGGCATTTGTACCATGATGGGCATGGTCGATCCGACCTGCTTCGACCATGAGAAAATAACCACCGCCACGCGCATCAAGATTTCCAATCGCGAATTGAGTAAGCTCAGTCAGGCTCGGTTCTTGATCATTGTCGCGGTCAGTTTCATAAGACATGTGTGATTTTTGAAACAAGCCAAGTACGGATTTTTTGCCCTTCGGGTCGAGGGCACGTAGCTCGCGCGCGTTCGAGACATAAATATGATCGTCACTTTTATCTGTCCACGCGGAAATAAGGTTTTTACCATCTTTGCGACGCCCACCTTTCATGCTTTTGGGCATAAACGCGCGACGTCCGCCCCCAAGTGCAATTTCAAGCCCGTCTACGCCACCTGTATATGAGATAAGTTGAGAGGCGAGGTCAGGACAATGATTGCTTTTGCCAATGTCTTTCATATCAGCGTCGCTTTCCCAACCACGACTGGCCGCGTGACCATAAACGGCGGCAGGGGTTGCATGGGTGAGTCGCGCCGTCGACACAATACCTGTTGCCATGCCCGCCTTTTCAGCGATATCGGCAATAGCCACAGGCGGAGTCGCGCTATTATCACCACAACCAGCAAAGAGCGCATTTGGTTGTACACTGATTTTACCGATTTGTGTTTTTAGCCCCGTATTCATGGCACTTGCTGTGCCCGCACTGTCGGCAACTTGGGAATCAAGATTATAGGTTCTGACAAGGGAAGTGTTAGGGAAATGTTCAAACGACAATAGATTGTCTTCGCCGCTCATGCCTTTGGATTGGCCATCAAAAATACGTGCCGCCGTGATGGTTGAAATCCCCATGCCGTCCCCGATAAACAAGATTACATTTTTTGCTTTGGCTGGGGCAATTGTTTCTTCATGCGTATGGGTATTCTGAGTATTAGCATTCTGAGTATGGGTATCTGCTTCTGGACTTTGGCAAGCACTTAGCGACAGGGCGCTCAGAGAAAGGGCGCTCACAGAGAGGGCGAGTAAGCATCGTTTTGACAGGGGCTGCATAAAATTTCTCCATTTGTATTATTTTGTATTAGTCTAGCCGAGAGAGGACGAACTATCTAGGGCTTGGGGGTATTAGGTATTTATTTCTTTTAAGAAAATTTCCCCGAATTTTTTGATCTTCGCTTGCCCGACACCGTGAACATCTGCGAAATCCTCAAGGGTCTGTGGTGTTTTCTCGACCATGTCCCGCAGGCTTTTATTGTTGAAGATAATATAGGCGGGGACATTGCTTTGTCGCGCAAGTGTATTGCGTAGCGATTTTAGGCGTTCGAAAACGTCTAATTGATGCGGCTCAAGATCTGTTTCAGGCGAGAGCTGTTTGCGTGATTTATTCTCGGATTTGGCTTTCAGGCGTGTTGGGTGATAGCTGAAATTATTCTCTCCTTTTAAAAGAGCTTTACCTTTTGCCGTCATGGAAAGGCCGCCAAACTCGGATGTATCAAGATGTATGAAGCCTGCGCTAACAAGTTGGCGAATAATACTGCGCCATTGTGGTTTCGAATGCGCCTTTCCCACGCCCCATGTCGGAAGCTCTTCATGTGCAAATTGCCGAATACGTGCAGTATTGGCACCAACAAGCACGTCAATAATATGTGTTTGCCCAAATTTTTGACCCGTACGTAAAATTGCCGACAAGGCCATCTGCCCTTCACGTGTACCTTCTTGTGTCTCGGAAGGATTGTTACAGGCATCACAATTATTGCAGGGTTCGCAACTGTCTGAAAAATAGGCTAGCAAGGATTGGCGGCGACAATTGGGTGTTTCGCAATAGGCAATCAGGGTGTCGAGCCGTTGATATTCGCGGCGCTTTTGCTCCGCGTCGCTCGTTCTACCTTGTGCGATAAACATGCGGCGCATACGAATATCATCAAGCCCATAGAGCATATACGCATCGGCAGGATCGCCGTCACGGCCTCCACGTCCAAACTCTTGGTAATACGTCTCCATAGACGAGGGCAAATCCGTGTGGAAAACAAAACGTACATCGGGTTTATCAATGCCCATACCAAAGGCAATTGTCGCGCACATGATCAAATTATCTTCTTTGACAAACCGTGTTTGGTTGCGCGCACGCACGTCTTTGTCCATGCCTGCATGATAGGCGAGGGCGGGAAACCCGGCTTGGTTTAGTGCTGCTGCCGCCGCCTCTGTTTTCTTACGAGACAGACAATAGACGATGCCAGATTGATTTTGTTTTTGATGAACATAATCGATGAGTTGTTGTTTCCAATTTGCTTTGGGTTCAACATTGAGAGAAATATTAGGGCGGTCAAATCCAGAGATGAATGTGTTCACATCCCCTTTAAATAATTTAGCGATAATATCATTGCGAGTCGCTTCGTCAGCACTGGCGGTAAGTGCGGCAATTGGTACATTGGGGAAATGCTGTTTCAGTCCCATGAGCATTTCATATTCAGGCCTGAACGAAGGCCCCCACTGCGAAATACAATGAGCTTCATCAATGGCAATAAGCTTGATTGGGTAATGCTTGAGTATCTCCAACATATTACCCATCATCAGTTTCTCTGGCGAGAGATAAAGCAGGCGTACCGCGCCGTTTTTGATACCGTCCCAAATCTCTTGGCGTTCATCATCTGAATTTGTCGAGTTCAATGTGGCCGCATTAACCCCCAACATTTGCAAGGCGCTAATCTGGTCTTGCATTAAGGCGATGAGCGGCGAAATGACTATGCTTAGACCTTCGCCCATGAGCGCAGGTATTTGATAAATAATAGATTTTCCCGCGCCCGTCGGCATAACGCAAAATACATTCTGCCCCTGAAGAAGACATTGAATTGGTTCTTCTTGTCCTGCGCGAAACGCGTCATAGCCAAATGTATTTTTTAAAATCGTATGCATATGAATGGGGTAATGCACTTATGATAAGAAGGAAAGCCTGATATTAAAAAACTATGTTGAAGGTGAAATTTAGTCTTCGATAATGCCAAAAGCTCTGACAGGGAATGTCCCCATGCCTTTCACTTTTACTGGTACGGCGAAGAATTTAAAGCCATCCTTTGGTAAGGATTTTAAATTTGTCATATGTTCACAAATAGGAATATCTGCCCCAAGTAAGATCGTATGCGCGGGTCGGTTCTTACCCCGTGTATCGTCTATATTATGGCTATCAATACCAACAAATATGGCCCCGTTGTCTCGTAAATACAGCGCAGCAGATTCACTGACAAAAGGATGGTTTTCAAAATAGCTATCTGTAGCCCAATGGCGTGACCACTCCGTTTCAATCAAAACGGCTTTGCCTTGAATATCGACGTTCTTAAAATCAGCAGGTGTGATTTCTATTTGGTCTGTAGGGATAGTGAATTTCACACATTCAAGGTTTGCAAATGCCGAGAGGGCCATCTCGGATAAATCCTTACCGTTTTCATATCTATGAAAGGGCACATCAACATATGTCCCTGTATTTGATGACATGGTGATTTGACCGATTTGAAAGCTAGCGTCTTTGCCGTAGTTTTTTTTCGAATCTTCGCGGCTAAGATAATCGCAAATAATCGGCGCAGGCAGGCCTTTATAGGTGATCATGCCGTCATGAACCGTGTGGCTAACATCTATTAATGTAAATCCGTCTTGTTTGAATTTATGCATTTTTGCCTGCTCTTGCTCTCAGTGCTGTCACCAATGTAACAATCCCGATAATCGCCCAGACAATATTAACAACGGATGTCGGGTAGGCGCCGTGATATGTTGTATTGATGAACAGCAGAGAACTCCCAAGGATGTTTAGGAATTGATACACCACGGATTGTCCACTTAATTTCCCTGCGGAAACGAGGAAATATGGGGTGAGTAAAAATAAACCGCCTGCAATGCCGATAATCATAATCAATAAATCTAGTGTTTCAGTGCTCATCATGTTTCTCTTTTTTTGTAATGCCCACTATGCGGTTATGAGGTGGGCAGGGCTTGTAACAAATTTTGAACATGAAATGCAAGCTTTGTGGAAAACTAAAAGAAAAATAGCTCGGGCGCTCGCATTTTTATCATTAGTTTTCTCGTGCCTATATCTGGTGCCTATATCCTGTCTAAAATGTTTTCAGCAATGTCCATATCTGCTTGCGTGTTCACATTAAAAAACGGGTCAAACCCATCTTGTTTTTGAAAGGCAATATACTCCGTTTTGTTGAGGGCGATAAAACCTCCAACTTTGCGCTGTTTCTTGGTCATAAGGAAATCAAACAAAAGACGATGTAAATGTGTAGGCCAAAGGGCAATGACGCGGTGAGGAATGGCGTCTACAATTGGAATAGCAATCGCGGTTTTGTCCGCTGTCATTAAGGCCTCTGCCCAGGTATCAGGAATAAACGGTGTGTCTACCGATACCGTAAATACGTGCGTAAACCCTAAACCGTCTGCCCAGCGCATTGCCGCCAATATACCTGCGAGAGGCCCCATGTCGGGGGCGATGTCGTCCAATGTCGTATATATATATGACGCGGCAATGTCCTTGGCCACACCATTTAAAGCCACGGGGGCGCACTGGGCTGATATGCGTGCGATCACATGGGCAAGGAGGGGCTTGCCTCCTAAAAGTGCAGCGGCCTTGTCTACGCCAAAACGCACCGAATTTCCACCGCATAAAATGACGCAAGGCAATGTAGTTGTTTCGTTTTTCTGTGTCATTGGCCTAAATTCATATTGTTGTTTTATAGGTGGAAAGCTTGGCTTGCATATATTCAACAAGCATTTGTACTTTGCGCGGAACATGATGGCTTTTGGGATATACAGCCCAAAAACAATTATTCTCAACGCGGTCTTCTGGTAAAATTTCAACGAGCTGGCCCGAAGCCAAGCTATCTGTAACATAAAAATCAGGAACCTGTATAATGCCAAGCCCCGAAATCGCCGCGTGTACCAACGCGCGCCCATTATTGGAATGCCAACTCCCTTTGACCGCAATCTCACGTAAATTTCCGTTCACCAAAAACCGCCAATTGGGCAGTGTGCCACACAGGCAATTATGCCCTTTCAGCTCTGTGAAATTTCTAGGTGTGCCGTGGGTTTCAAGATAAGCACGGCTGGCCGCCGTAACCAGCGCATGAGAGAATAGCTTCTCGCCTTGGGATGTGTTTTTCTCGACACTGCCAGAGCGTATCGCCAAATCAAATTGCTCTTCGTGTAAATCGACGCGTCGGTTCGTGAATGTGATATCGATACTGACATCAGGGTAATCTTGTAAAAACGCAGCGATGATCGGGCTTAGGAAGTCTTCGCCGAATGCGCCTGCTACGGTCAGGCGGATATGCCCGCGTGGATCAGTGGTCTCATTGACCAATGACGCGCGTGCTTCTTCGAACTCTTGCAAGATGGTCTGGCATTTCAAGAAAAACTCTTGCCCTTGATTGGTCAAGTTTAGTGTACGTGTTGTGCGGTGGATAAGGCTTACCCCCAGACGGGTTTCCAATTTTTTGACATGTTTGGACATATGGGATTTTGACAATCCCATAGATTTCGCGGCGGCGGAAAATGAACCTTTCTCGACCACTTTGACAAATTCTTCTATACCCTCAAGGATAAGCATATTGTTTCCATATAAAAACACTGTGTGAGTAGACAAATAAATTGTAACCAAATAATATTCAATATAATTATAAATAAATCTAAGTATTATTACAGGAACCATATTATGAAATCACGCGCCGCAATCGCTTTTAAAGCTGGAGAACCACTCGTCATTGAAGAAATCGACGTAGAAGGCCCACAGCCCGGCGAAGTTCTTGTCGAGATCATGGCAACAGGCATTTGCCACACAGATGCTTTCACATTGTCTGGCGCAGATCCAGAAGGCGCTTTCCCYGCTATTCTTGGCCATGAGGGCGCAGGTATTGTACGTGAAATTGGCAAAGGSGTCACATCASTTGARGTYGGCGATCACGTCATTCCGCTCTATACGGCYGAATGTCGCGAGTGTGATTATTGCTTGCAYCCCAAAACCAATCTTTGCCARTCTGTACGCGCGACCCAAGGCTTAGGCGTTATGCCAAGCGGCACATCGCGKTTTTCCTATAAAGGGCAAAAGATTTTGCATTATATGGGSTGTTCKACATTYTCAAATTTCACAGTTYTGCCAGAARTTTCACTGGCCAAAATCCGCAAAGACGCACCATTTGATAAAGTTTGCTATATTGGCTGTGGTGTGACGACAGGGATTGGCGCGGTAATTTATACGGCGAAAGTTGAAATCGGCACGCGCTGTATCGTATTTGGCCTCGGTGGGATTGGTCTTAATGTYGTGCAAGGTYTGAAAATGGCTGGYGCGAAACAAATCGTAGGCGTCGAYCTTAATCCAAACCGCGAAGCAATGGCSCGTCAGTYCGGCATGACAGATTTTGTCAACCCAAGCGAAATTAAGGGTGATCTGACAGGACATTTGGTCGAGTTGACCCAAGGCGGCGGCGATTACACATTTGAATGTATAGGCAATACGGATGTTATGCGTGTTGCACTCGAGAGCTGTCACAAGGGGTGGGGGGAGAGCATCATAATTGGCGTTGCGGGGGCAGGCCAAGAAATCTCCACCCGCCCATTCCAACTTGTCACAGGCCGTTCATGGCGCGGCACTGCATTTGGCGGTGCGCGTGGTCGTACAGATGTGCCAGGCATTGTGGACATGTATATGGAAGGCCGTATCAATATCGATGACCTCATCACCCATAAAATGCCTCTCGAAGACATTAATAAAGGCTTCGATCTCATGCACAGCGGCGAAAGCATTCGCGGAATTGTGGAGTTCTAAGTGATTGATAGAAGCGCACGAAATAAAATGGCGCTATCTGTGCGTAGGTTAGCCCTTGGACGGATAACGAATTGGGAATACGAGGAGCAAATTTCGGATAGCACAGTTGATACTGTGATTGGGGTAATTGATGATGAAATGTGGTCGCTTTATAATGGTCATAATGAACATGGTTTAGTCGGGAAACACGAAGTTTCTCATGCTGATAAAAAAGTTATTGCTCGTATTATACTATTTTTGAAATCAGATTTGAAATATGAATACCCGATTGTGAATGACTCTATATGGAGGTTTTTTGTGACAATGGTTGTATTTTTAGGTCTGTTGTTGGCTCTTTGGGCAGGAAATAGTAATTCTGTTTTACTTAGCTTGGCGGTATTGGGGAGTTGCTTCGTATTAAACCGGGAAACCCTAAAAAAATATGAAACGCTCTTTACGTTAGCCGGCGATCAAAAACAATGGCCCTTCACAAGTGAGAAACAATTGCGTGAAACCGCTAAATTATTAGCACAAAACCGAAAAGGGTTGGCATGACTCCGATCTCCCAAAACAAAATGCATGGGGGGACGCAATATGTGTATTCCCATAAATCCGAAGCTAATCAATGCGAGATGCGGGTTGCGGTCTTTATACCGCCGCAAGCCAAAGAGGGAAAATGCCCTGCGCTTGTTTGGTTGTCAGGCCTAACCTGCACCGAAGAGAATTTCACGGTAAAAGCAGGGGCGCAACGTATGGCGGCAGAGCTTGGCCTCATAATGATTGCACCTGATACATCACCGCGAGGCGATGATGTGCCTGATAAAGATGACCAGTATGATTTTGGGAAAGGGGCAGGGTTTTATTTGAACGCGACGGAAAAACCTTGGGCGAAAAACTTCCAAATGGAAACATATATTCGTGATGAGTTAACGGCGTGGATGTGTGAAAACTTTCCGATTGATGGAAACCGTATCGGAATTTCAGGCCATTCAATGGGGGGGCATGGTGCGCTGACCCTACATTTGAAAAATCCGTCCCTGTATAAAACATGTTCTGCATTTTCGCCAATTGTCGCCCCTATGCAAGTGCCGTGGGGACAGAAGGCCCTTAGCGGTTATTTGGGAGACGATACAGAAAATTGGACAAGTTATGACGCCGTAGAACTCGTCAAAAAAACGCCAAGTGGTGCAAATATCCTTATCGATCAAGGTTTGGCTGATAATTTCTTGCAAGAACAATTACAGCCTGAATTATTTGAGAAAGCGTGTGCTGGTGCGGGGCAGAAATTAAGCCTGCGTTTGCAAGACGGCTATGATCATTCATATTTCTTTATTGCAAGCTTTATCGAGGACCATCTTCGTCATCATGCTAAAAATTTGTAGAAATAGACTGGGGAGTGCTAAGAAGGGTCACAAGGCGTAATATTACGTCTCGTGGCCCTTAGAGAATGTGCCTTTTGAAGCTTTTGTTGTTCCGCTAATGGCAAGTTTAGATCAGGAATACGTATCGGAATTTGTGTATACACACTGTCCCTCTGCGCTCTTGAAAGCAAAGCCCACGCCGCGATTTCATCAATGGTGCGTGCACAGCCAAAACAAAACCCGCTTTGCTCATCCATAGAGCAGACGAACAGGCAAGGGCTGTCTGGTTGTGGTGAGGTGTCGGTCATGGTCGTCCTTTGATCATTTACAGAGAACCGAAACTATCGCAGTTTTCATAGGAAACCAATGAAAACGTTCTTGAGGGCGTGAAAATGAAACGTAATGACGAATTCTCGACACGCATGACCGCAAAGAGGGACGGGTAGAATGAATTTTTGCTTGAAGTCTGGCGGTCATGTGCTCCATATGTGATACGTTCTTTTTAAGATGCGTCCCAGACATGACGCGCCCAAAAGTAAAGTGAAATACGAATAATGACATATGACCAAATTATTATTGAAGACTTGGAATTAATGGCTGCCATTGGTGTGTTCGACCATGAACGTATTGTACGCCAACCCATCATCATCAATCTCGTCTTAAGCCTTGCCCCTCTTGGCGTGAAAGATGATCACCAATTAAGCAATGTTGTCCGCTATGATCTTATTTGTGAACAAATCACAATTTTGGTAAACACTGGCCATATTGACCTTGTTGAAACTTTGGCCGAAGATATCGCTGATATATGTTTAGCCTATGATAGATGCGAGCAAGTTGATGTGCGCGTGATGAAAACACAAGCCATACAAAATGCGAGCGGTGTTGGCGTACGCTTAATGCGCGCAAAACAGTAAAGAGAGAATTGTATGGTGCACGGCGCAAAGTGAAGAGTGAAAGCTTGTAAGTCTGACCAAAGGCCGCACCATAAAAGACAATATGTAAGCGACCCATGACCAATGTTTTATCGTTCACATATTTAGAGGGGAAATATGGTCGTATTGCTGAATAAAGTTGAGGACAGTTTCGCACGTTCTGTCTGCGAGCGTTGGAACGCGAAAGAAGATGCCTTGCTCGAAATTTTGCATGAAGTGCAAGGCGCGAAAGGGTTTCTGTCAGATGCCGCGCTCAGAACAATTGCCAACACTCTCAATATTTCCCGTGCAGAAATTCATGGTGTCGTCAGTTTCTATCATGATTTTAAACGTAAAAAACAACCAGATCAGTGCATTAAAATTTGTCGCGCAGAAGCGTGTCAGGCCGTGGGATGTGATGAATTAATACATCAAGCCGAGAATTTTTTCGGCGTTGAAATGAACAACGGTGGTGATGATATCTCACTCGAAGCTACATATTGCCTCGGCAATTGCGCCCTTGGCCCTGCCGTCATGATTGACGATAATTTGTATGGCCGTGTGGATATAGAACGATTGAAGGCGATTTCGGCGAAACATAGCAAAGTGGGGAGCAGATAATGGTTGTAAAAATCTACGTCCCAATCGATGCGTCCGCTTTATCTATGGGCGCCGAAGATGTCGCCAAAACCATAAAAGAAATTGGCGGCGACACAGTTGAAATTATCAGAAATGGTACACGGGGCATGTTATGGTTGGAACCTTTAATCGAGGTGGAAACCAGTGAGGGCCGAATGGCCTATGGCCCTGTAACATGTGGTGATGTGGAAGGCCTTTTCGCCGCAGATTTCCTTGCTGGCGGAGATCACGCACTCGCCCACGGCCTTACTGAAAAAATACCTTACTTCGCCAACCAAGAACGCCTTTGTTTTGCGCGTGTTGGTCTTATTGACCCTCTGAATCTAACAGATTATCAGGCGCAGTATGGCTTGTCTGGGTTACGCAAAGCTCTCGGTATGAGCCCCGAAGATATTGTCGAGACGGTTTTGCAATCTGGCCTGCGTGGTCGCGGTGTTGCAGGGTTTCCGACAGGACTTAAATGGAAGACAGCACTCGCGCAAAAATCAGAGACTGGCACACTACAAAAATATATGTGTGCCAATGCAGACGAAGGGGATAGCGGTACGTTCGCGGATAGAATGTTGATGGAAGGCGATCCGTTTTGCTTGATCGAGGGTCTGATTATCGGTGCGCGTGCGATTGGCGCGACCGAGGGCTATATTTATATTCGCTCGGAATATCCGCACGCAATACGCACAATGCGCCGCGCGATAAAAATTATGGAAGACGCGGGTTGGCTCGGCGAAAATATTAAAAACTCTGGTACAGATTTCACATTACACGTGCGTGTCGGCGCAGGCGCATATATTTGCGGTGAAGAAAGCTCTATGCTGGAATCACTTGAAGGCAAACGCGGCGAGGTGAAAGTCAAACCGCCAATTCCAGCGATCAGCGGCCTTTTTGATAAGCCCACAATTGTCAATAATGTCCTATCCTTGGCGAGCGTGCCGATCATTTTGGATAAAGGCGCGAAAGCCTATGCAGACTATGGGCAAGGGCGCTCTCTTGGGACACAGCCATTCCAACTTGCTGGTGATATTGCGCGTGGTGGCTTGGTCGAGAAAGCCTTCGGAATAACGCTGAGTGAATTGCTCAATGATTTTGGCGGTGGGACACGGTCTGGCCGTCCTGTGAAAACGATACAAACAGGTGGGCCTTTGGGAGCCTATATTCCTGTTTCTGATTTTGATGTTAAAATGGGCTATGAGAGCCTTGCCGAGATTGGCGCCATGATTGGGCATGGGGGCATGGTCGTCTTTAATGACAGTGTCGATATGGCCAAGCAAGCCCGTTACGCTATGGAGTTTTGCGAAATTGAAAGCTGTGGCAAATGCACACCATGCCGCATCGGCGCGGTGCGAGGCAAAGAGGTTTTGGATAAAATTATCGCAGGGGAAAACATAGACGAAAACCTCGTCGTGTTAGAGGATTTGTGCGACCTCATGACAGAAGCCTCATTATGTGCTATGGGAGGGCTAACACCTATGCCAGTGCAATCTGCAGTAAAACATTTCCCGCATGAATTTACAGACCCTCGAAAAGGCAAACGCCTTGAGACGTCTGAAACGGGGAAGGGGTAGATTATGGTTTTACTCATTGAAAAAGACTACGGAACCCCCGCTGTAAAATCGGACAAAATCGTCACCATCGAAATTGACGGTCATAGTGTTAGCGTGCCCGAAGGCACATCCGTCATGCGGGCCGCCGCAGAAATCGGCATTCCCATTCCAAAGCTTTGCGCGACCGATAGCTTGAAGGCTTTTGGCTCGTGCCGTTTGTGTGTGTGTAAAGTCGAAGGGCGTCGCGGTACGCCTGCCTCATGTACAACATTGGTCGAAGAGGACATGCGCGTAACGACACAAGATGATCATATTGCCAAAATCCGCAAAGGTGTGATGGAGCTTTATATCTCAGATCATCCGCTCGATTGTTTGACATGCTCCGACAATGGTGATTGCGAACTCCAAGATATGGCAGGTGCGGTTGGTTTGCGCGAAGTGCGTTATGGCCATGACGGTGAAAACCATAACCACGCGCCAACTGATGACAGCAATCCATATTTCAGTTTTGATGAGAGCAAATGTATTCTTTGTTCCAGATGCGTACGGGCGTGTGATGAAGTGCAGGGTACACTCGCACTGACCGTCGAAGGGCGCGGATTTAATTCTAAAATCACGCCGAGCATGGGCGAAAATTTTATGGAAAGCGAATGCGTTTCATGTGGAGCCTGTGTACAAGCCTGCCCAACCGCGACCTTGCAAGAAAAAGCCGTCATTGAACACGGCGTTCCAGACCGTAGCGTCCTGACCACGTGTGCTTATTGTGGTGTCGGTTGTTCTTTCAAAGCCGAGATGAAAGGTGACCAAGTCATCCGCATGGTACCGTACAAAGACGGCAAAGCCAATCATGGGCATAGCTGTGTGAAGGGGCGTTTTGCATGGGGGTATGCCACGCATAAAGAGCGCGTAATCTCTCCTATGATCCGTGAAAAAATCACAGACCCGTGGCGCGAAGTCAGTTGGGACGAAGCTTTCACATTCGCCGCAGAGAAGTTGAAAGCGACACAGAAAAAATATGGCCGAAAATCTGTGGGCGGTATTACGTCATCTCGCTGCACCACCGAAGAGGTTTGGGTCGTACAGCGCCTGATCCGTCAAGGTTTTGGCAATAATAATGTCGATACCTGTGCACGTGTCTGTCACTCGCCAACGGGATATGGCCTGAACGAAACTTTTGGCACATCGGCGGGGACGCAAGATTTTGACAGCGTTATGGAAACCGATTGTATTTTGATTATCGGGTCTAACCCGACCGATGCCCATCCTGTTTTTGGTTCACAAATGAAACGGCGCTTACGTCAAGGTGCCAAACTTATTATTGCAGATCCACGCGCAATCGAGCTTGTGCGGACACCGCATATCAACGCCGATTACCATCTCCAACTTACACCGGGAACCAATGTCGCTTTGATAAACGGTCTCGCGCATGTGGCGGCGAAGGAAAATCTTCTTGATGAAAGTTTTATCAAGGAACGGTGTGATCTTGTGACGTACAAAGAATGGAAAACCATGATTTTAGGCGAAGAGAATTCGCCAGAAAATGTCTCCAAAATTACAGGTGTTCCTGTCGCCGATATTATTGGCGCGGCACGTTTGTATGCAAATGCGCCCAATGGCAGTATTTATTATGGCCTCGGCGTGACAGAGCATAGCCAAGGTTCGACCATGGTTATGGGCATGGCAAATTTGGCCATGAGTACGGGCAATATTGGCCGTGCAGGCGTTGGTGTAAATCCAATGCGTGGGCAAAATAATGTACAGGGTGCATGTGATATGGGGTCTTTCCCGCACGAGCTTTCGGGCTATCGCTCGGTCAGCGATGACGCGGCGCGTGGATTGTTCGAAGAAAAATGGGGCACAAAGCTTGATAATAAACCCGGATACCGTATTCCCAACATGTTCGACGAAGCGTGCGCTGGCACGTATAAAGGCATGTATATTCAAGGTGAGGATGTTGCACAATCTGACCCCAATATACAACATGTAGAAGCCGCGTTGAAAGCACTAGATATTCTAATTGTTCAAGATTTGTTTTTGAACGAAACGGCCCGTTTCGCACATGTATTTTTACCCGGCACATCCTTTCTTGAAAAGGATGGTACATTCATTAATGCGGAACGTCGTATTAACCGCGTGCGCCCCGTAATGAAATCAAAGACAGGCTTGGAAGAATGGGAGGTGACCCAAGAACTTGGCAAGGCTCTTGGTTTTGACATGGGCTTTTCAAGCGCTTCAGAAATTATGGACGAAATCGCCGAACTTACCCCAATATTTGCAAATGTAAGTTTTGAGGCTCTTGACGCGGCAGGTAGTTTGCAATGGCCTGTGAATGACAGTGCGCCAGAGGGAACTGTCATTATGCATGTCGGCGAATTTGTAAAAGGCAAGGGCGCATTTGTAACGACTGAATATGTCCCGACGACCGAACGCACAAATCGCCGTTTCCCGCTTATCCTTACGACGGGACGAATTCTGTCCCAATATAATGTGGGCGCGCAAACGCGACGGACAGAAAATAATTTATGGTGGAAAGAGGACGTATTGGAAATACACCCCTCCGATGCACAGGCCCAAGGGGTTGTCGATGGTCAATGGGTATCTGTGGCTTCACGCAAAGGTGAAATAACACTGCGCGCGAAAATATCGGACCGTATGGCACCAGGCGTTGTTTATACAACATTCCATCACCCTGATACGGGCGCGAATGTGATTACAACAGACAATATGGACTGGGCCACGTCTTGCCCTGAATATAAAGTAACGGCAGTCGCGGTCGTGCCTGCAAATCATAAATCCGATTGGCAAATGAATTACGAAGAAGAGCTCGCAACTTACCGTCAAGTTCTACGCAACGCAGACCAAGCAGAGTCTGCCGAGTAATATGTTCACAGTCAAATATCATGGGGATGCTTTGCCAACATACCATAAGGTAGATGTCGGCGAACATCCGCAATGGGCTATTCCAGAAGAAGTGCCTGTCGCATTTGTATTTAATCGCAGGAATTACGCCGTGATGATGGCAACGCCCGACGACCTTGTTGATTTCGCATTGGGGTTTTCCTTAAGCGAGCAAGTGGTGAAATCTATAGCCGATATTGTTTCTTTGGATATTTATCAAACACAACAAGGTGTCGATTTTAGATTTAAAATTATCGGTTCATCCGTGGAAAAACTGGAGCTTACACAACGTCGTCGTAATATGGTGGGCAGTGCAAGTTGTGGTCTATGCGGCTTGGAGAACGCGGAAACTTTGTTTGTAAAATTGCCGAAAACGACAAAGGTAAAACGTAAACTGGACATGTCCGCACTCTCGAAAGCACTTGTAGCGTTTCCACAGCATCAGCCGTTAAATGAACATACGCACAGCGTTCATGCGGCTGCGTGGGTTTCGCTTTTTGGTGAGATTGCATTCGCACGTGAAGACGTCGGTCGGCACAATGCACTTGATAAATTGCTTGGTGCAATGGCACGTGCAGAGGTGGATGTGAAGCAAGGTTTTGTTTTGATGTCGAGCCGCTGTTCATATGAAATCGTAGAAAAGGCGGCCCATGCAGGTGTGCAAGCCATTCTGTCCATCTCTGGCCCAACAGCTTTCGCACTTCGTAAAGCAAGAGAAGGGAATATAGCTATTTATGCGCGTTCAGGAAAAGAGACTGCATATTTAATCGAATGACTGTGTGAAATAGGGAGCCGTCATAATCTAGTGCCCGTTGAATCCCATATTAAAAGCGATCAAGTAATTTTTTGAGCGTTGCAAAATACTCTTGTTTTATGTGGTCATGGTTTTTATGCATGCCGTCTTTGACAACACATTTTCCCCCGACAAAAACGCCTTTGACGGGCTTGGAAGTTGGGTTGAAAATAAGGGCGTCTAATCTGTGTTTTGGGTCTGCCAAGGCAATGGCAGGAATATCGTCACGTAAAACAACAATGTCAGCCATATTGCCAACAGCGATCTCGCCGCATTGACGACCAACAGATTGTGCACCTCCGCGTAATGCAGATTGGTAAAGACGGCTGCCCGTATGTTGGTTTTTATCATTGGCATAAATAGTTCTGCGCCGATGGGAAAGCCTTTGGCCATATTCTAACCACCGTAATTCTTCATACGGGTCAACACTAATATGACTGTCCGAACCGATGGCAATTCGCCCCTCGTTTTGATCCCATACTGGCAAGGGAAATAGCCCGTCGCCTAGATTTCCCTCGGTCGTCGGGCAAATGACGGCGACGGCGCCTGTGTGTGCAAGTGCTCGCGTTTCGGCTTGCGTCATATGGGTGGCGTGCACCAAAATCCAGTTTGCGCCTATTTTGAAATTATCTAATAACCACGTAACAGGCCGTTCACCCGTGTGAGCAAGGCAGTCATCAATTTCGGCGGTTTGTTCGGCTATGTGAATGTGAATAGGGATGTCCGCATGTTCTTGAACCACATCATCTTGTAAAACCCGCATCATTGCTTCGGGCGGAACAGCGCGCAAACTATGAAAGGCAATGCCTGTATGTATACCGAGAGATTCTACAGACATCACCGTTTCTAAATATTGCGCGACGTCATGTTGGAAACGGCGTTGCTGTTGGTTTAGGGGGCGATCATCAAATCCACCGCGCATATAAAGTACGGGTAAAAGAGTGAGGGCAATACCCGTGTCTGCTGCCGCCGCCGCAATTGACATGCTCATTTGCACTGGGTTTGGATAAGCTACGCCGTTCAATTGATGGTGTAGATAATGAAACTCTGCGACGGATGTATAACCTGCCTCAAGCATTTCCATATAAAGATATTTAGCAATGGCATATAAATCATCTGGCGTGATGATTTGCGAAAATTTATACATGGTTTCGCGCCATGTCCAAAAGCTATCTGTTGGATTGGTTGAAAATTCTGCGAGCCCTGCCATAGCGCGTTGGAAGGCATGGCTGTGGGCATTGGGCATGCCAGCAATAGCAAAGCCATTGTGTGCTGATGTCGATGAAAGTGTTGATGATTGTGTCGAGGCTTGTGTCGAGGATTGTGTATCTAGCGATGTAATAAGACCGTTATTGTCAAGAGAAACCGCAATATCATCTTGCCAACCCGAAGAGAGCAAGGCGGACTTGAAATGTAAATCAGTCATGAGAAATTACTTTGAAATATTTGCATCATTTCTTGCAAGACTGGGCGTAATTTATCTGCTTTCACCTCATTAAATGCATAAGGCGCACCATCATCCATATAGGCACTGAGGGCTGTTTCCATTTGAACCGCGTAAATTTGATTATCAGGATCACCATAATTTCGTGTGATATAACCACCCTTAAACCGCCCATTCGATACAGTTGAATAATCCGACTGTGTGCCTATGCTCAGAATTTTTTCACTGATGTTTTTTGGGCATGTGGTATTGTTGGCCGTGCCAATATTGAGGTCAGGTAATTTACCTTCGAAAAATTTCGGCACAATACTGGTAATCGAATGTGCGTCCCACAAGAGCGCATAGCCAAATTCTTCTTTAATGCGGTTCAGCTCTTGTCTCAGTTTTTGGTGATATGGTGCCCAATAAGAGGTAGTGCGTTTTGCAATATCCATTTGGCTCGGTTCCTGCCCCGTTAGGTAAATATTTTCCTCTGTGAATATTTTTAGCGGACATAATTGTGTCTCACTTTGTCCGGGGTAGAGGGGAGCGCCATCAGAGGGGCGGTTGAGATCAATAACATAACGCGATAAATTTGCTTGAATGCGATTTGCGCCTAACGCGCCCAGAAAATTGTATAATTTATCAACATGCCAATCTGTATCAGGTAGAGGCACGGCGTGCTTCGTGAATGACGATGATATATCCTTTGGTACATTCGTACCAATATGGGGCATGGAGACAAGCAGGGGGGATGTACCGCTTACAAATGTATAAGTATCGTTTTCCATAGAATTGTCTCAATGTAATTTATTTCTAAATCTGTATATACAGCTTGCCGTGGGAAAGAACTAGAGAATAAATTTAGGTACCACGCCGTGTCAGCAGCCAGTGGAAAAGTGCGCTGGAAAGTCCTGCAGCCCCAAACAACATTGCCATGACAAGTATTTGGTAACGTGCGGCAATAAGCGGATCAACGCCAGATAAAACCTGCCCTGTCATCATGCCCGGAAAAGAGACTAACCCAACGGCAAACATTGAATTGGTGATCGGGATAAGGGCTGTGCGAAAGGCGATAGCACGCGCTTCTATAACAGGCGCATCTCGCCCGGTTTCTTCAAAATAACGATCAGCGGCGAGGCTGATCGCATTCATAGAACTTGCGAAGATCATACCCGCAAGCGGGATCATGAATTGGGGCTGATACCAAGGTGAAATTTGCAATATAACTTGTGTGATAAGCGCAAGAACCAACCCGCCACCAAGGAAAAGCGATAAACATGCGGCTGGAAATAACTGCTTACGTTTGGTGGAAATTGTACGCAGTGATATCCAACTTGCCGCGAGAACCATTAATGTCAAAATGCCAAGAACAATCCAAAGGTTTTGTGTATTAAAGATAAAGCCAAGAAAATATCCGACAATGAGCAACTGTCCTAACATGCGTGAAATCGCATATACGCCTTCTTTGTAGTGCAAGGCCCATTTGAACTGGATAAAAAGGACGACCATCACAGGCAGGAGACTGATCAGTAATAAGTGTATTGGGATTGTGGCGATGGTATTTGTCATAATCTCATTTTTGAGGATTTTACGGAATTACACAATGTTCTTTTAAGGAATTATTTGGTTTGTAAAGCACGATGATAAAATAACGGGGTTTGCCAAACCTTATTGTTCTTCGAGGCCAACAAAAGCGATTTTTAGATAGCCTGCACGACGCAGGGCATTGAGGAGGTCTGTTAGGTCTTTATACGAAATAGATTGATCTGCGCGGATGAAAATGCGCTTGTCTTTATTATTGTGGCTTGCAAGATCAAGTGCGTGCGCGAGCGCGTCTTTGGCCGTAAGCGTATCGCCCACATGAATGCTGAGGTCTTTGCCGAGGCTGACATAAATAGATTTGTCATTCTTGGTCGAACTTGTGGCATTTGCAGGGGGTAAATTAACAGGGGCGTTGACAGTCGCGAGCGGCGCGGCCACCATGAATACAATAAGGATGACAAGCATGACATCGATTAACGGGGTGACATTAATATCACCTGTTTCTTGTAAACCATCATCATCGCCACCAAATAAACTTCCGCCAAACGACATAGATTACTCCGCCGCTTGTGAGCTGATATTGTGTGGAGGCGTGTTTTGTATTTCAAAACTACGAGAGAGAATACGCATAAGCTCGCTCGCCATTTTCACCAGTGAAATTTTATAATTACGCGCCCCCTTGGCAAGAATATTATTAAAAATCACAGCGGGAATAGCCGCGATTAGGCCAAGCCCTGTCGCCAGCAATGCTTCTGCAATTCCTGGTGCGATGACAGACAAGCTGGTTGTATTTGCTTGGGCAATACCAATGAAGCTATTCATAATTCCCCATACTGTACCAAACAGTCCGACAAATGGTGCAATCGCACCAATGGTTGTAATGATGGAGACTTTGCTCGCCATTCTTTGCATGGCGGACGTGATTACTGTCTCAAGCCCCCATTGTGTGCGTTCCTTAATCCCAGAGTATTCATGAGCTTCTGGTAATTTGGTGTCGGGTATTTCTGCTTGAACACAGAGGAGCATTTCTTTTGTGACAGAGTTTAAGTCTCCATCTTTAAATGCAGTTTCGAAATCATTGATACTCCGACACGTGTCGAGCGAGCTGTAGTCATGGTGAACAGATTTTTTGTTTCTGTTGAGCTGTATCAGCTTTGCGATGAAAATTACCCAACTGACAAGAGAGGCAAGCAACAGGCCCATCATGACAAGTTTAACGACTATGTCTGCCGACAGGAACATACCCCATGCGGAATAATCATGTGTAGCTAGTGGTAATGTCTGTTCCATGAATCTCTTCTCTCTTGATCAAGGCGTATAGCGTTTTCCTAGTGTGGTTCATTCAATTATGCAATTAAGAATTATTATTAATTAGCATTGACAATGAGAATGATTCTCAATTAAACACATTTTCATATATTCACAACAAGCCTTTGCACAACAAACCGTTGGATGGCGGGTAAGAAAGATAATAAGATGAAAAACATGAATAGATATATGGTGGGTGTCTGCGCGACCAGTTTGATTTCATTCGCGTGTGCGTCAACGAGCGCATTCGCACAAACCAATTCAGATGATAACAAACAAAGTCTCGCACTCGACGCGGTTATTGTTTCTGCGGGCGAGCCTAAGATCGCAATTGAAACGCCTGTTTCTGTTTCTGTGATCGATCAAGAGGGCATAGAGTCCACGCAAGCGGCGACTGTTGGCGAGTTGATTGGGAATATGCCGGGTGTCAATATGAGCGGAGGGGTGAGCGCCCTTGGTCAAGGCTTTAACATTCGCGGCGTGGGGACAAGTGTTGGTGATTCCGCCAGTGACATCATTGTGCGTGTTGATGGCGTTGATAAATTCTTCGAAGCCTACCGTATTGGTTCATCTTTCGCCGAGCCAGATATTTACAAACGTGTCGAAGTATTAAAAGGCCCAGCCGCAGCCACTTTGATCGGGAATGGCGCGATTGGCGGTGTCATTAGTTTCACAACGAAAGACCCTCGTGACTTCTTAAAAGGTGATGACAGAGCCGCCTTACGCGTGAAGGGGCAGTATGACAGCAACTCTGAAGGCATTGCTGCTTCTATGATTGGCGCTAAATTGTTGTCCGATAATTTTGGTGTATTAGGCATGGTGACGGCACGAGAGGCCGAACATTATACTGATGGGGACGGCGCTGAAGTACTCCCCTCCGAAATTGTCTCCAAATCATATTTGGTGAAAGGCGTTTACAATTTTGATGGCGACGAAGATCATTCACTTAAGCTTTCTTATAATAAATGGCTGAGCGATAATACATCATATTATGATCAGCAAGCAGGCGCCTTTCCTAGTCTTGTACATAGAGATGTGAATGATGATACATTCTTGATCGCTTATAATAATGGGTTCAGCGGAAACAATTTTTTCGATTTTGAAACGCAAATTTCATATGCATTATCAAATGTCGATCAAACAGAAAATACATTTGCACCAACAGGTTTGGGGCTCGAAAGTACATATCGATATGCGTCGTGGCAGGGTCGCATTCAAAATACTTCAGAATTTGCATCGGGCGATCTTTGGACAACCTATCTGACATATGGTATCCAAGGCGACACGCAAGAACGTACAAACCCTCGTGTTAAACCTGACGGTTCTACACAAGACGGAACAACATCTCATCCAGATGGCGATACACAGAAAATCGGAGTCTATGCACAGACGGAAATAATTTATAGTGATAAGCTGACGATTATCCCGGGTGTGCGTTATGACACCTCCAAATTCGAACCGGGGAATGGTGTGCCGACACTTGAAACATCTACGGTTTCAGGTTTCTCACCAAAAATTGCTGCAATGTTTAATTTCACAGACAGTCTTGGTATTTTTGGCTCATATACACATGCGGTACGACTACCTGTTCTTGATGAAGTCTTTAGTTTTTCACGCGCCAGTTCAAGAGGTGCTGCGCGCGCGCCAAACCTGAATTTAGATCCAGAAGAGTCTGATAATATCGAAATGGGTGCGACACTATCTATGAACGACACTCTACGAAAAAATGATGTTTTTCGTGCAAAACTTACCTATTTTAAAAATGATATTACGAACCAAATTTCACGCGCAAGCGCTGGAAGTCTCGCATATATAAATATTGGTGAGGCCGAATATAATGGCTTTGAAATTGAAGGCGAATATACAAGCGGAAGATTTTTCTCTCGTGCAGCCTTCTCTACAACTCATGGTGAAAATGCGCTTACGGGTGACTTTATCAATACGGTTCCAGCAGACCAAATCGATTTAACGATTGGCTATGCATTGCCAAATACACGTTTTAACTTTGGTGCAAGCACAAGAATTGCTTTCGATCAAAATGATGTAAGCGGATCTTTTTCAACATCAACTGAGGGATATACAATCCTGAATGTGTTCGCCTCATGGAAGCCAGACACTATTCTTGATGGCCTAGAAGTAAGAGCGCGTATCGAGAATTTCACTGACAAAACATATCGAACGCATCTGTCTAACCTGAATGCAAAGGGCAGAACATTCCGTTTGTCTTTGGCAAAAACATTCTAAAAACTATCGCCTCTGGCATTGGTGTTTTCACTCATGCCAGAGGTGAGCTCCTCTCAAATAAATAAAATTTCCAATTTTGGGGAATGAAAATGACGCTCAAATTAAAATATATTTCAGCAGGATTTCTTGCTGTATTACTAAGTCAAACGGCCTTGGCCGAGAGCTTTAAATTCCACCAAGACCATGTGCTTGGCACAAGTTTTGATATGGTCGTTGATGCGCCAAATATACAGCAAGCACAAAAAATCAAATCTGAAACTTTGGCTGAAATCAAGCGGCTTGAAAAAATATTAAGTACTTGGAGCCCTCAGTCCGAGATATCTAAATTGAACAAAACTGGCGCAAAGACAGTTTCGTCCGAGTTGTTTTATGTATTAAAATCCTGCGAAATTTTTTCAGCCAAGACGGATGGCGCGTTTAGCTGCCGCATGGACGAATTAATCAAAACATGGCAAGCAGCCGAAATAAATGCAACGGAGCCGAGCCACGAACGCACACAACAATTGGCACTAAAGGCAGAGGCAACGGTCATAACGTTAACGCGGCAAACGTCTTCTGTCACAAAGCCCATAGACTTTAACTTCAATATTGATGGCATAGCAAAAGGCTATATTATTGATAAAGCTTTGCAGGCTGGCATTCGCTCTGCACAGGGGCAAGGTCTGTCTGGGCGTTTTGGGATTGTTCTTGATATTGGCGGCGATATTGCTGTGCACGGCCTCATTGATAATGCACATGCACGGGTGGGAATACTTGGTGTCAATGCGGCTGATAATAGTGCGCCTGTGGAAACGCTGGTGTTGAAAGATCAAGCGATTGCAACATCAGGGAGTGGTAAACGCGATTTAAAAGTGGGGGCGCGTTCCTATTCGCACATCATTTCGCCATTTACAGGGCGGCCGCAATTAAAGACCCAGCAAGTAAGTGTTGTTGCGCCAAAGGCTGAGACGGCTGACGCGCTTGCAACGGCGTTTTCAACCATGGGGGTTGCAACCGCGCTCTCATATGCCAATACGCATGAGGGTGTCGAAACGATGATTATTACAGCAGGTGGCGCACGCTTCACCAGTAAGCATTGGAAAGACTTAACCGCAAAAACCGTGAAGAAAAGTGCCGCTGAGGCAGGTATCGCTAACCCGTTGCCGAAGGGTTTTTCTGTTAATATAGCTTATAAAATTCCACGCATAAATGTCAGCGATTATGAATATCCATATGTTGTTGTTTGGGTAACTGACATGAATAAAAAACTCGTACGTTCGCTAACAATGATCGGGAAACAGCCATTGTGGGTCGAGGAAAATTATGTGTTTTGGCGCCGCGTTGGACGTAAATTCCCGGCCATGGTCGAGACACTCGCGCAGCCATCACGCGCACCGGGGCAATATAACTTGGTCTGGGACGGCTATGATCAAGAGGGCAATCCTGTACCACAAGGGGAGTATATTCTTCACATAGAGGCATCGCGTGAACATGGTGGTCACCAATATGTCAAACAGACGCTAAACCTTGGTGATGATATATTCGAGGCCATTATTGATAGTGGTGATGAACTTGGCCAGATCGATATCCATTATGGCAAAGACCATTAAATTGGAGCAGATATCCCATCCGCCTCGAAAAAGGGTAAAACCAAATTATTGGTTTTTACCCGGTGTGAAAAAGGCTGTGGTCATGAAAATGAGCCGCGCCATTCATGCCTATCTTTCTGCCTTTGCTTTTCTAGCGCTTATGTTTTTCGCATTGACTGGTTTTCTTTTAAATCATCCAAAATTGGTAAAATCAAAACATAGTAAAATGCAGGCCGTCGAAGAAATTATTCCTGTCGAAAAATTGGAAGACTTCCTCTCGATGAAAATGCCCAATCAGGCAGTTGCCGCATATGTCTCGAAAAATTTTAAAGTTGTAGGCGAGTATAAAAGCGGCGAAATCGTTGATGATGAAGTTATGCTTCGCTTTGCGAGCGTGAAGGGGGCCACCACTGTTTTTATTGATGTCACAAGTGGGAATGTAAGTTTGGAATTAAAAAAGTCCAATACATCTGGTCTGATCCGTGAATTGCACCGCGGCAAAGACGCGAGTGGCGCATGGCGTTTGATGATCGATATTGTGGCCTGTATTACGCTTTTATTATCATTGGTTGGGTTCTTTTTATTCTTCACAATTCGCTATCGCTTGGCAACAAGTTTGAAACTGTGTGGCGTCAGCTTGGCTATATTTACCGCTCTTTTCATTTTTACGATTCCATAGATATGGGTATGCGGTTTTCAAAAATTAAAAAAACGTGGGGGCTAGCAGCTAGTATTGCCTTTGGTGTACATGCAATGCCGATTATGCTCATGCTTGTGCTAAAACCCACACCGCCAACATTAGCATTCGGCACGACATTTATTGAATTAAGCCCTATGAAAATGGTGACGCATGATTCAGGTTCACAAAGAGATAAAGCGGTCGTTAAGAAACCAATCGCCAAAACCATACCCAAAATACATACACAGGCTTCGCCCAAAAAACGCACACCAAAACGCGAGCCAAATAAGAAAAAGCATACGCCCAGCCCAAAACGCTCTTTACAAAAACCTGCACACATAAAGTCAACTTTAATCGCAACGCCGCCCCCTCAAGAGCGACATAAACAGAGTGTGTCAACACGGCCGCTTGTGCGTGTAGTGGCAAGTGCTCGGCCGTCGAAACCATCTTCCAAGGCGCATGCACAGAGCAAAAATAAACTGCAGGCAAATATTCCGCACCACGCCGTTTCTAAGCCTTTGCCACAACAGACTAGTGGCGTAAATCCGCCGCCGCGCTCAACCGTTATAGGCGTTCAAAGCGGAGTGAATACAAAAGATATAAAGGCGGTCTGGCGTGCCGAACTGCTCGCGCATCTTACACGGTATAAAAAATACCCGTCATTATCACAAAGGCGAAAACAGGAAGGGGAGCCAACCGTTTTGATACATTTGGGGGTTGATGGCGCGGTTCTTGATGTGAAATTGGATGGGGCGTGTCGTCATCGTTTGCTAAATATTGAAGCTGTGAATTTGGTGCAAAGGGCTTCTCCGCTACCTGCGCCTCCATTGGATGTGAGCCGAGGTGCAAGTCTTTCGCTGACAATACCTATCCAGTTTAAAATAACATATTAGTTGCAATTGCGAATCATTATCAATAATAATAAATATTAGAAAAGGAATTTAATATGTCTTTGAAGAAATTAAACATAACACTTTTGGGTGTTGTAGGGATGAGTATATTCGCTACAGGCACTGCCTTGGCGCATACGGCTTATTTAAAACCGAACACATTTTCAACAATGCGTGGGAATACGATTACGCTCGAATCGTCATTTACAGAAAGTTTCTCGAACCCTGAAGTTGTCGTGAAATCAAAAAACTGGCATTTTTATACCCCTAAAGGTGAACGTAAAAATTTCGACATGGTACAAAGCCATAAGCAGGTCACAATCCTTGAACAAGCCATTGAAGATAATGGTACATACCGTTTTACATCGGGCGAGCGCCTTGGTCGTAAAGGGGAAATGTATAAATTAAAAGATGGCAGCCTACAGTCTATGTTCGGGCATGACCGAAAGAAAAAACCGCAGCCAGAAGGGGCCGTAACTATTACGACTCAAACGGCAACGATTGCTGATACCTATGTGACAAAGGGCGCGCCGACACTTGCTGTTCTGCAAACACGTATCGGCCGTTTGGCAATCATTCCTGTTACGCATCCTAATGAAATTTATGCCGAAGATGGATTCGCATTTCGTCTGACATTTGATGGTAAAGCTATGAAAAATCAAAGCATGACGCTCTATCGGGACGGCGGCATGTACGCAGATGATAAAGGTGTAGTGAAGCTAAAAACAGGCAAGAAATCCGTTACGAAAATTGATTTCAAACAACCCGGTATGTATTTGCTTATGACCCGTCATAAAGCCGATGCGCCCGAAGGTTCAGAGACTGATTTGCGGAGTTACACCACATCTTTGACATTCGAAGTCACACCATAAACCCCAATTGAAAAAGAAAGATAAATTATGAAAATTACAAAACAAATATTACTGATGACCTTCGCAAGCGTGTTCACCTTTGCAGGTTGTGAAACAACACAAGCTGCGTCGAATAATGAAACCAGTAATACATATGCTAAAACAGACCATAAGTCACACATGTCAAAAGGAGACGCGGTTAAGGGAAAACATGCTAAAAAAGACTATAGCAAAAAGAAAAAAAGTCATGGCGGTGGACATGGCAAAAGTAATTTCTATGACAGCTATGACGCCAATAATGATAAAAGCGTAAGTGTGGCAGAATATCGTGCCGCCCGTAACAAAGGTTATGATGCACGTGATGGCAATGCGGACGGTAATGTATTGGCGGATGAATATGTCGCTGAATACGAAGCACGGCTTGAGAAAGACCTTGCAACGCGGCGTGACCGTCAATTGAAACAAGCCTATGTTCGTTTTGGTATTTTAGACAAAGACAAGAACGGTATTATTTCTCGCGAGGAATTTCAGGCCAGTGGCCAACGCATGTTCAAGCGCCTCGACAGTAACAATGACGGCGTCGTTGATAGCAAAGACGAAGCGACGAAATACTAAACAAAACCATTATTATATGTGGCATTTTCACTTCCGTAAAATGCCACATATCTATGTTTCACAGCTCGCACCATATAGCTTGTTTCACGTCTGCATAAGTTTTAGGCTTTACCTATGCGTAAAGAATGTGTTGCCTCTATTGAAAACTGGCACGCCAACTTAACCTATAACGCACCCATACGGCCCCATGGTCAGAGAGCGTCCGCTTGCCTTTAATTTCTGGTGCGTCTTCGACAATCAAATTCTCGATATCTATGATGCGTATGGGCGTAACCTTGACCTGTGTACCAGAGCTAAACCCTTGCCAATCTTGTGTATCGAGCCAAGGCGCATTGCCATCCGAAGCAAGGTTTGCTTTGCAAATATTTGGATTGGTGACGCAAAAATGTTGGGTGAGTTTGACAAGTTTTGTGCGCTTCGTTGGCTTTCTCGCAGAGCTGTCTGACAAATAATCCATTCGTTTTTTGGCATTTTTGGCGTTAAAATCTCCACCAAAAATCATAGGGTGTTCTTCAGTCCATACGGTTTCGATAAATTCGTCCATCGCGTCAAATTGTAGACTGTATGCGGTCAGTGAACGCGCAAACGATACGCCTGCGGCTTCACGGGATTGCATGTGTGTTGTAAAAATTTGTAAATATCCCGGCATGCCCGGCACCTCAATTTCGGCCCACAGAACGCCTTTGTTTGATCCGCAATCAAAGCCCGCACATTCACCTGAATAAAATGGTGCTGTTACTTTTTTGCGGATAGGAAAATTGCTGAGAACATAGAGCCCAGAATTCATAATTTTACGAATCTTCTCACCCTTAAGCATGCGCCGTTCTTTAATAAATTGTGGTGTGGCGCGCGATGAAAATTTGGGGGCCCAATCATGTGTTTCTGGCCCTCGCACCCAATTTGGATAGCCGCTGTTTTCTAGTAATCGTCGCGTACCTCTGCGAAAGCCTTCTTGAATTAAAATAATATCTGGCTCTTCGCCTTCATGACGTGCCTTTAACAAAGCATCGCCAATCAATGTCATCGCATGTGTTCTGTTTTTGCGTATAGGCCACGGGAGTCCTGCAACATTGTAAATTAACACATCAATATCTGTATAATTTTCTCCAGATCCCGCATCATATTTGATGTCAGGCAGCGAGAGTGTAACTTGCTCAGAGAGTAGGGGTTCAGCAAGGCGCAGGGTTGTACATGCCGTTAGGAAAATCGTAAACGCTATCGCAAATGAGGCGCGTAGGCATTTTTCTTTTTCCATGATTTCCCCCGAAATTATTTAATTCTTATAAATAGCCTATAGGATTCGTTTCGAAGTTTAAACACAAACTCTTCACCATGATTATGTAAAGTTGTAATGTGACGTTCGGGGGATTGAACAGGTTTGTTATGACTTTTACAAACCAATGCAATGAAAATTTTTGGACTGTATTATACATGCCGTTATAAAAAAACAGGACGAGGGCAATTATTGGTGCACGCTACTCAACATTAATCTGAGCCTTGGTGATACCCGATTGATTTGTCATGAACATGTATTCATTGATAAATTTTAAGTCTGGCTTTAGTCTGATATAGGGGAAAATTTATGAAGTTACGACATATAGAAGTATTTCACACAGTATATCGGTATAAATCGGTTAGTAAGGCTGCGCGCAAACTCAATGTCTCGCAACCTGCTGTGAGCAAAGCATTGCAACATGCCGAAGACCAGATCGGGTTTGCTTTGTTCACGCGCACAGGACGTGGATTGGTACCTACCCAGCAAGCGGACCTTTTGTTTGATGAGGTGAGTAAGGTCTATGCAGGTGTCGCGCGTGTTCAGCGGACAAGCCAAGATTTGAGAAAAGCTCTCGGTGGTCGATTGAAAATTTCAACCGTAACTGGATTGAGTTATGAGATTTTACCGCGCGCAGTCGCAAGGGTTCGAAAATCACACCCTACAATGACATTTGAATTGCAAACCCTGCATTATAGTGACCTTATTGCATCATTGCGGGAGTTTGACACACATATTGGTCTTGTGTTCGATGCGCCTGGGCATGTTGGTCTTGTGCGAAAAGTGATGGGAAAGTGCGAATACGCATGTGTTTACAAAAAACATAGATTTAGTAAATTAACAGGGCGTCTGCCACTTAAGCGCGTTTTAAAACACGATATTATTTCTTTAAATCCGAGCGGCCCGCTGGGGGGGAAACTTTGGGAAGAAATTAATAGTGCAGGTGAAAACCTAGAAGCCATCGTCGCTGCCGAGTCCTGTTTTGTCGCTAAAAACCTTGCCGCACGTGATGTTGGCGTTGCAATTGTTGATGAATTTACGGCCAGTGCTTCTGGATTTGAAGACCTATCTCATGCAAAGCTCAAACCTGGAATAGAAATTGAGATCAACGTCTTGTATTTGGAAGCGAGCCCGCTTTCAACAGCGGCAAAAGTGTTTTTGGAAGCCTTTAAAACGGAACTGGATTTATGGCAAAAACAGAATGGAAAATAAGAAAACATTGTTAGGGCATACTTGTTTTAGCGTGCCAGTTTTTGTTAGGCTAATTCTTACTGGGCCAATTTTTACTGGAAATGGCTTTGTTGCCAAAGAGGGGAGGATTTGTGAAACTACGCCATATTGAAGTGTTTCATGCTATATATTTAACGGGATCTGTAAGCGCTGCGGCCCGCGCATTAAATGTATCGCAACCAGGTATGAGTAAAGTGTTGAAACATGCGGAAGACTCACTCGGTTTCAAGCTCTTTGCGCGGCGCAAAGGCCGCCTGGTGCCGACGGAAAAGGGCATTGTTTTATTTGAACAGGTAGAACCTGTTTTTAATAAATTTACGGAACTCAGATCATTTGCACGTCAGTTAGCAAACAATAAAAAAGGGCGTATTCGGTTTGCTATGACACCCGCTTTTGGCTTGGAAATAGGCCCAAAGGCTTTGGCGCAATTTTCTACTCAAAATCCGGATATCACAATTGAAGTTGAGACCTTGCATAGTATGGAGATAATAAAAGCGCTACAAAAACGGACTATAGATATAGGCATGATTTTTGGAGCACCTAATATTCCTGGAATCAGTACCAATGTCATCGGGTGTACAGAGTTTGTCTGTCTTGCCCCAATCGGGTATAGCCTCCCATCTAAAGATGAAATAGAATTGAGGGATATCGAAAAATTCCCCCTTATTACTTTAAATGAGAAAAGTGTTCTTGGGCATCTCTTGGCTAACAAACTCACCGAAGCTTTCGCGTTTAATGTAAATTCACGTATTATTGTTGAAACATATTACATAGCAAAACAACTTGTTCGCCAAAATGCAGGTGTAGCTATAATTGACAAAATAACAGGTTTTTCTGAAATGACTTCAGATGTTCAATTTAAAAATATCTCGAATTTGGTAGACATTAAAATTAGCATCGTAACCAGGTCTGACGAGCCGTCATCTGATGATCACAATAGATTCATTAAGGCCCTGCTATCTGTTACGGAGCAGTTTTTGAAAAAAACCAAACGATAGAGCTATGGTCTATGCTAAATGCACCGTGCATAACCTAAAGTTATATATGATGCATTTATTGGTATTTGACCGTTCGTTATTTGCATGGGTAGATTGGAGCAAATGTCGACTTCACATTTCAAGGGGATATCATGAAGCACTTACCGATCAGCAAATACCTATTACTTTCTACCGCGTTTATATCGCTTGGCACTCAGGCCTTGGCGCAAACATCTGACGAGAACAGCATTGACGACGAAATTATCGTAACGGGTACCCATATTAAAGGGGCTCGTGTTACTGAAACATTGCCAGTTACGATTTTCAATGCAGGTGATCTGGACTCACTTGGTAGTTTTGACGGCGAAGATCTCATTCGCTCTTTGCCTGGACAGGGCGAAATCGACTTTCGGGACGACAATAACAACACAGTCAACAACTCGCGCGGCGATATCTCGTCAATTAACTTACGCTCAATTGGGCCAGGTAATACGCTTGTTTTGTTAAACTCACGGCGTGTGGTCAACCATCCGGGTACGCAAACAAAAAACAGGGTACCAGCAGTGACTGTCAATATGAATGCTTTGCCTGTTGCTGGCATAAGACGGGTTGAGGTTCTTAATGACGGTGCCTCGGCTATTTACGGGTCAGACGCAGTCGCTGGTGTATTTAATGCGGTTTTAAAAGATAATTTTGAAGGCCTGACCACATCATTTCGGGCAACAAAAGGGGAGCATACAGGGTTAAATGAGCAACAGCTTACTGTAAATTATGGGAAAAATTTTAACGAAGATCGTACCAATATTTCTGTTGCTGCCAGTTATTCTGTGCGAAATGGTCTGAATTCTGATGAGATTGCCTTATCGGCTAATTCAGACAGTCGGGATTTATTGATCGGTACAAGTTTTGAGGGCGACACATCTTTTGATAACCGCCATACGAGAACTGCATGGGGCCAATTTACCTTGCGTACAGGTAGCTCTACACGGGTGCGGCAAAACGGCACAACCTTGACCACATCAAGTGGCCGTTTCCATATACAACCAGATACGTTTGCGGGTTGTCGGGGGACAACTGCTGATGATCTTGCCACCGACGGTATTTGTATTGATGACAGCTCTCTTGATCGGGATTTGCGTCACAATCGGGGTGCGGATCGCTCGTTGATTTCTGATAGAGACCGACTCAATGCATTTGTCTTTCTCAATCACGAGCTTAATAGTAATGTCGAGCTTTACGGCGAACTGGGCTATTACAGAGCCGAGACCGATGCAACTATCGAAGCAATTACACCGATTTCTAGCGGTGACATTGTTGTGCCAAGAAACAATTACTGGAACCCGTTTGGCCCCGTTCGATTTTCCGATGGAACTTTGAACCCCAATCGCTTGCCAGGGCTCACAAATGTACCTGATGAAGGCCTGCCAGTATATGTTGATGGTGCGCGTATCCGCTTGACTGAACTCGGTAAACGCAATGTTAATGTCGTGAATACAACATTCCGTATTCTTGGTGGTGCACGCGGTTACTTTGGCGGTTCTAGCTGGGCTGAGGGCTGGGATTGGGACAGTGCCACGCTATACTCACGTGCCAGAACCACAGATATAACCGATAACCGGGTGTCCTCAACATTATTTGCTGCGGCTCTGGATAATGAGACTCCGAACGCGTTTAACCTCTTTAACGGTGCAGATCCAAATAATCCAAATTCTCTTGATAGCACGACCAATCCACAAAGCGTTATTGATACATTTTTGATAGATGTGCAAAGACAGAGTACGACCGAACTGGCCTTAATCGATTTCAAAGTGTCAAAGGGTGACCTTTATGAATTGCCTGCCGGGTCTATCGGAGCTGCGTTTGGTGTGGAGGCGCGTTACGAGTCCTATGACGAAGACCGCGATGACCGACTTGATGGAACCATTACCTTTACCAATCCTGTCACGGGTGATTTTACTGCAAGTGACGCCATGGGCTCATCTCCCACATTTGATTCCAATGGTTCACGCGAAGTGTATTCTGCGTTTGGCGAATTGTTGATTCCTGTGATTGGGGAAAACCAGAACATACCCTTAATGCGTAGGCTTGATGCCCAACTTGCTGTGCGGATCGAAGAGTTTTCCGATATTGGATCAAGTGGTCTAAAGCCTAGAATTGCTGGCACATGGGAAGTTTTTGATTGGCTCAAAGGCCGTGCCTCTTGGTCTGAAGGCTTTAGAGCTCCGAACCTACAGCAAATCAATGAATTGGGTGTGGCCCGTTCTAATACAAATGAAGACAGTATTTTTTGTGAAGCAGGCGTTCGTAACGGAACGTTCGCAACTTTCGCAGATTGCGACGGATATACAGAATCACGCGAAGAACGGCGTGACGGGAATAAAAATCTAAGTCCAGAGGACGATGAAAATCTGACTTTTGGTATTGTTATTGACCCGGTGAGCCTTCAAGGACCTCTCAGCTTTTTGAACGGGTTTACGGCAACAATTGATTGGTGGGATATCAAGCAACAAGGTGTTGTCGGTATTTTCGGCGGAGCCAATCATGTTGATCTGGATTACGCTTTGCGCTTACAGGGATCTTCCAATGCAAATGTTGTTCGTGCGGCCCCAACGGTTGACCAAATTGCATTTTTTGCAGGAACGGGCATTGATGCGGTTGGTGATATTTTGTATATCGACGATCAATACCTCAATTTATTACCACGAGATATTCGTGGTGTTGATTATGCCGTTTATTACAAAATTCACGATACCGCGCTGGGTGACTTTGATGTCAAAGTCAACGCTGCCCGTATGAAACGGTTCTATGTGCAACCTTCGCCAAGAGCGCTCATTGTTACTGATGCCGTCGATGCAGGTTTGATTGATCCCTCTATTTCAGTTTCAGGAGCGGGGAGTTTGATCGAGGTAAATGGTACGCCAAAATACCGAGGTTCAGCTAATCTTACATGGCGTCACCCGAGTGGTTTCGGCGGCGGCGCACGGGTGAATTATGTCGGTAAATTTATCGATACCAGTGCTGGTTTGAATTCAGATGGTGAGCCGCACAGGATTAAAGACTGGGCGACGGGCAATGTTTATGTGCAATATGAAACTGACCGCGATGGAATTTTGAATAATTCAAGGGTTCGCTTTGGCATCAATAATGTCACGAATGAAGCCCCCCGTCATGATGACGAGATCAGAGGTTATAAATCCAGCATGCACAGTGTGCGTGGCCGGGCGTTTTATGTGGATATAAGCAAAAAATTCTAATGGGTAATTCCGGCGCGTTTTTAACGTGCCGGAATTTTTCAACTGTTCTCGCCGCTATATATTTACAAAGAATATAACGAAATATCGAACAAAGCTTGGTCTTTGTGCGCCGTGGAAACGTGTGCCTAAAGCGATTTAAGTTTGGGATTAGGATCATGAAAATAGTTGTTCTGGGGGCTGGCGTTATAGGGGTGACAACCGCCTACGCGCTTGGTCGCCTAGGACATGAAGTTCATGTCATTGATAAGGCGGACGCGGTAGCAGCTGGTGCCAGTCATGCCAATGGCGCACAAATTTCTTATAGTTATGCCGATCCTTTCGCCAATCCGGAAACCTTTAAGAAAATTCCCAAATACATGCTGGGGCGAGACAAGGGTATTGGGCTGCATTTTACGAAAAATCTTGGCTATTATATGTGGGGGCTTAGGTTTTTAAGCAATTGCACAGCAACAAAATCCGCAAACAATTTACAGCTAATGCTTGAATTGGCGCGGTACTCCAAAGCGGCGATGGCAAAGCTTGCGACAGAAATTCCCTGCACGTCAATTCAAGCTGTGAACGCGGGGAAAATAATTTTAGCGCGTACTCCCAATGAATTGATACAATTGAGCAAGTCTGCAAGCTTGAAACGCTCATACGGGTTTGACATTGAAACTTTGGACAAAAATCAATGCATGGAACATGAACCGATGCTTGCGTCTTGGCGTGGTGAATTTTGCGGGGGCCTATTTGCCCCAGGTGATAAAGTTCTTGACCCTCTCGCTTTTTGTATGAAAATGCAGACCTATAGTGAAAACAAATTTGGGGTAAAGTTTCATTTTAACCACAATATTGTAAAATTGGAACGAAATGGGGGCAAAATTACCGCAGTGCAAACGGATAAGGACATGTTTAGCTGTGATTCTGCCATTGTCTGCTTGGGGGCGGGCGTCAATAAGGTGCTAAAGACGATTGGTAAACGCCATCCAGTCTATGCAATGCGCGGCTACAGCCTCACCTTGCCGAAAGGAGAGCATACACCTAATATCAGTATTACCGATCCGCTCAGTAAAATTGTGTTCACAAATCTTGGCGACAAAATCCGTATTGCAGGGTTTTTAGACGCTAATCTACCAGAAAAAAAAATCGGTTCTCGTGGCCTCGCATTATTTGAGACTGCAAAGAAATTATGGCCTGATGCCGCCAACTATGCCGTCAACGATGCCGTCAACGATGATAGTGGTAATCATGTATGGACGGGGCTAAGGCCCATGACTCCTTCAGGCATTCCCATTGTTGGTGCGAGTGCGCTTAAGGGCCTGTATTATAATATAGGCCATGGTTCATTGGGCCTCACTCTGGCCGCCGGTAGTGCAGAAAAAATTGCACAAATAGTCGGCGAGAATGCAGCGCAAAGTTCTGGTGCGCGAGGGCAGGGGAAAAAACGTGCGTAAACTGGCAACAACATGGTGTATACGCGGCGGTATTTTTTGCCTCCTTGCTATAGTCTCGAGCTGTCAGGCAGTGCCGCTTAAAAACACGAATTTAAATGAAGTCGCCAAAGTAGAAAGTTCTGCTGCGCTGTGCGAGACCGAACTGGCGGCAATTTGGACGAACTTCCCTGCGGCGCGGGCCAATCATTGCGAGATAACTGCGCCCAATAAGCTAGTGCTGACCATAAGCCCTGAAAACCAACCGATCAATAAAAGTGCTTGGTACGGATTTAAAATTGTGCCCAAACGTGCCAGTATTAAGCATGGGAGTATCTTATACGTAAATTTGAAATACGCTTACGGGCACCACCGCTATTCACCCAAAATCAGTTATGACGGCAAGAATTGGGTTTTGCTTGACCCCGCAAAAATTGAAATTCTGTCTAAAACTAATGTCCGCCTCAGCATCCCGCTTGATGACCGTCCCGTCATGATCGCAGCTCAGGAAATATTTTCAAATTCGGCGCATAATCAATGGGCCGAAAATCTTGCCTCAACAACTAAATCCAACATTGGTAAATCTGTCGAAGGCCGACCTATATACAAGTTGGAAACCAGATCTGGTTCGGCGAAAAAACCATATGTGTTTATTGTTGGCCGCCAACACCCGCCCGAAACAACCGGAGCTTTGGCTCTGATGCCCTTTGTTGAAACTCTATTGGGTGATACGGTTTTGGCACACCGTTTTAGAGATAAATACGGCGTGATTATTGTGCCAAATATCAATCCAGACGGCGTGTGGCATGGTCACTGGCGACATAATATAAATGGCATTGATTTAAATCGGGATTGGGGCCCGTTCACCCAGCCAGAAACCAAAGCCATAGAAAATGAATTGAAAAGGTTTAAAGAGGGCGGTGACAAGATTGTTCTTTTTTTAGATTTCCATTCCACTTACCGCAATCTTTTTTATACACAAACTGACGGGGAACCTACACGGCCCGCCAACTTCTCTAGAGATTGGCTTGGGGCGGCCAATGCTAGGTTGGGCGACAATATTTACGCATTCACCCGCGAGCAAAGCCCTAACTCGGGCAAACCAACCTCCAAAAACTATATGTATTCCCGTTACAAAATTCCAGCGATCACTTATGAAGTTGGCGATAAAACAGACCGTGATGCCATAGCACTGGCCGCCGAAATATTTGCAAGCGAAATGATGAAAAAACTGATTGAATGGAACCCCAGCCATGAATAACGCAAAATATTTTATCTTGGGAGCATGTACCCTTCTGGCGGCGTGCCAAGCACCGATGAACGTAGATTTACTGCTTGAAAACGGACAGGTTTATCTGGGAGATGGGGCAAAGAGTGTCAGTGTTGATGTGGCGATAAAAAATGACCAAATTGTTTTTGTCGGCGCGTCCGCATCTCATATTAAGGCCGAGCTGACAGTGGATGTCAGCGGCCTCATTGTCGCGCCTGGTTTTATTGACCCCCATACCCACAGCCTGCTTGAGTTACAAAGCCCTCATAAAACCATACGGCAAAATGCCAATTACCGCCTGCAAGGGGTGACAAGCGTATTTATTGGCAATGACGGCGGCGGCGGCCCAGACATTGCTGGTTTGCGCGCAAGTCTGCAAGCGGCTGGCATTGGAACCAATATGGCACTTTATGTTGGTCATGGCGCTGTGCGGCGGCATGTGATGGGAAATGACAACCGTGCACCACGCCCTGCGGAACTTGCAAAGATGAAAGCCCTTATCAGCACGGCTATGGATGCGGGTGCGCTCGGCCTGTCGACGGGGTTGTTTTATGTACCAGGCAGTTTCTCAAATACCGATGAAGTCATTGAGCTTGCAAAAATCGCCGCTGCTAAAGGCGGGGTTTATGACAGCCATATTCGCGATGAAAGCACCTATAGTATTGGTCTGGAGGCGGCGATTGAAGAAGTTTTGGAAATCGGACGCCGCGCCAATATCCCCGTTCATATCGCCCATATAAAGGCACTCGGGGTTGATGTATGGGGCAAAAGCGTGCCTGTGATTGAAATGATAGAGAAGGCCAGAGCCGACGGGATAAATGTGACCGCGGATCAATATCCATGGCTAGCATCGGGCACCAGTATTTCGGCGGCCTTGATCCCGCGAGAAATAAAGGCAGGCGGCACGGAAAAATATCTGGCGCGGCTTAATAATTTTGCCCTGCGCGAAAAACTTCTCATTGATGTGCGAGAGAATTTACGGCGGCGCGGCGGCGCGGACGCTGTTTTAATCACCAAGGGGCGGGCCGACTGGCAGGGTAAAACCTTAACACAAATCGCGGCGCAAAATAATATGTCTGCACCACAGGTGGCCATTGAGATTGCTTTAAATGGCAATGCAAAAATTGCGTCATTTAATATGAATAAACAAGATGTGACCAATTTCATGGCCCAAAGCTGGGTGATGACGAGCTCGGATGGTTCCGAGGGACATCCGCGTAAATATGCCAGCTTTCCTAAAAAGTACGAAACATATGTAAAACAGCAAAAAATAATGCCACTGGAAACGTTTCTTTATCGCAGTAGCGGGCTTGTCGCGGATACATTTAAACTGTGTGGGCGCGGTTATATAAAAACTGGCTATAAGGCTGACATCGTTGTTTTTGATCCAAAAACATTCGCCGCAAAGGCAGATTTCCAAAACCCGAAAATATTATCTTCGGGCGTTAAATATCTTCTGGTCAATGGCCAGTTGGCCGTTAAGGAAGGGAAATCTCAAGCTGTCCTACCGGGCAAGATTTTGCGACCTTGTGTACAAAAATAACCTAAAGGACGCTACCCTAAAGGACACTATAATGATAAAAAATATCTTTATTTCAACCTCCGTGTCGCGAGAAAAAAACATGATAATCTCAGCTGTAAAACGTGCAAGGGGAATGCTGGTGATGGCGTTATGCGCCTTTGTGATTGTGTCATGCTCTCGGTCTGATGAGGCTGCACAAGCAGCTATTGAATTAGATATTCAAGCAATAGAGTCTGCACTCGCCGCGCTTGAAGACAATGATGAGGGGTATGAATATAGTGTCTGGCTGGGTGGATCAGACAATCAAGCCTGGTACAGTCATAATGCCAAAGCTATTATGCCAGCCGCGAGCGCTATTAAAACGGCAATTTTAATTGAGTTTTTTAGCGACAAAATTGAAACCCTCGATGTGCCATTTGCTGAACTAGCCGCAATTCTTGATAATCCTGATAGTCAGGCAATTGCACACTTTACGCCCGAGAAACAAGAGGCGGCACGCGCAGAATTAAAGGGCTTAACCGCCAGACAATTGGCCGAAGCCATGATCCATAAACAGCATGTCCAATCCAACGCGGCCTACAATGCTGCGGCAAATGTGATCATGGAGTATTTTGGCGGCCCACAAGCCTTGACCGAGCGCATACATCGTCGGTATCCGCAAGCGCAGGAGCTTACACTGGCGCGTTATATGCTCGCCGACCGACAGAAAAATGACGATAATTTGCTAAATGCATTCTCGCTAGCAATGGTGTTGGGCGAATTGGCAAATACCACGCAGCCAGACATGTTACGCTCTGAAATTCGTACTGTATTATGGCTTGAAAAGGATGATATTCGCGGTGACCATTATTATAAGGGCGGTTCGCTTTCATCTATGCCGCAAGTGCGTATAGAGGCCGGGTGGTGGGAGAAAAACTGTCGTGCCAGCGTCTATGTTGTCATCGCGCATAACCCGATCACGGCCAGTAGCAAACCAGATTATGATGAAGTGCGTACAAATTTGAAACACCTTTCAGACATAGTGCAAAACTCTGGTATCCATATGCGTGATACACTGCACGCGCGCCATTCAGCTACTCATTCATCTCCCCATTCAGCCACCTATTGCGGTATAGATAAAAATGTGAATAAATAGGATTTAGGAGACGGCATGCTCAATAAAGTTATAACATTAGGTCTTGTCCTCGGCTTGCTTGTGGGGCTTGGCGCAGCAATGACAGGTAACCCTGTGTTGCATGCCATTGCTCGCGAGTCTGCCCCACTGGGTAAAATTTTTATCAACGCCATAAAAATGGTCGTTATCCCCTTGGTCGTTTCCATTATTTTTGTCAGCGTTGCGCGCCTTGGTGATCCAAGGAAGCTTGGCAAAATTGGTGGAATGACACTTGCATTTTACTGGGTATCTCTCATTCCGGCCATTGTGATTGGCATGAGTGTTATGAAGCTTGGGCTTCGCTTTACCCCTGATATAGAAATGCCTCCCGTCGAGGCGACGACATTGCCAAAATTACAAAGCATAACTGATTTTCTCGTCAGTCTGGTGCCGCCAAACCCTTTTGCTGCGGCTGCGGACGGTGCGATCTTGCCACTGATTGTTTTTACGGCCTTGGTCGCAGCCGCTACGGGAACCTTGCCTCAGGAACGTCGGGAAAGGATGATTACGGCGGCAGAAGATATCAGTGAGGCCTTGATCAAACTGGTCTGGTGGATACTTTACACCGCGCCCATTGGAATTTTCGGGCTGATTGCCCCCGCGACAGCCTTATTGGGATGGGGGTTGTTACAAAGTCTGGGCATTTTCATTGCGAGCGTTTTTGTCGGGCTAGTTATTCTTGTGGTTTTTGTCTTTTTACCGCTACTGCTTTTTATTGCCAAAATAAGACCGCTACAATTTTTCAAAAGCACTATGGGCGCCATGTCTGTAGCATTTTCGACCACGAGTACAGCTGCCGCCATCCCTATATCTTTGGAGGAGACAATAAAAAAACTTGGCGTATCCGATACTGTTGCGAATCTACTAATTCCGCTTGGGGCCTCGATGTACAGGCCCGGTAGTGCGTTGTTCCAAGGGGCGGCTATCGTATTTCTTGCAGATTTATACGGTGTACCTATACCTATCTCTACCGCTGGGGCCGTTATTCTGGCGACTTTTTTGGTTTCATTAACCGTGGCACCCGTGCCATCTTCCAGCGTTGTTACGATGGCACCCGCACTTGATGCTATTGGTGTGCCTGTCGCAGGTCTGGCTTTTATGCTCGGTATTGATCGTATTCCCGATATGATGCGTACAACCGTTAATGTTCTCGGGCAAATAACGGCAGCTGTTCTCATCAATACAAAAACCGAAGTTCCAAAGAATATATCAAGTGATGATGACCCCGCAGTGCCGTCAGAGTAATGATGTATGGGGGGGCAGTAGACTTTTAACTTCATTATATATTATTAAGTGTCTCTAGCCTTGCTGGTTTTCTTCCAGTTCAATGCAGATTCCCTCCAGAGATCCCGATAGTCATAATCTGTTTGTAGCGCGAGGTTGAGACGGTTATATGAGCCGAAATCGCTGACAAGATGCAGGAGTTGTACGATACCCTTATCGGTAAGCCCAATGGTGCGCAGACTTTCAACATCTTCATCGGTCGTAGATTTGGCGTCAAAATTTACCTTGAGAGCAAAGTCTAAAATTGTGCGTGTGCGTGTATCATTAATGGCGTCAATGCCTTGATCCGCGAGTTGTTTTACATATCCTTCTTCCGTTTCAAGCCCATAGGTTAAAATCGTGCAAAAGGCAGCTGTGCAATAGGCGCACCCATTTGCTTTGGAAACTAAAATGCCGACATGCTGAATTTCTGGCATGCTAAGCTCGCCCATTTGCCATAAGACCTTGGTCGAGCCGAGCTTAGCCTTTAGATATTCGGGGAAATTCATTTCAATGTAGAAATGGTTGGGCACATGACCTTCCATTTCTGTCACCCAAGCAAATATGTCTTGGATAACCTCGTCATCTGTATCATTGGGACCCCAAGTTTTTACACGTGCCATATTCTTTCCTTTAAAACGTATTGCTTAGAAATTTTTGTTCACAGAGACATACCATTGAGTGCCACGGTCATATGTGCCTTCAAATATTTGGAAGGCGAGACCATAGACACCGTTTGCGAGGTATTTTTCGTTTGTGAGATTCTTGACCCCAAGAGCGACAGAAAGACCATCATCATCTGTGCGCCATGTCATACTTGCATCGACAAGGGTCAGCGATTTTGATTCAATAATAGGCGTATTAAAGGCATCATTGAAGAACGCACCGCGGTAAGTGATATCGACACGTGGTGTAAGACTTGAATTGGTGAACTGAAATTCTTTTGACGCACCAATACCAGCAGATGTTTCTGGGACACGCTCAAATTTATTGTTCGGATCGACGAATGTTGAAAGTGGATCAATGACATCATATTTGGCATCAAGTAGGGAAAAGTTTGCTTCCAAAAACCATCCATTTCCGGGGGCAAGTTGGGCTTCGATCTCAAGACCTTGAATACTGGCTTGGCCTGCATTTTTTGTGACAGGGGCCACGGATGTAAAGACCTGTACTTGTAAATCATCATAAGAGGTATCAAATGCAGCGGCATTTAACCGCAGTCTATTATCAAAGAGCTTGGCTTTAAATCCGACTTCCATCACCTTGACGAATTCAGGTTCATAGCCTGGAATAAGATCGACAGGCTGAGTACCCGGTGCAGCCGTATAGGGTGGAATAATCGGAGGGAAGACCCGTTGGGTAAAACCGCCAGATTTGAACCCTTCGGAATAACTCGTATAAACCATAACATTGTCTGTTACGTCATATGCGATATTGGCCATTGGTGAAAATTCTGAAATACTTGTTTTKGCTTCGACATGTGGCAATACACGGCCACCTGCTTGTAAAAACGGAGCGTCAAGGGCGGCCAATGGGTGACCMGCAGGTAGGAYATTGCTAATGCCTGCAAAATAATTTGTGATGATAAATTGGTCAGGYGTAAATGTTTTGCTTTCGTCTGTATAACGRCCMCCAAGTGTCACATGGAGYCTGTCCGTRAGATCATATGTGCCTTGTGCGAAYACAGCAAAATTTTCATCGCCAAAATCACCGCCWGATTGAAATTTTGAAACGGTGAAATCAAGGGTGTTTGTATTACGGCCATCTTCTTTGAARTAATATGCCCCKATAATCCAGTCGAGRCGATTGTCGAAATGATTGCCYAAGAGTTGGAATTCTTGCGTGAATTGGCTTTGTGAAAGGACATCGGAAAACTGTGCAATACGAAATGGGGAATGGTCTCCATCTCTTGCAAATTCGCTGTCCAACTCACGGTAGGCCGTAATAGATTTCAGAGATAAATTATCATTGATCCGAAATTTGGCCGTTAAAGATGCTCCAAATGTTTCAGAATTTGAATAGGCAGGTGCCGTTCCTGAATTGCCATCATCATCACGTATATAACGTGTATCATAACAATTCGGCGCGGCGGGGTTGCTTGTGACATTTACAACATTAGCGACGACAATTGCACACGGTACGCCGGGGGCGGTCGCGCCTGCTGTTACGTTATGAACAAAGACCATTGGCGGTGGTGGCCCAACAGGGATATAATTCGGGTTGTTTGCACCTTCACGCGCATTGAGCGCCGCAAATGCTGGGAGAAGCTGACTAAGGTCTGTATGGTCAATGGCGATTAATTGCAACGCAGGGCCGTTCTCACTGTCCTTGGTGTAATCAAACGCGACGTCTATTTCCAGATCACCATCGGTAGAATCATAATTGAAACTGAGGCGGCTGGCGAGTGTATTATCATTGCCAAGATCAATGCCGTCATCACGTTCCACATATCCGTCTTGCTTAAACACTCCTGCCGAAAGCCGCGCAGAGAGTGTTTCCGTGATCGGAAGATTATACGAGGCCTTTAAATTTAAACGATTGTCTGTTCCGTAGGTTAAGCCAATACGCCCACCTGCATCTTGATTTGGCTTTTTTGTTGTAAGCGCAATGGCCCCACCAATTGTATTGCGACCAAACAAAGTCCCTTGTGGCCCACGCAAAATCTCAACACGCTCTACGTCAATGAGGTCAAGAATAGCACCGACGGAACGGGCGATATAAACATCATCTACATATAGACCTACGCCCGGATCAGTCGTCGGAAGGAATTCTTTTTGACCGACACCGCGTAAGTAAATTGCGGCAGAGTTTGACGCACCACTAAAACTTGGATTATTTTGTAAATTAAGGTTGGGAACAAATTTTGCAATTTCTTCCAAGTTTGTGACGCCTTTGTATTCAAGCGCTTCGCCTGTATAGGCCGAAATTGCGATAGGCGCGTCTTGAAGGCTTTCTGATTTCTTGCGTGCCGTGACAATGATTTCGTCAAGTTGGGCACTTGCGCGGTCTTGTTTCTGGGCCGTTTGTGCAGAGGCATTCGGGGCAAAGATAAGTGCATTTATGGTGAGAAGTGCTACGCTAGATAAGCATGTCGTCAGTAAATTCAGTTTCATTTTCTATCCCTTTTTACTTTTGCGATTGGTCGCAATTTTTTAAATTGAGCGCCATGAAATTAAACGCTCGATAAATCATTTGATTAATCAAGGAGTGAAATGGGGGGAATAGACAATACGAATAATGCCTAAATTGTCCAAAAAATGCGTGTTTATGTATAAAAAGTCGCTTGTTTTGAAATTGTGGTAAAAATACTGCACGACAATCACTCTTTCCAAACTCATTTGAAAATGGTAGTGTTTTGTCAACAAAATACGATATGCGACCAATAATCTGTAATATAACAAACCATATAAATAGGTGAAAACAGGGATGTCGCGTTCAAGGGATATTGTTATGGATAATATATATGCACATCAATTCACGGGGATGAAAGCGCTCCCGCTTGAAAAATTTATGTTACAAAAAAGCGATAATATTGCCGAGGTGAGATCGCTGGTTGGAGATATATTTTGTCCACACACGGTCAGCCCTAAAAAGACGGGGAGACTGGCCAAATTTCAAATGAACCATGTGAAATTTGGTAAATCTTCATCACTAAATTATTTGAAATACGGCAGTGAAGTCACCATTGAACCCGGTAAAATGGCCGACGTTTTTAATGTTCAAGTGCAACTGAGTGGGAATACGAAAACCATATGCGGAGATCAGGGCGCGTCCATGACGCAAGGGACAGCGAGTGTTTTATCTCCGGGGCAATATGTAACTATGGATTGGAGTGAAGACGCTTCAATGCTGATTTATAGTGTATCGAAACAAGCCGTAGAAAAAAAATTAGAAGCCATACTTGGTGGACATCTTACGAACACACTTGTTTTTGATACGATGATGAATTGTGAAACGGGTGGGGGGTCTGCGTTTTGGCGCTCGCTACAGTTTTTACAAAAAGAACTGGAAATCTCGGGGCAGTTTTTAAATGCGCCTTTGGCCGTAGACCATTTTGAACAAAGCTTGATCTTGTCCATGTTATATGGACAGCAACATAATTATTCAGGTGCGCTCGAACACGGGATATCTTTTGTTGCGCCCATTCATGTGAAGCGCGTAGAGGACTATATCCGCGCCAATGCCCGTAACCGTATTACGATTGAAGATTTAACACAAATCTCAGGCGTCAGTGCGCGTACATTATTTGCAGGCTTTAAACAATTTCGAGGTATTTCTCCTATGAAATATTTACGTGAAGTGCGGATGGATTTTGTGCAAAAAGATTTGCTAGATCCGTCTCTCAGTAAAACAGTAACAGAAATTGCTATGCGTTGGGGCTTTATTCAACTCGGTAGATTTTCTGTTGAATATAAAAAGAAGTTTGGCCAGTCACCTTCAGAGACCATGCGTTCGAAATTCTAACGTGCCTAAGCTAAGTGCGCGTACCTAGCTTAGGGCTGTAATGCCTCTGCCTCATACGCATTTTCTATTATGAAGATGTTGTATCCATCAAAAGCGGCATAAGTGGGAAATGTTGTTCAGGGCCCATTGCGCTATACCCGCCGTCTACAGCTATTTCTCCGCCCGTCATATATGAGGCGGAATCTGAAGCCACGAACGCCACGACCTCGGCAACTTCGCTTGCATCTGCAACGCGCCCCAAAAGATTATAGGCGCTTGAAACCTTGTCTGCATGGGGACGGTTATTTTCAGTCAAACCTTCAAAGGGGTAGGACCAAATATGACCAAGCATAACTAGGTTTACGCGAATATTGTCTACTGCGTAATCGACGGCCTGAGATTTTGATAAATGGTGCAGTGTTGCTTTCGCCACGGGATAGACCCAACGCCCAATATGGGGAAATTTACCCGAGACAGAACCAATATTGACAATATTACCTTTTACTTTTTTCAAGTGAGGTCTAGCCTTTTCCCCAAGGATAGCCGCCGAAACCGCATTTACATTCAATGTGTCTAGCCATGTGGCGCGGTCAGTTGCCGCACCATCATCGCCGTACGAACACGCATTATTGACAACAATATCTAGCTTGCCAAATTTTTGAAGCGTGGCCGCAATCAGGGCGTCTAACTGTGCATCATCGGTAATATCCGTTTGAACATAGAGCGCATTTTTGCCAAGCCTTTTCGCAATAGCTTCGCCTTTATCCGCACTGCGCGCGGCAATGACGACAGACACACCTTCTTCATGAAGTTTCGTGGTGATTGCTGCGCCAATTGATGCGGCACCGCCTGTAATAATTGCGACTTTTCCTGCAAGGTTTTTCATATCTACATTCCCTAAGTTTTTTACATTTTGGGAAACCATTATCATTTTGCCTATGTGATTATTGCAATGATTATGCGCCGAGCGCGATAATTTTCGCGCATAGAATGCACATTCATTGCGATTAGCGAATAGAGGAAAGGGTGATGTTTTTTTATCCTCGTTTAAAGAAACTTATTAAAAGCGGAGATAAAAATGAGAGACATCGCAATCATTGGGGCAGGGCAGTCAGGCCTGCAATTGGCATTTGGCTTGCTCGCAAAGGGCTATACTGTGTCAGTGTATTCAGACCGTACTCCTGAAGAAATAGAAAACGGTTTTATCATGTCGTCGCAATGCATGTTTAATACACCGCTGGATTATGAACGTGAACTGGATTTGAATTTTTGGGATGAGAGCTGCCCCAATATTGACGGCATAGCCTTAAGCCTCATGGCGCCCGGGACAACTGATAAGGTGATTAGCTGGTCGGCACGTTTAGACAATCCTGCACAATCGCTTGATCAGCGCGTAAAAATGCCCAGATGGATAAGGGAGTTTGAAAAACGCGGCGGAAAAATGATCTATGAAAGCGCTGATATAGATACGCTTGAAAAACTCGCAAAAACAAATGACCTTGTTGTTATTGCTTCGGGGAAAGGCGAGATTGGTAAACTGTTTAAACGGGATGCAGAGCGCTCTCAATTTGATAAGCCCATGCGTGCCCTTGGTCTTGTATATGTGCATGGCATGACCCCGCGTAAAGACTATAGCGCTGTAGATTTTAATATCGCGCCCGGTGTCGGCGAGTTTTTTGTATTCCCTGCACAAACATTGACTGGCGATTGTCATATATTGGTTTTCGAAGGAATCCCTGGTGGGCCTATGGATGGCTGGCCGTCTATGCATGATTCAAAAGCGTGTTTTGACTATGGCATGCAATTGCTGAAAACCCATTTTCCAGATCAAGCTCTGCTGTGTAAGAATGCAAAACTCACAGATGACAAAGGCGTGCTTGCAGGGCGGTTTCCGCCCACAATTAAAAATCCTGTTGGGGAATTGCCATCAGGGGCGATTGTGTACGGCATAGCCGATTGCGTGTGTTTGAACGATCCAATCACGGGGCAAGGTTCAAACAATGCGTCTCGCGCCGCCAAGTTTAATCTCGACGCCATCCTTAAACATGGCGGTAATGATTTTAGTCGTGATTGGATGCGGGCAACATTTGAAGGTAATCTGGCCGAAGTAAAAACATGTGTGGATTGGACGAATTCCATGTTGTTACCGCCACCAGAGTTTCGTCTAAATTTACTTGGCGCAGCAGGGGAGATCCCAGAACTGGCGAGCCGGATTGCCAATAACTTTAACACGCCTTCCGACTTTGCCCCTTGGTGGTTCGAAGAAGACGAAGCCAATAAATTACTTGCGTCCTATACACCGTAAATATGGACTTGGATTCGAACTGTCCCACAATAGTTCGAACTCTGTAGACTGAAACGGAAGCATGAAGTGCTTCCGTTTCAGCTTTGATTTCAAATTTTAATTTTGAGATTATTTGAGTTGTGACCCTACAAGAAAACCTGAAGTACCACCAAGGCCTGGGCCAGGATGTGTAGACGCACCAATATGGTAGACGTTTTTCACAGGTGTTCTATGGCCTTTTAAACCACGTAATGGCCGCCAGAGTAAAAATTGATCGACTGTATTTGCCCCTGAATAGGGATCGCCGCCGACAAGGTTCATATTCAGTTTTTCCAAGTCTATGGGAGAATAGACATTACGCGCCAGTATAAGCTCTCGAAGTCCGGGGGCAAACTCTTCAAGCTGAGAGATAATACGGTCCGCATACGCTTCGCGTACATTTTCATTCCAACCCTGTTGCGTATCTATTTTACCAGCAGCATCCCCTTTTAAATCCCGAGGGATTTCATGAAGTTGTAGCCACAGGCTGAACTTTCCGTCAGGCGCTCGCGATGGGTCAATCGCCACTTTTTGTCCAACCGCAATGGTTGCACGTTTGGGTAATAATCCATTTCTTGTATCCGCCAGAGACTGAGTTGTTTGCGCGAGGTTGTCGCTAATATGGATCATTGCTGTTTTGGCCAAATCAGGGTGCGGCCAATGCGGGGCGTGTGCTAACGCCAGATGAATAATCATATTGCCGCGCCCATATTGGTAATTTTGCGTACGTGTTTTAATCGGCTCAGGGATGAACTCGCGAGGTATTAAACTATTTTCCCCATAAAGCTGGGTGGGGGTCGTGTTACAGATAATTCCTTTTTTAGCAAAATATTCAACGCCCTTACTGTCGATAAGGCTCACCGCACGGCCTGATTTCACGGTAATTTTTTTCACATATATATTGGTTTTTATGGCGCAGTTTTTTGAGACGAGAAAACTTTCAAATGCTTTAACGATATTCTCGCTCCCCCCCTTTACAACAGGCATGCCAACGGCTTCGAGGGCAAAGGCAAATACCCGCCCCATATATCCCGACATTGCGCCGTCAATATCCATACCTGCATGAAGTACCCACGGCGCAAAACAAGCGCGTGCTTCTTCGCTTTTATAAGCGTCTAACCATGTACGTGCCGAGCGTGATGCCTTGCCAAAGAAGTTTGTAAGGGAGGTCAGCCCATTTTTTCGCATTTCGTTTGCTAACATTTTTAATGTTGCAAAACTCATCACTTCATTCCCTAACAGGCCAAAGGTCAGATGTGCATTCGCACCGAAATCATCCATATCTTTTGCAAAGCTATCACCGTCGCCAGCGTGTAAAGCATTAAGCGCTTTAATGTTTTCTGCGCGGTCTGTTTTCAGTATGAAATACCGTCCATTCGGAAGAAGAGACGCGGTCGGGTATTGCGTGTTTAAAAATTCAAGCCCATGTGCATGCAAATCATCACCAAGGGCTTCATAAGCTTTGGAGGCAAGAAATTCAGGGTAGAAACCAGACATGAGATCATGTTTGAAACCTTTTTGAGTAACTTCGCCCGTTTTAATACAGCCGCCTGCTTTATCCTCGCGTTCAAGAATGCAAACTTTAAGGCCTTTTTTTGCCAACAGGCTCGCACAGATAAGAGCGTTAATGCCGCTGCCAATTATTAAATAATCATATTGCTTTGTCATATTTGTCCTTACACTGGGATAAGTTTATTGGTCATAAAACCACCATTCAGGTAAAGAAGGGGATTGCCATCTGTCACCGAGACGCTTTTAATATTTCCAATTAATATGCCATGTGTCCCTGTTTCAATGACAGATTCAATCTCGCAGTCAAACGAAACAAGCGCGTCGTCTAGCAATGGTGCTCCCGTCGCGCTTTGCACCCAATTTCCGACCGCAAATCTATCTTCGTCTTGAATGTCAACCATGCCTGCGAACCGTTTTGCAAGATCTGCATGACGTGCTTCAAGCACATTGACTCCGAAAACTCGGCTTTTTTGAATGGCTTCATAACTGACACCTTTGCGGTTTATGCAAACAAGCAGACGCGCAGGTTCTGCACACAGAGAACAAACAGCCGTCGCGGTAAGTCCGATATGTCGATTTTCAAAATGTGTGGTGATCAGGGTCACGCTTCCGCATAGGTTTTGCATTCCTGCAAAAAAATCAGTTTTTGTTACAGACATATATTCCCTTGTTTTATGCGCTGTGCCGCGTTCGTCATTCTGAATGCAGCAAGGTCATGGGAATTTAAATTTATACAAATCTTTCAGCAATTCAGCTTATGCGAACCTTGTGCAAATTCTGCATAAAACTCTTATGCCTATAAGGTGCGAAAGCTTTGTGGTGAGGTCACAAGAAAACTAAACTGGCCAAGTTTTGATCAAGTGCTTTGCAGAGCGCATGGCAAGCGCATGAATAGTGTAGGTTGGATTGGCACACGAACTTGTTGGAAATACGCCAGCACCGCCAATTACCAAATTTGCAATATCATGGGTTTGGGCATAGCTGTTGGTAACAGATGTCTGTGCGTTATTACCCATAATTGTGCCGCCCATAATATGCTGCTTCGCGGGAGGGCCAGCCCAAGGCTTACTAGCGCCAGCGGCTTTGAACACAGCAAACCCTTCTTGTCGGCTCTGCTCAAGAAGTGCATGTGCGTCAGGGCCTGTTGTATAATCAATATTGGCCAGAGGCATGTTATATTTATCCTTCGTTTTGGATAAAACGATTTGGTTCTTGGCGCTTGGTTGCTCTTCACAAATGCTGACCATTGTCCCTAAATGTCGCGCACCTTTTTGCATGAATGTATCTAGCGCTTCGCCGAAAATATCTGGGCGTGTCATAGATATGCCAAGTAAATCATTCGGTTTGATGGCCGTGCCAATAATCCATTGCCGAGAGCCAAAGGCATCGCCGTTCTTGTCCTTGGTAAAATGATCTTGGTTGAACAATTGCCCCCCTGTCGCACCTAGATAATTATCCATCTCGTTTTCAAACATACCGAAAATAGAAATTGAGGCATGTGACATAAGGTATTTTCCGAGCAGCCCACTTGAATTGGCGACCCCGTTGGGGTGTTTGTCATTGGCGGAATTTAACAAAATACGTGGGTTTTCAATACTAAATGCACACAGGATGACCATATGTGCAGGCTGAAAATGCAGCTCTCCGTCTGCGTCATAATATTCTACACCCTCGGCCTTTGTACCTGTTTTGTCTGTGCGTACTTTTGTGACATTACTATGTGGGCGTAGCTCTGCGGCTTTGGCTATTGCACGCGGAATATAATGGACAAGCGGATTGGCAAGTGCGCCTGTTGGGCAACCTGCGTCACACCATCCGTCCCAGATACATGCAGGCCTTCCTTTGTATTCCCGTGATAATATTGCCATAGGCACGGCACTTGTATGCATACCGAGTGCCGTGAACCCTTTCGCAATTGTTTCGCCGTGGCGGCTTACGAGCACAGGGGGTAATGGATAAGGGGCGCTTTGTGGTCGCCATTTTTCGCCTTTTGTATCTCCTGATAACCCTACATCATCCATGACTTTATCATAAAAAGGACGTAGCTCATCATATGATATTGGCCAATCATGGGCGCGAGCATAAAGAGAATGCAGGCGCATATCCTCTGGGTGATATCGTGGCCAGACACCAAAATGATGAATGGCTGACCCTCCATATCCATGACCTGCATTGAAATTATACCAAAGGCTCTCTTTCGTATGCTCAACATGAGGGCTACCCCATTTTAACCTTCGTGCCCATATCTGAGAACTGTAAAGATCCGAAAGTTTACGGTCTGTACCTTTTTCCAAAACCAGTACGGATTTTCCTGCCTCCGCCATAAGTGCCGCGTAGACACTCCCCGACGCGCCTGATCCGACAATGACCACATCAACTTTTTTTTCAATAATCATAACGACCATGCCTGAGGCGGTTCTATGTGCGCCATATATGGAATGTCGAGTTTTTCAAATCCTTCAGGCGTACCGTAAACCATATCAATGGCATCCGAACGTACAAACATATAAAACAAGAAAGCAGGAGGGCCATCCCATTCAGCTGTACCTTTGACAATCTGCTCTACAATATTTGTACACTGGGATTTGGAAAGTTCTGTAAAGTCTTTGCCAAAACGTGTGTTTGAAAATGTGTTGAGTGCGGCCAGTCCTGATGAATAGAAATCTATATAAGGCGGTGTGATTTGAAAATATTTAAGCATAAGGAGGCAATCGCTTGGGTCTTGCGAAAGCTGATAATCAACAAAGTGTAGTGTGCCTGCGTCGTCACTTCCGGGGACGATTGTTTCTGCAAAACGTGTGAAAGTTTTTGCTTCTTTTTTGGAAAACCCTTTCGGAACAGCGTTTAACGCAACAGCTTGTTTGGGAGTAACTTTTTTCTCACAACCGCCAATCATGGCTGTAATTAATAATCCACCCGTGCCTAACAATAGCCTGCGGCGATCAAGTTGCGAGCGTTTTTTGAGCAGTAAAATGCTTTGCGTGTGTGTCATATACGTCCCTATACTTGGTTTTCTAGGTGTATTTAAAATCAGTATAAAGCGAAGTTTTGTGTGTTTAACTTGCTTTGATATTCCTGAATTTCAGGAGTGCGCGTTCATGAATTCTCGCGAGCATTTGCTCAACCATTGCACTCGCAAGATCATTGGAGACCCCGTCAATGAAATCACCGTTTTTGTCAAAAGCGGTCTTTGCATTCCCTGTACCGACCTGAACGGGGACGAGGTTGCAGCCAAGTCTCCCAAGAATATAGTTAAGCTGCCGCATCGCCATGATACCAGACATGGGACCAGGGGTTGCGGCACCAACCGCGTATATGGGCAATGTGAAATGATCTGTCCCCACCATTGAAATCCAGTCTATTAAATTTTTCAATACGGCTGGTGGCGCACCATTATATTCAGGCGTTGCGATGAAAATACCATCAAAATCGGTCATCTCGCGTGCGAGTTTTATGGCGTTCGCAGGCATGTCATCATCCGCGCAAAACATCGGCATGTCATAGTCTGTAATCTCTATTATTTGTGTTTTGGCACCGTGTAATTGAAATTTACGCGCAACCGCGTGGACAAGCTGTTTGTTAATAGACGTGTTGCGGTTACTACCTGCCATTAACGCGATGTTCGGAGCGGCGTTGGTCATTGATAATGACGCCACTATATTCTTATGCCGCGCTCGGCCAATATAGGTAGAACATTGTCACGAAAATACGGGAATTCCCCGATATAATCTACCATGGATAATGTTGTSCCGCCAAARCCCACCTCATGTAATTTGCAAATACCGTCTGCWACATCTTCAGGCGTRCCTATGAGAGGGAAGCCGCCATGACCCGCAGAAAAACGGTCTCGGATAAGCTTCATTAAATCGTGAGGAAAAGATTGAGCGTGRGCAAATTGTAAAGCCARTAGATTGTCTACAGCTTCCCAGTCTGCATTATCTTGAGAGTAATAATCCCACCATTCTTGYGCYTCTTTACGTGTTGGGCGGCAACAGACCGTWGAAAATGTRAGGACATCCACTTTTCGYTTTTTAGCAGCRGCTTGTTCTTTYAACTCGACAAGCTCCTCTTTTGATCTTTCGAGGTCAATAGCAGGGGTGAAAAGGAAATTTGCATTTGTTGTGGCAAAATCACGRCCCTGAGGCGAGCCTGCYGCGTTGAGGATTGGSGGAATCCCATTYACTGGTTTGGGCCGACCATARACACCTTTTARTTTRAAATACTTACCGTCCCAATCAAAAGCATCATCTGTYGTCCAGATTTTYTTGATAATATCGAACCATTCTTGTGTATAGCCATAACGTGTTTCATGGTCGTCGGGCAGTGTSCCRCCAAGGGCTTCGTATTCTGGTTTATTCCARCCTGCAACAATATTAAGGCCACATCTGCCATTKCCGATTTGATCTGCTGTTGCAATTTGTTTCGCGATAATAACRGGGTTATTAAARGCTGCATGCATGGTCGCAATGACTGCGATATTTTTTGTGCGTGCCAASAGCCCTGTCGCCCAYGTCATRGTCTCTAAAACTTCACCRTGAAARTCRGTYTCACCGCCATATCCAATCCAGCGCGCAATCGGYAACATAAAATCAATACCTGCGTCATCAGCCATTTGTGCAAGCCGTAAGTTGTYCTCCCAACTCGCTTCCCARCGTTCAGGGATYTTAGTTACGGCCATGCCGCTCGAACAGTTTGATGARAARAATCCAAGCTTGAACTGATTTTCTTTGAACATTTTATTGGTCATTKTASTCCYYGTATTTATTTTAAAGTTAATTTTAAGTGCGTTTTTAAGAGTAAATTTTATTTAAATCAACAAAAATTTACAAAACATATTTATTAAGGCTCGCATTTACGCTTTTAATTATGGTAATAAGTGTCTGTATTCTTAGGGGGACGTTACGGATGAGTGACACGACAGATCATGCATTTGATAGACATTGGCATTTAGCAACGACCGATCATGAAATTGCTTTAACGGAGTTGGAATTTGCTTTGTTTAGAAGTTTTGAGGCCTTTCATCGTTGGCAAGCTGAAGGCATAGCGACGGTCACAGGGCTTGATCTGAGTGGCACAGATAATGCAATTCTCAATATTATACGTATGCGCGACCGCTCTAAAAGCATTAAAGAAATTGCTATGCTTTTTAACCGCGATGACATGCCAAACTTGCAGTATACTATACGTAAGCTGACTAAACATGGGCTGATAGAGAAAGAAGGTCCGGGTCAACAACGCAAAGGCGCACGTTACCAAATCACGGCCAAGGGGCTTAAAGTTCTTGATGATTACGTCAAAATTCGCCGCAGTGTATTGGTGAATTTCTCAAAAGGCATGGGGGCTGACTTTGTACAGGCAACCCGTACTTTAGAACTCATGTCTGGCATTTATGATCAGGCCGCACGTATTGCAGCTACCCATCGCGGTCAAATTCATGATAGCGACGATTAAAAACGAGCTTCATTCTCATACAATTACCTTAAAATAATTCGGATCAGCGAGTAGGGCGGAGGGTATTCGCATGCACGATTGGCCCTAAACACATGTGGGAAGAGGTAAAACTGTGCTAAAAATATCACTCCAGTCTTTGAAAGTGAGTTTAAATAGCATTTTAAATGCGATTTAAAGATTAAAACTTGCTTTAAATCAATTTCTACGTAATTTCCACTGGAGCAATTACTTGCAAACACAATTGATTGTTCATCTAATTGTATAAAAGGGGAATAAAATGCGTACTGAAAAACAAACCATAATGATCTCACAGGCTTACAGAGCTATGGGGCCAACAGCGAAATCTTTACTACTCACAAGTGCGATCGCGATGTGTTTAAATGCGACGGCTTCGGCGCAAAGTATTTTAAAAGATGAAATCATTGTGACCGCCCAAAAACGAACGCAAAACCTTCAAGATGTGCCAATAGCTATTACCGCGTATACTGGCGATCAAATGGATGCACTGGGCGTTGTTGAAAGTGTTGATATTGCAAAATTCACGCCTGGTGTTCATATCGGTGGCGCATTGGCAGGACAAAATACACAGTTTACAATTCGCGGTGTGAACCAAAATGACTTTAACGACATTGTAGAAGCTCCGAACGCTGTATATGTCGATGAAGGGTATATCGCCATTTCCCAAGCTCAAACATTTGCGACCCTTGATATTGAACGCGTTGAAATCTTGAAAGGCCCACAAGGGACTTTGTTTGGACGTAATGCAACAGGTGGCCTCGTTCATTATCTGAGCCGTCAGCCCAATCACGATGAAGCAGAAGGTTTTATCAAGGGAAGTTACACATTTTTTGACAGTCCTAATAACGCCAATGCATATAATATTGAGGGAGCTGTCTCCACGCCGTTATCGGATAAACTTGCTGCGCGCCTTGCTTTTAAACTGATTAATCAAGACGGATATTTAGAAAATTTATATGATCCTGCTGGCGCGAATGTTGGCGGTTCGCCGGGCGTTGGTGCAGGTGCGGATCTCGGCGGATTTGAAACAATTGTTGGGCGCGGTATTCTGAGTTACCAAGCCTCTGACCGTGTTAATTTTAGGCTGACTGTGGCAGGGTCAAGTTCTGATCTTTCAACAGGGCCGTATCAATCAAAACCAACCATTGCTGTTTATGACGCAAATGGGGAACTTATTGATGTACGTGATGTCGCTGTGGGGGAAACACGTGCAACCATTGGTGCGAATGGCCAAGACCTAGGTACGGATCTCGATAATAATGGTGTACTCGGTGGCGCGGGAGAATTTATGGGGCGTTTTGCGCCAGGGGGCGATTTCTTTGGCTACCGCGATCCAGATGGTGCGGATTTTACAACTTCATCCGATTTCGCTTTTGAAGATCATGGGAATACAGATAACTTTAACGTGAATGGCCGCATGCAGTGGGAGATGGAATCTGGCATAGAACTGACAGTCATTTCTGACTATAAAACGTATGAAAAACTTTTGTTCGTTGATGTGGATAGTGCACCCGTCAACCAATCCGCAAACTACGCAGCCGTAGACGCGACAAGTTTTACCCAAGAAATTCGCTTAAGCGGTACAAATAATGACCTTGATTGGGTTGCAGGCTATTACTATCTCAATATCGATAATGATTCCGATAATGGTTTAAAATTTCCTGCCAATAGTGTTGTGCCGGGGGCGCCATTTGATTTGGGAACAGACGCGCAATTGAAAACAAATTCTCATTCTATATTTGCACAAGGTGATTATCAGTTGAGTGATCAGGTCTCGATGACATTTGGTGGCCGCGTCATCTTTGAAAATAAAGAGTTTGATCTTGTCCAAGGTTTGTATTTTGGAAATGCAGACCCATTCTCTATTCATGTGGGTAATCGCGTGAATATCGGCCCCGTGAATGGAGCGCCTATATCACTAGAATCTTCAGACACATTATGGGCTGGCAAGATGCAAATTGATTGGCGTCCGAATGATGACACACTCATTTATGCAGGTATTAATCGCGGCGTAAAAGCAGGGAGCTTTAATGCGCCCCTCGCAGGTGGTCTCGCACTACCCGCAGGCACAGGCCCTTATGAATATGAGGCAGAAGTTTTGTGGTCATATGAAGGAGGGTTCAAACTCCAATTGGGGGCAAATACACGTGTAAACGGATCCGTCTATTATTACGACTATAATGATTATCAAGCCTTCTTGTTCACGGGTGTCGGTGGTGTTGTCATTAATGCCGATGCGGAAAATTACGGCGTAGAATTGGAAATCCAATCCAACCCAATGGAGGGGCTGGACCTTATCTTTACAGGCGCATATTTTAACGCGACGGTGAAAGATGTCCCATTTCGTGTAGGCACAAGTGCGAACATTATCAGTCGGGATGTTAATCCAACAAATTCACCAGAACTTCAGATTATGGGCTTGGCGCGCTATTCATGGCCTGTATGGGGAGGAAATATGGCCGTACAAGGCAGCGCCAGTTATTCTGATGAATTTTATTATAACCTTAGAAATTTCAGTGCGGACATATTTGAATCTTATGTCATGGTGGATGCACGTATTGGCTGGGAAAGCCCTGATGATAAATGGGGGGTCGCGCTAAGATTAAATAATATAACTGATACACGGGCAGGTATTCAGGGCTTTGATCTAGCAACTTTATGTGGCTGTAATGAAGTGTCCTACCAAGCACCTCGCTCCATAAGCGTCGATGTGAATTATAACTTTTAAAATAAGTAATTCATATTTACATCCCGAGCAAGGCGTATGCATATACGTCTTGCTCGTAAAGGGCAGCTCTGCAATCTGATGGTCAGTCTCGGGCCATTTGGGGGAGGGGCTATCTGGAATAAGAAATTACCCTAAAAATCTCACCCCGTCTTCAGTAACTATTTATCAAATTTTAGCTGTGGGGCATACTTTATAGGTACGTATCAAGATCATTTTTCACTGCGTAATCTGTTCTGCCTCATCTGTCTCATAGGCGCTGACGTTAGACACTTTCCACGTCCGTTCATGTGACGGTTGTAATTGTTGAGCATGTGTTGGGTATTATGACCAATAATTGTGTTTTGTTTACGCGACTATTTTTTCGTACCTGAGTTTTATGGCAAGGGTTAGCATTATAAAACGGTTTCGGGGTGTTGATTCGCACAAACACCACCTGAAGCACAGTTAAGCAAAACGCTTCCACTGGTGGGCTTGGGACACCAGTACCTTAACAGCCTACCTGCCGCCCATACATCAGCTGGGATTTCATAAGATCCAAAACTAACATTTGCTAAATCCGTTCGTACATATCCAACAGCAACCGAACGACCTATTAGTTCTAAGTATTTACTCCGTACACTAATGTTTTCTGTCATAGTATCTCTCCCCTAAAATATTTTAATTTTTGGGACATACCTTGGATAAATTTCTCCACACCGCTCACTAAATATGGAGAGATCAGCGTCTTCCTTTATCCCAAAAAACCGAAAGCTTTCCGCTCTTGATTTTAAACCTTTAACTTTAATACTTCGAGAACCGCTCTCTGAAAAAAAGGAACTACCAATATCGGCAGGTAATCTAATTACATAGGAAACCTCTGCACCATTCTGCAAACGCAAATACTTGTCAAACGCAAGTGCTTGCGAGACTTCATCATCACTTCCAACTATATGCGTTTGCCACCTATAATCTACAAATATTGGAATGCTAACCTCCCAGATATTATTATTAATGTTAACGGGTACTAATAACTCATCCGGACTAACAGTTGTCGAATCAGGAACCCTGATTATTAACCGACCTTCTACATATCCATTTTTATCAAGTAACTTATCATTATCTACACGTTCCGTATAAAAAGATACGCTCGATGATGTTGGACAATTAGTATCTTTGGGGTAGTGGGGAACTCCGTAAGGATGCCCATAACTATCCACATACGGATTACGTGTTTGTTTTGTTATCGACTGCCCACATGTTTTTCCACTAGGCACAAGTATTACTCTTCCTACACCACCAAGCTTTAGTGGCGGTTGATAGACTTGCGTAAATGTAGGTTTACAGTTTTTACTTTCGGGGGTTTTATCTAATTGGGCATGTTCACCACTTGCTAATTGCGGTTCAAGTTTTGTAATAGCCCCATCCACTTCACTCATTTTAGTCATACTTTGGCAGCCAACAAGAACAACTAAACTTCCCCCAAGCAGTACGTACTTTAGGCTAGCAACAACACCCGTCCCTCGTCTAAACATCTTCATGTGGTCATTTCTGAATTGCATAAAGTTTCCCAATGTCCTGAACCAATCGTTCTATGGCCGCACCAACCAAGTCATTCCACCCAGAATCTGTAGACGTTTCAACCACAATTTGTGAACGGACATAATCAGCCATAGCCTGTGTAACACCAAACGTTTTACCTCCCAGCAATAGATACTTACTTCCTTTTTTATTACCTGCCATATATCTTCCCTATTCCTTTATGCACCGCATTACTCGCTTCAACATCACGAACCAGAATACTGTTCGCGCACGCATTCCAAATCTTCTAAATACGCACGATTACCGGCAGCCATATCTGGGTATTTCTGTCCAGAAAAATAATGACGTAAAAATCCGCCCGGTACTTCTAAATTGAATTCTGTTTCTAAATTTAAATACGAAGACGGAAATCCCATAGACCTAATTAAGCATTCTCTAAGAAGAAAATCTATTTTCTGCTTATCATCTACATTTATGAAGCAATTTACACGATCAATAACCGCAATGGGAAATTCCCCGCCTGACGTTTGTTTGCGATAATACTCCAACATTACGGATCTTAAATTACGTGGAGCTTTTACGCCGACATGAGCACTACCAACAAATAATTCACTTAATGGAGTATATAATTCAAACCCTTCTTTAACACCTGACCTATGCACGAAAGACCGCGTTATATAATAATCCGAATAAGTTGAGAGCTCCCACGAATGTCCGTAAGTTGAGCGATTTAGCTTACGCACATTAAAGTCTATTTTTTCATTATGCTCTTGCATACTATAAGCGTAAACAAATATGCCTGACTTATTATACTCTGTATCGTGCGCAACAGCCTTGAACTTATTATCGTCTGTGTTATGAGCAATAGTCTTGAATCTCATTTTTTTGTAATATTGCCGAGCTAGCTGCTTGAAGAATTCATCATCATTGATTGAGACATTTAAATGCTCAGATAAATAAACATTTATATTTTTGTTCCAATGCATGTTTCCGATGTAACGATTTTTGATCATCATATCCTCGATTTCGAAAAATACAGAAGCACTGGCTAAGCCACATTTTTTATTTGTATATGCAGGTAATTGATACATAGGCTCACAAGCAGCCAACCCCACAAGCACACCCGCCAAGATGGCACATTTAAGCCCCGCAGCCTCTTGCACGCCACGCCATATAGTCCTCACAATACCGTGTCTATGCAACTTCCCATGTGTTGTTATGAATGCATTCATTTTTCGCCCTCACACGTTTTTCCACCCGGCACCAAAATCACCCGCCCTGGGTTTGCCGGAGGCTCCTAATCTATAGTAGAAGGAGCCATTATGAGCAATACAAGACATGCATTTTCACTTGAGGTGCGCGCGCGAGCCGTGCGGATGGTGCTAGAGAATGAGAGTGATTATTCATCCCGCTGGGCGGCGATCACATCTATATCAGCCAAGATTGGATGTGTGCCGCAAACCCTAAGTAGTTGGGTCAAGCGGCGCGAGGTCGATAGTGGTTCACTAACGCTTCCGCACCGCCTCATGAGAAGCCTTGGCAATTGGGGAGAGAATGAAGTCGAGAATACGCCGCTTACCCGTTTTCACCTCTATGGTTGCGTTCATACCGCTCGTCAGCGGGTATTTCACGCTACCGCGCATAACATAAGTCTCTTTCAAACTAACTTGCGCGGCATAAATAGGCCCCATATTTTCGTCCATAATGGCGTCTGCGGAGATAGTTTCCAAAACCCCCTCACCAAGCCAAAACGCGTAAACGGAAAGGATTCGATTTTAATCGATACTTCGTCCCCTTCTTTTACAAATCCGATATCTTTGTTAAGGATCATCGCCTCAACTTTTAGCTCTGCATCTTTAGGCGCGATGACAAGAATAGGGCTACCTGCTTCCACAACCTCTCCAATCGTAAACACCGTTAGTGCCAAGACTGTACCGTCCACAGGTGCACGCAAGGTTTGCCATTCATTACGAACAGCCGTCTTTTTCTCGGCCTCTATGCGGTCTGCTATAATGGCCTCGGCCTTGGCGAGTTCAGAAAGCGCGTCACGCCGAAATTGACGGGATAATAAATTTATACGTTGCCCCGCCGCCGCAATCGTTGCTGTAGCTTCGCCGAGGCGGTTTTGTGCAATTTTAAAGTCGCTCGTACGGGCAATGAGTTCTTCTTCGAGGCGAAGTGCCTCCATGCGCGATGTCCAGCCTTTGGCAGCAAGGTCTTTGGAGGTGCGTACACGGCGTTCAAGTAAGGGGAGCATTTGATTTAATTTATAGATCTCTTGGCGCAAGCTCTTACTGCTTGCAAAGGCATATTTTTTCTCTTCAGATATAACTGCGCGCTCGGCCGTATAGGTATCTATACGGCTATCTAATTGTCGCTTGGACACAGCAATTACTGTTTTAGGGATATTCGCGGGAGTTTTAAAATTAATAACGCCGTCATCAAGATAAGCCAGTACGCCGTTGGCAATTTCGCTTGGACGACACCCGGTTTCAATCAGTGCCAGTACCAGCAAGCCTATTTCATTTTTTAGTTTGTCAAACATACCAGGTTTCATAATCTTTTCGCGCATCCATTTGTCGCTGAACGAAGGAATGTCTTTGTAGAAACTTTCTGTATAGGTCAGTTTTTGAAATGGGTTTGCGCGGCTTTCATCTCCCTCATATTCCCAATAGACCCTAAACAATGTTCGCAGATTGCCTATATCGCGATTTGCACTATTCGGGTTTAGACCTTTTTTTCGTCTTTTGGGGCAATCCGCTCACCCCACCAATTATAAAATGCCCGGCCATGTGCGCGGGTAATCTTGTGCATGTCAATATCCCCAATTTCGTCTATGAAATTCTGTACTGATCTCATTTTGGGTTTACGCCAATTTTTGCGTTGGGCTTCGGATTTCCCAATTTGTGTCCCAATTGAGAGCTTCTCGAAGTACAATTTAGGGCTTCTGATATTGGCAAAGAAGTGGTTTCGACTGTGCCGAGCAGGGCTTCCGCGTTTTGTTGTCTATGAGAGGGGGCTTTTACAATATCCATCATTCTCAATAATAGCTCATCAAGTGACGTAGATTGGATTAGGTCGGGAGCAGGGGGGGATATGTACCCAAAGAGACATAGCGCGGTTTTGCCGCTCTGTAGCGGCTTAGGGCCGCCGACGATACAATTTTGGAGGATGTACCAGCTACATTGTCATTTGCTATCGAAAGGTTAGCCCAATATTGCTCGTCTGCTTCCACCAAACAATCACGCCTTTTCCGTGCGACTTCAATTGAACCGGTTTTGAGTGCAGACTTAATTGTCAGCCGATTGTCCAGATGTGCGTAAAGATTCGGGACGCGCCGTACATAGTACCAACGCCCCTTGCGAAGTTTTGAAAATTGATTCAGATGTTTCATACCCATAGTAATGTATCCCATTATGTAGCCCATAATAGCGAGAAATTGCAGGTGAGTGCAGGCTACATAGTAAAATATGTAGTCTTTTCGGATACTTAGGGATTTGTGGGGGTATAAAAGGTGGCTCCGCAAGCAGGACTCGAATTAAAATATTAAAGACAATAAAAACAATGGGATGTGAGGAATTGGATTTTAAAAAAGGGCACCAAAAGGACACTAAAAAAGGGCACCAAATAACGTTCAAGAAAACACATGATTCCGCCAACAATCATCAGAGTTTTTTTTGGGTTGATTCGCAACTGATTGGGGTTGATTCGCAACTGATTTTTTCCGTTTGATGCGTCGTGAAATTAGTGCAATTTACGAGCTATGAGACCATATTTGTGTCGAAAATAATCTTAACAAAACCGTACATAATACATAACGCATGACTTGCCAGAACCCGTAACTAAAATTAAAAAATTTATTTTTTAAATGGGGTGAACGTGATTGACAACAAAACAAATCGGGTGAAATGATAGGGGCAAGATGACGTTTTAAGCGTCTCGGGAACCGCAAAGATGACCTCGCGCAAGGATCAAAAATCTAAAACTAAACAGACGCTTTCTGTTGTGACGTCAGCGTTCATAAACGATAGTGCCTTCATAAAAAGGTATTTGTCGCGGTTTTTATCAAGTCAGCACGATATTGAAGATGTGGCACAAGAAGCTTATCTGCGCGCGTTTGTGGCCGAGAAAAAGAAAGATGGTGATATTGAACACCCGCGCGCCTTCCTATTTCGTATCGCAAAAAACCTCGCAATTAGCCGATTAAGAAAAAAATCATATCAAATTACAGATTACATTGAGGATTTGGGCGTCTCAGTCGTTATACAAGATGGGACCGATCCTGAACGCGAGTTAGAGGCACAACAATCATTAGGCCTGTATTGCGAAGCGGTTGCGTCCTTACCGGAAAAAACACGGCAAATATTTTTGCTGCGAAAAATGCACGGTCTAAAGCACAAGGAGATAGCAAAGCGAATGTCGTTATCAGTAAGCTCGGTTGAAAAACATTTGCAAAAAGCCCGCGCCGGAACAAGCGCCTTTTTGCGAGAGCGTAAAGAAAATGATGAGGCGTCGCTTATATCTCACAATACTGGTGCGAAATCAGGCCGAGACATAACGCCTATAGGTGGAACATGAAAGAAACAGAAGAAAACTTAATTAAATTCCCTGACCGGAGTGAAGCGGCGCGTCAACTGATTGAAGATGAGGCGGGTGTTTGGCTCATTAAGCTTGATGGTGACGAAGCCCTATCAATGGAAGGTCGTGCCGATTTGGAAGCATGGTTGAAGCGTAGCCCGCTGCACAAAAAGGAACTCAGCCGCCAAGCGCGGGAGTGGGAGCAAATGAATGTCCTAACGGAACTCTCTGTACCTCTTGGCGCTCGGGAAGGAAAGCGACACGCCCGACCTTTTTTTAGAAAACTAAGTTTCCCTACTGGTGCGCCGCGTACACCTGTTAGTGGCGTACTGGCTCTACGTTCGATGGTCGGGGTGTTTGCTGTTATTGCTGTTGTTGCGATGACATCTATATTTTTCATACGTCCTGACGCGTATATGAAAACCAACGGTTCGTACGCGACCAATGTTGGGCAGCAACGCACAACTGAGCTTGTTGACGGGTCTGTTGTTGTCCTGAACACCAATAGTGAAATACGTGTTACCTACTCCAAGGAGTTTCGTTCAATCCGACTATTAAAGGGGGAGGTCCATTTTGATGTTGCCAAAGACCCGGCCCACCCCTTTCGGGTCGTTACTGACGACGGCGTATTTGTAGCGATTGGCACGGCGTTCACGGTTAGGCTAAAGAAGAACATTGTTGATCTAACTGTGACTGAGGGAATTGTTGAATTTACGTCGCCTATACTGTTGGCGGATAAAAACCTCCAAACACAAGTTATGGTTATCCCGGATAAAGGTAGGGACAAGACAAAGGCTTCCGATGCTGTGGCCTTAATCCATGCCGGTCAAAGTTTGGAAATTCGGGCAGAGGAAGTCGCCGCTGATGTTCCTGAAAACTTGATCGTTGAAATTAATGATGTAAGCGACATGGAAATTGCAAGAAAACTATCTTGGCGCGAAGGGTATTTATCATTTGGCGGAGAGCCGCTTATCGAAGTGGTCCAAGAGATTAATCGCTACACCGATATTACAATTGAAATTACAGACCCAAGTCTTGAATCCATTCGTATCGGTGGACGGTTTCCAGTCGCGAAAACAGATCAAATGCTAAGCGCGTTAGAGGAAAACTTCGGACTTCGCGTGACGCGCGTTGGCGAAAATAAAGTTTTATTATCTACGTCTCAATAACATCTGCGCCGTTATTAAAAAGGCGCATCTACCGAGTATTACACCTGTTTATTACGACCTGAGTTGAGTGCATCTTTGAGGGAAGAAATGCAATTTTTAAAAATAAATGAAAAAAAATGCAAATCTCGTTACGGGTTTTCGCCTGCCAGTCGTTACTTAGTTGTTAAGACTGACACGGATGGGCAGGCGCACAATTTACCGCGCACGCTCAACATGGGAAAAATAAATTTAAGGGGACTAAGATTCGGTATTATTGGTGCTGCCACAGTTTTTGGATTGTTAACGGCCAACCTTGCACATGCTGCTGAAAAGCAACATGCGCTAAATATATCGGAGCAAAGCGTTGCGGGGGCACTTAATCAACTCGCGCAACAAACAGGGGCCGTACTTATTTTTCCATATGATCTCGTAGAGACAAAGCAGGCAAATAGTCTTGCTGGTGTTTACGATATTTCAGAGGCTCTTGAGTTTTTGCTCAAGGGGTCTGGACTTGCCGGAAGTCTTACCGAGAGCGGGGTGATTGTCATCGCGCGTGAGAAAGATGCAAAAGCATCTCACCGGGAGGAAGATATTGTGGTTGGAAAACAGATAAAGAATACATTGTTGGCAGGGGCGTCGGCACTTGTAATTAGTAGTGTTGCAGTACCGGCAATGGCGCAAACAGAAGAGGCGGTTTCGACAACACGCGACGTCGTACGGGCGAAAGGCTTATTTGGTACGGGCGAGACGGTTATTGTGAGTGGTGTTGTTTTCGCGGAGGGGTCACAGGCGAGGCTACCGGGCGCTTTAATTAAAATTGAAGAAACTGGACAAACGGGATCAACAGATGATCTAGGACGTTTTCGTCTCACGAATGTCGCACCGGGAGAATACACTCTGAGTGTTGATTATCTTGGCTTCGCGCCACAGTCAGTTTTTATTACTGTGGATGGTTCAAAGGAAATTACCCAACAGTTTTCCCTAATAGGCGGAACTGACGAAAACGGCGTTTATGTTTACGGTTCGCGTTCAGCAAGAGCGCAGGCGTTAAACCAAGAACGTACGTCGTCAGTCGTCTCGACCGTTCTGTCGTCTGATTTGCTAGGCAATTTCACGGGGACGACACTGTCTGAAAGCCTTCGGCGGGCACCGGGTGTGGTGTTTCAGCGGGACGTAAATACTGGGGACGGCACAAATGTCGTCATTCGTGGTTTTGCACCGGACTTTAATGTCGTCAAGATGAATGGTATTGAATTGCCTGACGGTACAGGGGTCGGGCGGTCAGCGAGTTTGGGTAATATCCTCACCGAATCCATCAGCAAAGTGACAATCTATAAGACACTCTTGCCAAGTCAGGATTCTGGCGGCACGGGCGGCCTTGTGGATATTGAAACCAAGACCCCGTTTGATCGGGATAAGCGTTATGCAAGCTTTACCTTAGAGGGTGCAAAAAGAGCACGTGGCTTTAATAAGGAGTTGCTGGCTGCAGGTACGGTTTCTGGTACGTTTGGTAAGAATGACCAATTCGGCCTGTCTGCGTCTTTGCAATATCGAGAGCGGGATTATAAGCGTATAAGTTATGCAGCAGGCCTATCCTTTGGCCAATATCTTCCGCTACAGGTGGATGGGACCCCACGAATTCCCGCCCTATCTTGGGTCGATCCGCGCTTACCTTTCGCATTTGAGCCAGGTGTAGATGAGGTTTATCCTTACACGCTGAATATGTCCCGAGCCGAAGGGGAGGTAGAGAATTTGGCACTGACTTTGTCAGGAGCTTGGAAGATTGGTGGGCATTCAGAGCTGTTCTTTGATTATCAACGGTTGGAGAGGAAGAGTACAGATTATAGCTCAAACTTAGACTTAACTGCTCCTGGCCATTATCCGTTAAATGACGTGGTCGCCCTTGACGGGGAGCCACGCCGAGCGCTGGAATGGTTTAATCGAATTCTTAGAGTGTACCCATCCTATAGTTATAGCCCAGATGCGCAAAGCTTAACGGATGTCTTTACCTTGCGGGGGGAGACCGACGCTGGGAACTGGAATTTTAATTACCTCGGTGGTTATACCAAGGGAACGACTGGCAATACTAGCTATTCTCTTCGTGCCTCTGTTCCCGAATTAAATATTACCGCTGATGAATTGCTGTTGGAAGCTACCCACTCCATAGAGGGGCGCGTGCTCTCACCTTTTCCTATCAGAATGTCGGGGGATAGTAGTTTCCCAGAGCCATTATTTACGGCTGCAGGATTTGACCATATAAATGATTTAGGCGGGTATAATTTTAGTCGCGTTTATAAAACCCACAAAGATGGTTTAAATGAACGTTTTAATGGAGAAATGAGTGCGCGCTATAATTTCGATAATGCACGGTTTAAATATCTTGAGGCAGGCATTGCTTATGAACGTTCTGAGTTTAGCGACTCGCTGCCCATTAATGAATACCATACAGCTATTGTTGGTCTCACCTTTAATGACTTAGGCCTTGTGCCAATATCAGGGGCGCTATCTGATATTGGAGTGGGCACAAGTATTAACCAACTCTCCCGGTCCGATGTCGTATCTTTTTTATTAGACGAAGTGCCTACGTTCTCAGAGTTGTGTGAGCCACAATACGACTTGTACCTAGAATTTGGGCTTGTGCCACCAGGAGCGCGGTGCTCGGATGGGACGAAGTTGTACATACGAGATAGAGCAGAGGATCCGCGAACTTTGGACGAATATACGCGGGAGGCCGAATTTGCAGCTTATTTGCAAGGTGCATTGGAATTCGGTAAACTCGAAATTATCGGCGGGGTCCGGATGGTCCGGACAAATATCGAATCGGTAAATTTAGTTGGGCCAATAATTTACGATGCAAATGGCAACTTTGATTCTAATTTTTATGATCAAAACAACGCGTTGGTAGCTGAAGATGTTGAGCAGACCGATTTTTTGCCCCGAGTCGTGGCCAATTATCGGCACAATGATAATCTTATATTCCGAGGGGGGTATTATCTCTCCATCGCACGGCCGCAGATATCGCTTTTGTCCAGCACACCATCCATCAGCCTTAACCTGCGTCCAAATTCTGGTCCTGATGGCAACCAGCCCAGCTTAAGCGTCATTAAAGGAAACCCCGATTTAAAGCCAGCACGTACCCATAGTTTCGACTTTAGTGCGGAGTATTATGACGAAGCGGTCGGAGTACTCAAGCTTGGAACTTTTTATAAACGCACCGACAATCTTCTGGAAAGCTCGATTTCCCAAGGTCGAGGGGTATTGGCGCAAGTTGCTTCCATTCTACCCAGCGACAATAGGTTCCAGGATGTAATAAATAGTCCAGAGGACTATAACATTTTCATTAGCACGCCAAACAACAATGAAAACCCAGCTCATCTTTGGGGTATTGAGACCTCGATCGAGAAACAATTCACTTTCTTACCCGGTGTGTTGAAAGGTCTTGGGGCTTTCGCCAATTATACATATACGAGTAGCTCTAAAGACCAACCAGAGACGTGGACTCGCAAACCCGTGTTGGACGGTGACGGAAACATTACGGGTTATGAGACGATTGAATACATCATTCCGAACGTACGTTATAATGGTCAGGCCAAACATTCAGGCACATTTGGACTGACCTACAACCAATATGGCGTTGATGCTAATCTGGCGTATACATATCAAGCCCGTCGGCAACAGGGGCATAGCGGTTACAACTTACACCGTTTTGAGGAATCCTACGGCACGGTCGATTTCCGAGCTTCATATCAGTTTGATAAAGGCCCAGGCCAATACCGTGTCTATATCGAAGGCACTGATTTGACCCGTGGACCAGAAGATGCGGCGCTGCAAAGCACTATTGGTGCTGATGATGGTATTACTGGGAAATACTTTACTGGCGGTACGTATTACGGCGGACGTCAATTGCGTGTTGGCGTGTCTGGTACATTCTAACTTAGCAACATTATTAAACCATGTGTCCGCCGCTTTATCCAAAATGAAGCGGCGGACCGTTCCCATTTAATTATTCACAATTCTTGAAAGTTACTCTTATGTCTCGTGCACTCCTAAATACGGTTTTGTTCCTTCCCGCGCTGCTTTGCCTTACCGCATGCGGTAAAGCTGAAACCTCTACTTCGCGGGATGGGGCAGTCCAAATTTCTTTTGAACAGATCAGTGCCAATCAGGCGTGGGAAAAACTCACGTCAAGCGGAGAACGCCCTGAGCGTTTGGCGGGCGAAGGCGGCCTGCAATATTTTATGCGGCAGGTTGAACTTTCCGATATTCGCCGTCGGGAGTTGGGTTTAACGTTTTGGCATGATTATCCAAACGATCCACGTCGATATAAATGGTTGGCTCTGACCGTACGTATCCCGCCCCATTATGCCAAAGATATTCACGAGTGGACGGGAAATGAAACGACGATTAATCCAAACACGGCTGCTCTCAATACAGATGCGCTTGCCAAATGGGAGAAGGTATATCCAGACATGCGGGAAGCATTCCGAAATTCAGCAGAGGTCACGGATATTGAACGCCGCTTTTTATGGGCAATGGAGATTAACCAGACATTACTACGGATGGTAGAAGCCCACACCCGGGGCGACCATGTTGATGCCGCGTCGGTTTTGGAAAAAATAGCCATTTTTGCAGAAGCCTATCCCGAAGCATTTAGTGAAAATGATAAATCCAGTTATTACTCGAATATTGGCAATTTGATCCGATATGTCATGGGCCATCATCGAGCCGTATTCGGACTTGATGAGGAAGAGGGGATTTATGGTTTTATCGAGCGCCTTGCGGATACTGGCAATAAGGCGGCATCTAGCTTGAGCAAGGTTTTGCTGAAGAGACGTCAAAATGCCAACCAAGAGAAAAAGGTTGATTTGAGTGAAGGTAGACAAATGTTTATGTCCTTGCCAAGTACTGTAGGCTATCAGCCCTCGACATTTGAGGGCCATGTTGCTTATGATCATGACATATTAGTTAGGAACCAGAAATTCCGTGAAATTGGCAGAACATTCTGGCAAAAATATTTCGGTCAGAAGGAAAAATTAGAGTGGCTAGCGATAACGTCAAATGGGTATTCTGTAAGCTATGATCAGAATTTTGTTGATAAAATCCGTGGAGTACGTACGATCTTGGATGAGGAGGAAGTTGCCGAATGGGAGCAGGCCTACGCCGCACTGAGTGCCGAAATCTTTAATGATCCACAAACCACGAATGCCCAACGTGGATATTTTTTGCATAAGGATATTAATGGGCAGTTTCGGCAAGTGAAAAACGCTTGGAGGGATAATAAGGATAAAAAAGGCCTTCAGGAACTGCTTGACAATATTCACATACTTTATACGGAGTATGGAAGCCATAAAGACCATAACGCTCATTATATCACGGTTACTGGGCCGTCGGTGCATTCCTTTACAATTATCCGAGACTATAAAACCTTAGGCATGAGTGATGATGATTTGCTCACCTTTTTCGAACCCATGTTTTCTTATGAAGATGAAGATTTACAAAACTTGGCAAAGGCCGCATTCAATCATGTTGAATTGAGACGCACGCCGTTTGAGTTTAAAGCCCAAACCCTTCACGGCGAAGTTTTTGATGTGAAGGATTTGCGCGGTAAAATCGTGCTTGTTGATCATTGGAACACGGGGTGTTCTGCCTGTATCGCTGCCATGCCAGGTATTGATAGAACATATCAAAAATATAAGGATAAAGGGTTCGAAGTCGTATCGATCTGTTATGATGCGACCGAAAGAAAGAAACGTGTATTGAGGATTGAAGAAGAGCTTGGTCTTACCTGGCCAACTGTGGACGGAGAATCACAAGAAGCTTTCATCAAAAAGAAATATGGCTATCAGGGCTACCCTCAATACATGTTGTTAAATCGTGACGGTACCCTGTATGCAGGTACAGGCGAGGTCGCTATGGGGCGAAACTTACCAGCCCTTCTTGATGAAATGTTAGGCGCTGAACAAGCTTCGAAAAACAAATAATCACTTGTATTAAGATGAAATAAAGTGCGTTCGTTCGCGAGCGCACACTTTTTCCACACCTCCTACATTAGAGACATATGCTCATGAAAATTCTAAGTTCAGCTAAAATAGTATGTGTTCTTTGGTTATGGTTTTTGCTCGCCTCTTTGTTCACGTCAGGGATCAATGCCGCCGCGCAAGATCAATCCACTGATAAAATGGTGCGCGCTTCGCTTGTGAGCGATACCCGCGAAGTTACTCCCGGCAGCGGTTTTATCGCCGCCCTGCGCCTTGAGCATTCGGAGGGTTGGCATACCTATTGGAAATCCCCTGGCATTGGCGACGCGACCACTATTGAGTGGAGTTTGCCGCAAGGCTGGATTGCAGATGATATTGACTGGCCTGTCCCACATAAAATACTCTTACGCGACGGAAAGGTATCAGGTCACGGTTTCGACGGGGTGAGTTTTTTACCTGTGCGTATGCTCGTACCCGTAGACGCGCAAATAGACAGTGAAATCATCCTTCGCGCCAAAGTCGAGTTTTTGGTCTGTGAATATGATTTTTGTGTCCCCGGGACGAAAAACCTAAAACTCTCATTGCTCGTTTCTGCCAAGGCAGTCCCCAACAACAAGATGAGGGCTGAATTGGCTAAAATGCCCATGCCAGAAGCTGGTGAAAACTGGACGATATCCGCCGTACACAAGGGCGACAATATTGTACTCTCTGTTAAAGCGGACGAGACCATCACCGACCTGCATTTCTTCTCCCATGATGAACTTATCTGGCACAATGTAGACCAGAGTTTTGAGGTAAAAAAGAACGGTTTTGTCTCAACCTTGCCCATCGACAAATATTATGAACCGGAAGTGGAACTCTTCTCTGGCGTTTTGGCGTTCACGGATGCTGAGGCTAATTACCGTGGCGTATTGATCAACGCACCGATTGAAGCGGCAGGAACAGGGCCGCAAAACGCTACACAGCAAGGTCTAGTATCATTGCTAAAGCTGATCGGGTTTGCATTTCTAGGGGGTCTTATTTTAAACCTCATGCCGTGCGTTTTGCCGATCTTGTCTTTGAAGGCTCTATCGCTTGCAAAGTCTTCGGGTGAAAGCGCCCGCGCTGCAAGGCTGGACGGGTTTGCCTATGCGTTTGGTGTCGTACTTAGTTTTGTTTTGATCGCCATTGTCATGCTTATTATTCGCGAAAGTTTAGGCGCAGTGGGTTGGGGGTTTCAATTACAACAGCCTGCAATCGTATTAGGGCTTGCTCTATTGATGATGTTGATAGGTTTGAATTTGCTTGGGGTGTTTGAAGTCGAGGTTTCTATACAAGGCTCAGGCCAATCCTTGACCAAGAAAAAAAATAGCCTTGTCGCTTCCTTTTTTACGGGCGTGCTTGCGGTTGTTGTCGCAGCCCCGTGTACCGCGCCGTTCATGGCGTCAGCTATCGGTGTTGCTTTGGTGCAATCTGCCCCGATTGCGATTGTGATCTTTGCGGCTCTGGGCTTTGGTCTTGCCTTTCCGTATCTGTTACTAAGCGTTGCCCCTGCAACCCGTAAAATACTCCCAAAACCGGGAGCATGGATGGATGTTCTTAAACAAGTTCTCGCCTTTCCGATGTTCGCAACCGGTATCTGGTTGCTTTGGGTCTTGGGTGGTCAAACCGGAAAAGACGGTATGACAATCGGGCTGTTGGCGGTCTTGTTTATTGGCTTTGCTGCATGGGCATATGGCAAGCGTGGCACAGTATGGAAAGCCGTGTCTCTTATCGGCCTTGCGCTTACAGCTTTAGCGATTTTCTCACTGGTACAGATACAGTCTGAATTGGCACCACAAAACGGCAAGCGCGGCACTTCCAGCGCTCTGTTTGAAAAGCTCGACTATACGCCGCAAGCCTTGGATGATCTTTTATCTCAGGACAAAGCCGTGTTTGCGTACTTCACGGCAGACTGGTGCATTAGCTGTAAGGTCAATGAACGTGTCGCCATTAAGAAACAAGAAACAGCGACGTTCTTCAAAGAGGCTAATATTACCGTCATGGTAGGTGACTGGACGAGCCAAGACCCCGCGATCACTAAAATTCTAACGCAATATAAACGCGCTGGTGTCCCCATGTATCTCTATTTCAAACCTGACACTAAAGCCAGTGAAGGCGTTCTTCTACCTCAAGTCCTCACCCCAGCTATCCTCAAAAAAAGCATTGAGAAAGCATCATAGCAATTCAGATAAACGCCAAAATAACCAAAGCATACATAATCGGGAAACCCACATGAAAAAATATCTATTAAACTTTAGCTGCGCCGCCGCACTTTTACTCATGTCGGGTTGCGCAACCATGCCGAGTTCCTTACCTGATGGCGTGAGTTTTGTTGAAAAAGCCTCTGCATCCAAAGACACATTGGTTGTCCCTTATGAAAAACTGAAACTCGATAATGGCCTCACTGTTCTTTTACATCACGATGCCTCTGATCCGATTGTGCATGTGAATGTGACATACCATGTCGGCTCAAATCGTGAGGAACTTGGCAAATCGGGGTTCGCTCATTTCTTCGAGCATATGATGTTTCAAGGCTCGAAGAATGTTGGGGATGAACAGCATTTCAAAATCGTGTCCGAGGCTGGTGGTACGCTGAACGGCACGACTAATTTGGACAAAACCAATTATTACGAGACTGTGCCTAAAAACCATCTTGAGAAAATGCTCTGGCTTGAGGCTGACCGTATGGGTTTTTTGCTACCGGCCATCACCCAAGAAAGTTTTGAAGTGCAACGCGCCACTGTAAAGAACGAACGCGGCCAAAATTATGACAATAAGCCCTATGGTTTGGTGCGCGAGAAAAACTCTCAGGCTTTATACCCGTATGACCACCCTTATTCATGGCCGACGATTGGCCATACTGCTGATCTCAACCGTGTCGATGTAAATGATCTGAAAGCATTCTTTAAACGTTGG
>NVXK01000033.1 GCA_002733905.1 Robiginitomaculum sp. | reverse complement strand
GCGGAGATGCTCGCAATTTTGCTTTTGTTGATTGGAATAAGCACACGCGAAATGTTGCCAATATCTGGTATGATCCCAGAAATATCTGGGTATGCGATGAAAGCAGGTCTTGGGTGTTTGTGGCTGGCGGCATTTTTGTCCGTATATACGGGACTACATTATATCCGCGCAGCCTTTAAATAGATAAGTTCAGCAAATAGATAAGTTTAGCGCCGCTTATAATTTAAGCTTACGATGCACAAGATTGTCGTAATCTTCGACCATGTTGCGCGTTAAATCACCTGGCGTATATTTATACTCTTCGATTAAACGTACGGGTGTGATTTCAGCCGCAGTCCCTACAATAAAACATTCAGAGAATGATGATAATTCATCTGGCCAGATGTCGCGTGAGTTGACTTTGAGACCGCGGTGCTCTGCGAGTGCTAAAACCGTTTTACGCGTAATGCCATCGAGAAGAATATCATTCGTTGGCGTATGTAACTCACCGTCTCTGATGAAGAAAATATGTGCGCCCGTACATTCTGCAATACGCCCTTTATAATCGAGCATAAGCGCGTCATCATAACCTTTGTCGGACGCCGCATGTTTTGAAAGTGTACAAATCATATACAGACCTGCGCCCTTGGCTTTACACGGGATTGTATCTGGCGCTGGACGTTTCCAATCGGCCATACACAATGTAATACCCTTCATTTTATCATCGAAATAATCGCCCCATGCCCAAACGGCAACGGCCATGTGAATTTTGTTTTTCTGTGCAGCGACCCCCATTTGCTCGCTACCACGCCATGCAAATGGTCGTACATAGGCAGATTCCAGACCAGATTTTGCCAATGTATCCTTACAAACTTGGTCAATTTCTTCGGCAGTATACGGCACATCAAATCCAAGTAATTTTCCAGAATTAATCAGGCGATTACTATGGTCATTGAGGGCAAAAATTTCGCCGTCATAGGCACGGTCACCTTCGAATACGCCAGAGCCATAATGCAGAGCATGCGTCAGGACATGGATTTTTGCGTCGCGCCACTGCACGAACTCGCCGTCCATCCAAATATATCCATCACGATCATGAAAAGGTGCATCTGTCATAATAATTTCCCTGTCGCGCTTACGCGCTCCTCGCCTCTTGTTATACATTCCCGGTCGCGCTACGCGCTCCTCGCCTCTTTATTACATTCCCGGTCGCGCTTACGCGCTCCTCGCCTCTTTATTACATTCCCGGTCGCGCTTGTGCGCTCCTCGCCTCTTGTTAAATTTCCTTGCATACTAAGGAGAGCAATACGCTTCCTTTGAACACAAAGAGTTGGCTTTTTGTGGCACGTTTCACACTTATTGAGGACATAAGAAGAAACATAGTGTGACAACAAACCCTCTTTTTCTCTTTTGTTTGACTTGTGTCAACCTGAATTCGGGTTAGAAATAGCATTTAAGGAAATTCTACCAAGCTCGGGAAGCATATGGAAAATTCTACTGACATGGCGGACTATAAAGACATACATTTACTGGTCGTAGATGATGATGACAGAATACGTGAGCTGCTTAAAAAGTTTTTGCTCCGCAATGATTTTCGTGTGTCCACCGCCGCCAACGCTCATGACGCGCGCCGTTTGATGAATGGGCTCGCTTTTGATTTACTTATTCTCGACGTTATGATGCCAGGCGAAGACGGATTCGCACTTACGAAATCTTTGCGTGAGATTGATAATGTTCCCATTATTCTACTCACCGCACGCGGCGACGCGCAAGACCGCATTAAAGGGTTAAGCCTCGGCGCAGATGATTATCTCTCCAAACCGTTTGAACCTGAAGAGCTGATCCTACGTATTAAATCAATATTGAAACGTCAAAGCACGCGCCCTCGCACCCATAAACTCAAATTCGGCTCATGGGTTTTTGATCTTAATACGACAGTCTTGCTTAAAGGCACCGAGCGCATACATTTAACAACAGGGGAAATCGCCCTCCTGACAACACTCGCCCGCCGTGTTGGCACCCCCGTTAGCCGAGAGGCCCTCGCCGCGCAAATCAGTGCCAAAAGTGAACGCGCCGTAGATGTTCAAATCACACGTTTACGCCGCAAACTTGAAGATGACCCAAGCCAACCTGAATTTCTACTCACGGTGCGTAATCGCGGCTACCGTCTGCAAGCCGAACCATATGAGGCCATATGATTGACGAGCGCGCACATGAAACTTGGTTGAAAAAGCGACTGCCCAAAAGCCTGTTTGGGCGCGCTTTGCTGATTATCATGTTGCCGATTGCGCTTATGCAAATTATCGTTGCCTATATTTTCTTTCAAGCCCATTGGCAAACTGTGACAGCAAGCCTTTCTAACAGTGTGGCTGCGGACATATCGGTTGCCCACACGCTTTATCTTGAAAACCCGAGTTCAGAGACTGCTGTTACACTGGATGCCATGCTACGGCCCAAAATACAGCTTTCCGTTAAACTCTATCCCGACGCTATCCTCCCGACGGCAAAACGGAGAGCATTTTTCTCCTCACTTGATAAAACCCTGCGCAATGCTCTGTCACACAATATCGATACCCCCTTCTGGTTTGATACGACACGTTATCCGCATTATATTGATATTCGCCTTCGCGTAGACGAAGGTGTGCTTCGGTTTTACGTGCCGCGTGAACGGGTTTTTGCCCCCACGGGGTTTGTCTTTCTATTCTGGCTGCTGATGACCACTGTGCTGTTAAGCCTCGTAAGTATATTATTTATTCTCAATCAGGCACGACCCATTGTCAGGCTCGCCAATGCTGCCGAAGACTTTGGCAAAGGGCGCGGCATAGGGAATTTCAAACCATCTGGCGCCGCAGAAGTACGTCAAGCAGGTCGCTCTTTCCTTGAAATGCGTGAACGCCTCTTGCGCCATGTGCAACAACGCACATCATTTTTAGCAGGCGTAAGCCATGATTTACGCACGCCACTCACCCGCCTCAACCTTCATTTATCTATGACGGAGCAATCCGAAGACACAATAGCCGCTCAAAAAGATGTGAAAGATATGGCGTTAATGCTCGACGGGTATCTCGATTTTGCGCGTGATAATTCGCAAGAAACAATTGAACTTTCAGATATCGGCGTCTTGCTTACCGACCTTGTTTCCGCAAACAATACACCAATACCGATTCTTCGGCTCGAAGGTGATTTGTCGCTAAATATGCGTGAAATTGCGTTAAAACGTGCGCTTTCCAATTTAATAGATAATGCAAAAAGCTATAGTAAAAACATAGAAATTACTGCGAAAGGATCTGCGAAAGGATCTGCGAAATCTATTACGCTTGCCATTGATGATGACGGCCCAGGCATTCCAAAATCCGAACGTTTGGAAGCGCTAAAACCATTTAGCCGTCTTGATACGGCACGCAATCAAAACCGTAAAGGTGTCGGGCTAGGCCTATCGATTGCCAATGATATTATCCAAGCACACGGCGGCACATTGCAACTCTTGGAAAGCCCGATGAAAGGTCTACGCTGTCAGATCACATTACCTAAATAGAGTCAGTTCTTGGCCGAAATAAAGGCGGTTCTTGTTTGTATTTAAGTTTTTGTGTTTAAGTTTTTCGACTACCAAGTTCGCGTGAGCGTGCGAAGGCCGCATTCACGGCCTTACGCATAACCGATGGCAAACCATTATCAGACATAAGCACTTCGAGTGCCGCCTCCGTCGTTCCGCCAGGCGAAGTCACCGCGCGGCGTAAATCTGAGACCTCATGATCATTTTTGTCCAACATATAGCCAGATCCGATTACGGTTTCTCGCGCAAGTTCTTTTGCTAATTCTTCGGGCAAGCCAAGTCGAACACCTGCCGCTGCCATCGCTTCGGTCAGAACAAATACATAGGCGGGGCCAGAGCCAGATACGGCTGTCACCATATCGATTTGACGTTCTGTCTCTACTTCCACCACTTTGCCGCCTGCCTCTAGACGTGTACGGGCAAGCTTCTTGTGCGCTTGCGTCACGCCGACGCCGCCAACGAATGCCGTAATCCCTTTGCCATAAGCCGCAGGGGTGTTGGGCATAGCGCGAATAACAGGGCGTATCCCAAAAACATCATTCAGCATTTCAAGGCTTATCCCTGCCATGATAGAGATAATCAACACATCACTCGGCAAGGACTTAGCAAGACCTTCGCCAATTTCTGCGAACATTTGTGGTTTTACCGCCAAAAGACAGAGTTTAAGTCCGCTCGCCGAACCTTTGGTGAGGCCCGTTGCATATTTCGCGCCTAGCTCCAAAGCTTTCTCGGCAGCTTCGCCCGGTGACGGGTCAATGATCAGAATTTCGGAAGGTTCAAGTTTTGCTTCCCCAGAACTGTTCATCCCAGAACTGTTCATCCCAGAACGGTTCTGGCCAAAACCGTTCAACCAACCGTTCAGCAATGCGCCGCCCATATGGCCAGCGCCAATTAACACATGTGTCGATGTTGAAAGTTTGCCCCTAGTCATGTCTCTATTCCTAAACTCTATTCCTAAACTTGTGCCGCAAGATCAAGAAGCGCCGAATTAAGGGCGTCCTCTGGCGTTTTTCCTGCCCAGACAACATATTGGCAAGCAGGATAGCCGCGTTCTGCCGCGTCGAGCGCCGATGCCAAAAGCGCCATTGCTTGTTCAATACGTAGTGTCGCGCCACCAGCAAGACTGAGCGTATTGCGATACACAAGTGCGCTATCTTTGTCCCAAAAATCAAAATGACCACCGTTAAGACGTTCATTCAACAAGGAGAGAAGGCGACAAATATCGTCAGAACGCCCACCCGGGGTACGGCCATCAAATAAGAGATATAAATTTAATTGTTCGGTGTCTGGTTTCCATGACAATGAAATATCATGATCACACCATAGCCCTTTGAGCGAGAGATGGAGTTCATGTGTTGCAACGCGCTCAAAGTCGTAATGCTCGGCGATGGCAAGGCGTTCAAATGTATTGAGAGGGTTTGCTCTTACGGCGCCCGCACTCTTCAAAGACGGGCCAGGCCGTACACATGTTTCATCCGCGAATTTCATCATATTACCCACTTACGCTTACGCGCATGACCCTTTTATTTGCCCCACATGATCGGTCTTTACAAATCCAAAGATTAACCGATTCTTAACGCCATGTTAGAGGCACAGGGGCAATAGGCAATATGTAGTAGGTAGATTACTGTTGATAACTAGATTTGGTATGAGGATAAGTATTCTGCCGTTTTTGGCGAATACACCCCTGAAATTCTCGTTATTTCGCTTTTTTCTTGAGAGCTTTGACACTGGCCTCTAGCTTTTTTACTTGGGATTTCAGCTCGGAGATTTCTTGTTGTGCAGATGACGCCATCATTTTAAACGCTTCAAACTCATCACGGCTGACCAAATCCATATCCGCAATAACACGATCAGCACGCGCACGTGCAGCCGCACGCACTTCATCACCAACGCCCTTAGCAGCCCCGAATGCATTGGTCATTAAATTGGCAATATCTTCAAAAGCAGGTGATTTGGTTTGCATTATGCGTTCCTAACGGCTTGGCTTATTTATCATATCAGTATAACACCGTTTACAACAAATCGGAACACTAAAGAGCGAAAAATGAGCATTCTCATCACAGAGCTGTTTTCAGCACACTTCACTACACCCGAATTTATGATGCGTGCCATTCATTTCCCGCCATGGATTAAAGACGAGATTTTTCATATCGGGCCGATTTCCGTAAAATGGTATGGTGTTAGCTATATTATCGGCCTGTTCCTTGCTTATTATTATGCCAAACGGACATGTGCGCGCACTGATATTTGGGTTCCCAAAACAGACGGCGGTACACCTAGCCTGATCCCGAATGGCCGCATGCTCGAAGATTACATGTTCTATTGTTTGCTCGGTATTATTATTGGTGGGCGCATAGGTTCCATTCTTCTCTATAATACAGCAGATTACATTTCCGACCCCATCCGAATTTTCAAAGTTTGGGAAGGCGGCATGGCCTTTCATGGTGGTTTCTTGGGCGTTGTTGTCGCGGCCATTTACATGTCACGTTCACGCAAAATCGCGCAAGCGCGTATTGCCGATTTGGCCGCGATTTCTGCCCCTATCGGCATCGGCCTTGTACGCATTGCCAATTTCATCAATCAAGAACTTTATGGCCGCGTCACAGATGTCTCGTGGGCATTTATCTTTGACACCTCCCCTTATCCGCGCCATCCAAGTCAGCTTTATGAAAGCTTCCTCGAAGGGTTTGTGATTTTCATCGTCTTGTTTATTGGGGCACGTAAATTCAAAACGCTTACAAAACCGGGGCTGAGTACGGGTATGTTCTTGGTCATGTATGGGGCTTTTCGTATTTTCGTCGAAAACTTCCGAGAGCCAGACGTTGGCATTGCCCAATTTGGGTTCCTGACGCGTGGCATGATGTATTCTCTGCCAATGGTAATTATCGGGCTTATCGTGATTATGTGGGCGCTCAAACGCCCTGCGGTCGCAGTTTTGCGTCCGACAGAAGAAGTGCCAACCTAGTATGAAAACGCTGAAACAGCGCATTCTGACCCATATCAAAGACAATGGCCCCATGAGTATTGCGGGGTATATGGGGTGGGCATTGCTTGACCCGACCCAAGGGTATTACCCGACCCGTGACCCTTTTGGCGTCGATGGTGATTTCATCACAGCCCCAGAGATCAGCCAAATGTTTGGCGAAGTGCTTGGGCTTTGGCTTATTCATGCTTGGCGGTCTATGGGCAGTCCTGACACCGTACACCTCGTTGAATATGGCCCAGGGCGCGGGGTGATGATGGCGGATATTTTACGTACAGCCAATCTGGACAAGGATTTCAAAAACGCCATTCAGCTCAACCTTATCGAGACATCCAGCGCACTCGAAGCCAAACAAGCAGAACAACTTGGCAATAGTGGTGTACCTGTACAGTGGGTTTCAAAACTGGAAGACATTCCCCAAGGCCCAACCCTGATTATCGGCAATGAGTTTTTGGACTGTCTGCCAATTCGCCAATTCATTATGAAAGACCGTTTTAAAGGCAATGGCGGCTGGCATGAACGCTATGTCGAAGTTGATCCCAACAATCCCGACGCGCTTATTTACAGTATCGCTCCATCGCCCATATCAGCGATTGACCAAGCCCTCCTACCCTCAATACTTCCCGATTTCAAAGACGGAGATTTGATTGAGGTGAGCCCTGGACTGGCGCAATTGGTGGACGCTTTACAAAACCGTTTTGCAAACAATATGGGCGCGGCACTGTTTATTGATTACGGCCCGCGCGAGACAGAATTGGGCGATACATTCCAAGCTCTTAAAAAGCACACGAAAACATCCCCGCTCGACGAACCCGGACACGCAGATTTAACGGCGCGTGTTGATTTTGCTCATTTGCGCGAGATTGCCCTTGCCGCAGAGCTTGATGTGTACGGTGCGTGTCCGCAAGGGCAATTCCTATCACGTCTTGGCATAGAGGTTCGCGCCGTGGCTCTTTCGCGCAATACGCCAAATGCCAAGGAAAAGATTGCACGACAACTGCACCGCTTGACCCACGAGGACGAAATGGGCAATTTGTTTAAAGCGATTGCGCTACAGTCTAAAGGACTGGCTGGCCCATTAGGGTTTAAAGCTACGCCATTAGGGTTTAAAGACACGCGTGAAACATGATTATGAATGATATCCCTGTGCTATTTTCCCCTGCTTTTGATAATTGTGACGGGATAAGCCATGGTTTTTTCGGGCGTGGGGGCGGTGTTTCCGAAGGGAGATACAAAAGCCTGAACACGGGGTGGGGTTCAGATGATAAACGCGCACATATATTTGAAAACCGCAGGCGTGTTGCCAATGCGCTCGGCTGTGAAACAAATAACCTGCTGAGCGCACATCAACACCATTCCATTGATGTTATTACGGCTACAAATATTTGGGATATGGGCGAAAGCCCTAAAGCGGACGCAATCGTCACGAATATAGCGGGCATTGCCTGTTCTGCCCTCGCCGCAGATTGCGCGCCTGTTTTGTTCGCGGATCCTGTTGCGCGTGTGATCGGGGCAGCGCATGCAGGGTGGCGCGGCGCACTTGGCGGCGTAACAGACGCAACGATTGACGCCATGCTTGCCCTTGGTGCCACGCGCGAGAACATTCACGCGGCAATTGGCCCTTGCATTGGCGCTAAACATTTCGAAGTTGGGCCTGAATTTGTCGCACAATTTGTTGCGGAACGTACGGACACAGCAAAATTGTTTACCAAGGGTCAGGGTGACCGTTCTTATTTCGATATAAAAACCTATTTAGCGCGGAAACTCTTGCGCGCTGGCGTGCGAATCACGCAAGCACTCCCTGACTGCACCTATGCACAACATGATCATTATTTTAGCTATCGTCATAACGCACATAACGGCATATCTGACTATGGGCGCAATATTTCAGCAATTATTTTAGATGAATCCTGAGTTAGGGTTTTACATTTCCAGATTCCCTGTTAAGCACGGCAAAATAACGTATAGCCACAATACTTATCAAACATACAGGTGACCAACATGAAACTTCTCAGCGGTACATCCAGTCTTGAACTTTCCAACAAAGTTGCAGACGTACTCGACGTCCCCCTTACAAGTGTCAATATTGAGCGGTTTCGTGACCAAGAGATTTTTGTCCGTATCAATGAGAATGTACGGGGAGAAGATATTTTCATTATCCTTTCAACGTCCGCGCCAGCCAATGATCATTTGATGGAACTTCTGATTATTATGGACGCACTTGTTCGTGCCTCTGCCGCGCGGATCACGGCTGTTATTCCTTATTATGGCTATGCGCGCCAAGACCGTAAATCAGGTGGTCGTACTCCGATTACGGCCAAGCTTGTTGCTAACCTTATTACTCAGGCTGGTGCAGACCGTGTCTTGACCCTTGATCTTCATGCAGGCCAAATTCAGGGCTTCTTTGATATCCCTACAGACAATCTTTTTGGCCAACCTGTTTTCGAAGCAGATATCAAAAATGAGTATACTCGCAAAGAGCGCGAGAACATTTTGTTCGTCTCTCCTGACACGGGTGGTGTGGTGCGGACACGTGCACTTGCCAAACGTTTCGAAGCCGACATTGCCATTGTTGACAAGCGTCGTCCGAAAGCAGGCGAGAGCGAAGTCATGAATATTATTGGTGATGTTAAAGGTCGTTCCTGCATCATCCTTGATGACATTATCGATAGTGGCGGCACGCTCTGTAATGCTGCGAAGGCACTTATGGAAGCTGGTGCAAAAGATGTGTCAGCCTATATTACGCACGGTGTTCTTTCCAAGCCAGCCGTCGAGCGCATTACAAATTCTGTCATGAAAGAAGTTGTCATCACCGACACAATCACTCAGCCAGATGATGTGAAAGCGTGTAAGAAAATCCGCACGGTCACAATCTCCAATTTACTCGGCGAAGCGATCCGTCGTATTTCAAATGATGAGAGTGTTTCTAAACTGTTTGATTAGTGTTTTATTACCGCCTTCTCACGTACATTTAGACAAGACTGAGCGGCCTTTTCTGCTGTAAAAGCTATGGAGTGCATGCTGTTCTTGCTCTTTTATGGCCTATGAAACAAAATATTGTAGACGATTTTGAATCTGGACATTCACGTACACTCTTGTATTTTAATGGAATTTACACCGTTTCAACAACGGGGCGTCTAGGGTTTTGAGAGTTATGCCTCTTGAAAAACTTAGCGTCATAACGGTACGTGTCGCCCAATTACTGCGAGTCGTATTTTGCATATCAACCTGCACGCGAATCGTGGTATACTGCTAGCATATTGTTATAGCTTGATTATTTGTACTGAGTTCGAAAGCTTACTCGATGAAGTTTACATGATAGCTTAACAGGGTAGATGCGTTCGCGGGCACTAAAACAGTCCATCCATTCGCCCCCACTTTTGAATCTTGTTTCTGGCTCATCGCACTGATTTTTAAAGATTTATAACTGTCAGGAATGTTGATTTCGACACGAATATCCAGATCAGATGCATTGATAATATTATGTGCAACGTCCGCTTTTACGCGGTTGCGTCTGGTGAGTGTTTTGGAATAGTGACGGGCGCTATATACTGTGTTCACTTGCACGAGAAAACTTGCGTCCAAATAGATTTTCATTGGATTGTCAATGGCCGTATCGACCACATTCGTCTCGCCAATGACGATTGTTTTTCCGTTTTCAGCTTTGGCAAATACGAGCATATTGCCCTTGGGTAATGGCTTGGCAATTTTACCGTCACGACTATTGTCGAGACGATATTCAATCATAGTATTTTGCAAACCATCCTGTCCCGCATATCTGTTACGCGCAGCATTTAGATTGACATCAAGCGTATACATTTTTTCGTACTCCGCCTCATCAGTTTTCAGAAAACGAACTTGTTTGGTTTGATATGCACTCACAGTCACAGGTTCATTTATGCGGTAAAGTTTATAGTCGCCAAAATCTTCTTGTTCTACTTTACGCTTCCCCCCCGAACCAGTGACAATGATTTCATCAACGTCCGCCATCGCATATGCCATTTGTGGCTCAGATTCTCGCATTATGCCTGAACCAAATTTCTTTATTTCATTTCGGTATTGATTGCGTGTTTCAGTAAGAGCGACAGGTGTTTGCGTCGATTGGTCTGGCCAGCAATTTGCGTAAATTTGTTTGGCTTTAATGGCAGGTGCTTGCGTCTCGTGGCTTCGGTTTAGCGTCCCTGCGATAATCGCGAGCGGTGTGTTTTTAAATGATTGTGACGTTTCATTATTAATCGTCAGCCATCCATTTAGGTTGGCGTGTGCGTCGTCTCCTTTTAAGTCGAGACGGTAATCCGCTTGCCAACTAAAATTATCGGCCAAGTATGAAATGACGATATCTTGCGGCCCTGCTTTTGTTGCCTCGACTTCGATAGACAGTTCGGGAACATTGGTCAGTCCCGTAGGCAAGTTTTCAAAACGTGTGCCCTCGGACAAGCCTGAACATTGATAGGCTTCGTACTTCCCATTAATTTCAAAGATGACCCCGTCAATTTTACCCGAAGACATAGGCGCGGTCGTACGTGTGCGGTAATCATAATGCTCGCGCATTCCCTCACCTGCCGCAACGATCTTGGCGCTCACGCGCTGTACTTTGCCGCTGGCGTTATGGGTGCGGGTTAAGGTCACGGTCTTGCCGACAGATTTTTCAAACAAACTGGCGTCATTCAACAAGGCATAATCAAAATTTTGTTCAATCACCATGCCGCTAAATTCACGCAAGAGTATAGAGGCAGGGATCATGCGGTCATTGACCCCTTCAAATACCAGTTTGGATTTGCCCTTTGGCAATACGACCCGCCGTGTTTCCGTGATAAGGGCGAGGTTGTCAGGATATATGGTCAAAGCGGTGCTATCGGCCTGTTTTGAGACCACGCGCACACGCTCGTCCGCATTTGCCATAATGGACAAAGGCAAGCTGAGAGCAAAGCTTAGGGAAATAGCGACGAATGTGTGCATTTTAATAGCTTCTGGTCTCACGAATGGTGAATTCAAGCGTCGATGTCCCTTCAGCAGGCACATCTATCGTCCACACACGGCTATAGGCATCTGGGGTACGGCTATCATGGCTCTCGGCGCGGATATCGTACTCGGTACGCCATCCCCAGAGCTGTTGACGGATTGTGACCTTTACGGGTTCGGTCTTGGCATTCTTGATTTCGTATTTCATCGTCGTATCCGTACGCCGTTTGGAAATAATATTTGTCGCCATTTGTGTTGATTTCACTGTGACATCAAATGCTTCACCAATTTTCAAGGCCAGTTCCGAACCTGCGGCCACATGTGTGATGGTATCTTCACCAATAAATTGCGAACGCCCCTGTTTATCCTTGGCATAGACGCGGATTGTACCTTTGGGCAGTGCCTCGCCCAAGCCTGCTTCGCGAGAATTAGAGAAAACAATACGTACATCGACATTTTGCGGATCTTTGTTGGATTGATAGCCACGCGCGACATATTCATAAGATTTTTCAGCTTTTGCATTTTGCACATCAATAAAACTGACTTGTTTAGTTTGCTGGCTAGCAATTGTTGTCGTCCCTGGCAGAGGATAGAGGTAATTGTCACCAATACGCTCGTGCGGGTTGGCTTGGTTGCCACCAGAACGAATATTGCGGTTATTATTGTAATTATTATAGCGGTTACGGTTTTGCTTGCCCACATGACCCGCAATCAGTGAGGTTTTTGCATTGCTAAATGTGGTATTAGTATTGTTTGTCAGCGTTGCCCAGCCTTGAAAATCCATTTTTTTGGCATTTTCATCAAAAAGCAGTACATAATCAGCGCGCCAAGACAGGCCACCTGTCAAATATGTCAAACTTGCAGAGCGCGAACCTGCGGCTTGCGAATCAACCATGACTGATAATGTAGGTTCCGCGCGTAGATTGTCTGGAATTTTGTCAAAGATAACGCGAGTCGGCAAATTATCATCACGCAGAACTTCGATGCGGCGACCAATTTGCACAACAACACCGCCATTAACAGCCAAAACCTTGGCACGTTCACGGGTTTCAACCCCTGTTCCGGGGTTTGTGCGGATGATTTGCACATATTCACCAACAGATTTTTGCATTAATTTGTTTGGCGTCAAAAGGTCGAAGTCAAAATTTTGTTCAACAATTTCAATCCCGTCGGCCACAAATGTTGCACTTGGCGCGTTGATTTGCGACGAAACATTTGGCAAACTTACAGTAGACCGCCCTTTTTTGAAATTAACCGTACGAATATCTTCGACCAAGGCCCGATTATCTCCATAAATGGTCAGCGACAGATTTTGATCATTTTGCACGACTTGGGCAAGTGCATGATGCGGCGCGATATTGGCAGTCATTGCCCCCAAAGCACAGACGGACAGAAGAAGATATTTACGCATAATTACTCCTTATACTTTCAAAATAGGTAGAGTTTCATCCCTAAGTTTACATTAAGTCGAAACAAAGGCAATAAAGGCCGAAATACAGTGCCAGATACACTCTTCACATTTCATATAAAAACCTGTATCAAATGGGCTTGCGCTTGTGCAGACAATCCACTATACAACGCGCACGAAATTCAAAGCATTGCTTGAGAATGTATTTTCGCTTGTCGTATGAGATATAGCTCATTACGACAAGAAAAACGCTCTCAAAATATGGAACATGGGCCAGATCATACAGATTGGCGCTAAAAGGACGATAAAATGGCTGATATTATTCTAGACGTGGAAGTACGTGAACTCACTGGTACTGGTAATGCGCGCGCTGTGCGTCGTGCAAATATGGTTCCTGCCATTATTTATGGCGGCGGTGAAGATCCTGTTTCGATCCAACTTAAAACAAATGAAGTTTTAAAAGCGATCAATTCTGGTCAATTCATCTCTAAAATGGTGAAACTTTCCCATAAAGGCAAAGAGCAATTTGCCATGACACATGACATTCAGTTCCACCCTGTTAAAGAAACACCGCAACATGTTGATTTCTTCCGCGTGACAGAAGACACGATTATCACTGTTGAAGTGAAAGTTAACTTTGTCGGCGAAGAAGAATGCCCAGGCCTTAAACAAGGCGGTACATTGAACGTTGTACGTTATACAATCGAAGTGCGTTGCCCAGCGGGTAAAATTCCTGCAGAGATCGAAATCGACCTCAGCACAATCGAAATGGGTGAATCACTTCACATCTCAGAAATCACGTTTCCAGAAGGTGTTACCTCTGCGATTACGGATCGTGACCCAACAATCCTTACGGTTGTTGCCACACGCGGTGAGAGTGATGATGATGAGGACGAAGGCGAAGCAACTGAAGGCGAAGCAGCCGAAGGTGAAGAAGCTCCTGCTGAAGAAGGCGAAGCTTAATCACGCTTCTCAATTGGGTTTTTCCCAATCGTAAAACAAAGGAGAGGCCAATGTTATTAATTGTTGGCCTCGGCAATCCTGGTGAAAAATATAAAGGCAATCGCCACAATATAGGCTTTATGGCCGTTGATGCGATTGCCGATTTTCACGGATTTGGCCCAGAGAAATCAAAATTTCAAGGTGCCCTACGCGAAGGCTTTATTGATACGCCAAACGGTCGTATCAAAACGGCTATTCTCAAACCCATGACATTTATGAACGAATCGGGACGTGCTGTACAAAAGTGCGCCCAGTTCTATAAAATACCGCTCGACAAAATCGTCGTCTTTCATGACGAGCTTGATATTGACGCAGGTAAATTTCGTGTCAAAACGGGCGGCGGTATTGCAGGACATAATGGCCTGCGGTCTATTCGTCAAAATATGGGCGCAGATTTCGTACGTGCACGTATGGGCATTGGCCATCCGGGCGATAAAGACAAAGTTCACAGCCATGTGCTTTCAGATTTCGCCAAAGCGGACGCAGATTGGGTGAATGCCCTAAATGACGCCTGTGCCCGCGCGGCGGATTTGCTTGCTATGGGCGATAATAATAAATATCAGACACGGGTAAACCATCTTGCCCCTGCGCCGACGTCAAAACCGCGCAGAAACTAGACACAATACCAGACAAAAACACGAGGACGATCATGGGATTTAAATGCGCAATTGTTGGCCTGCCAAATGTAGGTAAATCGACACTTTTCAACGCCCTTACACAAACAGCCTCTGCCCAGGCAGAAAACTATCCGTTTTGTACAATCGAGCCAAATGTTGGCGAAGTGGCTGTGCCAGAAGCACGCCTGCCGATCATTGCCAAAATTGGTGGCTCGAAAGAGCTTATCCCTGCGCGTATGAATTTCGTTGATATTGCTGGCCTTGTGCGCGGCGCGTCACAAGGTGAAGGCCTTGGCAATCAATTCCTCTCTAATATCCGCGAGACAGACGCCATTGCCTATGTGCTGCGCTGTTTTGATGATGATGACGTAACCCATGTGGAAGGTAAAATCGACCCACTGGCCGATCTGGACGTTGTACAGACAGAGTTAATGCTCGCCGATATGGAAAGCCTTGAGAAACGCAAGCCTGCGCTTGAGAAGAAAGCCAAACAAAGCGACAAAGAAGCTCTACAAACACTCAACCTTATTGAACTTGCTATGGCCGAACTTAATGAAGGCCGCCCTGCCCGTAATGCAGTTATTGACGAAGATGATGTACAAGCGTGGCGTATGCTACAGCTTTTGACCTCAAAACCCGTGCTTTATGTTGCCAATGTTGACGAAGACAGTGCGGCGGACGGCAATGCCTATTCCGAAGTCGTTTTTGCACATGCGAAAAAAGAAGGCGCAGAAGCCGTGATTATTTCCGCGCAAATCGAAAGCGAACTTGCCCTTCTCGATGCGGAAGAACGGGCAGAATTTCTCGAAGCCATTGGCCTAGAAGAACCAGGCCTGAACCGCATGATCCAAACGGGGTACAACCTGCTTGGTCTACAAACCTATTTCACAGTTGGCCCCAAAGAAGCCCGTGCATGGACATTCCATGAGGGGTGGAGCGCTCCAAAATGCGCAGGCGTTATCCATACAGATTTCGAACGCGGCTTTATTCGCGCCGAGACCACGGCCTATGATGACTATGTAGAGCACGGCGGCGAACAAGGCGCCAAAGAAGCTGGCAAAACCCGCCAAGAGGGCAAAACCTACATCGTCAAAGACGGCGACATCATGCACTTTAAATTCAACGTTTAGCGCCTTAGTAAAACTCTAAATTCGCTTATCACTTAAAACCCTTATGGCTCCGTAGTTTTACGCGTTTGTTTGGGGGCGTAGTGGGTGATGTAGAATTGGTTGACGTGCTTTACGGCCGAGGTATTCATGGCTTTGCTTTTGGGGAGAAACGCTTCGAATGCAGCTTTGCTCTGCCACTGCGAAATAAAGGTGTATTCGGGGTTATAGGCATATCCGAATGGTGATCTGCTGTCTGTGAATTCAATTTTCACGATACCATTTGCCGCCGCTATTTTTTTGAGCATTTCTTTTTTAAACCGTTTAAATTTGCGTTTGTCCTTTTGCCAATATGAAGTCAACACATAGGTTTTATCGGAAAATGTCGTGAATGTTTTATCCTCTTTTATCAGATACAAACTCATATTGAAGAGTGACCAAATACGCATACGTTGAGCATGTAAATCTGGAACACGTTTCATAAATTTTTCCAGAGCATCATCCCTGACTTTCCAACCATTTTTCGTGCCTTCAAATTTCCATGTCCCTATGGCGAGGAAATCAGGTGAAATATTTCCTTGAATTGGGTTCTTGTCTACAAAAAAGCTTGGTAAGGTCGTGAAGCCTAATTCTTCAACAGCGGGTTTTATGAAACTTTCGCGGTAGGCATTAAAATTTTTATTATAGTTTTCTTTATTGGTCAGAAGAAGAAAATCAATCACCTGCCCTTTTTTATAAATATGTACAACTTCTTCTACCTTAGGAGCTGCAAAAGCAATGCTTGGCATAAGCAAGCAGCTTGTAGTGAACATTGACATAAAGAAAGATTTCATAATCATAAGAAAACCCTAAAAGGAGGAATATGAGTAATTATGTGTGCAATATGTGGATCATAAAAAGAAGGCAAGACACCGCACATCCCATGTGCAATATTGCACATCATGAATTGGAATGACTTACGCATACTCGAAACCTGCGCCCGTACAGGCTCTTTTGCCAAGGCAAGTACAGAACTTGGGCTAAACCATACCTCTGTTTCACGCCGTATAACGGCACTGGAAGCAGACCTTAACACTAAGCTTTTACACCGTACCCCGAATGGTATTATCCTTACGAAGACGGGGGAAAGCATTGCAGTACAGGCAAGAGACATGGCCAGTGCAGCGCTCATTATTAAGAATACAAATGAGAACAGCGAAAAACTATCTGGTCGTATATGTTTTGAAACCATAGATGCACGTGCCTATAGCCTAATGCCTGTCTTAAAAGAATTTAGTACGCTCTACCCTGATATCGAAATAGATTTGCGCCTCAACCAAGGGCTCGCAGACTTAGACAAAGGCGAAGCAGACGTTATTTTACGGGCCACGAATTCACCGCCCGAAGATTATGTTGGTCATCATATTACGGATTATAGTTTTGGTGTTTTCGGCGCAAAGGCATTGATTGATAGCTACCCAAAGGGGTGTGCATTGCATGATTTCCCTTGGATAGTTTGGCCTTTTGACATTATGAATTCATGGATGCATTCGCAAAAACTTACCCCAAAAATAGCGATGCATATAAATACCGCCTACGGCATGGCGCAAGCACTACGTGCTGGCATCGGGATTTGCCATACGGCCGCGATCTCTGTTGCTCATGACAAGGATATTGTGTGCCTTCGCAAAACGAATGAGAGTTTCAATCTCCAAATCTGGCTTCTAGCCCATCACAGCATGCGTAATAATTATCGGGTACGGGTGTTCATGAAATTTTTAAGAAAAAAACTTGTCGCGGAACGAGACCTCCTCGAAGGCCGTGTTGGACCGGCAAGTTGCCCTATAAATTCGCCGTATTTTTAAAATCCTTTAATCAAAGACCGTCCCAATATCAGTGCGACGGCATATTTTCGTCAAAACACTTTTGCTAAACCACCATAGGCCCACCGCATTAATATAGCATTCCCGAAAACATATATGACACTACAGACCAAAAGACCTACTAACAGATAAGAGCCACTCCCTCCCTCCATCATAAACTTAATTTCTTCTTCGGATACGACTTGAGCACGGATAACATATGTAAGCATCGACACTTGTACGAAAACAGCTGTAAATATGTCTGTAAACACCAATTTGTTGTTTTCATGCTTTGTTAGCACACGGCCCCTTTTGGCTACGAAAATAAAACTAACACAGAGGGCGCAATAAAACGGAATAAATGCACACGAGATCATCATCCAGCTATTTGAAAAATACCATTACGATTTGCGTAAAGAATATACTTATTACCACATATAATATGGCAAATATTACCACATACCAACGCAAGCTCGTTTTCTCAATTTCTGCCATCCTCGCCCGCCTAAAGCACTAGCTGTACAGGTGTGTTAATTTGAACGTCCCCTGTTTTCCTCACCACTGCGTTCATGCCAAAGATAACGCCTGCATTGTTGGGGTCGGGTGAGGTGCGGAGGGTTTTGAGGGCGCGTAGAGGTTCGCGGCTTTGTTTCTTGCCTGTATTTTGGTCGAGTGTCGTCATGATACAGCGTGTGCAGGGCTTGACAAGATCGAGGACAACATCACCGATTTGCAGGGATTTCCAATTGTCTTCGCCCCACGCCTCCTCGCTGTGCACAACGACATTCGGGCGAAAGCGGCTCATTGGCACAGGATCGCCGCCACTCGCGACAATATGAGCGTTGAGAGCGTCGAGAGACGCGGTATTGGTGACAAGTATGGGATAGCCATCGGCGAAACTGACTTGGCTTGGTGTGGACGCCCATACAGAATTGACCATGCGCTGGCTTTTCTCATCCATAAAGACAAGCGAGACAGTTTTACCAAACCATGTAGACAGAATTTCGTTCACGTCTGCATTCGCCCAACAGACCTCTAGGGTAGAGCGCCAGACAGTAACGTTCTTGCGTATTTTCGTAGCCATCATGTCTATGTTTAAGGGGGGATGATTATCCAATGTCAGCAACAGACCCGTATTCGTTTTGCACACATTGACACGTGCAAGGTTTGGGTTTTGGCGCTGGGTAATAAATTGGCCATCCCCATCGACCAACATGAACCGCCTGTCCCCCGCAAGACCACGTTCACGAACATCAGCCTGTGCAAGGTCAATACCATGACAAGATTTTACAGGGTAAATGTGCAGAGATTTGACAAGCATAAATGATACGATTCCCTAGGCATTATTTTTTAAAATGAAGCTCAGATTCAATGTTTGTTATATGCCCATTTAATTCGCGCACCATTTCAGTATCTATCACCCTCATATAACCATAAAAGCGAGGGCGTTCTTTTTTGCCAAATTCACCGAACGAAAAAACATTACCAATATTAATACCAAGGGCTATTGCTACGCCAGATGATTGAACTGTTACGGGTGAACCCGATTGCCCACTCACAGCCCTGCATGTATGCGGAATAAAACCACTGTGGATGGGAAACCCCATGTTTGCCTTGCGCCTTGGCACCAGTGTACAGCTTTGGGTGTTGTGCGATATTCCCCGTGCTTCGGAGAATTTTACTGGCATAAACACTTCAGCCATATCATCAAACCTCAATAAATCTTCTGACTGTGGTAAAAGATAGCGTATATAATTTTTTTTACGCTTTGTCTTGAATACTAATATCGCCCAATCACTTGGTGTGCCCACTTTATAATTTTTTGCGAACCTGATACTTAAAATATCATGAACCGCGCCACCAGCACTCACGATTTTACATGTATGTGTATTTCCCACCCCTATATCGCTAAAGCCATGCCCTGTTGTTAAAGCATATTCGTATTTATTATGCCCGTTTGGTGTAGAGACCTGCAATACAAATGCTCGTGATATTTTTATTCTATTTTCATCATGGACACATTGCAATTGAACCGAATCGTTTTTAGTAGATACCAATGGAATAGTCTGGGCTGAAAGACTTGTTCTATCGATGACTGTTGACGCATTTGCAAAACTCAAAACAACAAAACAACACAGAACAGCACTATCAACCATCCGTATTATGCAGCTCAAAATCATGTACTGACCCCATCAGTTAGCGGCAATTCCCACGTCTCTATCAGCGCGTCGGCTTCCCAGTCGAGATAATCTTCGTCGGCCATAAGTTCGCTTATATAGGTATCCGCTTTGGTGGGGCGGGCAATGTCATATGTGACAAAACGGGTCGCATAAGGTGTCGAAAAAGCATCTGCGATACACCAATCATCAAACAAGAACGGGCCATCATGTTTGGCAAGACAGTCCTCCCACATATCGACCATTTTCGCCGCGTCATCTAAACATGATTGCGGCATTTCCGTATGGGTACGACGCCTTAAATTCATTGGTGCATGTTCGCGAAAATTGCCAAAATCCGATTGCATGCGTTGGCACATTTCAAGCGCGGCCTGCCGATCCGCAATATCTTTCGGCCAGAGATTAGGTACGCAGAGCGCCGCCCATTTACTTATTTCCAAACTATCGGCAATCATTTCGTCATCCCCGACTTGCAAAACAGGCACTGTACCTGCGTCCGTCAAGGCAAGGAGTTGGTCTTTAAAACCTGTGACATCCAATTGGATAAGGTTCTCTTGGAAGGGGAGTTCGGCTTTGCGTAGCACAAGGTATGGACGCATGGACCAAGAGGAATAGTTTTTGTTGCCAATATGCAATAATAGATCAGTCATGGCCTCAGCATAAAAAAACCGCAGGCCAATGACCAGCGGTTTTTGTATTTATTTTAAAACGTGATTTAGATAATTCTAATGTTTCACATTTCTCCACACTGTTTTGTATGTCAAAAACAAGAGAAGTGCGAAAATGAACAAATAGAGGAATGTCGCGAGACCAATACGTTTGCGTGCTTCCATATGTGGATCACCTGCCCATGTCAAAAACTCGACAATATCGCGTGCCATTTGATCTGTCGTCGCAACAGGCGCCGCGACTTCATGCGGTTCCGCACCATGTTCACCAGCCACCATATACGGTGAATACTCAATCAACTCGTCACTAAGAGGCGCTGCCATTTTAATTTGGTTGCCGTCAAACGCTGTATTGTAATATGTACCGTCTGCAACATGAAAATCATGCGGCGCTTCGTGATACCCTGTCAAAATAGCGTAGAGATAATCTGCGCCGCCTGTACGTGATTTTGTAATCAAAGATAAATCAGGAGGAATAGCGCCGCCGTTTGATGCGGCCGCCGCGATTGCGTTTGGAAAGATCAATGGGAATTTATCCGCAGGAATACCAGGACGGTCAATGATATCGCCCGTATCTTGGTCAATCGCTTCGATAGACCAATCTTTGGCGAATGCTTTTACAACGTCATTATCATTAGGGTTCGGCGTATCTGCATTATAAAACGGCGCACCTTTGTCTGCAAGATGGCGGAAAGACAAATGCTCTAGCGCGTGACAACTTGCACAGACTTCGCGGTAAACTTGGTAACCGCGTTGCATAGCCGCGCGGTCATAAGTACCAAACATGCCGTTAAAGCCCCATTTTTGATGCTCTAGCTTATGTGTGCCACCTGCGTCAGACGCCGTTGCAACATTTGCGACACCAAGGCCACCGAGTGCAAGAGTTGCACCGACAATAAGTGTTTTCATGAATTTGATACCCATTACGCTTCTCCATCATGAATGGCTTTTGTAATCGAATCTGGCAATTTTTTGGTTTTCTCGATCCAGCCTAGAACAGGCAGAAGGAAGAGGAAGAAACCAAAGTAATAAATCGTACCAATACGAGACAAGGTTTTAAACGTCATGCCGATGGCCTCAGAGACTTCGTGCCCATCAACCATAACATTTTTATGCCCGAAAGTGAATGCAAGGTCATCTGGTGAATTCCCACCACACCAACCAAGGATAAAGCACATGAACAAGAAGATGTAGAAGAAACGACGTGTTGTTGGACGGAAGCGCATAGAGCGAACTTTCGCCGTATCAAGCCAAGGCAAGACAAACAGAACCACAATCGCACCAAACATCAAGATAATGCCAAGAAGCTTGTCAGGAACCGCGCGCAAAATCGCGTAGAAAGGTAAGAAATACCATTCAGGCACAATATGCGGAGGTGTTTTCATTGGGTCAGCGCGTTGATAATTATCTGCGTGACCGAGTGCATCTGGAAGATAGAAGACAAACAAAGCAAAAATCATCAAGAAGACAGCAATCGCGAAACCATCTTTCATTGTGTAGAAAGGATGGAATGGAAGTGTATCTTCTTTGGTTTTTACATCAATACCGATGGGATTGTTTTGTCCAACATGATGAACCGCCCACACATGCAAGGCCACAAGCGCCGCAATGACGAATGGCAAGAGGTAATGTAGCGAGAAGAAACGCTGTAGCGTTGGGTTACCAACAGAATAACCGCCAAGTAGCCATTGTTGCAAGCTCTCACCGACGAAAGGAATAGCGCCGAAAAAGCCTGTAATCACTGTCGCACCCCAGAAAGACATTTGTCCCCATGGAAGTGTATAGCCAAGAAAGCCCGTTGCCATCATAGCGAGATAAATCGCACAGCCGATAATCCACAAAAGCTCACGTGGGGCTTTGTATGAACCATAGAAAAGTCCACGGAACATATGAATATAGACGGCCAAGAAGAACATGGACGCACCAACCGCATGCATTGACTGCAACAGCCAACCAAATGGAACATCACGGCGAATACGTTGCACACTATCAAATGCCATATCGACATGCGGTGTGTAATGCATAGCAAGAATAATACCTGTTAGAATTTGTGACATAAGGCACAAACTCAGAATACCACCAAAGGCATACCAGTAATTTAGATTACGAGGACTTGGGAAACCCATAAAGTCGACGCCCATACGAATAATAGGAAGACGTTTGTCCATCCATTTTGCAGCCGCGTATTTCGGCTCATATGTTGAAGGTCCGCTCATGTTCTACCCTACCTTGATAACAGTATCGGAAATATATGTGTATTCCGGAATGACCATATTCTTAGGCGCTGGTCCTTTGCGAATACGTCCTGATGTGTCGTAATGAGAACCGTGACATGGACAGTACCAACCGTCAAAATCACCAGCTTCACCAACAGGGATACACCCGAAATGCGTACACACGCCGACCATAACCAAAATATTTTTGTGAATTTTTCCGTCAAAGGCAGGTCTAAAGCGCGCTTCATCTGTTTCCGGATCGCGAAGGCCATCAATTTCAACGGCGTCAGCGGCGTCAATTTCTTTTTGTGTACGGTAGCGTACAAAAACGGGCTTACCGCGCCAAAGAACTTTCAATTGCTGTCCTTCTTCAATTTTAGAGACATCAATTTCGATTGATCCCGCAGCACGCGTATCAGAAGCCGCGCTCATTTGCGACACAAGTGGCCAAGCAAGAGAGCCTGCGCCTACTGCGGCAGCTGCGGCTGTAGAAATATAAATAAAATCACGACGGCTTGGATCTTCGTGTTCGCCGTCAGATATGTGCGTATCAGACATGATCGCCCTTCCTTTTAAGTAAGGTTTTCTCGTTGTGCCATTGGTTGGCGCACGCCGAAATTTCCCCCGATAGACTACCTACGACAAAAAGCCGCAAGACTTTGGTCTGAATACGGGAAAACTATAGGGATTGACAAGTAAATATCGACAAATATACGCATTAATTTATGAAAATCGTACTCTACCAACCTGACATTGCCCAAAACCTAGGCGCAGCCATGCGATTATGTGCATGTTTTGGCGTTTCACTGGAGATTATCGAGCCTTGCGGCTTCCCCCTTACCAGTAAGGCCCTGCGCCGTACGGCGATGGATTACGGGGTTACAGACACACTGATTCGCCATAAATCATGGGAAAGCTTCGTAAATGTCGAAGAATCCGAGGGCAACCGCATCGTTTTGCTGACCACCAAAGCGGCCAAACCGATCACAGATTTCACCTTCACCGCCAAAGATACGCTGTTATTTGGTCGTGAAAGCCAAGGCGTGCCAGAAAACGTCCATGACCGTTCCGACGCTCGCCTTTATATCCCCATTGTCAAAGACGCCCGCTCGTTCAACCTCGTCAGTTCCGCAAGCATGGCTCTGTTTGAAGGATTACGGCAGACAGGAGGATTGCCAGAATAGTAAGCTCGCCTGAAGAGTAAACTGGCTATATTCCTTTAAATGCTTCGTTATGCGTTATAATATTTCTACCCTAATTCACTGATACTATCTGGGTATTCCCAAAACGCTTCGTCTAGCCTATCAAATTCAGCGGACTCTTCGCCTATAGCCCTGCAAATATAGCGAGCATTTAGCATTTGATAAACCAGACACATGCTTGGTATATTGAAATTTACTTAGTCACAAATAATCGGGCTGTGTTGCCACGGAGAACATAAATGCAGATAAATAAAGCGGCAATATTGCTAGGGGAATTGCCATATCTAACTGCTTATATAGACAATATTTTGAACAAGAATACGCGCGAGGCCTATATTGCATGGCTCTCCGAACAAGGCGACACGCCACGGGCCTCATATCTAAGTGATCTCTCGCGCGCTTTTGAACTGTTTGAGAAATTTTTCTATCTTAATGAGCAAGGCATTCCTCGTTTTTGGGCAGAAATGGTTGGTGCGCCTTATCTATTTGCGCTTTACCAAAACGCAGGCGATTCACCCCATGAAGACTTCACGAATGTCCGAAATCGGTTATTTAAATGGGTTCAACCCGCCATAACATTTGAGTATTCAATGCATGGAGAACCGCCAGCTATCGGGAGTAGTTTCTTTTGGGGTACGCCTGATTTAGAAAGTGATATGCTATGGCCGAAACGCAAGGACTGTTTGCATTGGAACAATGATGATTGTGGGCTAAGCGGCGATCTTTATTGCAATTTCATTGGGCAAATTAATTTCGCAGATTTTTCAGGAACACTGATCGCGCACTTATTACCTGCGACAGGACTGCTCTCATTTTTCTCTCACGTAGAAACAGAAGAATGGGGTGTGGTGTCCATAAAAGCTATTTTTACAAAAAATGTTAAAAACGTGCACAGACGAGAACCACCAGAAGAGCTTAGACAAGACGCCGACAACTCTCCGCGCCCAGCATACAAGATACATGCACGGGAAGTGCTTTCATTTCCTGAGACGTCTAGCTCGCCTTGGGCAGATGAATTTCCTGAATCGGGTTATTCTGGACGTTTATGCGACACTTACGAATCGGTCAGAGGCGCAAGCCCCTCTGGCATTGTTGGCATGTTGGGATATCATCAAGCGACAACAGGTGGCGATCCATCCCCAGATCAAGACCATATACGCTTGATCAATATTAGAATAAGTCCTGACGCAGGGTGCGTTCATTTATCAATCTCAAACGAGGATTTAAAAGCAGAACGTTTTGACAACATAAAATATGTATGGATAGATTGGGACGGGTAACGTTCTCCAGTAAAGCCTAATACGCACTATTTACAGATCAGTTTCTTGCGGTCTTCTGGGTTTTTGAAGGTAAACTTCATGTTTTGCTTCTTTAAAAGTTTATAGAATTTTTTGTTTGGGTCAGTACGCAAATATACTGTCAGCGGGATTGAATCCGCAAAATTAGTCCCTGCTGTTATACAAGGTCGTGTCATCACACCAAAACTTATTGGGTTTTTGCCAGGGTTTTTCTTTTTAAGCGCAAAAAGCTTACTCCGAAATGAATGAAAATCGGCACTTGTCGCTTCATCGAAATGGTAGCGCTCCATCTTCATGCCTGTTTTGGTCCGTTTTTGCAAATATTTGGTGAGTGGTTCATCAGATTGAGGAAGTACAAACCTGCCCTTGATTTTCTCACCTGTTATTTTACCTTCAAATTCCAGAGTAAGCATAGCCGCATCATCTTGAAGTCTTACGCCTTCCAGCGTGAGAATCGCGACTTCTACTTTTGAAACATCAATCGTTTCAACATCGATACGCGCCAGTTTGGGCAAAGACATTAAGGGCACACTCGCACAGCCAGTGAACCCTATAAGAAAAACAAAACCGCCTAACCGTGTGTATATATTCATGGAACTCCCCTAACATGTAGCGACAAGGCTACACGAATAGGGTGTGTTTTACGAATGAATATATATATTTAGGTGAAAAAGTTAGCCGAATGCCTTCATTTCTATCCGTTCTAGATATGCCATCAATGGTTTCGAGTTTTCGATATAGTCGGAAACGGGGGTGATGAAGGGTTTGGTGATAAGATTGGCGAGAAAACCGTAGGCGGTTGCGTCATACTCGCTTGGATTGTCACCAAACAAATAGTCTTTGTCGCCCAATGCGCCTTCGAATGCTTTCACATCAGATACGCCCAGCGCAAAAATTTCGTCTTGCGTATGACGACCAATGCCTTGGGCATCGAGAAAATCGATCTGGGTTTTACGAATTTTCTTTGTCACAAATCCACGGATGAATTTCGGGATAGCCCCAAAAAATGCATCAACAATATGTGGGAAATGCTCTGGCATCACCCACCGCGAATAAACCAATACGAGAATAGTGCGGTTTTCAAACATAACACACATGGCATGGCCAAATGCATGTTGTTCAGCACTCAGGTCTTTACCAAGTGGATCGCCGTATTTGTCTTTGAGGTATTTTATGCAAAATTCCGAGTCGGCAATGGCGTCCACACCGTCTTTGATAAACGGCAGTTTTCCTTTCGGGGCTTTGCGAGGGTCTGCCATTTCATTGGTATTATATGTCACCCCTGCCAATCGCATATAGGTTTCAAGTTTCAGCACAAATGGGCTGACGTCCCTCATATCAAAGGCCGAGGGGAATTTAAAAAATTGGATCATTAATGTTTCTCTTTATTAAAATATCCGGGGGAGGATTATTAATTTAACAGTGCGGTTTAGCCGTTAGCGTCTTGAATACAGAAAAAATTGAATTTATTGCCATCAAGGTCACGGCAATAGCCAGCGTAGAAACCACCTTCGCCGCGTGGGCCAGGTTTACCTTCGCATGTACCGCCAAGTTCAATTGCTTTCGCGTATAATGCATCTACCTTCTTTGCATCAGGTGCACTAAACGCAGTCATAACGCCATTGCCAACACTGGCTTCTTTATTGTCATCAGGTTTGCAGACACAAAAAGCCGTAGCCTGTGTTGCGCTATCACCTTGTGACCATGCGACAAATTTACCTTTTTCTTCCATCATGCGTGTCGCGCCGAGCTCACCCAATAATGCATCATAATACGCGATTGCTTTTTCATATTGGTTTGACCCAACCATTTGATAACCGATCATAATATTTTCCTGTCCCGTGTGGCGCACCTTGCGTGCCGCTTGTGACATCCTTTTTTGTAAGTGTAAGTAACCCGACGATTTCGGGCCATTGATTATTGTCTAAAACACCTATACTGACAGCAAGGTGTCAGTAGGGTTAGATTAATCTCGGATTATGAAAAAGACGGAGCGACTTTTCAGAATAATAGACCGCCTGAGGGCGCGCAAGACCGCTATGACTGCGGATCAAATCGCGCTCGAAATGGGGGTGTCGGTACGCACAATATATAGAGATATGAAATCCTTGGCAGATCAAGCCATTCCTGTCGAAGGCGAAGCAGGTGTTGGATATTTGCTCGGCGCAGGTTTTAACGCCCCGCCCCTCGCGTTTGACACTGATGAATTAGAAGCGCTTGCCATTGGTTTGCGCCTTATTCAGCGCGAAGGCGACCCAATTTTAAAAGGTGCGGCTATGTCGGCGCTTGAGAAAATACGTTCGACCTCGAAATCCCCGACATTTCTTGATGATGTTCCGATTTACGCCCCTGATTTCAGACGCCATGATCATTTACATATGATGAGCACACTGCGTGTTGCCATTCGCAATGCCACAACAATGTCGCTTGATTACGAATCCCTTGCGGACGAGCGGACATCGCGCCCTGTCAAACCCATCGCCCTCATTTTCTTCCCCAACGCCCATATTCTGGCCGCGTGGTGTGAGCTACGTCAGGATTACCGTAATTTCCGCATAGACCGCATTATTTCGTGCACAGACACAGGCGAAAACTTCACCCGCCAAAAACCCGCACTCCTACGCGGCTATAACGCTCATGTGAGAGAACAAATGCGCCGCGAAAATTGTTCCGAGGAATAGAGCGGTAATATTGAGGTTATCACTTTGATATTAACTGAAAATATTCGTCCGCAATATCATTATCAATGATCACATCTTTTTGACCACCAAATAGCCGATCATTTCGGTCTTTTTTAGGGCCAGAAATCCAATATTCATCACCAGTATCCACATCACGATAGTTTCCGTAAATACCTCTTCCTTTACTGCTGTGAAATTTTTTATTGTCGTAGTAAATCGTTTTTCCCGTTTTGGAAAAAAAGACACGGCCAATATTTGCCACGCCGTTCTCTTCGCCCTCTTTGCATTCAATATACATTATACGACTTTTTAGATTCGTCCGAGATGGCATGATCCACGGCTGTTCAGCGTCAGCATTCTGTTTGTCTAACTCTGTATTGTAATGAGAGAGTGCATCCTCAATATCTATTTGACTATATCCACGATTTGCGAGCTCCGCTTCAAGTTCACGTCTCAGGGAGTTCCAATATTTACGCCCCTTTGGATTTTTAGAAGCATTTACACCTTCAATAGCCCCATCAAGTCGACTTATAATATCATCTACCGATATGTTTTTTAGTTCACTATTACTCTTCACAACACCTCACTTACGTAAAGGCGAGTAACACAACAACGGATTGAGCACCAATGGTTTTACCTATTCAACAATACCAAGGCCGCTAACAA
>NVXK01000032.1 GCA_002733905.1 Robiginitomaculum sp. | reverse complement strand
ATCAATCAGGACGCCTTTCATGGTTTTCGTATCCCACATCAAACTACAATTTTGTGCAAATGGCGTCACAGGGATAATGCGAATATCCAATGTGTTTTGTGCCGCATTTTGTTGGTCAGAATTGGGCATGAAATAATCCTTTTATATGTGAAGACTATGGAGCCAGTTTTACTATGTCAGGTCAAGTGTAATTATCGGCTATTTGTGTTCAGTTCCCATTCAGACGCAGTGGCGTATATAAAGATAACTTAACCTATCGGATAAGTTATCTCTCTTTTACTTAAACCCGTCTTTGGTTGACAAAGGCGGGTTTCTTTTTCACATCAATGCAAAACGCGTATCATCGTAAACGCATTGAGAATGAATGTAGTCGTCACAAACCCGTGTGTAAACCATCACGAAACCTTGATGAAACGTTATGAGCTGTATTGGTAAAACATGGTAGTAAAATAGGGTAGCTGGTAAAGTTACCCCTTCAAACTGGACGGACTCTTGCTCGAGTCCGTCCAACTTTTATCTGGTATATTTAAACAAGCATGTCTTTGATTGTAGCCACAAGGTCTTCGCGTTTTGCCGTTTTTTGTGCAGGGCGGCTTTCGCGCCATTCTTTATTATCTGTGATTGCTTTGGCCATTTCTGCGCCTAAGAATAAATCTTTCACGGTAATCTCACCGCGCTCCATTTCATCACTGCCCATAAGAATAGCAAGTTGTGCGCCGCGTTTGTCAGCATATTTAAGCTGTTTGGCCATATTACCCGCCCCGATAAACACTTCAGTACGCACACCAGCTGCGCGAAGTTCCGCCGCCATTTTGAAATATTCAGTGATAAGGGTTTTGTCGAATACACAGATAATAACGGGTGGTTTCCCTTCATTGCCGATAAGATCCATACGCGAAAGCGCGCTCGCAAAACGTGAAACCCCAAACGAAAATCCTGTCGCAGGAACAGCTTGGCCGCGAAAACGTGACACTAAATCATCATAACGACCACCGCCGCCAACCGAGCCGATTTGCACAGGGCGGCCTTTTTTATCTTTGATATCCGCAAGTAATTCTGCCTCGAACACAGGCCCTGTATAATAGCCAAGACCGCGCACAATCGACGTATCGAAAATCGCCTTCTCTGGCCCATACCCACACGCGTCCAAAATGGCGTCAATCTGCTTTAGTTCTTCTACACCTGCAAGACCTTGCGACGAACTGCCCATCAGGTTTGTGAGTGTGGTAAGTGTATCGCCGCGGTCCGAGGCACTGGCCGTGGTAAACCCAAGCACAGCCTTAATACCGTCCGCATTCAAATTCGCACCCTTGGTATAGTCGCCACTGTCGTCTTTGCGGCCTTCACCAAGCAAAGCCGCGACACCGTCTGCACCCAGACGGTCAAGTTTATCAATTGCGCGAAGAACTTGCAAACGTTGCACGGCGCCTTCGTCCGTATTCGGCACGCCACTGGACTCTAAAATACCATCCAGAAGCTTACGGTTATTGACACGGATAACATAATTTCCAGTCGCAAGACCTGCGGCCTCCATTACGTCGGCGGCAAGGATAATCATTTCTGCGTCTGCGGCTGAACCGGGTGCGCCGACACTGTCTGCGTCACATTGGATAAATTCGCGGAAACGACCGGGGCCAGGTTTTTCATTTCTAAACACACTACCCGCTTGGTAGCGGCGATAGGGTTTTGTCAGCCCATCATAATTCTCAGCTACGTAACGCGCAAGGGGCGCGGTTAAATCATAGCGAAGCGCCATCCATTGCTCGTCATCATCACGCAGCGCAAACACACCAACATTTGGGCGGTCTTCATCGGGTAAAAATTTGCCAAGCACGTCCGCATATTCAAACGCAGGAGTCTGTAATGGCTCAAACCCGTATTTGTCATAAACTGAAAACGCAGCCTGTACCAATTTGGTTTCCGCGCGTAAAATCTCAGAGCTTTTGTCTTCAAAACCGCGAGGTCTACGGGCTTTAGGGCGCTGTGGTTTGTTTTTCTTAGCCATTATGTATCTCTATGATATGCGCGCTTTTCGAGCCATCTCGATTAACGCCATTGTAGAACTATCATGTGCATCAACTGGGGTGTTGGTTTCAAGTTCTTTTAGTATTTTACTGGCCAAAACTTTACCAAGTTCCACACCCCATTGGTCAAATGCGTTAATATCCCAAATAATACTCTGCACAAATGCCTTATGCTCGTACAGGGCAATCAGATTTCCTATGGCATGAGCGTTCAGACGGTCGAGTACAATTGTTGTCGAAGGACGATTGCCGGGGAAAGCTTTATGTGGTGCGAGCGCGTCAATCTCGGTTTGGCTTAAATGTGTTTGCGCCAATTCCTCACGCACAGCGTCTTCGGTTTTGCCGAGCATAAGGGCCTCGCTTTGGGCAAAGCAATTGGCGAGCACAGCGTCATGATGGTCTTGTCTGTTCTCGGTACTGTTTAACACAGCGATGAAATCAATAGGGGCGCCTTGCGTGCCTTGATGTAAATGTTGGAAAAACGCGTGTTGGCTATTCGTGCCTTCATCACCCCAAACAATAGGGCAGGTGGTACCAGCGGGCGCACCCGAACGGGTTACGCCTTTACCATTTGATTCCATTTCGAGCTGTTGCAAAAACGATGAAAACTTTCGCAAACGACGGGCATAGGCAATCACGGCCTGCGAAGGATATTTCAAGACATTGCAATTCCAGACCCCTGTCATCGCGAGCATAACGGGGAGGTTGTTCCCAAGTGGCGCCGTTTTAAAATGCGCGTCCATTTCGGCGGCCCCTGCAAGCAGTTCATCAAATACATCTGGCCCATAGGCAATTTGCAAACTAATGCCAACCGCAGACCAGAGGGAATAACGTCCACCAACCCAGTCCCAAAAATCAAATATTTGATCTGGGTTCACGCCAAACTCTTCCGCGCCCTCACGGTTCGCGGTCACGGTGATGATGTTATTTCTGGCATAATCGCCAAGCCAGTCACGTGCGGCCTGTGTATTCATCCGCGTTTCTTGTGTGGTGAAAGATTTAGAAACGCTAACAACAAGGGTGGTTTCGGGGTCAAGCCCCTCAAGCGCGTCATTAATCGACGCCCCGTCTATATTCTCTGCAAAACGAAGCGCAAGGGCAGGCTTGGTTTCTGCCGCCAAAGCGTCAGCGATCAAGCGCGGCCCAAGATCAGAACCACCAATGCCAATATGTATAATGGTTTTATATTTACCTTCGTTACGGATTTTCTCGGCAAATTTACGCATACGGGCGCGCATATCACTGACTTGTTTTTTCACATCTGGACTGCCGCCCGTGCCGCGTAGGGCAGGGTGTAAAACGGCGCGATCTTCAGTGGTGTTGATTTTATCACCTGCGAAAAATTTCTCGCGCCATTCTTCAAGTTCACATGCTTGCGCGAGCTTCAAAAGTGTTTGCACTATTTGGGGTGTCATACGCTGTTTGGAAAAATCCGCATACAGACTGCCAACTTGAAAAATCATCCGGGATGTGCGTTCCGCATCATTTGCAAACAATGTGTTTAGGCTTGGAAGGTGTGCAGCCAGCGTATCAAGCTCACCCCAAAGTGCAGTTTTATTGGTCATGTTCAGCTTTCATCATATGGTCTGCTACTTATTCATTTTGCGCGTTTTCCAACGCCTGCGCTAAAATTTTATATGTTAGGGTTTGCGGTAATATTTGTGGCGACGTAGTTTCGGTATTACTTGAGTATAGTAAATATAAAGGCACACCAGAGCGGCCATGTTTTGCAAGCTCATTGGCAATGCGTGCATCTTTGCGTGTCCAGTCGGCAATCAGGACTTTGGTATTTGTTGTTGCGAACAAATCCTGTGTTGCCTTCGTATGTAAAACCAGTTTCTCATTGACCTTGCACGTTACACACCACCGTGCGGTGAAATCTACAAATACATTATGCCCTGCCGCCCGTAGCTCTGTGACCCGCTCTGGCGACCACGCATCTTGCAGGGTCTTGCTAGTTTTGGGCGAAGAGAGGTTTGCAAGCAGGTAAATACTGGTAATGATACCAAGTGCTGCGAACAGTTTCGCGACCATAGTTTTCCGTTTGAAACACCATATGCTAAAACAAAGCGCAAGCGCGATGATAAGGGTTATAATAATGGCATTCTCATCACCAACACCGGACAAAACCCACATCAACCAGATCGCGGCTAATAACATAGGGAAGGCGAGGCCATGTTTAAATGTCTCCATCCAAGGCCCCGGTTTTGGGAGGCGTTGTAAAAGCTTGGGCGCGTAAGACAGGGCGAGGAAGGGCAATGCAAACCCAAGCCCAAGCGCAAAGAAAACAATCAAACTAATGAATGCAGGTTGCGCCAAAGCAAACCCAAGTGCGCCCGCCATAAAAGGGGCCGTACACGGGGTGGCCACAATCACGGCCAGAACACCCGTAAAAAACGCGCCCTTTTTGCCAGATGCTTGTGCGGTATCATTGCCAATATTTTGCCATTTCCCGCCGATTTCAAAATAACCAAACAAGTTAAGCGCAATGATGAAAAACAAGAGGGCGAGGCCTGCAACCATGATTGGGTTTTGGAGTTGAAACCCCCAACCAATCGCCGCGCCACTTGCTTTCAGCACAAGGAGTGTGGTTGCGAGCGCCATAAAACTCACCAAAACGCCGATTGTATAAAACCATCCCTGTGTGCGGATTTGTGACATGTCTGCATGCGCGGTCTTGGCAAAGCCTAGGGCTTTCAATGACAATATAGGAAATACGCAAGGCATAAGGTTGAGGATTAGGCCACCAAGAAAAGCGCTTAAAATCGCAAACCCCAAACTAAGACTTGATGTGGTCTGAGCGGTGTTAAGGGTGTCGCTCATGACGCCAATATCTAATTTCACATTGGTAATAGCCGTAATGATCGTACCGCGTCTTTCCCATCCCCTATCTGTTTTCACATCATAGGCGATCACGCCTGCAATTGGGGTTTTAATGCCTTCGTCTAATATCCAGTCAGGCGTTATGGACAGACGTAGACCTTTGCTGCCCTGACTTACGGTTTGCACGTCATCAGCATTGATCAGGTCTTGAACATAGGGGAAGAAATATGGGTTTTTATACTGACCTTTGGTAAGGGCGTCTGCTTTGATATCTAAAACAAGCTTGCCATTGTCGAGACGTGCACTGGCGCTAAAACCTGTATCGGTTTTGGGCGAAGTATTGAGCGCGCGCTTGATATTGGCATTCCATCTTGCATCTTCTACCCGTTCCCCAACCACAAGGGCGAGGGAGAGTTTGGCGGTTTCAGGCAAGCAAATCTCATAACACACAAGATAGTCTGCCACGGCGTTAATGATCAGGATGTCGCCGATTTTCGCGTCTTTGGAAATACGTAAATCCATTGGCAAAAGAAGCTCGTCCTCAAATGCATAATTCACGATGGGGCCAGTGCGTACAATGATGGGCAATGGCCACACAATTGGCCCGACGGTCAAAGCCTCTGGCACTTCCCAATAAATATGAGCAGGCGCACCCGGCCCCCCTGCATTGCGCCAATATGTATGCCAATGTTTTTCCATACGTAGGGAGAGGGCAATATGGAGATCATCACCCGGCATGACATTGTCATAAGTCGTGACCAGTTGCGCCGTAATCCGTCCAGACTTAATAGGGTCAGATTCGGCGGCGTGGGCGTGCACATTGCCCATCAAAACCAAGATAATAAAGCTCAATGCTGATACGATAAATTTCATAGAAACTTTATACAGAATCGAGGCAGATATACTAGGGCAGACGACACACTTTTGTGTGTGCGTGGTACACGCTAGTCATCATCATGGACAATAGGATGATCTTCGGAATGTAAAATACGCGCGGCGTCACCCTTTATGTCTTCATATTGACCCGATTTCACAGTCCAAAAAAACAGGGTAAGGCCAACAGCGCCAAGGCAAAGCGCGATAGGGACAAGCCAGAGAAGTGCGATCATGTGATTATCTTTCTAATGTCTCGCAAGCCGCAACGCGTTGAGGGTTACGAGCATTGATGAACCTGACATGGCGAGCGCCGCAATCATCGGATTGACAAATCCAAATATAGCAAGCGGCACAGCAATCATATTATACAATACTGCCAAGCTAAGGTTTTCAATGACGCGTTTTTGTGCGTCTTTGGCTGTGCGGAGCGCCGTGACCAATCCTGATAATTTGTCACCTTGCAAAATAATATCTGCGGCGGCGCGAGAAATATCGGCGGCACTAGCAGGTGACGCGGACGCCGTTGCACTGGCCAGAGCAGGTGCGTCATTAATACCGTCCCCCACCATAAGTGGAAAGCGGCCATTGGCTTTGAGGCTTTCTAAATGCGCTAATTTGTCTTGCGGTGAAACCCCACCTGTCCAGTTTTTGAGGCCAAGCGCATCTGCGGTTTGCGCGGTCATATTTTCTGTATCACCGCTCAGAAGTTCTAGCTGATAGCCAAAGCCTTGTAGTTTCTCGATTGTCTCACGCGCATCAAGACGTGGCACATCTTTGAACACAAAACGGATGGGCTTGGCGCGACCAACCCGCAACCATGTTTCAACTTGAGTGTCTTCGCTGCTCGCTTTCGCGCCTACAAAATCAGCAGAGCCGAGCTTGATGATTTTACCATCAATTTTGGCACGTAAACCTTCTCCCATAATATCCTCCAGTGTATCTGTCACATTCCCTTGTCCAGAGGCGTCTGCAATGGCACGCGCTATCGGATGGCGCGAACCACGGGCAAGTTTTGCGGCGAGTTCCAGTATGTCCTTACCAAGAATATCTGCATTTATAAGTGCAAGGCGACCAAGTGTAACCGTACCCGTCTTATCAAAAATAATGGTGTCAATTTTGGCAAGGCGTTCCAGTGCGTCTCCTGATTTAATCAAGACACCTTTGCGAAACAGTCTGCCTGACGCGACAATTTGTACAGCAGGCACGGCGAGACCGAGCGCACAGGGGCAGGTGATAATCAGCACAGCAATCGCGTTTAATGTCGCGGTACGTAAACTCCCCCCTGCTGCGAGCCAACCAATAAATGTCATGACGGCAAGGCTATGGACAATCGGTACATAGGCGCGTGCGGCGCGGTCTGCGATACGGACGAATTTACTTTTGGTTTGCTCGCCTGCCTCGACAAGCTTGGATATTTCCGAGAGAAAAGAATCGCTACTGACCGCAGTCGCTTTGATTGTAAGAGGGTTACCAAGATTTATCATGCCTGAATAAATCATATCACCGACACCAAAAGGCGCAGGTAGGGTTTCGCCGTTCGCAATACTGGTGTCTATGGTCGAACGGCCTTTTATGATTTCGCCGTCTACGGGGATGCGTTCGCCTGCCGCAATCAATAAAATATCATCGGGTTTAATCATGCTAGCAGGGACAGTGGTAAGGGCACCATCTTTGGTGACAAGGCTCGCATTACTGGCTTGCATGGCGGCAAGTCGTTGTGCGCTTTCCCCTGTTTTCAAACGCAGTCTTTGATCAAGGTAACGTCCGATCAAAAGCAGAAAGAGCAACATGGTCGCCGCGTCAAAATATGTATCTGGATTACCGTGATAGGTTTCGTAAATGCTTAAAGCGCACGCCAGCAATACAGCCAGAGAAATCGGCACATCCATATTGGTTTGTTTGTTTTTAAGGGCCCGCCATGCAGACCGAAAAAATGGCTGCCCTGCATAGGCAACAGCTGGCAGGGCGATAAAACCTGACAATATATGCATAAGCTGGCGTGTGTTTTCGCCCATATCTATGCCTGCCCAGACGCAGACGGAAATGACCATAATATTGGCCATGGCCACACCAGCAACGGCCATCGCTCTCAGCAGGGATTTAAGCTCGTTCTTACCATGAAGCGGCTCCATTTGCATATCAAACGGTTTGGCACCAAATCCAATATCATCGAGCTTGGCCACAATAGAGGACGCGTTGGTTTGCTCGCCCCGCCACGCAACATTTAACCGCATGGTCGAGAGGTTCATACGCGCAATACGAATGTCGGGTAGGGTGGCAAGCTCGCGCTCAATCTTGGCCATACAGCCAGAGCAATGGGCACCTGAAATCATCAAATCAATGACCTGATCGCCATTTGCTTTTGTTTGCACATAGGGCGAAAACTGTGTTTCGTCATGGTCATGATTTGCTTCATTACGCGCTATGTCTTGCGCGGTTGATTGCCCGCTTGGGCAGTTCAGATCAATATTGTTTATTTCAACCATAATTCATTTTGCGTTTCAAAAACGGGGGCGTTGGCGGGGGTATTTGTGTAATATGCCTTGGTATGAAGCGAACGTTTGCCGCTAAACTTACTGTCTAGATAAGAGATGTAGAGACCCGTTTCAACGTCTTGGTTAAATGTAAGCGCAATATCCAAATCAGTTTCTGTAGGGTGTTTAAGTAAACCGCTGACATTTAATCCACGCACAGCCAAACCATTTTCGTCCATTATGTTTAATGCGATTTTTTTGTTTTGTGAAATGGAAATATCTGCAGTCCAGTGCAAAGCGCGTTGTTGTGCACGTGCATGCAAGGTTACATTATAGGCTAGGCCTTGGCGGTATGATCCTTTGGTATCCTCACCGGGGAATGATTTTAGAGCACTGCTGATGAGCATGAAATTTGCAAAAATAATGACACCAAAAAATGAAAACACAATGCCCAACATGTGCCAACCTGTGAATGTAAAGCTTTTCTTCTTTTGGGGTTGTGAGGCCATGTTATTTAGGGTTTCCTGTGATGAACATTGTCTCTGTTAATGTATTTTCTTGTGTTTTGATATCAGTAAGTTTGAGATGGAAAATCTCGCGGTCCGAGAGCTGTGACACATCTTTGATCGCCAGATACACTTTGTAGTCCAGAGTTTCGTCCGCAGGTACGCTGAGGATAAATTGACCATTAATTTTTTTCAATCCCACAATCGACATCTGGGTCGCGTCGAGACCCATTGCATCAATGCGGAGCTCACGCGGTGCGGTGGCTTTATTCAAAATCTTGATTGTATACCCATTGCGGACAGACCCATCAGAGAGTGTCACATAATTTGGTATACGGTCACGTAAAATATTCATATCAAGAACACTACGGTTAAGCAGGCTGTAAACCATCACGGCGCCAACACCAAAAAAGGCAATTGTATAGAGGATGGTACGTGGCCGAATAAGGTTAAATTGATTGCGCTGACCTTTGAGGCGGCGTTCAATATTAGCGTCCGTATCATAGGCAATCAGCCCTTTTGGTCGCCCAATTTTGACCATGATATCATCACAGGCATCAATACACAGGGCGCAACCAATGCATTCGAGTTGTGCGCCGTCACGAATATCAATCCCAGTTGGGCAAACGGCGACACATTGGCGGCACCCAATACAGTCTCCACGACCATCCCATGTTTCGCCTTTTTTATGCGCCCCCCGTGGCTCTCCCCGGTCAAAACGGTAGGTGACATTTAAAGCTTGGTCGTCAATCATTGCGGCCTGAATACGTGGCCATGGACACATATAGGTACAAATCTGTTCGCGCATAAACCCAGCGAGCGCATAGGTGAAAAACGTCATAAGGGCGAGAAACACATAGGCGGTTTGTGGGGCGTGCCCAATAAACAAGTCTGTGAGCAGGCGTGGCGCGTCATGGAAATATAAAATCCATGCCCCACCCGTTGCCATGGAAATCAATAGCCACGCAATATGCTTGCCTGTTTTTTTTGCAATTTTTTTGGATGTCCAAGGGGATTTGTCGAGCTTGATACGCGCATTGCGATCTCCTTCAAAAAACCGTTCAACGGCCATGAATAAATCTGTCCAAATGGTTTGCGGACAGGCATAGCCACACCACACGCGCCCAAACAAGGCGGTGGCGAGAAAAAGCCCAAGGGCAGAGAGGATGAGAAGACCTGTAATATAATAAATTTCTTGTGGCCAAATTTCGATAAAGAAAAAATAAAGCCGTGCATTTTCAAAATCGATCAAAACCGCTTGGTTTGGTGCGCTTGGCCCTCTGTCCCAACGTATCCACGGGGTGATATAATAAATACCCAGCAATATGGCCATGATGAACCATTTTAAACTACGATATGTGCCTTTGACGGCTTTCGGGTAAACTTGGGTGCGCTTTTTATACAGGCTTTCGGGCGTAGAAGGGCTGACCGCTTTAGCGAACGAGCGTTCAACGCCATGGGCGACCGTTTTGCGAGTTGTTTGCCCGTGATTGGGATCGGGCTTGTTGTCGTGACCAATCTTTAGCTCAGTCATGTGGATGGTCCGTTTGAAGAGGGAAGTTTATTCACCGCCGCCCAATGAATGCACATAGACACTCAAAGCGACAATTTGGTCTGCGCTTAAACGTTGGTTCCAATGGGGCATCATGCCTTGACGCCCGTTGAAAATTGTTGTGCGAATTTGCGCGCGACTTCCGCCGTAGAGCCAATCTGCATCCGTGAGGTCAGGGGCCCCGAATTCACGGGAGCCCCCGCCATTTTCACCATGGCAGCTTACACAATTTTGTGCAAACAACGTTGCCCCACGTGGTGATTTATCTTTCGTCGTATCTGAGAGGCTTAAAACATGATCCGTGAGAGATTTAATCTCTTCACGTGTTAAAATCTCATCACGGCCAAATGCGGACATAATAGAGAGGCGCGACTCGTCATGGGTCGACCGTATGCCATAGGTAATTGTTTGGCGAATTTCATTAAAACTGCCGCCCCAAAGCCAAATATCATCATTGAGATTAGGGTAGCCGATAAAACCGCGACCACGCGCGCCGTGACATGTCTCGCAATTGTCGCCAAACAGGGATTTTCCCTGCGCGAGAGCAAATCGGAACACAGCAGGGTCATCAAGCAAATCAGGATCTTTCAGAACGGCCTGAAAGTCCGTTGTCAGTAATTTTTGTGCGTAGACAGAACGTGCTTCATGCATGTCGGTAATCGCGGTATCAACACGCCCACGATCTGTATGTCCTAAAAGACCTTTGGTGTAGGAATTCAGCAAAGGTATGCCCGGCATAAGGATAACATAACCAACAGACCAAACCACAGTCAGAAGCATAATACCAAGCCACCAGCGCGGCATAGGCGTATTTAATTCTTCGATACCATCCCATTCATGGCCCGTAACTTCTGTACCCGAAAGCTCGTCAATTTTTTTATCATTACTCATAGGGTGTACTCTTTACTAGGTGTCGCCAGAGGTGCGGAAAGAGGTGTGTCATCAAGTGGCATAGAGGCGGCTTTGTTGAATTTTTCTTTGTTCTTTGGCCAAAACACATAGACAAGTACGAGAAGGAAAAACCCCGTAAAAAAAACTGTGCCGCCAAGCTTTACGACATGTGCAATTTGATCATAATTCATAATTATCTCTCATTGTCATACATTTTTGCTTCATAAATATCGAAGTCCACCAATGTACCAAGCATTTGCATATAGGCGATCAGGGCGTCCATCTCGGTAATGTCTTCGCTATTGCCGTCAAAATTACGCACGACAGCTTTGGGATAGCGCGCCATGAAACCATCAAAATCATCCGCGTCTGGGTCGACTTGTGTCTGAATATCAGACACGGTCATTTTGATCATTTCGTCCGTATACGGCACGCCTACGCGTCTATTCGCAATCAAATTCTTGTCATAATATTTATAATTCAGCTTGGTTGTTGCCAAAAATTTATACGGAGGCATAACGGAATCAGGCACAACAGAGCGTGGATTTGTCAAATGATCTACATGCCATTCATCCGAATATTTGCCACCAAGTCTTGCGATGTCTGGCCCAGTACGTTTTGACCCCCACTGAAAAGGATGGTCATACATGCTCTCTGCTGCCAACGAATAATGACCATAACGTTCAATTTCGTCACGCAAAGGGCGGATCATTTGGGAATGACAAAGATAACACCCTTCACGGATATAAATATCCCGTCCCGCCAGTTCGAGCGGCGAATACGGACGCATGCCCTCGACCTTTTCAATCGTGCTATCAATGTAAAACAAAGGCGCAATTTCAACGAGACCGCCAATAGAGACAACACCGATAATACCAAAGAGCAGCGCAAAGGCGCGTTTTTCCATAAAGTCATGTAGCTTGTTGGTCATGCTATTCTCCCGCCACTAATTCTGGGATTGCAGTTGGGTCAGGTTTGCTTGCAGGTGCAGGGGTATCATCAAGTGCAACCGCGTCGCCTTTGCCTTTGATTGTCATATAGACATTGAACGTCAAGACAAACATGCCCGTGAGATAGAGAAGCCCACCTGTTGTACGAATGATGTAATATGGTTTCATCGCCTTCACAGTTTCGATGAACGAATATTCAAGAAAACCTAAATCTGTATACGCACGCCACATCAGACCTTGGGTAATACCTGACACCCACATAGCGGCCGCGTAAAATGCGATCCCCACAGTGGCAAGCCAGAAATGCCATTCAACAAGGCGTAGAGAATATAGGTCTTTCTTTTTCCACAGCCAAGGCACCATGCAATAAATCGCACCGAAGGTAACCATGCCGTTCCAGCCCAGCGCACCCGCATGTACATGACCGATTGTCCAGTCAGTGTAATGGGACAAGGCATTCACAACACGCACAGCCATTAATGGCCCTTCGAATGTGGCCATGCCGTAAAAGGCAACCGAGATAATCAACAGGCGCAGCACAGGGTCTGTACGGAATTTATCCCATGCACCCGAAATGGTCATAAACCCGTTAATCATGCCGCCCCAACTTGGCATCCAAAGCATAATGGAAAATACCATGCCCATAGTTTGCGTCCATTGTGGCAAGGCTGTGAAATGTAGATGATGTGGGCCAGCCCAAATATAGATAAAGATCACTGTCCAAAAATGCACAATCGAAAGCTTGTATGACCAGACAGGGCGATTGGCGCGTTTGGGAATGAAATAATACATCATGCCCAGAAAACCAGTGGTGAGGAAAAACCCAACCGCATTATGGCCATACCACCACTGGGTCATAGCGTCTTGAACACCACTAAACAGGGAATAGCTTTTGGCGCCAAAGAAGCTGACGGGCATAGAGAGATTATTGACGATATGTAAAATCGCGATGGTGACAATGAAAGACAGGAAAAACCAGTTGGCGACGTAAATATGTTTTTCTTTACGTTTGACCAATGTCATCATGAATACCATCAAATAGGCCACCCAAACAATGGTGAGCCATATATCAGCATACCATTCTGGTTCGGCGTATTCACGCGCGTCTGTAATGCCCATCAAATAGCCAGTACCCGCGATGACGAGGAAAAGATTATAACCCCAAAAAACGAACGCAGGCCATAGTCCACCCGCAAGGCGCGTACGACATGTGCGTTGTACGATGTAGAAAGAGGTGGCAATCAATGCATTACCGCCAAACCCAAAAATCACACCAGACGTATGCAGAGGCCGCAAACGTCCAAAATTCGTCCAAGGCAAGTTCTCAAAATACATGAAGTTCGGGAAAGCCAGTTGCGAAGCAATGATAACTCCGACCAACATGCCGGCTATGCCCCAAAAAATTGTAGCAATCACACCAGCGCGAATGACACTATCGTCGTATTCATAAGGGTTATAGACGAATTTATGTTCAACCACGCCGTAAACAAGCGCGAAAATACCAAGCGCAAAGGCAAACATGAACATATAGGCATGCGGCGCAATCACAGGGTCGCCACCTTGTGACGCGGCAAAAAGTGCCCATAAAAAGCCCAGTACACATATCATTGAAATCGGTATGAGTGCGGCTGTATTATTTTTGATTATTGATGCATTTTGTGTGGACACAAATCTCTCCGTCTGGCCTTTGCCAACCATATGCACGCCTTACGATTTCATGGACTTGACCTATGTCAAAAAAAACCAAATTTTCTAGCCTTAGGAGCGAGTTTAGTTTAGGTTAAAAACGATATGAATACCGAGACTAAAATATTGAAAGATATCGCGACTTTGCCTGTTTTTTCAGACCTAGGCACCAAGGAATTGGATGGTCTGCTGAGTCTTGCCCAAGTCCGTAATTACAAAAAGGGTAAAACCCTGTTTCGCCAAGGTGAAGAGGTCACAAATCTCTATTTCGTCATTGATGGTTGGGTGAAAGTTTACAAAGGATCAAACTCTGGTGATGAAGCCATATTGCAAATATGCGGGGATGGCGATATCTTAATGGCACCATCCGTGTTTTTGGATATTCCTGCTTTGGCGAGTGGCCAACTGGTTCAAGACAGCAAAGTATTAAGCCTGCCTGCAGCCGCTATACGCAAAGAAGTGACATTGAACGGTAAATTGGCGGTAAATATCATTCATAGTCTCTCGGTCTATTCACAAGAGCTGATTCAAAAGATCGAACATTCCCAATTAATGACTGCGGCCGAGCGTGTTGGGTGGTTTTTACTAAAATTATCCATTCAGCAATCCCAAGGTATGCAAGCTGTGATTAAATTGCCTTTTGATAAGTCGACAATCGCAGCTTATCTGGACATGACGCCTGAAACCTTTTCCCGTACCCTTAAACAGTTCAAAGCCAAAGGTTTTCAGATTAAAAGTGGCACAATTGTTAAGCCAATGCCAAATGCATTATGCGGGTTTTGTGATGAAGGCTTGGCGCTTGAATGTGCCGCTATAAATTGCACAATGAAAACTGGCCGCAAAACCTGTTAATCGATTTCGTCTTGTGCTTGTCGTTTAATATCAAGCGATGTCAACCTTGACCCATCATGTGACCATCCCGGTGGTGCAAATATATAGGCAAAACGCTGGCTGAATTTTAGACCTTTTTGAGAAATGTCTTTGAAAATGCCAACAAATTCATGGGTGGCAATCCGCAAAGGATTAAACGTTCCCAAATTATACACCAGCCCATATTGCATAGCCTCATTATCTTTTTCTTGAACAAATGTACCAAATATGCGGTCCCATATAATAAATATACCTGCGTAATTTGTATCCAGATGTTCTGGTTTTGTCGAATGATGAACACGGTGGTGAGACGGCGTATTGAAAACCGCTTCGCACCAGCGTGGAAATTTTCCAACTGTTTCTGTGTGAATGAAAAATTGATAAATCAAATTCGCGCTACCCACAAATGCAATCGCGCCAGGATGCACACCTAACAGCGCGAACGGCGAGTAAAGTATCACAAGCCCTGTAAAACTATTCAATACAGGTTGGCGGAGTGCCGTTGAGAGATTGAAATGCTGGCTGGAATGGTGAATAACATGATTGGCCCAACACCAACGGATACGGTGTGAAAAACGGTGCGACCAATAATACCGAAAATCATCTACAAATAGCAAAACCACGAGCATGATCGGCGTTGTCGGAATATCCATAATACGCATGGCGTAAATATGAGAGACTATGAAATAGCCAATAAAGCCAAAGAGCACCCGTGAGACCAAACTGGTGGACCCCATAATCAAACTTGCGGCCGTATCACGTGATTCATAGTCCCCCCCGCGCTTGCGCTTCCAAATATAGAGAATTTCAAAAACAATGAAGAAAACATAGAGAGGCCCTGCAACGCTAGACGGGTCAAAAAACTGGGCAGGGTCTAATGTGGAGAACAAATATTCCATTATGCTGTCTCTCCAAATGTGAGCGCTGTTTTCCAGTGTTGTCGCAGGACATCATTATCAATTGCGATTTTAAGACGTGGCAGAGTGTAGCTCCGCATATGTAAATGCAAATGGCCGTGCTTGCTTTGGCTGATACGTGCAAGCGAAGTATGATCAATATCAGTGGAACCCCATTTATGGCCCATGGGGAAGAGGATGCAGGTATGCCCATCTTGAAAACGTGCGAGGGCCGCCTGATTGTTCGAGGCGACAAGCGTTTGAGTGATTAGCGAAGATGTATGTGTCGCTTGTAATAAGCTTGTGGCTTCTTGCGTATCTGCAAATGTAATCGCATTGCCAAACCCGACTGCGCGAGTCAAGAAATACATAATGATTGGAAATGCCAAACCTGACACAATTAAATAGATAAGATTGTCCACATTTCCTCCATACCCTTATTTCTTTTGCTATAAGCGTGGTGCGAAATAAAAAAGCAAGCGCGAAACTGACTTGTATAGCCAGTATGCAATACACATATACAAAGCTACGATAAAAACGGGAGTTTCTAATGCCTCAAATGATCGAAAAAATTATTCTCGCTGGTGGGTGTTTCTGGGGCATGCAAGATTTGTTTCGTCGCGAAACTGGCATTGTCGGCACACGTGTTGGTTATTCTGGCGGCGAGGCCAAAAATGCGACATATGATATGGTCAAACATGGGACGAGTGGCCATGCAGAAGCGATAGAAATTGAATATGATGCCAACCTGATTTCATTTCGCGATATCCTCGCTTTGTTTTTTCAGCTTCACGACCCTACAACGTCAAACCGACAAGGCGGAGATGTTGGCAGCCAGTATAGATCTGCGATTTTTTATACCACAGAAGCACAAAAGAAAATGGCCTTGAAAACGATCATTGATGTCGAAAAAACAGGATTATGGCCTAATAAAATTATTACAGAAGTCACATTTGCGGGTGATTTTTGGCAAGCTGAGAATGAGCATCAGGATTACTTAGAACGCTATCCCTCTGGATACACTTGTCATTTTTTACGTCCCCATTGGAAACTACCTACGTAAATTAATGTTTTTTTCAACAATGCACTCTATGGCTTGTAATGCGTAAGGAATATGTCTATATACGAACGTATATTTTAGTAACTTTATCTATGTGGAGATAAGAATGAAGTTTTTCAAACCAATTTAACAGTATAAATGTAAGCATGGTTTTTCTGTGCTTGTATCATATTGTTTATAGCTATGAAGCGTTTTTAGAACGTTAGGTTTTGTGTGTGTATTACATTCAAAATATTGACCAAAAGATATAGGTCAAAAATTAGCAAGTTTGAAACATTCCCCACTACATCGATAAAAATAAAAGGATGAATTTATTTATAGGATAATGGTCTCGGTCTTATCATATATCTCGTTTAAACCCAGTGATCTCCCCGGTCACTTTATAAAGCAAGCCAACACCCCGGCGCGCTTTTACAAATGAGAGTATGAATGTCCGAACCGTTAGTGATTAGCACAGCTTAAACTTTTGGTGTACCTTCAATTAGACCAAAAAGGGCATCCATCCGTGTTATACGCGTTATGGGAATGCTAATCACAACAGGTAAAGTTGGAGCTCCATACTTTTGCCTAGTGTTGGGATGGTTATGCAAGTAATATCCAAACAAATGAAATGCGGGATCTTTTCCACACTCCCAAGGTTGGAAAAGATCCCGTGTTTTTATGTGCCACAAACCTCATATTTCTTGTAAAGACTGGCATGGCTTGCAGTTGCGTAATTGACTGGCAACAGATATATAAACCTATGCGCGATCCTCAATTTAACAATTCTTATGCAAGTCTTTCAGACCGTTTTTATCAACGCGCTCTGCCTGAAACTTTCCCAAACCCGACGCTCATCGTCCTGAATACTGCATTGGCAGAAAACATGGATTTGGATGTGGACTGGTTAAACACTACGCAAGGGTTGGGTATGTTAAGCGGACAAGATATGCCAGAAGGTGCAGACCCAATTGCAATGGCATATGCGGGCCATCAATTCGGAGGATGGTCACCGCAACTCGGCGATGGGCGTGCGCTTTTACTGGGCGAAATCATTGCAAAAGACGGCACTCGTCTGGATGTACAACTGAAGGGATCTGGCCGTACACCGTTTTCACGTGGCGGCGATGGAAAGGCTGGGCTTGGTCCCGTCTTGAGAGAATATATTGTCAGCGAAGCCATGCACGCTTATGGCGTCCCGACAACACGCGCACTTGCGGCCTGTTTGACTGGTGCAACAATTTTACGCCAAGAAGGGGAAATCGCAGGGGCCATATTAACCCGTGTCGCGCAAAGTCACATCCGCATAGGGACGTTCCAGTATTTTTATGCACGTGGAGATGTTGAAGCCTTAGCTGAATTATCTGACTATGTGATTAATCGTCATTTCCCAGATGTGAAGTCCGCCAAAAATCCATATGATAAAATGCTAAAAACCATCATAGCGCGTCAGGCAAAACTGATCGCGAAATGGATGGGCCTTGGGTTTATTCATGGGGTGATGAATACAGATAATATGCAAATCGTCGGTGAAACCATTGATTATGGCCCGTGCGCCTTCATGGATGTTTTTCACCTACAAAAAACATTCAGCTCAATAGATCGCCGTGGGCGCTATGCATGGGCGGCGCAACCGTCAATGGCCCTGTGGAATTTAAGCCAACTTGCACAAGCTTTGTCACCAATACTGGACACTGACGAAAAACAATCAGCAAAAATCGCGCAATCTGCCCTTGAAACATTTCACAGTATTTTTCAAACGGAAATGAATGCAGTTTTTCGTGCAAAATTTGGCTTCACACATATGGATATGGATTTAGACCGTTTTTTAAAAATGACATTTGAAACCATGACAGAACACGAAATAGATTTCACATTATTTTTTCGTCGTCTTACAAAAATTGCAAATGGCCATGACGAAGATGCGTTTTTACACATGTTCAATGATCCATATTCTGGCAAAGAATGGCTAAGTCTTTGGAAAAAAGAAATCAAACGCGAAGAAGGCAATGTAGTCGCGGGGCAAGATCTTGCGGTAATGCAATTTGCAAACCCGATTTTTATTCCACGCAATCACCGTATCGAAGAATGCATTCAAAATGCCCTTGGTGGGGACTTCACACTTTTTCATAGACTGGTGCAAACGCTGAAAATGCCGTTCACAGAACAAGATGAAAATACTGATTTGGAAATGGCACCACGCCAAGAGGAAGTTGTTCAACACACATTTTGCGGTACATAGGATAACATTTGTTTGCCAAAGCGTGATCACGGTCACATTCACGACATAATTTTAATCTATATATATCCTAGGGGCGTGCTCTTCACCTCATAAACTTCGCAGTATAAAGCTGTGTCATCCCCGAGTAAGTTAGGTCGAAGAGAGACGTTATTCGTCATCTACTCGTGAGAATAGATGACGAATATATATTTTGATCTCATCAAAGGACGGTTCTGTTAAAAGACCCGTCCTTTTTTTATGGGTGGGCCTTAAATTTTATCGGGATAGATAGGCGCGATATCTGTTGGTAAATAACTGACGGATTCGATAACTTTAAGCGCATGTGCATCCAGTTTTGAATATTCATCTAGAAATGCCTTCGCCGCGTCATAGTCGCCATTGCCTTGCAAGATGACAATCTTGCCCGTCAAATCAGAAATGGCTTGCTCTAACTTATCAAAATTGATTTTGTAAAGTTCTTGGCTCTCATCCCAACTGACAGCACCCACTTCCATGAAATAGGTATATTGATAGGCTGCACCAGCACCGTGGGCTTCACCCGTACCCCACCGTACAGCGCGGAAAAGACCTGTGAAATATGTGGCAAGGAATGCTTTTTTCTCTGCAATCGGGAGTTCGCCTTTTCCCATCATGAATAAGATATTATAGGCCCCCATAACATCAGCTTTACCTTCTTCAATGGCTGAGTAAATTTCTTTCAATTGCGCGTTAACAGTCGTCTGTTTGCCGTCGACATCGATAGTGCCCGGGCCGAGAGAATGAGACAGTTCATGAAATAATGTCTCAAACGACATGTATTTTTTCATCAATAATTTGGACTGTGCAGGCACGAGAACTTTCGAGGCCATGGGTTCTAAAATGAGGTCAAACTTCGCGCCAAGCACATTGTTGAGGAGAACTTTTTTGGCTCCTTTGGCTTCGCGTACCACTTCGTCATTAGGAAGGTTAAACGCAATCGTTTGCACACCTGGTACATTATCGCCGCCGCCGTGAATTTGATACGTCACAGCAATTGGGCTTTCAAAACCACGTTTGAAGTTTTTATAGCTCTCTGCAACAGGTAGGTTTGCTTCCATATCCCGCAGATAGTTTTTATACTTATCAAGTGCTGCACTTTCTTCTGGATTTTTAATTGTGATGAAAGCTTCGAATGCGGCTTTATATCCGTAAAGTCCGTCTGTGTAGACTTCATAAGGGCCGATGACAACTTCGATAGGGGTGTCTGTTAAATCCATCCATGCCATTTCGCTTTCGCGGTAATCGTCGGTGAAAAACGCATCTGCACGCAAGGTCAAAAACTTTTTGAGAGACGGGTTAGTCGTAATGGCAGCCGCTTCGCGCATTTTTGCGGCTGCAGGCACAAGCCATTCTTTATATTCTTCTGAATACAAGACAGGCACAAGTTGATCACCTTTGCGGTGAATGATCGTATAGAGCGACCGCATTGCCTCTTCATCCGCAGGGTGGGCCGTAATCCACGCTTCGAACTCGTCTTTTGTTATGTCTGCGGGGTAAAACCCTGCACCTTTGGGTAAATGGGTGTCGCCCCAAAATGGACGGTGATCATCAAGCGTATCCCATGGGCCAAAATGACGATCAAACATTGCGAGTAATAGTTCTGTGTCTTTGTGATCCGAGGCAAGAATATCTTTGCGCGTTTGTGGATTATCAGGCGAGACTTGGCGGATATAAATCTCGCTCATATAATTCGCGGCGTCGATCAAAAGATTGACGACCTTGCGTTCTTCGTCCGTGAGGAAAGATGTATCTGTGCCACGTAAATCAATGATAGCGATTTGGTCATAGGCGTGCTGTAGCTCAGATGTCGTAAGATTTGTACTTTCGTGTGAATGAAGCGTCGTATCTGGCGTGCTTGCAGGGGCACACCCTACAAGAAAAGCGAGCATGGTTGAGGCAAGAAGTAATTTACGCATAGATTTCCCTTTATCTTTAAAACGATTAAATATGTTCTTTTTATAATTATGATGATAAGCGCCAGACAGGCCGCTGACCACATAATTTTTAACTTAAAAACAATCGATGATTTTATCAAAAGCGTGTAGTTTTTTGGCATAACGTTTTGGCGTTAGGCCGTACCAGTTTTTAAAAGCACGGTTGAAGGCACTTTGTTCGCTATACCCTAACCGCTCCCCAATTTTGGTAAATGAGAGTGATTGATCTTGCAAAAAGTCTTGGCAAAGCTCTCTACGGGTATGCTCTAGCAAAACCCGAAAACATGTTCCATTTTCCATTAACCTACGGCGCAAGCTACGTTCACTAAGGCCAAGTTCTTGCGCCGTTTGCGCGAGGGTTGGTGCGCCGAGGGAGAGTACATTTCTGAGATATTGGCTAACGTTAGTAGTGATCGTTGTCGTGTTCTCCAAACTTAATAAGGCCTTATCCAAACGCAAACACATTTCATGTAAAAGATTATCATTCGGTTGGGCTAAGGGTGCAATGAAAGTTTTTGTTGAAAGAATTATAGCATTTTGTTTTTGGGAAAAAAGAACAGGACATTGAAAAAAGTCTTCATAGGCACTCGCGTAAATGGGCGCCTTATGACAAAAATGTATCGCGTGCGCATTCTGAGCAGGGTCCCAGTTTAACCTACGTCCAAACAGCATATGGTTTGCCATAGCAGCGTCCGTAAGAACGCGGCTATCTTCTACGTCAGCAGTCCCAATATCCCATATAATTGCGGTTAGACTACCCGTCGTTTTGAAATAGGTTTTACCAAATTGTTGGTATATGGGTTGATAGCGGGTCGCAATGGTTACGATTTCTTGAAGAGAGCGACAAAACATATAGGCACGTCCCATGTCTTGGAAAACGGAAAGCTGGTGATTTTGCCCAGCGATTAAGCCAATATGTGGAAGATTTAACGTGCTTGCTGTCAAAGAAAAGACCTTCTTTAATACAGAAATGTCAAACCATGTTCCATGTGTGTTGAGTGCAGGCCAGCCGCCTGGTATAAGCTTAAATAATTCGTATTCATCCACCCCTTGTGAAAGGCAGGTCTGAGCGAAACTTAGTAATAACTCTGAAGACATTGCTTTCATATTGTAGGCGCCTATTCAGGAATATTGTAGAATATGGGAGAGTGTTGGCGCACATGGCCTAATCTGTCAATAAGTTAGGCCTATATTGTCAATACAGTTCAGGTTGTAAATTATATATCATATAGGAGCTAGAAATAGCCAATGTTTATAGAGATCACTGATACCCCATAAAAAAACCGCCTGCAACGGGGCGCGAAGCAGACGGTCATTTGATCTCTAAAAGAGATGCCTGCATAGTTACTGCAGGCATTTTTTTTTGCAAGTAAATTCTATGAATAATTATAAAATAATATGAGAACTTACAAGAACTTACGTATAAGCACTCAGAATCACCACTTGGTGGATTTGTTATATTTTTTACACTTATTTTGTGAGGCGTTCGGTAAACCCTGTTTGCTCTTTGCGCCAAACAATGCGGATGAATGTGCGGCGAATATCTGCACCAATGCCGTAAAGGGCAGGTACAAAAAACAATGTCACAAGCAGGGCAAATAACACACCAAATGCAAGGGCGACACCGATAGGCACGAGCCATTGTGCTTGGATCGAGCGTTCTAGCATAAGGGGAACAAGACCGACAAAAGTTGTCAGTGACGTCAAGAGGATGGGGCGGAAGCGCCGCGTCCCTGCTTCCAATAATGCTTGTGCACCATCCATGCCTTGTGCACGTAATTTGTGTACATAATCCAGCAAGACCAGATTATCGTTCACTGCCACCCCTGCGGCAGCGCTAATGCCCAAATAAGACAGGAGTGAGAGCGGCATGCCAATCAACAAATGCCCAACCATTGCGCCTGTAAAGCAAAACGGTATCGCGGCCAGCAAGATCAGCAATGGTTCAGCGTAAGAGCGAAAGGCAATGGCGATTAAGAAATACGCAACACCAACAGCAATAAGCATGAAGAAACCGATTTCTGCCATGAATTCAGCTTCACCTTGAGAGCGCCCAATATTACCACGGGTGACTTCAGGATGGCGCGCATCAAAATCGACAAAAAAATCATTTTTTAAAGCATCACGAATTTCATTGATCCGCTCAGGAACAACCTCGGCACTAATCACAATAGCACGTTGTCGCTCACGGCGAACAATTCTTGAGACACCTTTGTCAAAGCGTAGATTTGCAACGGAAGACAGTGGGATTTCACGACCATCCTGGGTGCGAATACGAATCTGGCCCATAAAGTCGAGAGACTCTCTGTCTATACGGGGATAGCGGACAAATACCCGTACATCTTCGCCGTCACGCGGCAAGCGTTGAACCTCTTCACCAAAGAAACCTTGGCGCACCTGTCTAGCAACATCCGCAGAGGTAATCCCCAATGCATGTGCACCGTCTTTTAATTCAAAGCGCACTTCATTGGCACTCGTTTGGCTATCATTGACCACATTGAACACACCGCCATACGAGCGAAGCTGGTTCATAAGATCATCAGCGGCAGCTTCAAGTGCATCCAGATCATTTGCGTTCAGCACATATTCGATTGGTGGTTCATTATTATCACCATCTTTATAGCTCACAGAAATACTTTCTGCATCTGGAACTTCACCGATAAGCGCTCGCAGCCGATCTGCTGTTTCCTTTGCGGTTAAAACCCGCGTTTCAGGTGGGACAAGTTTGACGAGCGCAAGCACATTATTATCGCGAGAACGTGTATACCAGTTTTCAATTAATTTGCCTTCGCCTTTTGTACTTTCGTTAATTTCATGTTCAAGGTTTTTTTCGGCAGTTTGTATTTGTTTCAAAACTTCTAATGTGCGTGAGTATGGCGTGCCTTCAGGAAGCTCGACACTAATTGAAATTTGGTCCGATTCGCTTTCTGGCGTGAAGGATGTTTTCACAATACCACTCGTCAACAAGCCAACAGATAAAATCATAGCTGTGAAAAACCCTGCCGCTGTTAGGTAACGGCGATGTAAACAGGCACGCATTGCTGGGCGGTAAACATTATAGGCAAACCATACCAAACTATTGGCAATTTTCGCTTGAAACCTTGTGACAGGGTGTTTGGGGTCAACTGGTTTGAGATGTGATAAATGTGCTGGTAAAATAATCAGGCTTTCGATAAGCGAAAAGGTCAGCGCCATAATCACCACAAGAGAAATTGCGCGGGTAAACTCACTGGTACCGCCGGATAAAAACATCCACGGCGCAAAGAAAATCATGGTCGTAAGAACAGCAAAAATAACGGGTTTGGTGACCATATTCGTGCCGTTTTCTGCGGCGATTAAATCAATCTCCCCTTCTTCATTACGCGTATGAATCGCCTCGCCGACAATAATCGCATCATCAACAATGACCCCGATCACTAGCAAGAATGCAAAGGTTGAAATCATGTTAAACGACACACCAAGTGCGGGAAGGAAAGCAAGCCCACCAGCAAAAGCGGTGGCAATGCCTACCGACACCCAAAACGCAATTTTTGGACGCAAGAACAAGAACAGGGTCAAAAATACAAGCACAAGGCCAGATAAGAAGTTTGAGGTAATCGTGCTGATCCGGCCAGAATATGCTTCCGAAGCGTCATCCCAGAGGGTCATGCTAATACCAGGGGGGAGAGTATCCGCACTTTCTTTCATATATTCATGAACATGTGCCGCCATTTTCATGACATCCATATTGGGGCCAGAGAGGATTTGCACTAAAACTGTACGTTTACCATTGACGGTTGCCAGTAAATTAACTTGCTCAAATCCGTCAATGACGGTGGCAACATCTTTCACGCGTATCACGGCACCACTAGTAAGTTGTCGCACGACAATGTTTTCAAAGTCTTCTTTGGAATCGGCAAGGTTTCGCGTACGCAATTGTACAGAGCCTTGATCCGTGCGGACTGTACCAGATGAAGCATTTAAAGAAGTTGCCCGCACCGCGTCTGCAACATTTTGAATGGTGAGGCCATAGCGTTTTAAATTTGTTTCCGACACCTCAATAGAGACTTCTTCGCCGCGTACGCCAAATAACTCAACCGAAGGCACCGTCGGATATAAGGCAAGTTCGCGGCGAATTTTTTCTGCTGTATGTTTTAGAAGTTTCTCGTCAACATCACCCGAAACCGCAATCCGCATGATTTCGTTTCTGTTCCGAAACTGGGAGATTATTGCTGGTTCCGCCGCCGCAGGGAATGTGCTGATTGCTTGAATTTCGCGCGTGACATCTTGCATGAATTTCGTGCCGTCAACACCGTTTTTTGCAATAGCAAAAATGCGTCCATTGCTTTCGCTTGCAACACCCCACATGCGGTCTAGTCCCTCAATACTGCTGACCGCTTCTTCGAGGCGGACAACAATCTGCTCTTCAATGTCTTGCGGCGAAGCGCCTAGCCATGTGACTGCAATCCGCGCCCCCGGAAATTCCACATAAGGTTCCATCTCTTTGTTCATAGAAAAGAAACTAATGGTGCCACCAAGAAGGATGGCAAACATCAATAAATTAGCGGCAACTTTGTTACCGATCCACCATGCAATAATATTTTTCATAATGGTTCCTATTCCTCAGTTTCGTCTGATTTTTTCACAAGTGTTGTTGCGATTTCGATGGGCATGCCTTCGGCCGCGCCACGGACAGGTGAGATAATGACATTCTCACCAGAGTGTAGCCCTGATGTAATGACCACTTGATGGCGGCTTGATGATGCAACTTTGACCGTGCGGATAGACAAAGTATTGTCATCATTGGCGACGAAAACTTTGTCAGTTCCCCGAAGGGCATTCCGTGGCACAATGATTGAATCCACGGTTGTACGCCCCGCAATGACCGCGCTAACAAAGAGGCCAGACGCCATAGGCGTTCCGTTATCAGAGCCATTTGCATATGGATTTTTAAGTTCTGTATAGGCGTAAAGAATGCGCGTTTCAGAATCATAACCAGAATCCGTACGTGTTAAACGCCCCTGCCAATTGTGCATTTCACCTGCCACATTAGCACTATAGCTCACGATGGGCCCAGGGGTTTTGGCTGAAGATCTAAATCCAATACCTAGGCCGAGTTTAGCAAGATCAGAATCTGTGAGTGCAATCCTTACATCAACAATATCGACACCGTAAATACGGCCAAGCTTTTGACCTGCCGCTATAATTTCACCAATAGAAACATTTCTTGCGCGTATACGCCCATCAAATGGTGCGGTGACGACTGTACGGCTTCGTTGTAATTTGGCTTTGTCGAGCATGGCTGTTGATGCGGCAAGGTTCGCGCGTGCTTCTGCGACCTGTGGTTCACGAAGGGATAGAGGCGAGGCCGTACCTTGACCCAAATCTGCCCAGTCTTGGCGCGCAATGTCGGCTTCCGAAAGTTCGCGGGTTAAGACTGTGTTCGCTTGCGCGACATTGGCTTGCGCCTGCGTGACGCTGAGATCATAGTCAGTAGATTCGATCCGCAGTATCACATCGCCTTTTTTAAACTGCCCACCCTCAAGGAAGGCGGGGGAGACATAAGAAATTTTCCCGCCAATTTGCGCCGCCACATTAATTTCTCTACGTGGCCGTACTTCGCCCTGTGTGTAAATGTTAAGTGCGAGTGTACGGGTGTGTGCTTGGGCAATGAGTACAGGTGCCGCTTTTGGCGCTTCTTTTTTTGTTTCGGGTTTATCTTTGAGTGCGCCCATGACCATAACGCCGACAATCCCACCGCCCAACACAATAATAGGAAGGATAAAGCGTACGCTCGATTTTAGACGCCCTGCCAGATTTTTTTTAGGCTTGGGGTGTGCATTTTTTGTGCTCAAATTTTCCATTTCATGTGCCATAGGGCTCTCCTCTTGTCAGATACAGACAATCTCTATTTTCGTGACCATAGGCTAATATTATCGAAAAGCAATAAAAATTTAGTGAAAAACGAATATTATTATACGTATATCAATGCGTAAAACACATTGCGAGGTTGTTTCAGCTAGATTTATAGGCATGATTATTCATTCCATTACATTGAAACTGGCCTAAATGATGGAGGTAATAAGCTATGAATATGGGAACGCGCAGGCTTAGCCAATATTGATTTGGCCTTGCATATAAGTAATGGCATGTCCTGTAATTTGGACTTCATCGGCAAAGACGTCCAAATGCAAAACACCAGAGCGTGGCGAACACTGGCAGGCTAGTAGTTTCGTTTTCCCTAATCTTTGCGCCCAAAACGGAGCAAGAGCAGAATGAACGGAACCTGTAACAGGATCTTCTGGAATGCCGTGTAATGGACAAAAATGTCGTGAAACAAAATCGAAATGAGTTTGTCGATCATGGCTACCCTGCGCCATAATACTGACACCAAAATTAGTTTCGTCGGAATATGTGTCGAGTAATTTTGTAATGCTGGGCATGTCTGGTGTGAATTCATGTACTTGTTTTGGCGTTTCTAGCTCAATATATAAATTATTATGGGCGCGATATGCACCGCAGATATTTATGCCAAATGCAGCCGTTATCTCTGCACTGATGGGGATTTCAACACAGGGATAATTGGGCGCGCATAATGTATAGCCCGCCTTGGAGGTGCTTACTTTAAGCTCACCGATTTGTGTATGAAAAACAATGGGGCTGGGTACTCCCATTTCATGTATCAACGCGTGTGCGCTCGCGATTGTGGCATGCCCGCAAAATTCTATTTCTGATGTGGGGGTGAACCAACGTAAATCATAATGGTTATCTGATCTTTGCACGATAAATGCAGTTTCTGACAAATTGTTTTCTGCTGCAATATTTTGCATAAGTGCATCTGGTAAAAACGCGGGTAAAGGCACAATTGCCGCAGGGTTTCCCTTAAATAATTCGGAAGTAAATGCGTCAATCTGGTAAAGTGTATACGTGTTCATTCCGCCTAAATTATAGTGCAAGATCCCTGTGTCAATAAGATCCCTGTGTCAATAAGATCCCTGTGTCAATAAAGCGCGTGTAGTCAATATCGTGTTTGCACTAGGCGGAGCGTACATCATCTGATGTATGTTGACGTGACTGTTTCTCACGAACAAAGCGGATAGAACTAAATAACTCACTTACGATCACAGGCTTGGTTAGGAATACATCTGCGCCAGCCGCAAGGCATTGGGCGTTGTTTTCCGCAGAGGCATCTGCTGTCAGAGCTATGATCGGCACATTTTGGTGTGGGCCAGGTGTTTGACGGATGGCTTCTGTTGCTTCGATACCGTTCATGACAGGCATACGGATATCCATCAAAATAACATCAAAGATTTGCGTTTGCATAATCTCTATCGCTTTTCCGCCATGATCAGCCATTGTAATGTGGCAGCCTACAGGTTCGAGGAGTGCGCGTAGTACAACTTGGTTTGCCACTAAATCTTCGACAACAAGTACATTAAGACCATCAAGCTGATCATGAGAAATCGCGCCGCCTTTTCCTTGTGCCCCACGGCGATCAGCTGTTCTTCGCTCTTGGATAGCACTATCTACGCGCGCGTCATCCATGTGAACGCCCTCAAGGCTAGGCGCGTTAACATCGACACTTTTGAATATATCAAGGTCATTGGTGGACATTGATGGTTTCGGAGCTACTGGTGTTGGTATGCTTACAGGGGGAGTAATGATTGCGACGGGTTGGGAAACAGTGTCTGTTGGACTGGTAGACTCCTCTTTCCCTTCTTCCCCTGTGACGTTGACAGTTTGAATTTCGTACTGTGCGTCTGGCTCCATAAGTTGTTCAAGTGCCTCAAGATCGTCTTCATCGCTGTCCCATGCATGGGATGGCGCTTGAGGTGCCGGGGTAATTGTTCGTGTCGGTAGGGCCTGAGTGTTTTCGGGAGAGGATATTTTATGCTGCAAATTATTTGGCGTAATGTTGACATCGGTTGTTTGTGTCTGGTCTGTATTTGCAGTGATAGCTTCGATTGAAGTCGCTGGTGCAAAGTCAATGGCTTGTTCTGTATTGGCAATAACCTTGAAATTCAAACGACGCGTGTGTGTATCAAATTCGGCATCTTGAGAATAAACTGTTTTAACCGTCATGATAAATTCAGAACCGCGTCCAGGGGCAGATGTGAGCGTAATATCGCCACCCATTAATCGGGCAAGTCCACGGGTCACGGCAAGGCCAACACCCGCGCCTGTATGTTCGCGTGTCATAGAACTATCGGTTTGGTGAAACGGCATAAAGATTTTAGCTTGTGCTTGGTCATCAACACCAACGCCGGTATCTGCAACAATCATGTTGAGTGTACGTATATTATGTAGCCCACTTGGCTCGCTAAGAGTGACGTGAATATGGATGCGTCCACGGGTCGTAAATTTTACCGCATTGGATATAATATTGGAAAGGGCCTGTTTGATACGCAAACTGTCCAGCATAATGTCATGGGGAATATTATTTGCAATATGGCAGGTGAAAGCAATAGCGTCATTGTCTACTTGTGCCTTATAGGTTTTAAATAACCCATTGACGATGTGATGCATATCTGCGGGTGCAGTTACAATTTCCAAAATTCCAGATTCCATCTGCGACATATCTATGATCCCGTTGAGGATTTCGAGC
>NVXK01000031.1 GCA_002733905.1 Robiginitomaculum sp. | reverse complement strand
CCAAGCCTGTAAAATATATATCGCGGGGTGGAGCAGCCCGGTAGCTCGTCAGGCTCATAACCTGAAGGTCGTAGGTTCAAATCCTACCCCCGCAACCAAAAATACACCAAATTATCAAATACATAGCCGTTCTCAACAGAGAGCGGCTTTCTTACGTTCTAAGGACTGGAAGCACATAGTAAGCAAAAGAAACGAAAGTTTGGATGAGTTAGGAAACTGGGGGATAAGTTCTTGTTGGGGGCTAAGAGATGTTAAGTCCTATGCAAGTACAGCAAATCTTAGATATATAATGCAAGGGCACAGAAAAATAACATGAGGTTGAATATATGCCATTTACCGCTTATGCCTGTTTAAGGCTGATCACACGGTTCCACCATCATCCATTGGAGGAGGGTAGGGAACAGGCGTAGCTTGTATTCGAGCATGGCCATGGGACTTGCACCCGTGGTGGTTCACTAAATCTTGCAAAAAGAAACAAAACGTTAGCTGCGTTTTAAACTAAACAATGGTTCCATCATCCATTGGAGGAGGGTACGTTCGTCGACGATCAGATCGCCTTGTAATGTCATTCCTGTTTTGAGAGAGGTCTCTTTGCCGTAGGTCAGGACTGTTTGCTTGTCGAGGGTAACAATTATGCGGTATACTGATTGTTCATACGGAATAGGTGCATCAAGTTCTCCTGGTTTAAACGGTGTTTTAGAAATTTCTTTGATATGACCTTTTTGCACACCAAATTTTTGATATGGGAATGCGTCAATCAAGAGGTTCACGTCTTGCCCTCTTTCCAAAAACGCAACAGATTTTGAACTTGCGAGTAAGGTTGCGACCATATCTGAACCCTCTGGGATGATCATGACGACTGGGGTGTTTGGGGAAACACTTTGGCCGACATTCCCTTGTAACGCTGCAATTGTCCCTGCGATAGGGCTTCGTACGATATATTGATTTGAAGCCTCAAGCTCTACACGGCTTTGTTCAAGTTGACTTATCTGTATTCGCAATTGTGAAAGTTCGCGTTCTTGGTTACCGATGATTGCTTTTTGCGCAAATTTGTTTTCAGAAATAGCACCTTTACGTGCCGTGATTTGTTGCTGAACATTCTCTAAACCAAGACGTTGCCCAATATCATTTGATCTCGCTTGATCGAGTTCAAGTTGGGACGTGGTGCCGTCTGCTGAAAGACGTGTATATCGCCTTAGCTGTGAAGCCGATATCTCAACAGATTTTTGTTGTAAGCCTCTCCTACGCAAAAGACCTGCTAATTCAACCTTGAAGCTCTTATTTTGTGCTGCTAAGCGCTCACCTTCACCCCGATAACGGGCCTTAATATTACTTTCTTGTTCACGTAATTCTGACAAACGCACATCGGTGCTTATAAGACGCCGTTCGCCAATACGCCCGCCCTCTGTTTCAATATCAACTCGGGCTTCAAACAAGGGTGTACCCGCAGGTACAATGTCACCTACACTCACAAACACCTGTGTGAGACGTCCGCCTTGATCCGCACGAATAACCGACAGTCCACGTTCGGGTGCAATATAACCAATAACCGTTTCCTTGCGTTGATATGTACCATTCGCCAAAAACATAACGATAACAGCCGTCAGAACAAAGAACGTAGCCGTCAGAATAAAGAAACTCATAGGCTGAACAATAATGACCTCACCGTGAAGCTTACGGCGTTTATGTTCTAAAGATTCAGGGCGGAATAGGGTCATTTAGTTTTCAAAAACTCCTTTATTGCGTCGATCGTTTCAGGGTAAGCTAATATAGTTTCATGATATTGTTTAGGCATAATTCGGAACTCTACATTACCATATTGATTGAAATATTTTTCAGCCGCCTCAATATCTATTCGGTTTTCCCATTCTACTTCAAGAACAAGCACTGGCATTTTTGGCTCAAATCCTTTACGTTTTTCTGCCATCCAATTTCTAAAGCTGTCTGTTGGCAATTTGTCATTAATGCCAAGTACATTTCTATTAAACAATTTGTAACCTGAAATGATTTGTTTTCTTTTTCCAGCCCCTAGGAAAGACTTAGGGTCTATTTTTTTCATTTCTTTAAGAGGAAGATAATGTGTCCAAGGCACCAATAGAATTAAATGATCAATGTATGTTGGATAATCAGTTGCAATCTGCATGGCCATTAATCCAGAAAAACTACTTGAAATTAAGACTACCTGTTCGTATTTGGCGCTGTCAATCATACCGATGAAGTTTTCTATAGTATCTACATCAGTTTCAAGGGCTCTTTCTTTACCATCGACAAGACGCAAGGCGCTCACCTGTGATGCACCCACAGCGCCGCTATAATCAAACATTATAATATCATTTGTGTCTAATGGAAATATTTCTAAGAGCGTGTCAGTATGTTTTGGCTTTACAACTGTCGCTCTGGGCCCTCCGCGAATATACAAGACAAGTGTTTTTTGGGAGCGGTGATCGGTACTGCTGAGTTCCAATACTGGAATGCTCGTTTTATCAGTTCCAATTTTATATATTTTGCTCTTATAGGTATTTTCCGAATTCGGTATATTTTCAGAAATGAGTTTATGATTATGACATTTAATAAGTGAACTTTCTACGAGGTCTATTTCTTCAGAAGTGGATGTTGCGTAAATGCGGCGGATGGAGCGACGGGATTGGTCTATCCCGTCAATACGCAATACGCCAATACTAGCCGAATATTCAATAATACTTATATGGTTAAAAATTTTTTCTTCATATATATTGGCCAATAATAAGTTAAGGTGCTGATATTCTTTTTCATGAAGCTTGTTTGTGTCTAGTTTAAACCCCTCTATTGAAACCCATCCAATCATTTGATGTCGATCACTATCCATAATAGCACGGGGATATATAGTAAATTTCAATGCTTCCAACCAAGTATCCATCCCGTTTGAAATGTTCAATGGAAGGGGAACGTCATCCAATAATATTATAGTAGTACCGAGTTTAGTTGTTGTTAGTTTTATATTTTTGACAATATAGTGATTGGAGTGTGTATCAATGATAACATCATTAAAAGGATCAAAATAAAACACTTTTCCAGTTTTCCAATCCACGGCTAAGCTTCCAATATATTGACCATTTGTAATATAGTGCCTATAAAATGTTGATAGTCGCAACCACGGAGCATCATCTCCTCTCATATTTTTAATGAGCAAAGCTTTGAACTTTTCAGCATCAAATTCTTGAAGTTTCGGCAAAATGCCATCGTAAATAATGTAATGACGTGTACGATTCTTATATGTTTTTTCACTATGCGTAATAATACTTTGATAGTTCGGTTTTAGTGGATGTCTATAACCCCTGTTATCTGCAGCAACAATTCTTCTGCTATTTTGCGACCAAGCAATGTGTTTAGGCATAAAGCTAAGGTTTTTAATATTAGGCGTCCAGATAGGGATCCCCTTACAGGGTTGTTGTTTGGTCGAGAATAAGCAATCTGTTTTAATTGCCCAGCCATTAGCCAATAATGTTTGACCGTTTGGTGAAAACGCTAACATAGGCATTCTACACACTCGTTCTTTCGCCGTTTGTGACGTTAATTCTAAAACTGGTAAGTTGGTCGTTTGAAATGATGATCTTGAAAATGGATTTGGTGCATGTTTTCTCGTTTCTTGACTATGGGAAAAGGACACAAATACCAGAATGGTAAGAATGAGGAATACTACAAAAAGTCTTATTTTATTTTTCACAGTATTCCTCAAATGCTATCAAACTTTGATCTTAAATCATACTTATAGACCAGGTATTACCCAGAAGTTATCAACATTACCGTCAAGGTTGGTATCAGTCGCGTATATACCATTGCCCTGAATTGCAGCATAATCGATACTCCCATTTCCATCATGATCAATTAGGTAAGTTTTTGTACCATTGTTGTTATCCTTTACTAGTACGCCAAATTGACCCGTTGGGCTAAATTCGCTTATATCATAACCTGTGTTTTCGGCAGGCTCGTTTGAGTTATCCCACCAAGTCACTGCATCCACTAGGCCACTTATAAAACTTCCAATGTCACCAAATAAACCAATACCTTGAGGGGCAAATTCAGTAATACTGGTAGGAGGCTCAAGGCTATCATCTGTCCCTCCACTTACCATCATCATTTCATTGTCGTTAAGTTCTCTTAACATAGCATTTTCCTTTTCTGTGGTAGCATTCCAGTCGTAGGTTTATAAATAAATCTCCTAGAAATGCTCCAATTGCTATAGAGCGCAACAAGTGATACCTTGCTTTGCTCTTTGTTGAGCGGAGGGATGTGCAGTTTCTTTGCGGGATAATGCATGTCTCTCCAATGTAAACCATATGCTCTTCATATGGTCTGGTATCGAGTCACTTTGGTGTGGCTCAATTCTTTGGCCCCTATCTATTCAAATACGGCGTTTTATAACTCAGTGTCGTTGGGCTATAATTGCTGTCTTGGGTGTTTTGCTGATTACGGCGACTACGGTGTATTCTGGCGTAGTGATGACGTAAGTGGCCATTCTCGGATGTAAATCCTTGTGCGAACCCACCTTCATCCCAAAACGATCCACCTGAAAAATTCCCGTCACGTGTGAGTGTGTTTTGAGGATGAGAAGAACTTGTCTCCAATATTTGAGGCGAAGGGGACGTGCCGTGATACGGACGAGAGACAGGAATTAATTCTTGGGAGTTTATACCAGTGTCTGAGGGGCATATCCACTCTTCCAACGGATACCGTTCAAACCCACCTGCGATTTTCTCAAGTTCACTGTCTTCTAATTCACGCATATTACCTCCAATAAGAGGTCGCCACATTTATATTTTTATTATCCCGTATTCGACCCAATTCATTTTCACGAATCATCTAACTTTATTGGTAGCAGAGGCGGTTTTTCAAAACAACTGCAAATATCAAATATAAATACACCCTATATGCGAGCAAGTAAAACTTATGTTTACACGCATTGGCTTTGTGTGCTTATAAGGTGATAATGTGAATTTGCGGGCACCATAAAGGGATGAAATGGGCAAACGATTAAAGCGGGGTAAGTATCCGCAAGGGACTGAAAAACTTAATCTATTTAAGTCCAATAAGCTCCCGTCAATATTACAAGCCGAGGCGGCTGAATGTGGTATGGCTTGCTTGGCTATGGTTGCAGGCTATCATGGTTATAATATGAGTTTGCAAGAAATGCGGCGAAAATTCACCGTGTCTCTCAAAGGTACAAATTTAAAATCTCTCTCTATCGCTGCCGATCAACTCGGCCTGTCGGGACGGGCATTACGCCTTGATATTGAAGATTTAAAGCAAGTAAAAACACCTGCAATTTTGCATTGGGGGCTTAATCATTTTGTAGTTCTCAAAAAAGTAAAACGTAAAACCGTCCTCATCCATGACCCTGCTAAGGGTAAGCGCACTATGCGTATGGAGGATGTCTCCAATCATTTTACAGGCATTGCGCTAGAGCTTACCCCGACGCCAAATTTCGAGAAAAAGGAGGAAAAAGACAAAGTTCGTATTTGGGATTTATGGTCAAAAATGACAGGGTTCATCCCAACCATTATTCAAATTATTGCCATCACAGTCATATTACAAGTGTTTGCAATCCTGTCCCCACTCGTAAATCAATTGGTTGTTGACGAGGCCATTGCCAAAGGGGATGTCAGCTTCCTCAAAGTCATTATTATGGGCTTTGCCATGTTGCTCTTAGTGCAAACGGCAATTGGGGTATTGCGGTCATATGTCAGCATGTATTTTGGAACCATGCTGAGTTTTCAAATGCGCTCAAACATGTTGCGGCATGTTATGCGCCTTCCTGCCGAGTTTTTTGAGAAACGACATGTAGGCGATGTATTGTCGCGCATGGGCTCGCTTGGCCCCGTACAAAACCTATTTACCTCCGCATTTATCTCTATTCTATTAGACGGTATTATGGCGGTCGTGACATTTGGGGTCATGTTTTTATATTCGCCTATGTTGGCAGGTTGTGTTGTCGGCATTATCTTTTTGTCATTTCTCGTTCAATTTGCCACATTCCCATATGTGTTGCGTATGAATGAAGAGCAAATCCAAAAGAGTGCGGATTTGCAAACCATCCTTCTTGAGACAATCCGTGGTGCGCGCGCTATTAAGATTTTTGGTCGTGAACAAGAACGGCATGGACTTTGGCAGAATGCATATGCAGAGAATGTCAATATCGGGTTACGTCTACAGCGCTTTGGTATTGCCTCTGGTACTGCGAACGGTATCGTCTTTGGATTGCTGGAACTTGGCATGTTTTATCTAGGCGGCATGCTTGTGATCAATCAAGAACTTACACTTGGTATGTTCTTTGCCTTTCAATCTTACCGTGGGCAATTTTCAGGGCGGGTTGGCTCTCTTATTGGGCTATACTTTTCGTTTCGTACCGTTGGCCTCCATTTAGAGCGTCTTGCTGATATTATTCATGCCGACCAAGAAGTCGGTATTGACGCGCCTCTCTTGGTCGGAAAAAACCTATCAGGCAAGATTGAGATAAAAAACCTCAAATTTCGGTACGGGGATAATGAACCGTGGGTGCTTGATGGCGTGAATTTCACGATTAATCCCAAAGACCGTATTGGCTTGGTTGGCCCTTCGGGCGGCGGTAAAACGACGCTTCTAAAACTTCTCATCGGTTTGCATAACTTAAACGAAGGCGAAATCCTTTATGATGGCCGTTCTTTGGCAAGCACAGGCATTCGTGCTATCCGCAATCAAATTGGTGTGGTCATGCAAGATGATCAATTATTGTCAGGGTCGCTCTATGATAATATCAGCTTTTTTGACCCTGAAACGGATTCCGAACGTGTAGAGATGTGTGCAAAGGCTGCTTATGTTTATAAAGATATTATGGACATGCCTATGGGCTTTCATAGTCTTATCGGCGATATGGGCTCAATCCTCTCAGGAGGACAAAAGCAACGCGTCTTGTTAGCACGCGCCCTTTATCATAATCCAAAGATATTATTCCTAGATGAGGGCACAGCAAACCTTGATCCTCAAACCGAGCTTAATGTCATCAACTTACTCTCAAAATTGCCAATAACACAAGTTACCGTTGCCCACAGATCAGCCGCGATAGCAAATTGCACACGTGTATTTCACGTGGAAAATGGTAAAGTACAAGAGATTACCAATACCAAAGCCACTCAAGGTAATATCAAGGATGAGCAAAGTATAACGATCAATGCCGTATGGCAGAATGGGAAGTTTTTGGCGAAATAATGGGGGTATTTTATTCACACCTGATGCTAGTGGGCTAGAACCTTGGTAGTTAATTGATTTTATTGCAGAAAATGGCTTGTGCCTCTTGGTTTTGAGTCGGTACCAATTTGTCACAAGCCGTAATCTAATATGAAATATCAAGAGGTTACTATCTACCTCGTTGTGGTTGGGGGCGTTCACGCTCACGTTCGAGTTCTGGTATTGGCTCTTTGGTCTTTGTATCAATTTCGAGTGCGGCTTCTTTCTCACGATGTATATCAAGAGCCGTAAGGCTATCTCCCGTTTGCTCTTTAAGCGTATCACGTACACGCTCAATGTTATCTGTTAGGAATGTTATTTCATGACGCGCTCTGGAGATGTCGACATAAAAACTCTTTTGCGTTGTTAAACCTGATACACTTGGCATGGCGGCTATAATATGATCAATGGTTTGTCCTTGATAGGCATGGCCTGTTTGCGCCCATGCATGTGACAAAAACTTTAACTGTGGATGCTCTTTGGCATATTGAACGGTTTTGCCATTCAGCATTTTAATCTTTACAGAATGATCATTGATAGATTGAATAGTACCACGTTGCATGTTCTGTATGCCATTCGCATAATCTTTTCTACGCCACCGAATAAGGTCACCTTTGTGAATGTCCATAGGCTCGGCCTTATATGCTTCTATGGCTCCCGGTGCTCTTGCATCACGAGAAGGGAGAGGCAAGTGTTGAGGCACGTCGTTTTGTTGGCTTACGAGATAGTTTATAAATCACCCTAAATATATTTATAGCCCACTACCGAACATGATTGGTAGTGGGCTATATCTTGTTTTACATCTGTGTGGCTTGCGAGTCCGTTGCCATTTTTGGCAGGTACATTTCGCCGGTAATCGGGTCATGAAAATGTTCAGCAATACTTGGTTGAGACATCACTTCTCGAGTGTTTTTAGTCTCGCAGTATAAGGAGGCTTGCTCGAAAAGATTTGGATGCGGTTGTGCGTTTTGGGGGTGAATTTGCATTGTCATACACGTGTCATTTTGCGCGGAAGGCGCGGCGTAAACACTCTGTGTTTGCATATGCCCCATTTGAGGCTCCATATGCGGTTCGGCTTGTTGGGGCATTCGAGCTTCCATATGTGGCTCTGTTTGTGGCTCCATATGAGAATTCATGTGTGGCTGCATCATCGCAGGACGTTGATGTGGCATCGGGTGCGGCATCTGCCTTGCATATAAGCCGTAGTGTTCGTTTTGCGTGTATCTATCCATAGCTGGCATATAGTGCGCTTGCTGCATTTGCATGGAGGGCATTGCAGGCATATGGTGTATCTGACGCAGAGTTTGCATGCTCTGTTTTGCGTACCGTGATCGCATAGGTTTCGCATAAGAATGGGCAGGGCGTAAGGCAGGGTATTCACGATTAGACATCGGTTTCATTGCCATCGGAACATACCGACTCACATTAACGGCACTATTGGTTCGGTCGTTATAAAGTGCGTAATAAGAAGGTTGGGTTTGCTGATGCATATTGGCATTAATACTGTTTTGCAAAGATGACGCATATGCACTTGGAGCATAATTCATGTCATAAGCTGAAACATGTGTACGCGAACAACCCGCGAGGCCGATCACACATATACCAAGAGTAATTTTTAAAGAGGCAGCCAAACGGTTTTGGCCTAAAGTTGTTTTAGTCATATTTAATTCCCACATAATTTATGAGGAAGACATATGATAAATATGTTTTTTTAGTCTTAACGAAAATGGTTTTGGTATCGTATTTCGAAAATCGCCTAGCTAAACAAGAAGAGTGTACCACGTTGAAATGTCCAAAATATTGCAATGATTCCAATAAGGTAACTCGTAAAAATGAGTCCCGTTTTATGTTTGAAAATCATTTTCAAAAATGGAAGCAAAGTAAGCAAGCCGACGATAACAACGCATAAAATTTGTCCGGCTTCCACACCTATATTAAAAAACAAGAGTGCCGCAGCTAAGTCGTTTTGCGGCAAACCAATATCGCGTAATGCCCCTGCAAACCCAAATCCATGCAAAAGGCCAAAGCAGAATGTCACCACCCATGGATGGTCAAAGGTAAGGCCTGTATAGCCTCTATGTCGCCTTACGGCTTCATAGCTCATAAGAACAATACTCATTGCAATCAACAGTTCAACAAGGTTGGGGTTAAGCCTGACAATGTCGAGGCTTGCGAGCGCGAGGGTGATGCTATGCCCAAGTGTAAATGCGGTAAGCGTCCATAAAATATTTTTCCGTGTGACGAGCAAGAGTACGGCGAGGATAAATAATAAATGATCGATACCGCCAAGAATATGCTCAAACCCTAAGCTAAAATATGTTTTGACAGTGTGTATAATGTTCTGGGACGACGAAAAAATGTAGCTTGTTTTATCTGGGGTTAGTCGTGTTGTTGTCGTTTCCCCATCAATCCAGCTTACGCGGACAAGCACATCAGTGAGTGTCTTTTCCAACCCTTCAATATGTAACCTCTCTCCTCTTAACGATGTGGGTTGTGGAGAGAGTGTGCAATCGAGTTTCCATGTTTCGATTGTGAATTTACGTGTTGGGGGCGTTCGCCGTTTACTGGAAATTATGCATTTTTCTGGCAGTAGGACTTCGAGATTAAGTTGTTCTTCACCCCGCGTGGGAGTTTTCCAAAGTATGTCATATTGCCCTTCCACATTTTCTTGAATAGATAAATAGGCGGGTCTTAATTCATGTGCGTAGGCTGTATGGGGTAAGCCACACAATAGGAATCCAAAAATTACAAGAAGAAAGCTAAACCGCATTATGGTTTTTTCACAATGGTAATGCGATATCGTTTTTGCAAATTGTCGTAATTTTGTTTTGCCAGTTCTTCACGCTTTTCCTGCATATAATTAACTTCTAATTTATGCCGCGCACGGCTAAAGCTAAGAGGTTCTGCCTTTTGTGCAAAACTCACATAAACAATATGCGTACCGAATGGGGACGTGAGTGGGCCTTGCCATTGTTTAATTTTAAGCTTTGCTAATTGCGATAAAAAATCATCACCAAATGTATTTGCAATGGAGCGAGCTGTTTCTAATTCCATTGTAATCGGTAAGACAGAAGACTTACTGAGTTTAAGGGAGGGGATGCCATTGCGTAATTTTGTTAAAGCGTCGCTTGCTACGCTTTGGGTATTGTCTTTGGATTTTGAAACAAGGACATGTTGAAAAGAAAAAATAGAATTGGTTTTATAGTCTGATGCATTCGCTTCAAAATACGCTTTTAAAATATCATCGCTCGGTGGGTGTGTCGTTGCGGCGTCTTCATGCATGAACTCAAGTTTTTGTCGCATACGACGGCGCACAACCGTATCGTCCTCATCAAGACCAAGTGCAAGTGCCTCGCGGTAATAGACCTCTTCTTTAATATGTTCTTGGATAAGGACATTAAGCTCGTCCTCATTGGGCGTACGTTGCCATGAAACTTCAAATAAATCTGCGAGGTGTTTTTGTTTTAATGTCGTAACAACAATCTGATTACTAGCCTGATTATTGGCCAAATTATTAGAATGCGGTGGTGCGCCAAATATAGATGTGGCATAAAATAATGCGCCGCCAATAATAATAAAGTGAATGAGAGGGTCTTTGATAATTTTCTTCAATAGACCATCTTTGCGTCTGAACGGCGTATTTGAACGTTCTCTTTGCATGTTGTTCTCTTTATTACGTCGATCATTGATCGTGGTGTTCAGTTTATAATATGTGGCGTCATGATTTGTCCAGTATGGTTTTAAATGTAGATATGCCATTTTTCGTATCTAAACCAACGTTAATACCGTTTCTGTATTGCGAGAAAAAAGGCGTTTTCTTTTATGGTATCTTGCCCGCCAATCGTTTGATATGTGCCCACTTGATAAGATGTTCGCGCACTCTTTTCATAAACAAATGAAGCTTGCGCTTTGAAACTTTTTGTCTGCCGGGAGAGCGCCAAATTAGGAGGCTTGCTCGCATTGGCATAAAATGTTTGCGCTAAAATTTGTAATTTTGGATGAGGTCGCCAACCTGTCGTCACATCAAAACGAAACTCATCTGGGAAACCGTCTGGGCGAAAGCGCCATGCTGTTTGCACATCTATAAATCCGTCTTTTCGTGCGAGCTTAAAGCTTTTCCCCGCAAGCGCTCTCATCTCAAATTGTGTGCCTCCTGCGCCTAAAAATGCATCGGATACAGTTTCGCCAGGTCCTCTAAAAACAACGCTTGGCTGAAGAGATATGATACTTGTACGGTTCGCCCACAGCTTGCGTCTAATCGCAATGCTGGATTGACCAAACCCTTGAAAATCAACAGTGTCGACACCCGAGCTATAATTAAGGTCTTGAATGTTTGAGGATAGAATAACTGTATAGGAATCACTTAGACCATGCTCCCAATAAATATTTGAATTAAACTTTGAAAATCGAACGGGTTGGGAGAGCGCCCCGCTTTGGTCAAACCCCATGTGTGCGCTCGAATATAAAGTCGTTTGTATGGATTGACCTTTGCCTTTGGGAAGTAACCAAGCACCTGCCCAAGAGTAAGAGGTGTGAAAACATAAGCAAACAAAAATGCAGGCGACAGAAAATAACCTTGCCCAATTTCGTTTGTTGTCTTTTTTCTTCTTGCGGTAAATCATATTTTACACACGGTCGTATCCCAACTCTTAAACATGTGTGTCCTCAGTAGTAAATATTAGTTTCATTTATAAGTAAACAAGTCATGTATGAAGTTTTAGATGAGTGCTATTATTTAAAAGTGAATGAGAGGGAATAACTTGATATTGGTTTAAAATAAATGTATATCGAAAGTCGATAAATGTATGAAGTCCAGAGTGCATATGCCTAAGGACACGTGGGAGTAAGTTATGTTGAAAATTAGCAATATCCATAAGCGTTTTGGAGATGTTCACGCGCTGAATAATGTTAGCCTTGATCTTAAGCCAGGTTTATTCGGGCTGCTCGGACCAAATGGTGCAGGTAAATCTACGCTTATGCGTACGCTTGCAACGCTGCAACTCCCTGATGAAGGCGTAATTACATATAACGGCGTTAATATAGCGCAAACTCCCAATGCAATGCGGAGTGTGCTTGGCTATCTCCCACAAGATTTTGGTGTATATCCCCGTATGAGCGCAGAAGCATTGCTCGATCATCTCGCCGTATTGAAGGGCGTCACAAATAAAAAAGAACGCAAAGAACAAATCATAGAGCTTTTACGCGCTGTCAATCTTTACAAAATGCGAAGTGCATCTGTGGCGACATATTCAGGCGGTATGCGTCAGCGCTTTGGCGTGGCCCAAGCCATGCTCGGTAACCCAAAAGTTTTAATCGTGGATGAGCCAACCGCAGGCTTGGACCCGTTCGAGCGTCAACGTTTTCTTGATTTACTGAGTGAAGCTGGCGAAGATAAAATTATTATTCTTTCAACACATATTGTCGAAGACGTACGCGATCTTTGTCCCGATATGGCCATTCTCGGTGACGGCGAAATTGTTGCCCGTGGTGCACCCGAAGATTTAATCGGCAAAATCAAAGGCAAGGTTTGGCGCAAGCAAGTTGACAAGGCGGATGTCGAGGCGTTGAAAGAACGTCATCCCATACTTTCTACCCGCCTTCTTATGGGCGGTGTGATTGTCAGTGTCTTGGCGGACAGTGCGCCTGAAACGGGCTTTAAAAATTCGGATCCTGATCTTGAAGATGCATATTTCGCGCATCTTTACCGTATGGTTTAGGGGGATATATGTTTTTAGATCTCTTAAAATTTGAATTAAAACTTCATACCAGACAGGTTGGGTTTTGGATTGTCATCGCGATTATGTTTGGCTTTGGTCTATTGGTCATGTCGACAGATATTATTACAATGTCAGCCAGTGGCGGCGAACGTATCAAAGCTAACGGCGCCGCGACTATTGCCTTGCAAGTATCAGTGCTGAGTATGATTTCTATATTCTTTGGTGCCATATTTGTGGTGAGCGGCACAATGCGTGATCAGGTATATAAAACTTTGGAGATTATACATTCTACGCAGGTGTCTACGCGAAATCTTATGCTGTCACGCATGCTTGGTGTTTATTTTGCAACATTTTTATGTTTGTTCGCTGTTGTTGTGGGCTTGTTCACAGGACAGTTCGTGCCTTGGGTCGATAAAGAATCGCTTGGCCCTGTACATATTGTGTATTTTTTACAACCCACCTTGGTTTTCCTTGTCGTCAACACCCTGTTTATCAGTGGGTTTTACACGATAATTGCCGCAACGACCCGTAACCGCGCGCTTGTTTATGTAAGTGCTGTCGGTTTGTTTATTGTGTATACAATGGGCGGCCTGCTTGCGGGCGAAGACGCGCCAGATATGCTGACCTCGTTAATTGACCCATTCGGTGCCAATGCACTTGCGTTGACGGCCGAATTTTGGCCGCCTGCGGAACAAAATACGCGCATGGCCCCTATCGGGGGGCTTGTTGGGATTAATCGTGCTTTTTGGGGCATTCTTGGCATCGTGCTTTATTTTGCGGTGTTCAGCTTGTTTAAGCGCGGGTTGCTTTCGGGTAAAACCAAGAAAAACCGTGATGAAGACGATGTACAAACGGGGCGCATTATATTGTCTCCAGCCTCAGTACAGAGCGGGTTTTCCGCTTCATTTTCCGTGTTCTGGCTTCGGTTTAAATACGAATTTTTGACAACCGTAAAAAGCGTACCTTTCATTATCCTCAGTTTAATCACGCTCGCACTTTTTGCCATGGTGGTCTATTCAGGCGCGATCATTGCGGAACGCCCGCCTCTGCCGACGAGTAGACAAATCGGCGGTATGATATTGGGCAGTTTAGCCCTCCCAGCGACAATCATAATTGTCTTCTTTAGTGGCGAGATTATTTGGCGCGACAAGACGGCCAAAATTACAGAAATCTTGGATGCGAGTGCCGTAAGTAATTGGCCGTTAATGGCGGCAAAATGGTGTGCGCTTCTCGCCGTTGTTGTTGCCTTATTTGTATTGGCCATAGTGTCAGGCATGATTGTGCAACTGGCCTTGGGGGATATACCGATCATCCCGTCAACATATTTTAAAATGGCATTTATAGGTATGATGCCACGACTCTTATTCATCTGCTTGCTTGTTTTGTTTATACAAAATTTTATGCCAAACCGTGTGGCAGGAATGTTGGGGGCAGGGGCGTTGGTCATCTTCTTCTTTATTATTGTCCCAATGCTACCGTTTACCCACCCACTTATGTCATATGGTAGAATGTCCGCAGGCAGTCTCTCGGAGATGAATGGCTATTCTGACCTTACTGATTTTAAATGGTTTGGTGCCTATTGGAGCGCCCTAGGTGTGTTTTTCGTCGTTGTCAGTATTTTGTTGTGGCGCCGTGGTTTGCAAACCTCTTTAGGTGCACGTTTGAAAAGCATGGGCAAGAATTTAAATATACCATTGGTGGTTACGTCTGTGGCGTCACTGATCGCATTTGCAAGCATTGGTATGCATATTTATAAAGCCTATAATATTGACGGGAATTTCCAAACTAGAAAAGAGCGCGAGCTTTTGACCGTAGAATGGGAAAACACCATGGGGGATTTATATAAACAGTCCCTCCCTAAAATTCGCACCGTTGATGTCGATGTCAATTTCAGCCCATCAGAACGCACGGCTGTTGTAACTGGTAAATACACCATTGAAAACACAACAGGAAAGCCGCTAACCGACATTTATATCAATATGGTCGCACCTGCTCACCGCATGCGTAAGCCAGAATACGCAGATAGCGTAGAAATTGATGGTGCCGTACATGTTACACAAGGCGGTAACATTAAAGATGTAGAACGTTTTGGCTACCGTATTTATAGATTTAACCCTGCGCTTGCCTCTGGTGCGATAACGCAAATGCGCTTTACCTCATATATGCCTGCGCCGAGTTTAAGTACATCGGGACGTATTGAGCGTAATGGTACCTTTGTGAACAACACTCAAATCATGCCGCAAATTGGTGTCGATGATAGACGCATGAGAAATCCAGATAAACGCCGTAAATACGGTTTGGATGAATTCGAAAAACTTCCCGACCGTACCAATTTGAAGGCCCGTGAAATAAATTTTTTATCAGGCTCGGCTGACTATGTGAATTTCAAAGCAAAGATGTGTACGGACATCGGACAAATTGCGATTGCTCCGGGTAAAATGCTGCGTGAGTATGAAGAGAATGGCAAAGCGTGTCGCGACTATGAGACGATACAGCCAATTGCAAATTTCGTATCTTTCTTGTCGGCTGATTTTACTGTTAAACGCGATATTTGGAAAAACCCGAACGGGGATGATGTTCCTCTCGCCATTTATCATCATGACATACATGATTATAATGTTGATCTGATGATCCAAGCGATGAAAGATTCTCTTGATATGTATACAACGACATTCGGCCCGTATCGCTATGCACAATTGCGGATTATGGAATTTCCATATGGTAGTTTTGCACAATCTTTTGCAGGTACAATTCCGTATTCAGAGCGTATTGGCTTTGTTATGGAAACAGGTGATCCAGACAAAGTCGATGATATTGACTTCGCGACCTATGTGACAATGCACGAAATTGGCCATCAATGGTTTGGCCATCAAATCGTACCTGGTGTCACCAAAGGCTTTAATGTTCTCTCCGAAGGTCTCACCGAAAATGCAGCCTTGCTGGCCTATAAGAAAAAGTTCGGTTGGCAGAAAACCTTGAAGCTTGTCGAGCGTAGATCTATTCAACAATATCTCATGTTTAGAAGTACCGACAAGAAAGCAGAACCACCATTAAGCAAGGCTGAAGGTCAACAATATCTCGATTATAATAAATCGTCATGGGTGTTTTGGGGCTTACAGAACTATTTAGGCGACGATGTATTACAGTCATCTATTAAAGGTTTCTTGGATGAATTTGGTTCCAAAGGCCCACTTTATCCAACGACCATACAATTGGTTGAGGCCCTGCGTGCCGGCGCGCCAGAGAAATACCAAGGCCTTATCACAGATTATTGGGAACGCATTACGTTCTGGAGTTTATCTATTGGTACAGAGTTAAGTGTTGTCGAAAACAGCGAAAACAGCGAAAACAGTTTTACGGTTACTGTAAATGTTAAAACTGATAAGCTGATCGCTGATGAAAAAGATGGGAAAGAAACATCTGTCAGTAAGATTGATGGTGAAAATTTAAGTGAGTGGGTTGATATTGCATTTTATAAAGAGGCCCCGAAAAAGACCCATTATGGGGATTGGATCATGATTAAACGCATTCACATTACACAGGCGGACACAACACTTACATTTGATATCAACACCCGCCCAACTCATGTTATGGTTGATCCAAAGCGTTTGTTAATAGAGCGTAATGTAAAAGACAATGTCCGGGAGTTTTCCAAAAAGCTCGCTTCTGCAAAAGAGTAGGGCGCGCGGCTTGGGATACTCTTTATGAGGAGACGACGCGCATGGCCAACACGAAAATTGCAAGTGAGAATGTCTGGTTTACAGGGGCGTATGGAGACCGCCTTTCGGCCGCCCTTGATTGGCCAGAAGAAGGTGTAGACGGTGAAGGTGGTGTACGGGCATGGGTATTGTTCTCTCATGGTTTCTCCATTGGTAAGAATTTAAAGCCCATCCGCACAATTTCAAAAACACTCGTTAAAGCGGGCTTTGGCATGATGCGTTTTGATTTCACAGGGCTAGGAGATAGCGAAGGTGATTTCTCTGACACCAATTTTAGCTCCAATGTAAAGGACATCCTTGGGGCGGCGGCGTATCTACGTAAGCATAAAAGCGCTCCAGCGATATTGATAGGTCACAGTTTCGGCGGTACGGCGGCGCTTATGGCCGCGCAAGATATTCCAGAATGCAAGGCCTTGGCGACAATCGGTGCGCCGTGCGATACGGGGCACATCATTCATCAATTCGCGGATCAAATCAAAGAAATTGAAATGGAGGGCGAGGCCCATGTCTGTCTGGCCGGGCGTCCATTTGTCATCAAAGAACAATTCCTTGATGATGTGACGAACCAGAATATGGACAAGGCAATCGCAGCCCTGAAAGTCGCCCTTATGGTTTTCCATTCCCCACAAGACATGGTGGTTGGCATTGATAATGCGAGCCACATTTATAACCTTGCCCGCCATCCCAAAAGCTTTGTCAGTTTGGACGGGGCCGACCATCTTCTCCTTAAAAATGCCAAGGATGCAGCCTATGTTGCGCGTGTATTGTCTGCATGGTCACAACGCTATATCTAGCCCATTATTCGATAATGAGGGCCGTTGTATCTTTCACTTCCTTCATGACGGGGAAAGATAGAGTTTGTTGCACACCCGGCAAGCTTGACAACACATCACCGTGTAATTCTGTAAACGCATGCATATCGCGACAGCGTACTTTCAACAGATAATCAAACCCAGCTGTCAACATGTCGCAGGCAAGGATTTGCGGTATAGCGCGCACGGCTTCATTAAATTTATCAAGCGTAGAGCGCTGCGTATCTGCAAGCTTGATTTGAATGTAGACAAGATAGGCTTGGTCAACACTTTTCGGGGCAATATGCGCGCGGTAGTCCGTAATATAGCCTTCTCGTTCAAGCTTGCGTAGTCGTTTTTGCGCCGCAGACGTGCTGACATGAACATGTTCGGCCAATTCAGTTGTTGTCATCCTGCCATTCTTTTGCATATGCGTAAGGATACGGCGGTCTTGTTGGTCTAATTTTTCTAATAATGTTTTCATAAGGATAAGTTTAATCGATTTTTTCGCCAATGGCGATAATTATAGTTCATATTCCCAAGCTTTCTATCGTAAAAGGCGACTGGGTTTGTCAAATGGTATTTCCAGTATATAAGAGCGAAATTCTTTAAAGCGCGTTGAGGTGGATTATGAGCTGGCAAAGGTTAATTGAGGAGAAGTCTGCTCTCGCAGCAGCTTTGGATTTGGTTGGCGATCATTGGACTTTGATGATTATTACGGGCTGTTTCAATGGCGTTAACCGCTTTAATCAACTGGAACGTCATTTGGGAATTAATCGGAACCTTCTGAAATCTCGTCTGGACCGTTTGGTAGAGGCAGGCATGTTTATGCGTCAACCTTACGGCGGGAGCGCAACGCGATTTGAGTATATCCCAACCGATATGTGTTGGCGTTTGCGTCCTGTAATCATTGGTTTGGCCGTTTGGGGGGAAGAAAACCTGACAAAGGAAGAGACTTTGATGACGAATATACATCAAAATTGCGGTGGCCTTGTGAAGGCAATTGTACAGTGTGAAGCGTGTGGGGAAAATGTAGGGCATGATGAAATTGCGCTTAAATTGTATGATACTGGGAGAAACATCGGGATCGATATCGTTGAAGGCGTTATCAGGGAAATATAGTTAATTTTGTTAATCTTTGATTAGTACATATTATGTATCAATTTTGTGAAGGTAGATGAATTTTATCGTAATTTTGCAATGCATTTTACGGTTTTGGAGTCGCGACAGGCTTTGATTTCCCCACATGGATCACTGTTTGTCACGCTTCTACCTTCGTTAAATCCCTTTCTTTTTTGTGCGTATTTCTCTGGTATATGTGTCTATCATCTTGATTGCCTTGCATTTTCCGTGCGTACGTGTATAAGTAAGCCCGAGTTTCGGTAATTAATAGTCGTGAGAGTAAGTTTTTTTAAGTTCAGTAAAAGATGTATCCCATAACGGGTGATGATCATTGATCTCCACGACATCCTATTTCTTAAGTCCTTTCCAATCCCGCATATCAAAATTCAGTGTTCTTCTTAAACCTTTATTGGGATGGGAAGGTTTTGTTCGCTCAAATAAAAGAGAGTAATTATGACAACTGGTACTGTTAAATGGTTTAACACCACAAAAGGATTTGGATTTATTGCACCTGACGATGGCGGCAACGATGTGTTTGTGCATATCACAGCCCTTGAAAAAGCAGGTTTACGCAGTCTTTCTGATGGTCAAAAAGTAAATTTCGACCTTGAAGAAAACCGTGGTAAACAAGCCGCTACAAATATTTCAGTCGTAGACGACGCTTAGAAATATCTGATATTTATATGAAAAAAAAGGCAGGGTCTCTCTGCCTTTTTTTATACCTATACCAATATATCAGCTGTGGTCGTGGCGTGGATTATTTTTACAGTTTGTCAGAGTCACATTACCGTCTATCAAATTTATCTTTACGCCTGACACCAAATAAAAGTTTCGCTTCAAGGCTGCCGCGTAAGGCCGCGTAATAGGCATTGAGGAAAGCGCGTTGCTCAACTTCATTGTCTTTCAGCATATGACCATCTTTCCACTGGATTTTTGTGATGATACGCGCGCTGACCTCTGCGATGGATTTTGATTTTTTCATACGCAATATGTTTTCAAGCACGTGTAATTCTCGTACGCCATAGGCATCAATTTGTTTTGCGCTAAAACGGTATTTACTATGGCCATCTGACACGGTGGGGGTGGCCGATAAATCTTTGGATAGGCGTAAACGCGGCGCATTAACCACCCATGTACCCGCAATAAGGTCGCCTGCACGCAATTTGTCTTTGTTAAACAGCGGGAAAAATAGGAATATTAAACTCCAAACAAGCGCCATAAGGTTGATCCATCCATTAATGTCACCAGAGAGGGAAAAGACGAGACCAAGAGGCAGAAAAAATTCAACCTCGCGCAAGGCATTGCGGGCAAAGACGGCGTTGGCCGTTAAGTGACCGCCATTCCGACTCGCGACCCTGATTTTTAAAAGTCGCTTTCCCAAGGTCGCCCCTTTGCCACCCATTTCAAAAAACATAAAGTAGAAATTTCGTAAAAGGAATGCACCAAGGATAAGAATGATACTCGCAATTTCTCGGTCATCTTCAATAAAGATTTTACCCGTAATCAAGAGGAGTAAAATAAGGGCAATAATCATCAATATTAAATCAATTAAAAACGCACCAATACGTGTCCCTGTATCTGCAAGGCGAAGGCGCAAATCAATGCCTTCGGGAGTAATCAGGGTGCGTATGTTTTTGTCAAAATTCGGGGCACGATAAGTGTTTTTTTGTCGCCCAAGTTTGTTTTTTCCAAGTTTGTTTTTCCCAAGTTTGTTTTTCCCATTTTTGTGTTTAATGGGTTTTTGTATTTTGTAGTTCTTTTTTGTCGTAGCGCTGGAACTCATGATATTTCATCCCAAATGTTCTGCGCGTCCTCATCTGGTCGTGGTAGGTAGAAATATAATAGCCAAAGTGTGAGTGCAACAAAACCAATGGCGTAACGGGCTTCATCATTGACGATCAATTGCCGCCCGAAACCTTCCAGCAAGCCAGCACAAAACAACATGATAATAACACCGCCGAGCACAGCGGCAGATTGACTTGTCGCAGAACTGACAGCGTCCATGCGCGAGCGTTCACCGGGGAAGGCGACACTCCAGCCAATTTTCATACCAGCGGACCCCGCAAGAACAATCGCAAATATTTCCGTTGTCCCGTGAATACTCAACCATCCGCCGAGTTCATACCCAAGCCCCTTGTCAACAAAAATGGCAATAAAAGCACCAAGCGTAAAGCCGTTATAAAGAAGGAGCACGACGGAAGGCACGGCGAAAGCAAACCCGAGCGCAAAAGCGAGAATAGCGACACGTGAATTGTGAGAAAATAAATAAGTCGCAAATACGGACAGGGAATCGCTATCGCCTCCGCTATAAAGTGTTTTTCGTAATTCCTCATATGTGCTGGCTGGCGAGCGGTCACCTGCGAGGCCTTCTGGAATGAAGGAAAAATACCAATCACTATTGGACGTCACAAGTGAATAGGCAATCAACGCGCCAAGAACGGTGATGATCAATGCGGCCAGTGTTTCCTTGGTCAGGCTTTGTACGGCGCGTGGCCAACTATGGCTAAAGAAATAGCCAATGCGCTCAAACATGCTTGATTTATTGCCGTATATTGCGAAATAAGCACGCGTGGTCAGGCTTTCAAGGTAAAGTGTTACATCTTGGTCAAGCGAAGTCGCACGCGCTACGCTAAGCGATGAGAGGGTGGCTCTGTATAAGGTCGGCAAGGCAATCAGGTCTTCATCCGTGAGGCTTTTCAGCGAACGGCTTTCCACACGCTTCAGTAAAAACTCAAGCCGCTTCCATCCGTCTTCTCTGTCGAGACGAAATTTATGACTTTTTAGAGACGATGAAGACACAGGTTTTCCTTTAAATCATTTCTTTGCGTTTAAGTTCTAGAAATTTATTGAGAACCGCCGTGCTCATTCCTTCGATTTCTGTGCGTATAATTTGCACGCCCATACGTTCAAGCCGCGCCAAAACGATGTCGCGTTCTTTGTTGAAATTAGCGGCAATAACGGCCTTAGTCACATCACGCGACGTGCTTGGTTCTTTACGAATAAGCGCGTCAATCTCGACATCGGTGAATGTAACAAAAATAACCATATGGGATTTTATGAGGCGGTTGATATTTTCAATCATAAGCTCTGCATTGGTCGTGTCTACGAAATCTGTAAACACAATAACGAGGGAACGCCGCATGAGGGATTTGGAAAGAGAGGACAGACAGAGCGTGAAATTGGTTTCATTATTTGAATAGGCGAGTTGTGATGTCAAATGTTGTAAATGTGGGAAAGCCGCCGTACCAGATACAGGCTTTGTGAACAAATACGGTTTTGCGTCAAACCCGAAAAACCCAACCCGATCACCGAATTTCAAACTTACATAAGAGAGTAACAGTGAGGCGTTAATCGCCCAATCCAAACGCGCCACGCCCTTTAAAGGGTCACACATGAGATAGCCTGTATCAATCGCAAAAATGATATTATGGTTACGTTCAGTGCGAAACTCTTTGGCGTGAAGTTTGCGGTGGCGCGCCGAATGTTTCCAGTCAATTGCCCGCTTATCCATGCCTTGGGTAAATTCGCGTAGGCTATCAAACTCCGTGCCTTCGCCGCGTTCTTTTTGTAGTTTTTGTCCATGCGCCGCGTCACGGGAAAATATTTCGATTGCTTTTTGTTTCACCAAGCGTGTATCGGGGGTGACTGAAATTTTACGATCAACCACTTGCTCTCGCTGTCTCCACACAAGACCGAGTGGCCCCGTCCACCGTGTCCAAAGCGCGTAGATGATCGCCTCACCACGTCGTAACGCTCTCACCTCGAAAACGCCAAGCAATTTTGTGTTCTCATAAGGCGGATACCAAATATGAGGGGAGGCGGAGAGGAGAGTATTTACCGCGAGTTTCATCTCTGCATTATGTGGCGTGCGTTTATCATTCACTTTGCAAATACAGGCAATTTTTGTTTGGCTCCCCACATATAATGTGCGTGGCCATTCGTGTTCAAGCGCAATATTATGAGGCGCAGGGCAGCGCATAAGGTCATAAAGAATAAGTCCAAATACAAAGGCAATCCACGCAGCGCCTAAGGCCCAGAGAGCCGGACTAATAATCGTGAGAATGAGGATAAGCGGCAAGCCGGCCCCCATTAACAATACTGCGCGTTGTGTCGGATAGAACAAGTTTACAGCCTTATCTAACGCGGTGCACTTGTGTGTTCAATAATTTCACGGATAAGCTCATCCGCACTTCGACCCTCAATTTCGGCGACAGGCGATAGGATCACACGGTGACGCAGTGCAGGGAGAGCGATGGATTTTACATCATCTGGCAGGACAAAATCACGACCATCTAGCGCAGCATTCGCACGCGCGGCGGCGGCGAGCATTGCGGCGGCACGCGGCGACGCCCCCGTTTCGAACAATGGGTTTTCACGCGTGGCTCGTATCAAATCAACCACATAATGAATAACATCATCGGTCAGTTTTACATTCGCCACGCAGTTCAGCGCATCTTGCAAGACCTTCTTACTTACGGTGGGTTTAATGCCAAGGCTTTTCACTGAGGGAGACCCAGTGCGTGCACCGTGCTGGGTGACGATTTGAATTTCTTCATCACGGTTTGGGTAATCCAGATTATGCTTGAATAAGAAACGGTCAAGCTGAGCTTCGGGCAAAGGATATGTACCTTGTTGCTCAATCGGGTTTTGTGTCGCAATCACCATGAAATGTGCACCGAGATCATATGATGTGCCGTCAATGGTGATTTGGCGTTCCTGCATGGCTTCTAGCAAGGCTGCCTGCGTTTTTGGAGGTGTACGGTTAATCTCATCCGCAAGTAAAAGGTCGCAAAATATTGGCCCTTTAATCAAAGAGAATTTATTGGTTTGAAAATCGAATAAATTCGTACCGAGTAAATCGCCAGGCATAAGGTCTGGTGTAAATTGAATACGGCCAAAATTGAGAGACAATACATTGGCAAAACACTGGGCAAGGAAAGTCTTCGCCGTTCCCGGAGGGCCCTCAAGCAAGATATGCCCACCTGCGAATAATGAGACCAAGAGCAGGTTAATTGTATCTTTTTGCCCGATAACACCTAGCGCAATTTGCGCCTTAATGTGCTCTGATAGTTCTTTGACTTGACTAACGTTCATTTTCGTCTCCGCTGTTTTGGCGATGCGGCAAAGCGCCTCGCCAATGATATAATTTTTGTGCGCCTTGCATCAAAGATGCCGCATTGGTCGCACTGCTTAGTTTTGTTTCAAGTTCTGACCATGATATATTTGTCTTTGCGTGACGGCTGTACATATCCAGCCGTTTGGTCGTTTCTTCTTCGCTCATCCCCTGTGGAAAATGCAGGCTCTCGGCCGCAAGTCGCTTGGTCAGCTTTACATATTCAGGGGCCATTTTATAATCTCGCCCCGCAAGTTTAATGAAATCAGCCGCGTTATAAATCAGGCTTAATTTACCAAGTGCAATATGACGGCCCGTTTGTATAGGCGCGCCGAACCGCACCATTGCTTGCCACGCAATCAAAAATGCGACGGCGAGAAGACAGAGGCTTAAGGAGAGAAAAGGTGGTGTCAGTGCGAGTTTGATAAAGTTTTGTGAACTACCAAACCCGTGCAATGTCAAATCAAACACATACCCATTCGTATTTTGTTCTTCTGATAACATACGCAAAACTTCTAGAGCGAATTCGGCGCGGTCAGGATTGGCAACGCCGTGCGTGTTGAGGAAATCGGGGTCGGACAATATATATATGTCCTTATCCTTAAGCTTTGAAATAATAGGCCCATAATCAGAAATAATGATGGGGAGGAATTTATCACCCGTAATCGTTTGTAGTTTTGGGAAAGAATAAAAATGATCTTTCTCGCCTGACACGACGCCGCCTCTTGGATAAATAGATATTTTCTCATTCGCGATTTCGCGGCGGTACATTTTTGCACCGTCTAATAGGACGTTGAGTTGAGCGTCAACTCTCGATTTGGAAATAACATCGGGATAGGGATTATTCCTTTTTGTCACCCAGCCTTTATGCTTTGGGTCGGATTTTGTATTCCATTTTGGTAAAATGATAAGGGTGGGGCTGTTAAGCTTGAGATCGCGTAATTTCGTTTCGTGTGCGTGTTGGGGGAGGGTGATAATACGCAAATATTTTCTATCTTCACGTCTTAATTCTACCGTACGCGAGAGGCTCACATTTTCATTTTCTTTTTTAAGCAAATGCATCAGGCCGCCAAACCCAATCGCAGATTTAGAGAGCACATGGGCGGAACCATTATTGCCCGTTTTGAATTTATCTGAAAAACCAGCTAAAACGAAATAGGCACTAAAGGAAAACACCCCAAGCATGATGAGAAGGAAAATTGTGCGTGGATTAAAGACGGCAACACTTGCCGTTTTTTGACCGCGTCCTTCAAGTGTATTTTTCACAGGCGTATTCACGATGTACCTTTAGTGGTTTGCAATGTGAATTTTTCAAATGCAAAGTCTTTATATGCCGTTTTGGAATTTTCATAATCGTTCAGGGTCAATACCGTACCCCCAAAAAAACTGGTTTCGACCAATTGACCAATCATGGAGAATCCGTGCTTTGCCTTTTGCGACAAAATGGGTAGTTCTGAAATTTCACGACTGGTCAAAGATTTTTTCACATGGTGGGGGCGCTTGTCTTCGATATCTTGGATAGACCGAAATAACAGGGTGTGAACCGCTTCTGCGTAACGCCCTTCTTTCGCGAGCCTGTCTGCATCATCAAGAACAATGCGCGCAGTCTTTGCATCGGGTTGATAAAGGGGAATGTCGAGTTTTGCTTCGCCCTTCTTGGACGGGCGCTTATTCCTATGTGCGCGGATGATTTCACGAAGGATGAAATAAAGAAGCCCGCAAACCGCAATGGCTATGACACCGTAAAATATATAGACAAGAATGGATGACAAGAATTTTATCAATGTCATGAGCCATTCGGGCGCGTTTGATTTTTCTTTCTTCTTTTTTGCATCCTCTTGAGGCAATTCAGTTTGCAAGTCTTTGGGCAGGCTGAGATTTATGCTTTGAGCGGATGTGAATATGGCAGTATGCGCGGCTGTGTTTGATGCAAATATAGGCGCATGTAAAAGCATGAAAAATACCAGTAGGAAACTGGAAATATTAAATGCGCGTATGGTTTTTCGTATACCGATCATTGCCTCCACATTAGGCATGCACTCCTGAAATGCAATCTAAAATAATTGTATTTTAAGTTAAAGCGCGTCTTTAATGATTTCATATACGGGGTTAATATTCTCTCTCACTTCTTGGTGGGTCAAGCCATCCAATTCATAAGGAAAACTAAGCCACTTATCCGTAGTGTGGAGATAATAATCTGGAATACGGTCGGTTTTATTGGCTTCTGGTTTATACCAAGGCACAGCCACCCGAATGTCACGCGGTGCATTTTTGCGGGCTTTTGTCGTGAGTTGATCAATCACCGCTTTGATCGTATTGCCAGTATCAAATACATCGTCGACGATCAAAACACTGTCTTTGTGATTGAGGTTTTTTAACAGATACGACATGCCGTAAATATCAACAGTATTATGTCGCTCTCCAATGCCGTGATAGGACGAGGTGCGAATAGCAATATTATCAGAATTACAACCACCATAATAGTCGAGAAATTCCTGTACGGCGATACCGATAGGCGTGCCGCCGCGCCACAGCGCAATAATCATTTTCGGGCGAAAGCCACTTTCTAAAACTTTGGCTGCCAAAGCAAAACTGTCATCCAGTAATTCCTGAGGCCCAAGATAAATTTTTTCAACCATAATGCTCGCCATAACTCTGTTAAGCCCATCTCTTAACGCGCTTTGGATTAAATTACCAGAAGCGCTTTGTTTTTCTGCTTTACTTCTTTTGGGCCAAAAGATTATATACCTATTCTGCTAAGTTCGCCTGCCAAATTAACCGCAAAGAGTATATCATGGAAAAGCGCTTTATTACGTCGCAAGAACATTTCGAAGACAGTTTTCGCCTTGCCATGAAAATTCATGAAAGCGGCTATCGTCCAGATTACATTATTGGCATTTGGCGCGGCGGCACGCCTGTCGGCATCGTGGTTCATGAATTCCTCGCCTATGTTGGCATTAAGGTAGATCATATTTCTGTGCGAACATCCTATAAAGGGCGTGAATTTTATAAACAGGGCGAGCGCGAGCAAAAAATCTATGTTCACAACACACGCTTCTTGGTTGACCGTGTGAATAGTAATGACAGCTTGCTGATCGTGGATGATGTTTATGCGACGGGGCGTAGTGTCAAAGCGGTTATCGATCGTTTGTCGAAAAAACTACGCCGCAATATGCCCAAAGATATCCGTATTGCTGTGCCGTATTATAAACCCGTATTGAACCGTGTTGGGCGTGTGCCTGATTATTGTTTGCACGAGAGCGAAGATTGGCTCGTCATGCCTCACGAACTTAACGGACTTACGTCCGCGGAAATCAAAGAACATCGCCCCAAAGCGCATGCGCTTGCCCAGAAAATTATGAAAGCTAAAAACTAGATTTCGCTTTCATTTGAAACACTCTCTTTAAAATATGCTTTCTTTAAAATATATTGGCAATCGCAATGACGATGCCAACCAGTGCGGCACTCATGAAATTCGAGAGCGAGCCTGCGAGGAGAGATTTCATACCGAGACTGGAGATTTCTTTTTTACGCTCTGGGACAACACTGCCCAGACCTGCCATTAAAATACCAACCCCGACAAAATTAGAGAACCCGCACAGGGCAACGGTAATGGCGATTTGCGCTTGGTCGCTAAAGTTTGAAATGTCTTTGGTGAAATTGAGATAGGCAAGGAATTCATTGGCAACAAGTTTTTGACCAAGGAATGGCCCCGCGGCACGCGCTTCTTCCCACGGCACGCCGATAAGCCATGCGATAGGCGCGAAGATAATGCCAAAGATAAGTTCAAGCGAGAAGTCAGGATAACCAAACACTCCGCCAACCCAACCAAACATCGCATTAATCATGGCAATTACGGCCACGAAGGCAATGATAACAGCAATAACATTGAGCATGATTTCAAGACCCGTGATTGCACCGCTTGTCGCCGCCTCGATGACATTGGTCGGTTTGTTCGGGTCATCATTGTCTTGGGCTTCTTTAAACGTCGCAATATCGAACGGCGTTTCTGTTTCGGGAATAAGGATTTTACCCATGAGCAGGCCACCAGGTGCGGCCATAAATGAAGCCGTTAAAAGCAAATCAAGGCGTACACCAAGCGCCGTATAGGCAACAAGAACCGTACCGGCAATACTGGCAAGTCCACATGACATGACGGTGAAAAGCTGCGAACGGGTCATTTTTTTAAGGTAAGGGAGAACCGCAAGTGGGGCTTCGACCATGCCGATGAAAATACTGGCCGAAGCAACGGTACTTTCTAGGCGTGTCGCCCCCGTGATTTTACGGACAATGCCGCCCAAAAACTTAATCACCAAATCCATGATTTTTAGATGAAACAAGATTGCGAACACAGTCGCAATAAAGATAATAATCGGGAAGACTTGGAAGGCCAGAATAAACCCGTTCTCTGCATGTGCAAGCGGCCCAAAAACAAAATCTGTGCCTTCATTGGCAAAATGGATGATGCTTGTCACACCCGTTGAAACACTGTCCATGATTTTTGCGCTAAAAGGAAAGGCGAGCGCAAGAATACCAATGGCAAATTGTAGCGCCAATGTTCGCCCTGCATTCTTGTAATTAATCGCCTTGCGGTTTTCAGATAATCCAACCGCAATCGCTAAAATAACAATGACACCGAGTATATTGGCTATTGGCATAATTTTCCCACTTATTTTGTTTTATTGTAGGGTTAACTCATAAAGCTTGCGCCTACGATTGCAAACGGAATTCTTCGAATGTTTTATAGTGGCGCTGTTTGTATTCACGGTGAATAGGGGCTGTTTGCCCAATGCATGAGCTTGTCATATTTTTCTTGTGCATGAGTGGTGCAAATGCGTTCATAAATCGCGTTTAGACGGTCTTGAATTATGCGAGATTCTTCCTCGCTAGGGGGTGGAATTTCGTCATATGGTATATGCTCCAACTTTTTTGGCTTGAGCCTTTTCCCTTCTAAAATAGCTAATTTTGCTTCTTCCTGCGCGAGTTTGATCTCCTCAAGTCTGGAAGTTGTGGAGGATGTAGAAGCTGTAGAAGACTTGGTAATATAGCGAGGCATGAAAAGACCTTTCGTCTAGAGGTAAAAATTTAGGCAAGACGAAAGGCGTCACACTCTGCCGAGTTGACGGTTCGCATTATGTCTCGCCGGAAATAGGCAACGTCCGTGTGGCGTCCGTACTACCGGATACCGTAGGGAATATAAAAATAGTTTCGTAGTGACACACGCCACACGGAAGATGTTATTTTTTATACGTTCAAGACGGTGAAACACAGTCTCCGCAACGGCCAACTCTTAGCACGCGCCGCGACATATAGTGACGTGGTGCGTAAACTTCCACCTCATATATGCTAACATCCCTCTCACCTCAACCATACGCATGCTTGACGCCTGTGATGAGAGAACAAAGTAAATATAGGGGTTAGGGTGGGGGCGTGGATTAAAATTTTGAGCATTAATCCAATGTGCTGGCTTTTTTCAAACTTTGTGTGTGTTGAGTTTTTACCGCGCCGTATTCCAAAGCCATATTGGCTTCGATCATTGCCAATATGTGAGGAGAGAGGGGCGTTATAATCCCTTTACTTCATTAAAGTGATAATCTCTTGTTCGAAAATGGTCATAAGAAGTGCAGGGAACAAAAATCCTCCAGAGCATAACAAAACAAAATGTACACGTCTGGAGGACGTTTGAGGTCTTCTCTGTGTAAGGTAAAAGCTTGAAACAATTAAGATGCAGCTTAATGCGATCAAGAACGGTTTTATCTGTACCAGAAAAGAAGGCTGGGCGAGAAAAATGCCGCTCATCCCGAGTACTACCTAATATTATCGGTAGTATGCAACATGACGCGCCCACGAATGCAAGGCTACTGATGATTAAACTGCTCTTGGCCAGCCATTGGTCTGCAGATACCTGCAAGGCTTGCGACAGAGGTGTGTTTTTTGTTCCTACATTCATAGTTGTATGATAAGACCTATAGTAACTA
>NVXK01000030.1 GCA_002733905.1 Robiginitomaculum sp. | reverse complement strand
TGCCAAAATCGAAGAGGTTGGTCTACGTATTATTGCACAAAAACGTATTCAACTTAGCGAAGATCAAGCTAAAGGTTTTTACGCTGTGCATGCAGAGCGCCCGTTCTATAATGACCTTGTTGCGTTTATGATTTCTGGCCCAGTTGTGGTTCAGGTTCTTGAAGGCGAAGACGCTATTCTTACATACCGTACAGTTATGGGCGCGACCAACCCTGCGGATGCAGACGCTGGTACAATTCGCGGCGAATTTGCAGAAAGCATTGACGAGAATACTGTACATGGTTCAGATGCGACTGATACTGCTGCTGAAGAAATCAAGTTCTTCTTTAGCGATGATGAAATCGTTGGCTAGTTCAATATTACATTTTGACATGAAAAAGCCCGCTCAGTGAGCGGGCTTTTTTGTGGCTTTATAAGATGCCTAGTGCTTTACGCGTATAACTTCTTCGACAATGGAATCGCCTATTTCTGCGAATGCAGCGTCGAGTGCTGAGGCATTCGAAGCAGACTTAAAATAATCATCTCCGCTAGAGCATTGTTTCATGAATTTTTCAGCGTGTACTTTTTGATCTTCAGCAACGTCATAGGCAATTGCGTAAATGATGACATCGTCCTTTTTCATTTCTGCGCAGGTTGCCAGAGATCGCTTGTCAAACCAGTAATCTCTTTTACAGACTTGTTGATTTGATCCACCAGATGCGGGGTAATGTATGACCCATTTATCAAACCACCATTGTCTTGAATTATACCTTCTATTCCATCCATGGTATGTGTCTATCCAGTATTCGCGGTTTGCAACCCATTCTGTGCCACATTCGTAAGATTTATTGTTCGCGCCATCCGTCATGAATATGGCAAATTTAAGCGGCTCATCCGTACCGTTCTTTGCGTTATGAATGTCACCTTCGTAGGCAAAAGCATTGGCAGCGTCTTTAAGCGCTCCGCTGGAATCTGTACCATATAAGGAGGTCATAGCCATGATCGCGCCGTGGTTCAGGATGCCCCATTCAGGGTGTTTTACTTTTGCGGGTATAATGCCGTCATTATCAATAAAAGAATAGTTATTTTGGTAATCTTGACTATAGGGATATAAAGCGGTACGGAAAACATCATCTCCATTGGTATCAATATTGTCCATTATATCCATGAATGCGTTCATGCTAGCCTTTAAACCCGTTAATTTCCTCACGTGATTGTTGTCATAACTGTTCATTGAACCAGAGTTGTCGACGATGAAAAAGACGCTTGCGGGCGTGCCGTGACTCGCTGCATATGCTACGTCGGATGTGGCCTCGAATGAGACTGTGGCAAAATTAGAAAGTATGCCCATAAAGGCGGTCGAATATGTGCCTTTGACGGTTGCGCGCGCTAAAAGTCTGGACTTATCATTATCATCTAAGTCTTCATTGCCTGCATCTGCAGTGTCAACGATATCGTATTCGACAACGCCTGTTATTGTGCCTGTAAAGTCGATACCACCAGCACCAATGCTCTCGTATGGATATGAAACGCCGGCCGTGAATTGATCTGGGTTCTTAAAATCGACAGAAATGGATGCTGCGAGTGCCATATGATCGGCGGTGAATTGGGCAAGTGCTCGTGCCTTGTGAATTTGCGTCATGTCATATGCCGCTCCACAAGAGAGGAGAACCCCTGTCATGGACACCGCCCACATTATTGAAAATGTGCCTTGCGTGTCATTTTTTAACCGTCGTAATACGGTTAGCATTGTGCTAAATTTCTTCATAATTCACCCCATCTGTCCCCATTTTCCCAATGGCAAACATTTGTTTGCATAAACCGAGTTGACCCAAGATAGTTGGTTTACGCATGGAGAGTTATATGAAGAAGTTTTAGATTTCGCCAAGAAGAATGGTGAATATTAGGTTAAAGAATTTCTTTATTACACCCTATTATTACCCCTCATTCGGATTAGCGTTTAAGGCGGATGACCTCCTTAACAATAGAAGTGCCAATTTGATCGAAAACAGATTGTAAATCAGCACCCGTTTCAGCATATTTATAATATTCACTAACGCCACTCGAACATTTTTTCATGAATTTGTCCGCAGTAGACCCTTTGCCAACGCCATAGGCAATCGCATATATTTTAACATTTTCTTGTTTCATTGCTGTACATTGTTTTAGGGAAAGATCATTTGTAGATGTCCCTGGAATGAGTTCACTCTTACATTTTTTTTTGGTTTTGTAATAGCCATTCGTTTTGGGGAAACGACGCGTGTTATAATCTCTCATCCAATTGTACCAACGCGGATATGTATACGTTCGGCCATAGTAATAAAGCTCTATGTAAGCTGCTTTACCAGGAACCCAAACTTTTTTGTCTTTGCAAACCTGCTGGTATTGCCCCCCTGTTGAATTCACACCATCGGTCATGAAAACAAGAAATTTAAGGGGCTTGGCATTACCGTGTTTTTTCTCATGGGCGGTGTTTTCAAGTTTGAATTTTGTTCTTGCGCGCTTGAGTGCATTTATAGAATTCGTCCCGCCACCGGCTTGCATAACATTAATGCTATAGTCTGACAGCATGTTCCATTTTGGATTAACAATGCGGCTATTTATAAGATTGCTGTTATATGGGAAAAGCCCTGTTCTAATAACACTTTTTTCGTTTGTATTAATTTCTGTTAGTGCCGTCATAAAGCTTTTCATGCTTGATTTGAGGCTGTCAATTCTTGTGCGACCACCACTGTCTCTACTCCCCATAGAACCCGAGTTATCCACCACGAAAAAGACACTGGCGGGACTGCCTTCACTTTGGGCGTAGGCTACATCAGATACTGCAGAAAAGTCTATTGTTGAGAATTTTGAAAAAATGCCCATGAAGGCTGTTTGGTAGCTACCTTCTACGGTTACACGTGCAATTAAGACCTCTTTCTCACTATCTGCGGTGGCTGCTTTGTCGATTACATTGTATTTTACTTTTGCCTTGATAGAATTCGTGAAATCTTGCCCCGGAGTGCCGACTTCATCATATTTATAATATCTATTTTCTTTGAATCTGCTTGGATTTTTGGTGTCCACGGCAATAGAGGCGCTCAACGCCATATTATCAGCCGTGATTTGTGCAAGAGATTTTGCTTGTGACAATCGGGATAAATCATAACCTGCGCCAATTGATAGCATTATGCCCGTCATGGAGACAGCCCACATAAGGGAGAATGCTCCTGATATATCTTTAGAAAAATTAGTTTTAATCCGTTTGAAATCGGATGAAATTTTTACGCAGTTCCACATTACCGCTACTCCATTTACCCACTTAAATAAAATAATTAAGGTGAAACTAGAACAAAGGTATTTAAATCTGTTCAAATTTCAGGGTTAATAAATGGTGTTTTTACAACTGCGTATTTATTCTTTGTTGCGAAGGCTTTCAGCAATCATATTTAGTGTGTCTGGATAAAGCTTGTGTTCCTCGACGAGCACACGCGCAGAGAGTGTGTCTGGTGTATCGTCTGGGTGTATCGGAATACGAGCTTGGGAAATGATTTCACCTTCGTCCATGCCTTCGCTGACATAATGAATTGTGCAGCCATGTTCTGTGTCGCCAGCCTCTATTGCACGCTGGTGCGTGTGCAAGCCTTTATGTTTTGGGAGAAGCGAGGGGTGTATGTTAAGCTGTCTTCCCAACCATTGTTTGACAAACCAAGGCGTGAGGATACGCATAAACCCAGCGTTACAGATGAGTTCTATATTATGGCTGCGTAGGGTTTTGTCTATTTCGCGCTCAAAACTTTTGCGGGTTTTAAAACCCTTATGGTCAATAACCACGCACGGGATACCGCGTTTTTTGGCGCGTTCAATACCGCCCGCTTTGGGACGGTTACAAATGACAAGAACGATTTCGGCAGGGTAATCAGGTGCGCGCGCGGCGGTGACAAGCGTTTCCATATTGGAGCCGCCTCCAGAAATTAATATGGCTGTCTTTATCCTTGCGCGCATGATTTTTACAGGGCGCCGATAATATAGGCACTTTCACCAGCAGAGGTAAGTTGTGCCAACACGCTGTCTGCATCTGTACTGGCGACACATAAAACCATGCCAATGCCACAGTTGAAAGCGCGGCGCATTTCGGACTCTTCGACATTGCCTGTGGTTTGCAGCCAATTGAACACATCAGGGCGAGGCCATGTTGCAAAGTCAATTTTAGGGCTGAGATGTTTTGGGAGCATACGCGGTACATTATCTGTAATGCCGCCGCCTGTGATATGTGCAAGGCCTTTGATTTTACCTTCAGCAATCATAGGCACGAGTGTTTTGACATAGATGCGTGTTGGCGTGAGAAGGGCTTCGGCCAGAGTTTGCTCTGGGCTGAACGGCGCAGGGGCGTCCCATGCACAGCCAGATATGTCTACGATTTTACGAATAAGGGAATAACCATTTGAATGGGGGCCAGAAGAGGCGAGCCCGATCAATACGTCGCCTTCTTGCATATCATCTTCAAGCGGTAAAAGTGCGCCGCGTTCAGCCGCGCCGACAACAAAGCCGGCAAGGTCGAAATCGTCGCCTTCATACATGCCAGGCATTTCGGCTGTCTCGCCGCCGATCAGGGCACAGTCAGATTGACGACAACCTTCTGCAATGCCGCCGATAACGCTGGCGGCTGTATCCACGTCTAATTTCCCTGTTGCGTAATAATCAAGGAAGAAAAGAGGGGCTGCGCCTTGGGCCAGCACGTCATTGACGCACATGGCGACCAAATCAATACCAACCGTGTCAACCTTGCCGCTTTCAATGGCAATGCGAAGTTTCGTGCCTACACCGTCTGTGCCTGAAATAAGGATGGGGTCATTATAACCTGCGGCTTTAAGATCGAATGCACCGCCAAAACCACCAAGTTCCGCGCCAGCGCCTGGGCGGCGTGTGCTTTTGGCAAGGGGTTTGATTTTCTCGATCAGGCTTTCGCCAGCATCAATATCGACGCCTGCGTCTTTATAGCTTAGTGAAGTTTTTTGGTCGCTCATCATAGAATCCTAAAGCAGTGCACTAATTTCCTGCTCAATGGCCTAAAAGTGTTCAAAACTCAAGTGCCAGATTGCGAAAACAATCGTTATTGAGGCATTATATAAGGCAAGAATATACACTTATATGCACATAGTATATACAGCACGGCTGTGTATGGTCTGAAATAGCTGTATTTCATGCCTTTAACTTGCCGTTTTTATGGTTAGAATGCGAAGCAAATCAATCGAGGTCTATATGTTGTTACGGTTCATTATCAGTACGTGGTTAGTTTTTATTATGTGCGGTGCAGGTTTTGCATTTGCCGCAGACCCTTATACGGTCAAGGGGGTGCATGTGGACGCGACGGCTGAGAACGCGCTAGAGGCACAAACATTGGCGATTTCACAAGGGCAGGCCGCAGCCGCAAATATTCTTATTGAACGCATGAGCCTTGCGAGCCAGAGACGGGCGAAAGGTTTTCGCGGGGTCTCGGCTAAAGACGGCGCAAAAATGATCCGCGCTCTTGAAATTGCCAATGAAAAACGATCTGGGAACCGTTATCTTGGGGATATAACTGTCGCCTTTAACCCAAATGCGATTTCGCAATATATGCGGGTGAACGGATTGACATTAGTGGCAACCCAGTCGCGTAAACGTCTTGTGATTCCGACTTTGGATGGCGCACTTATGTGGTCTGGGCATGAGATGGAACGTGCGTGGCAAAAAGCTGATTTTGATAATGCACTGACGCCTATGTTTGCAATTTCACCTAAAGCGGGGCTTTCATATCTCATTGAAGATGAATATGGCCAAAATATCAGTTTGGAAAATTTACGTAAAATTGGACGTTTGTTTGGCGTAGAACAGGTTTTATTGGCGCATACACGTGCAACAGCAAATGGGTATCGCGTCAGTTTGAAAGATGTCTCTCTGGACCGTGGTACAATGCGTAATCTTGGCACTGTTAGCGGTGTTTCGGCGCGGAGCGCAGTCCTTGCCAGTGTAAGTGCGCTTGAAGAAGACTGGAAAGACAATGTGGTGAGTACAGTCAGTGCCGCAAGCGTTGTTATCCCTGTTTCGGTTTTATATCGTTCGCAAAAGGAATGGTTGCACTTGCAAGATGTGATTAATGGCTCTGCACAAATTCGGTCTGCGCGACTCGAAGCTGTTTCTAAGCGAGGGGCTGTCATGACCCTGACTTATGGTGGTGATTTGGAAAAATTACGTAATGAGCTTGCATATAAAGGCGTGCGGCTTGAACAAGACGAAGAGCTTGGGCTTGTTTTGTCCAAAACCGGTGCGTTTTAGAGATTCTCATGAATGATCAATTGCCACTCGATTTGGCTGTTGAGCCTGATTATAGCGTGAGTGCGTTTTTACGTGGTACGTGTAATCAAGAGGCGTGGGTAGCGCTTACGGACGCTAATCCTTTGGCGGCTAACCCTTGGGCGAACAGAGTTTTAGCACTTGTCGGGCCGCTCGGCAGTGGCAAGACCCATTTAGGGCATATTTGGGCTGAACGCCAACCTGCGATCAAGCTTGATGGTTTGGATAAATTTAAGCCAAAGCGTGAATGGCGTGGCCGTTCTTTGTGGATTGATAATGCGGCCAGTGCGGATGAATTTACATTATTCACTTTGATAAACCTTGCCATCACGTCTGATATTGAAGCTTTGCTTCTGACCGACAGAAGTGCGCCGAGCGAATGGGATGTGCAAATTCCTGATTTACATTCACGTCTACGCAATGTGCAAACGGTCAAATTGAGCGAGCCCGATGATGATGTGTTGATGGATATTGTTGACAAATTGTTCAAGGATCGGGGGCTGCGGGTTTCTATGGGGGTGATCCAATATCTTGTGGCCAACACAGACCGCTCCGTAAATGCCCTCCGTGTGCTGATTGTGAAACTTGATGAATATGCGGCGCAAGAGAAAATCAACGTGACGCGAAGTTTCGTAGCCAAATTTTTACAAAACCACTAGGCGTTTAAAACGGCGAGGGCGTTGTGTAGTGCATATGCGCTCCACCGTCTGGGTGGCGAAAACTGAGGCTTTCTGCGTGAAGCATCAGTCGTTTACTGGCTGTGAAAGCCTGCTCGTGGGCATAAAGACGGTCACCAAGGATTGGATAGCCTTGGCTCAGTAAATGTACGCGCAATTGATGGGATCTGCCTGTAATGGGGTGGAGGCGTAAATGGGTGTGGTTGCTATGGCGGCTAATCACTTCCCAATCTGTACGGGCGCGTTTGCCACGTTCGAAATCAATTTTCTGCAAAGGGCGGTTGGGCCAATCGCAAATCAGTGGCAAATCAATATGTCCGCTGTCGCCGTGTACTTGCCCCCATACACAGGCCGTATAGGTTTTGGAAACATAGCGGCGTTCAAATTGTAGCCCGATATGACGGTGGGCCTCAGGGGTTAGGGCGAGTACCATGACACCGCTTGTGGCCATGTCGAGCCTATGGATGATCCGTGCGTCGGGATTGTAGGCTTGCGCGCGGCTTTCGAGACAGTCTCGTGCGCTCAATGCTTTGCCGGGAACACTTAAGAGCTCGGCAGGTTTGTTCAAGATCAAGTAATGATCGTCTTCATACAAAATATCTAAGGGGCAATTCGGCGGGATATAGCCGAAAGGTCTTTTGGCAAAACTAGCCATTTTTATTGGCAGTTTCCATATCAACGGCAATGACTTCGCCGTCTTTCAAGCACAAGCTGATTTTACCTTCGAGCATTTTAAGAGCATCTTCACCAAAAATTTTCCAACGCCAGCCTTTTAGCGCGCGTACGTCGGCAGCCATGCCAAAGGCCGCAATATCTTCAATGTCTGCGACATTGGCGACAAGTCGTGGCGCTATGTCGGCGTATTCAGTTTTTAGGCGCAAGAGTGTTTTTAGCATATCAATAGAAGGGCCGAGATTTGGCGGCTTTTGTTTTTTCATTTTAATGACAGGGGCATAGGTCTCTGCATTTTTAATGGCATCTTGAATGGCTTTAATAACACGATCAGAATTTTTACGGCGCTCAAACCCATTTGGTACGCCGCGAAGATTGCCAAGGTCTTGGAGCGTTTTGGGCTTACGCTGTGCAATGTCATAAATACCGTCATCCTTAAGGACGCGGTTGCGCGGAATATCGCGTAGAATGGCTTCGCGCTCTCGCCATGCGGACATGGCTTTGAGAACGGAAAGGTAATCGCGCCTAAATTGGCGAGGTTTCATACGCATCCATGCACGTTCTGGATCAAAGCTATATAGGTTTTCATCCATTAAAATTTGTGTTTCTTCTTCGACCCATTCGGTACGGCCTTTATCGGAAAGCTCAGTCACCATATCGGGATAGAGATCGCGTAAATGGGTAACATCAGCAATCGCGTAGCTCAGCTGTTTTTCGCTTAAAGGTCTGCGCGACCAATCGGTAAAACGTGCGCCTTTGTCGAGCTGAATATCAAGACGGCCTTTGACTAACGACATATAACCAACACTGTCACCAAACCCAAGTGCCATGGCGGCCAATTGGGTGTCAAAAAGTGGCGCAGGCACTTCGCCGCAAAGCTTATAGAAAATTTCCATATCTTGGCGTGCAGCGTGCATGACTTTGATAATGTTTTTATCGGTAAGTAGAGAAAGGAATGCGGTCAGGTCAATATGTTCTGCTAGCGGATCAATTATGGCTTCGTCGTTAGGGGTTGCGACTTGGATAAGGCAAAGCTGCGAGAAGAAAGTCTTCTCGCGCATGAATTCTGTATCGACGACGAGGAAGGGCGATGACGCCGCTTTTTCGCAAAAGGCTTCTAGAGAAGCTGTTGTTTTTATAATGTTCATTCCTGCCTCTACCAAGGGCTATTGATATGGTCACGGTAAATGTGATCCATTTGCATATATAGCGTTAAACTATGGTAAAAAAAGTATTAATTTACCCCCGAGACGCCGCTATAAAGGGTTTTTCGTGTGTGTGCAAGTGCGCTTTATTACAGGGTAAGCGTGGGGGATGCTGATGGGGAAAATGTCAACCTATCTCTATTCTCGTATGTTTGGGAATATGGGTAATTCGTTTTTGTTATTCGACGTGATTTACATGTACTTGAATGTTGGTGTTTGTCTGTTTGCGTCAATGTCTTAGGTATTTGAGCCATTAAAGAACGCGTTGAAAAGGCGTGAAACACTTGACTTTTTAGTGTAGACATACCAATGCGTGTGAGACAAAAACATATGGGTTAAATTTGCTTTGCAAATCCCCCTTATTAAAGAGAACATCATGCACGCTTACCGTACCCATAATTGCAATGCTTTGCGCGAAGAAAATATTGACCAATCTGTTCGTCTTTCTGGATGGGTTCATCGTAAACGCGATCATGGCGGCGTGTTATTTATTGACCTTCGTGATCATTATGGTTTGACGCAATGTGTTGTTCAGCCTGAAAATCCTCATTTCGCAACGTTAGAGCGTTTGCGGGTGGAAAGTGTGATCACGGTGACGGGCAAGGTTGTTGCGCGTTTTGAGGATGCAAAAAATAGTAATCTTGAGACGGGTGATATCGAACTTGTTGTTGCCGAAATGGAAATTCAATCGCGTGCAGACGAACTTCCGCTGCCTGTCTTTGGCGAGCCTGATTATCCAGAGGATATCCGTCTGAAATATCGTTATCTCGATTTGCGTCGCGAAAAACTTCATAAAAACATTGTTCTACGTGGCCAAGTGATTAACTCGCTCCGTCGTCGTATGATCGATCTGGGCTTTAACGAGTTCCAAACACCTATTTTAACGGCATCCAGTCCAGAGGGTGCGCGAGATTTCCTTGTGCCGTCACGCCTGAACCCCGGTAAGTTTTATGCACTGCCGCAAGCACCACAGCAATTTAAACAGCTTTTGATGGTTGCCGGCTTTGACCGTTATTTCCAAATCGCACCTTGTTTCCGTGACGAAGATGCGCGTGCGGACCGTTCTCCGGGAGAGTTCTACCAACTTGATGTGGAAATGAGCTTTGCCACGCAAGAGGATGTTTTTGCTGCGATTGAGCCTGTTATGGCGGGTGTATTCGAAGAGTTTGCTGATGGTCGCGAAGTAACACCTGCGCCGTTCCCGCGTATTCCTTACCGTGAAAGCATGTTGAAATACGGTAATGATAAACCTGATCTGCGTATCGATATTGAATGCTCTGACGTGTCACCGTTCTTCGTTGAAGACGGCGTTGAATTTGGTGCGTTTAAAGGCATTGTCAATGGCGGCGGTACTGTACGTGCTATTCCTGCGCCAAATACGAAAGACAAGCCGCGTTCATTCTTTGATAAAATGAACGGGTGGGCGCAACGTGAAATGCAAGCGCCAGGGCTTGGTTATATCCGTTTTGAACAGGGAGATGATGGTCTTGTTGGTAAAGGCCCAATTGCTAAATTCTTCCCTGCGGATGTGCTTGTACGTATGGCGGCACATGCAGGTGTTGGTGACGGGGACGCATTGTTCTTTGCTGCTGGCAAAGAAATAGACGCGGTTAAGCTTACAGGTGCCGCACGTGCCGAAATTGGTCGTCAGCTAGATATGATTGACGAGAATGTGTTTAAGTTTTGCTGGATTGTTGATTTTCCAATGTATGAATGGGATGAAGACAATAAGAAAATTGATTTCTCCCATAACCCGTTCTCTATGCCACAAGGTGGCGGTGAAGTGCTGGATACAATGGATCCTCTGGATATTCTTGCCTATCAATATGATATTGTTTGTAATGGTATCGAGCTTTCTTCGGGCGCGATCAGAAACCATCAGGTTGATGTTATGTTCCGTGCATTCGAAATCGCAGGCTATGATAAAGAAACTGTCGAGGCAGAGTTCTCTGGCATGATTAATGCGTTTAAATTTGGTGCGCCGCCACATGGTGGTATTGCACCGGGTGTTGACCGTATTGTTATGTTGCTTGCAGGTGCGGAAAATATTCGTGAAGTGATTGTGTTCCCAATGAACCAGCAAGCACAAGATTTGATGATGAATGCGCCATCTACTGTTGACGCCAAACAGTTGCGTGAGCTTCACTTACGTTTGGATTTGCCAAAAGAGAAAAAATAAATAGTTCTAAAATAGCTATATTTTTGCAATAAAAAACGGGCGCATGACGCCCGTTTTTTTATGTTTGTTTCGCATGAAACTATTCGCGTGTTTTTGCCACTAATTGTGATGGGGGCTTGAGATGTGAATTGGCGTGCGACTTTGCCTGTTGTTGCGCGTGCTTCATATATCTTTGTGCTTTGGCAATGTTTTTACGCGCAGGATTATCAATGGGAATAGAACGCAGAGCCTGTTCAAGTTGATGGTTAGCAATCTCGAGAGCCTGTTCGTGTTGTGATACAGTGTTCGATCCATGCACGGATACAAATTTTAGCACAGAGCGGCCATATTGTGACGGTGTTAAAGCGGGGGGCGGCGACAGTGCTGAATGCGTTTGCTCGGCGGCAATCGCGTCGAGGGAATGTTCTTCTGGCTCCTCAAATACGCATTTTTGGATTGATAAACCCTGCGGGAGCTGTGTTTCTTGATTGCCACAGGCAAGGGAAAGTTGCTCTTGCGTGAGGCCTTGAACATCGGTGAGAATTGCACTGCTGAAATTCGCGCCTTTAAAACTGGCTTCTTCGAGAATAGCATCACCGAATTTGGTTTTGATAAAAATAGCTTTGTTGAAATTCGCTTCGGTGAAATCACTGTTCTTTAAGTTTGCTTTTGTGAAGTCAGCTTCAATAAATGAAGCGCCTATGGCCTCTGCGCCTTTAAAAAAGGAACGTATAAAACGGGTTTTATCAAAAATGCCATTACTCAGATCTGCACCGCGCAAATCAGCATGTGAAATATTCGAGTTAATTAATTCTGCTTCGATCAAGGTCGCACCACGGAGATTTGCATCTCTGAGGTTGATGCGTTGTCCTTTGACGCGCATTAAATAGGCTTTGTGGAATGAGGCTCCACGTAAATTGGCGCGACTAAAACGTCCACCACTAAGATTTGATCGCGAAAAGTCGCTGTTAGAAAAATTTGAACCCTGTAATGACATGCTGGGCATAACGCGGTTGGATAAGTCGCAATTTGAACAAGATCCAGACATGCTCATACGTGCGCTTACGGGGGATTGTGCGAGGGCCGTTGTATTCAGCAAACTTAGTGTTCCGACACATATGCCGACACGCTTCATAAAATATCTTGCATTCATGGGTGGTTTATACAGGGCTAATCCTAATTAAGCGATAGGTTTCCACATTAAAAAGCATTCAGGAAAATTTATGTGCAATTTAGGTGAGAATAACACGTGTATAGTTGCCGTATCTGGTTATGAACACCCCGTTGTTGAGCCACAGGTGTCGCATTTTTGGCATGTGCCGTTACGAATAAGGGTGAAATGCCCACATGTTGGGCAGGCATCTCCTGTATAGCCCTTAAACCGTGCCGTTTGCTCTGAAATAGAGTTTTGTGAAGGCGTAGGCTTGGGTGAGGCTTTTGTGTGATTTTCCTTGATGTCCGTAACTGTATTGGTCGGCGCGTTCGAAATTGTGATATCTGCACGGCCTAATGTATCCATATCGAGGGCTTCATCAAGTTCTGTGGCGTGATTGTCTTGGGTGAGGGGTTCTGTACTGGTATCAGGCGTAATAATATCCTCAATCTGTGGGGTACCACGGTGGAATTGGACGATATTATCTGCGTCCGCACCACGCAAAAACCCTTTTGAGTAAGGGACAAGGTCTTCGTGGTGGCTCATGCGCGCTTTGTCATCGGTGCCTTTGCCGAGTGCATCGGGTGTTGCGCTATGTGGATCAACATGGGCGAGATCGTCCCAGCCTAGATAGGAAATACCAAGCTCGCGGAACAGATAGTCCAGTATGGAATTGGCAAATTTAATACTGTCATTCCCTGTGACGGGGCCAGATGGTTCAAAGCGCGTGAAGATATATGCTTCTACAAATTCTTCGAGTGGCACGCCGTATTGTAGGCCAATTGAAATGGCAATCGCGAAATTATTCATGACAGAGCGGAAGGCGGCGCCTTCTTTGTGCATATCAATGAAAATCTCGCCGAGTGAGCCATCTTCAAACTCGCCTGTATGGAGATAAACTTTGTGCCCGCCCACTGTTGATTTTTGGATATAACCGGTTCTGCGGTTTGGCAGACGTCTACGCTCAATTGGTTTTTCAATAATGCGTTCGACGATTTTCTCGACGATTTTTTCTGCGCCGACTGTGGCTTTTTGGGCTTGGGATTGTTCTTTGGTTTCATCAAGCGCGTCCATGGCCGCGTCATCGAATATTGCCGAGTTTAGAGGTTGTGATAGTTTCGAGCCATCACGGTAAAGTGCGATTGCTTTAAGGCCTAATTTCCATGCCGATGAATACACATTTGCACATTCATCAATTGTTGCCGTGCTTGGCATGTTGACGGTTTTGGAAATTGCGCCAGAGATAAAGGGTTGTGCGGCCGCCATCATAAGAATATGGGCGTCAACACTCAGTGAGCGTGTGCCTGTGCGTCCACACGGGGTGGCACAATCAAAGACGGCTAAATGTGTGGCGCTAATATGAGGGGCGCCTTCTAGGGTCATTGCGCCAGAACAGTAAATATTGGCGGCTTCTATGTCTTCGACGCTAAAGCCAAGGGCAGGGAGAAGATCAGAACCGTATGTGTTGAGTTGTTGTTCGGATAGGCCTAGTTTTTCTTTACAAAAACCATCCCCTAATGCCCAGCGGCTAAACGCAAACCGTATATCAAATGCATCTTTGACGGCGTCTTCGATAATGGCGATATGTTCATCGTCAAAACCAATTTCCATCAAACTGTCGAGGCCGATTTTCGGTGAACCTTGTAGTGAGGCTGTGCCGAGGGCGAAGGTTTCAATATCGCTGATTTGACGTTTTTTATATCCTAAGGCGGTAAGGGCGGCAGGAACCGCGCGGTTGATAATTTTGAAATGGCCGCCGCCTGCAAGTTTTTTGAATTTCACAAGTGCAAAATCAGGCTCGATACCTGTTGTGTCGCAATCCATTATCAAGCCAATTGTACCCGTTGGCGCGATGACGCTAACTTGTGCATTGCGGTAGCCATGTTTCTCGCCATTTTTCTCGCACAATTTCCATAGTTTTGCGGCACGTTCTGCAACGCCGTCATATGGGCATTCTGTACGGTTAAGTGGGGTTGGGGCGATGGCGAGGTCTTCATAGGCGATGCGACCTTCGGCGGCGCGTAGGTGGTTTTTAATCACGCGTAACATCGGTTCGGCATTCTTTTTATACTCTGGGAATGCGCCTAACTCTTTGGCCATTGTTGATGACGTATTATAAGCGACCGCAGACATGAGCGCCGAAATGGCGCCAGCTGTTGCCCGTCCTTCGACGCTGTCATAGGCAATGCCGCTCGACATCAAAAGACCGCCAATATTGGCAAAACCTAGACCCAGTGTGCGGAAAGCATATGATTTTTTGGCAATTTCCTTGGAGGGAAATTGTGCCATTGTCACAGAAATTTCAAGCGTCAATGTCCAAAGATTACACGCATGTTCAAACGCAGCTGTGTCAAAACTCACGCCGTCTTGTTTGAATTTTATGAGGTTTAAAGAGGCGAGGTTACAGGCTGTGTCATCAAGGAACATATATTCTGAACACGGGTTTGACCCCCGAATTTCGCCTGATTTCGGACAGGTATGCCAGTCATTAATTGTGTCATGGAATTGTACGCCCGGATCGGCACTTGACCAGCCTGCTTTGGCAATTTGGTGCCAAAGATCACGCGCGCGGACGGATTTCGCCACTGCACCATCTGTACGGCGGATAAGGTCCCATGTTTCGTCTGCGGCTACGGCTTGTAAAAATACATCAGTAATGCGGACTGAGTTGTTGGCGTTTTGTCCAGAGACAGTGCGGTAAGCTTCGCTGTCCCAGTCGGCGTCGAGCACAGGGACTTCGATTGTATCAATACCTTGGCGCGCAAGGTGGAGAGCGCGTTCGATTGCGCCGTCTGGTACACCATTGCGGCGTGCGGCTCTGATCTCGCGTTTCAGGGCCATATTGATACGGGCATCAAAACAGTCTTCGTCGGAACCAGAGCAATTAATACAGGCGTTGATAATGTCATTAAGATGTCTTTGGACAACTTTTGCGCCTGCGACGAGGGCGGCGACTTTCATTTCTTCGCGAGATTTCCAACCAATGAATTCTTCAACGTCAGGATGGTCAATATCGACAATGACCATTTTGGCGGCGCGGCGTGTTGTGCCGCCTGATTTAATTGCGCCGGCAGAGACATCGCCTACTTTTAGAAAGCTGAGGAGGCCAGAGGAGGCACCACCGCCCGACAGAGGCTCGGATGATCCGCGTATATATGAGAAGTTTGAACCTGTACCCGAACCATATTTGAACAAGCGGGCTTCGCGTGACCATAAGTCCATAATGCCGCCGTCGGCGACGAGTTGGTCACTTACGGATTGAATGAAACAGGCATGAGGTTGTGGGTGGGAATAGGCATCGTCTGATTTACGGAGCTTGCCTGTTTTGTAATCGACATAATGATGGCCTTGGCTCTTGCCCGTGAGACCATAGGCCCAGTTAAGCCCTGTGTTAAACCATTGCGGGGAATTGGGCGCGGCAATCTGGCTTGCCAACATGAAACGCATTTCATCGTAATAGGCGCGTGCATCGGATTCTTTGTCGAAATATCCGCCTTTCCACCCCCAATATGCCCAACACCCTGCCATACGGTCAAATACAGCGCGTGCATCATGTTCACCAATATAACGGTCTGATTTTGCAAGCTTTTTGAGTGCGGTTTTATCTTCTTCACTGCGCCACAACCATTTTGGGGTGTCGGTTTCTTTGACAGGTTTTACATGTGTGGGAATGCCAGCCTTACGGAAATATTTTTGGGCAAGAATATCACAGGCCATTTGCGACCATGCTTCGGGCGCGCTAAAGGGTTCTGCGGCAGAGATTAAAGCGCCGTCTGGATCGCGAATTTCACTAGATATTGTTTTAAAGGCAATGCCTTCATAGGGGCTTTGTCCTGATTTAGTGTAATGGCGTTGTATGTGCATAATTTTGTCCATTGATCCGTGAAGGGGGATCCGTGAAGAGAGATCCGCGAAGGGAGATTCTATCATAAAATATGCGTGTGCGCGAGTCGGGGCAAGTCTTTACGAATAAAATATCACGAATATAATTTAGACTGTAGGTTTGGCGCGGGTTTGGCATGAAATTTGCGTGTGAGAGCTTATGTGATGATTTGCTGGGTTTAATCTTATATTTGCTTTACCCGTCTATTGTCTTTTAAAATAGAAAAATATGGAGAGTTTGTGGGCTGTTCAACACGATGCGATTGGGTGATATGCGTCAGGTTACACAACACAAAAATGCTGCTCACGCGGCACCAATGGGATATTTCCGTGCCCTAGATGGGTTTCGTGGGGTGCTCGCACTTTTGATAGCCGTTTATCATACAATGTGGCTAAGCCATCCGAATGTTTCGATATTTTTGGCAAATGGGCCACCTTTGGTTGATATTTTTTTCGTGTTCTCCGGTTTTTTGATGTTTACGCTCTATCGGGATAAAATAAATACAGTTGCTGATGGTCGTGAATTTATGAAACGTAGATTTGCACGCATATATCCACTGCATTTCTTTATGTTATTGATTGCCCTCTGTTATGCATTGGCACGGTTGGGCGCGCATTATATGGGGTGGGCGACACATGAAGCTGGTGAAATATTACCATTTCAAGCGGGCGCAAATGAAACCATGTGGAGTTTTTTCACTAACCTGACCTTGACCCATTCTTTGGGGTTTCATAATGATTTGAATTTTAATATGCCGAGTTGGACGGTGAGTGTAGAGTTTTATGCTTATTTTGTTTTTGCCGCGATGATAATATGGATTAGGCCGCGCAAAGCGTGGCATTTTGGGGTGATAAGCGCTTTTGTGGCTTTGAATTATTACATATTATCTAGGCTGAAGCCAAATCTGGATTTTCACTATGATTACGGATTTTGGCGCTGTTTAGGCGGGTTTTATACGGGCGTCGTGATTTCTTATGTGTATACGAAAATACGCCCTACCTATGCACGCCTGCAAGAGACTGTCTGTAAAAGACGTATGTTTATGTGGGGTTCAGTGATCGAGCTTATTGCATTCCTTACTTTGCTTGGGTTCATTATGTATTGCCCAGGAAAGTTGCAATTTTTCATTGCGCCTATTGCCTTTGTTTTTGTGCTTGGATTTGCTTTTGATATGGGCTTTATTTCTCATGTTTTGAACCGAAACCTGTTTCGGTATCTCGCGAAAATTTCCTATTCAATCTATATGGTTCATGTCGTTATCTCACTGTTCTTTGTGATTTTTGCAGAGAGTATTTTGCCGCATTTCTTTGGGGCCGGTTGGAAAGAAATATTGTGGCTAGGGGATGTTATGCTGATCCCTTATCTTGCCAGTGTTTTGATTTTTGCCCACTTTAGTTATAGATATATTGAACTGCCGGGGCGCAAGGCAATACTGGCATATGATTTTCGTGCGAAAACACGCTCAATTTTCTCAACGGCAAAGCATAGCAAAGCTTGATTGCGTGCGTGATTAGCGCTAGGGGGAGCTATGAACGAAACACGCTATGATAAATTGGGCCAACTTGGCCAAAATACGAACACGCCAAATTCGCCCCAAGAGGCAAAGCTTGAGCGCGTTGCAAACCCGTCGCCTGATACACCTTATATGATCCGTTTGGTGAGCCCTGAATTTACGTCGCTGTGTCCTGTAACGGGGCAGCCTGACTTTGCTCATTTGGTTATTGATTACGCGCCAGACAAATGGATTGTCGAGAGTAAGTCTTTGAAGCTTTATCTTGGTTCATTTCGTAATCATGGTGATTTTCATGAGGCCTGTACGGTTGGTATTGGCAAACGGTTGGTGCAAGAGCTTGATCCATTATGGCTACGTATTGGCGGCTATTGGTTCCCACGCGGCGGTATTCCTATTGATGTATTTTATCAACACAAAACACCACCTGAAGGCCTTTGGGTACCAGATCAAGGTGTCGCGCCTTATCGTGGGCGTGGTTAGAGGGCGCGCATCTACGCAAAAGTGCTAAAAATGTCACGCTCAGTCGATATTTAAGGGCAAAGTCACGAGAAAGTGACGTTGAAAGTGCACAATTTGCCATACAATTTTGTAATATTGTTATTCAGCACTTGGAAACTTATGCGTTCGCACTTATCTTAGGGGCTCAGAGGAAGGGCTTGTTATGACCATCATACCTATTTCAGTAAGCGACCATGTTGTTGACGGCGTTTGGAGTGCTTTGCAGAGTGAAGCGCAAAACTATTCAGAAAAAGAGCGCGCACTTAGCTCGCTTCTCTATGCATCTATTTTGGATCAGAGTTCTTTTTGTCGTGCGCTTGCCAATCATTTGGCCGAAAAATTAGCGACACCGGAATTTACGTCATTACAACTTCGCAAACTGTTTATTGAAGTTTTTCGCGCAGATGGAAATTTAGTCGAGTCTGCGGCTACTGATCTTGTCGCGGTTATGGAGCGCGATCCTGCTTGTACATCGCATTTACAGGCTTTCTTGTATTTCAAAGGTTTTATGGCTTTGCAAACACACCGTGTAGCACATTCATTGTGGAATGAGGGGCGAGAATTTCTTTCTTATCATTTACAGAGCCGTTCATCGGAATTATTCGGCGTGGATATTAATCCTGCGGCGAAATTTGGTCGTGGAATTATGCTTGATCACGCAACGGGACTTGTTGCGGGCGAGACGAGTGTGGTTGGTGATGGTTGTTCTATTTTGCATGGTGTGACGCTCGGAGGTACAGGTAAAGACAATGAAGATCGCCATCCAAAAATTGGGCAAAATGTGTTGATCGGCGCTGGCGCTAAAATCTTGGGCAATATTAAAATCGGTGATGGGGCACGGATTGCGGCTGGTTCGGTTGTGTTGAAAGACGTGCCTGCGCGGTGTACTGTTGCCGGGGTTCCTGCTGTTCCTGTAGGGGGCACATGTTGTCCAAACCCTGCGGCACAGATGGACCAAATTCTCGGTGAAAGTACAGAAAACTAATTGATTTAACGATGTGAATAGGTAGTGTCCTTTTCAATTGTAATCTGGTCAATCATAATCAGGTCAATCATAATCAGGCAAATTTAATTTTGGAGACTGTCATGACAGCGCAACAAATCGCAGACGTTCAAGCTTATCTTAAAAAACGTTTTGGCGTTGAAAACCTCACGGTTAAACCTCGTAAAGTTGAGGATAGTGTCGAAGTGTATTTAAACGACGAAATTCTTGGTCTTTTGTATATTGATGACGAAGACAAAGACGATGTTTCTTATGATTTAAACATTTCTATTCTTCAACAAGATTTGGACGAGATGTAAATGACGATTTTTGCCCTCGACGGTAAATCTCCGATATGTGCGGATGGTGTTTGGGTCGCCCCGAATGCGTCCGTAATCGGGGAGGTGTATTTGGGCGAAAATGCTTCTGTGTGGTTTGGGGTGGTTATCCGCTGTGATAATGAACCCATGCACATTGGCAAAAATACGAATATCCAAGACAATTCCGTTCTGCATTCTGATATAGGAAGCCCCCTCACGATTGGAGAGGGTGTTACGGTTGGGCATAAAGTCATGTTACATGGCTGTACGATTGGCGATAATACGCTCGTCGGGATTGGTTCAACCATATTGAACGGGGCTGTGATTGGTAAAAACTGTATTATCGGGGCACATGCCTTGATTACAGAGGGGAAAAACATCCCTGATAACTCACTTGTCGTTGGCTCGCCCGGGAAAGTTATTCGCACAATCGCAGAGCCACAAGAGCAAATGCTGAAAATGAGCGCGATTCACTATGTGGATAATGCCAAAAAATTCCAAACACAGTTGAAAGAGGTCTAGTCCTCGTCTTGGCTCCAAAGCTCGCGAATGCGGCTGTCTAGATCTGCGCCAATGTTAAACCATGCTGTTTTGTTGGCGCTACTGTCGAGGATAAATAATCTGTCTTGACGGTTAAGGGTTTGACTGAGGCTATTACGTAATTGCTCTACGCCCGCACTGCTGCGGACAAGCCAGACAGTGTCACCAATACGCTGGGCTGTACCAAAGCCTTGCAAGGCTTTTAAGAAACCCATTGCACCGTCAGAGCGAATTTCAGCCATGATAAGATAGACATTTGTCTTTTCTTTTGGTGCTGACTGTACGGACTGTTGGGCAGGGGTCGTATAATTAGGTGCAGGAATGACGGCTTCTGGAATTTGCGTCGTAAGGGTGAGCGGCGTCTCTTGTTGTACGCTTTGGGGTGTTGAATACGGGGATGTGTTCTGGGAGGCGTTCTGGGACGCATTATGGGAAATATTGGGGGACGTATCTTGGTAAGGGGCCGTTTGTTGATAGCTACTTTGTTGATAATTATAAACATTATCGGCGGCGCTATTTGTAATATTTGTTTCGCCGACAGCATTCGTGCCAGTCATTGCAGTCATGCCGCTCTGCATAGAGATTGCTTGCCCTGTACCAGACCATATTTTGAAGACATCATAGGCGACAGCATTAAAATAGCCTTGCTCTGGAGCATTGCTAATAAAGGAGCCTTCCGTAATACGGCCTTCTGCAACAAAACTCTGCATTTGTGCGTCTGAATAGGGGCCATATGCCTGATTTTGTACTTGTACATACCACTGCATGAATGGGCCTTATAATTGGTAAGTGAGTGTAGGGGCTAATATTGATGGTTTCGTGATTCGTAGCAAGAAAAATTTCCATACAGATAATGCCAAGTTTTGTATTGCTGAATGGGTTTCGACAGTTTACCTGATAAGCATGAGTGTACATGAATTTAAACCACGAAAACCAAAAAATAAACCACCCCGCGAACCAATGTTTAACATTGAAGACCCTGCGCCATTTGTCTTGGCTGCAATTTTGGTCTTATGCTATTTGGGGTTTGTTCTGGCAGGGACTTCATTCCAAGATTTTGCGCGAGAAGCTGGATCTTTATTTGCCAGTGAAGGCCGTGTCTTGTTTTCACAACGTCCACTTGGCAGTATCTCTACATTAGTAACGCATGTTCTTTTACATGCGGACTGGAGCCATGTGCTGATCAATGCGGTCTTCATTTGCATTTTTGGTATATTGACCATTCGTGGCGTGAAAAATAAGCATAAATCGATATTTGGTTTTTTACGCAGAGGTCCTGTTGTCTTTTTGGCCGTTTTCATTATCGGTGCAATCGGTGGCGGTCTTCTGCAATGGCTCTATTGGGGTGTTTTTAGCCTGACAGGTGTTGCCGTCGGGGCGTCGACAGGTGGTTCTGCATTATTTGCGACTGCGGCGTGGGCCATTGGGGGGCGCGACCGCCTCATGACTTTTGGCCTGTTTGTTGTTGGTTTTGATGTGATCAATCTTTTAATGGGCGGAAATGTGGCATGGGCAGCGCATCTTGGTGGTTATTTAACGGGCGCAGCATTGGCAATATTGTGGGTAAACCCAAACAGTGCAGATATGCGAAGTTTCCGTTGAGGGAAAACTTCCCCAGCTATATTGAGCGCGCGAACCGTACTATGCCCATTTGTACCAACGGAAAGAATAAGTTCTAAGTCTTCGTCGCCGTATTTTTTCAATTCCTGTTCAATCTTCGCGGTTGGCGCAAAAACTTCATATTGATAGCGGATATTGAGTATATCGCCATGTTGCGCGCGCACATGCCCGCGCAAGACAAGGCATGTTTTAATATGACAGGACTGTTTGGGTTGTTGTTTGGACAAAGTATATGGATACCAAATATTATTTGGCCCAGGGCTCAGGAAAACGAAAATCTTTTGGTTTTTTCTAAAATTATTATGGCCCGTGACGTGTGTTGTATCGATTGTATTTAAGGGCGTTTCAAGATTGATTTTTGAAAATCTTTTGAATGTATCATTGTGGAAATATTTCCTAGTTTCAGAGTGCAAAGAGCCAATCTTTACAGGAAGTCTAATTGTTGTGCCGTTTTCTATGCGACTTGCTTGATAGGTGATGGCGAGGAAGGGGAGAATAAGAAGCGCCAAGGCTGTGGTAATATAGCGGTTATGCATGGTTTTGCACCTGCTTGAATTTTTGTGTTGTTTTATGTTGCTGTAACACGCCGATTGTTATCGCCATGATAAGGACCGCACTTGCGAAAACCATAGCGTTTTCTGGATGGGTATAGAGATTGTCGATCAATAATATAGCTTCGAGGCATAGCACGCCGAGTGCGAGTAGTGTTTCGCTCGTATGTTTTGTACGCAAGCCGTGTAGTAGCTTGTTTAGTGCGAGCAAGCTGATTGCCGCACCGATTAAAATGCCCACACTTGATTTTGGAAGGTTGGTATAGGCTTCGACAGCCGCTAAAATTTGCGTGTGAAAGGCAATGCTGATGGGGAGGAGCAGGGTGAAACTCACGAATGCGGTTTTACTTAAAAAAGTATGTTTATAGCCGCTTTTTATTGTGGCTGCACATATGGCCACTCCGCATGTACACAATAGGACAAAGCCGATCCACTGGGTCGAGAGCGGATAGGTATTGAATGTCAATGTTGACATATTGCTCCACGGCGCATGGAGCGTATCCATAAGCCAGTAATCTTGCAAAACAAGGGCGCATATTGCGGCTATTGTCCACCCTAGATTGGCTTGAAAAACGCTGCTAATGGACCGTTTTTCCTGTAAAAGCCTCCCCACATAAAGATAGGCCATGCCGATAACAAATATGGCGGATATCGCCATAAGAATTGAAATTTTCAGGGTGATGATGAGCAGGAGTGTATGTCCACCTAGCCAGATAAGGCCTGACAGAGTCGCCATTGCAAGTGGGAGTTTGGCTTTGAACGAGATTGAGAGCGCCATTTGTACCGCCCAGATAAGAGGGAATACCCAATAAAAAGAAGAGATTTGTGTTTGGTTTAGCGAGAGAAGTGTCCACGATGTTGCCGCCATAACTGACACTGTCAGGAAATATCGTTCTTTGAGAAACCCTGCCAAAAGGATTGTGAGGACAGAGGCGCTCCCGCATAATGTAATCATGCTGATTGGCATATTAAAGCTGTTTGAAACAATGAAGACTACGCCGCCCACAGACGCAAGCATGCTCGAAAGTCCGAGGTCTTTGAAAAAATGACGATTTTGAATTTTGCTGATATATGCGAGGAAAAGCGCCGCCCATCCTACACCAACACAGCTAAAGATGCTGAGGGTTGGATTGATTGGGGTTTGTAAATAGACAAAGGCCCCTGCGCCTGCCGCTGCCCAAAGGCAAAGTGCAAAAAAGAACATGATTGGGGAGAGAACAAAACGGGAGGATGGATGGTCATTTTTCGTTTGTGACGCGTGCTTACTGCCGCTTGCATGAGGGCTTTGTCGTGAAAATTTGGATGATTTTTTTCCAAACATGGGTTTGCGTGGCGTAGAATTATAGGTTTTTCCAAGGGTTCGTTCTTTGACAATTTGTTTTTGTCCAACAAAATCACCACGCAAAGTGCTTTCCTTACCCGTTTGTGGGGAGTTAATGTCGCCATTATCATTTGCTGGTTGTGTCATTGTATTCATATGGGAAATCACGCAAGAAACGTGCCGAAAAGACAGCTTAAAACATATTGAGCCGTATTCACGGTATATACATAATTAAACGAAATAATATGCCTTAAATCTGCCTAAATTATACGGGTCATAATCTAGCCATAGTCAGGGAGTACTGACTGTGAAAGCTTGATAATAATTCGTGGATAGGGGTGGACGAATCTCCTGTTTCGGGGCATATTCGATGCTCATATTTATATATAAACACAGATAGGCCGTCATGTTTAAATTTATCAAACGTATATTCGCATGGTGGGATGGTGCCACTCTCGGCATGCTCCTTACTTTAAAACGTCGTGCTGTTTTTGTTTTCGAAGATGATTTTGGTAATAAATATTATGAAGAGCGTAAGGTAACTTATGACGGGCGTAAACGTCGTTGGGTTGTTTATAAGGGCTATGCGGATGCATCCCGTGTGCCGCCAGAATGGCATGGTTGGTTGCATCATATGTATGATAACCGTCCCAATGAGACACCGCTTCCGACGGCGCAGCCTTATGAGAAAGAGCATTTGCCGAATATGACTGGTACTGTATATGCCTATCACCCAAAGGGGAGCTTGGCACGCGGTGGACAACGTGAAAAAGTGGCAAGTGATTACGAATCTTGGTCTCCAGAAGGCTAATGCCCAAAAGGCGATTTGAAGAGTGACTGGAAATATATATGCGTAAATCGGCTTTTGTTTTATCCGCACTTCTATTTGGTGCTAGTTTGACAACAACATCTGCATTCGCGGATAATCTTGTTGGAAATCAAGCGGTATTGCGCGCGCTTGATAAAGTAACAGCGACTACGCAGGACTATACTGTTAATGTTGGCGAAACTCTCAAATATGGTTCGCTAGAAATCGCGGTCAAACATTGCGAAAAACGTCCGCCAGAAGAAACCCCGGAAACATACGTGTTTTTACAAATTAGCGATACACGTCTTAACGGTAGTGGTGAAAAGGCTGAAAATGAAAAGCTTTTCTCTGGGTGGATGTTCGCGTCTAGTCCTGCACTGTCTTCTCTAGAACATGCTGTTTACGATATTTGGGTGATAGAATGTAAAGTTCCAAATGTTGAACCGATGGATTTGGACGGCGGCGAAAACTAGCTGACAAACAATTGAGAGCTAACGCGCTTTTACCGACTTTGCATATTCAAAGTCGAAATAATCCGCAACATCGAAAACACCATCATTTTCCAGAGCTTCGTGTAGGCGGTTGTGATAGGCATCTCTGCTTATTTCTATTGCGCCCATTGTTTTCAAATGCGGGGTGATGAATTGTGCGTCGAGTAGGGTATAGCCGCCCGCATTTAGACGCCCGACAAGGTGGACAAGTGCGGTTTTGCTCGCATTGCTCATATGGGAAAACATGCTTTCCCCAAAGAAGGCACCTTTCAAGCTTACGCCGTAAAGCCCTCCGACCAGTTTTCCGCCGTACCAGCATTCTACGCTGTGGGCATATCCGAGTGTGTGTAGCTGTGTGTAGAGATCGATAATTGGCGCGTTAATCCATGCGCCTTGCCGCTCTGGAGCGCCGCATTTTTTGACCATTTCGACAAATGCCGTATCCACACGAATATCAAAACGGTGACTGCGTACTGTTTTCGCGAGAGATTTACTGATTTTAAGGCCTGCGAGGGGGAATATACCGCGGTCTTCTGGGTCGACCAGAAATAATCCATCTTCGGTTGGTCCATCAGACATAGGGAAAATGCCACTGGCGTAGCAGTTTAAGAGTTCATAAGGCCCAAATTGTGGTGGGTCTTTTGGCACTCCTAGTCGGTTTCTTGTTCTTCAAGCCATCGTTCCAGCCAATGAATATCGTATTCACCATTCAAGAAATCTTCATTTTCAAGAAGGTCTTTAAACAATGGAATGGTGGTATTGATGCCTGTAATCACAATTTCGCCCAAGGCACGACGGAGGCGCAAGAGGGCGCCTTCGCGTGTTTTGCCGTGAACAATCAATTTACCAATCAGGCTGTCATAATGCGGTGGAATCGAGTATCCAGCGTATAGGGCACTGTCGAGGCGCACATTCATGCCGCCCGGTGCGTGAAATTCATTCACAGTTCCCGGTGAAGGGGTGAAGGTGCGTGGATGTTCGGCATTGATCCGACATTCAATGGAATGCCCTGAAAAAGTAACGTCTTCTTGGGTGAAGCTAAGTTTTTCACCTGAGGCAATCCTGATTTGTTCGCGGACAAGATCAATGCCGGTAATCATCTCTGTAACAGGATGTTCAACTTGCAAACGTGTGTTCATTTCAATGAAGAAGAACTCACCGTTTTCGTAAAGGAATTCAATTGTGCCGACACCACGGTAGCCGATTTCCTTGATGGCTTTACTTACGATTTCACCAATTGCGTCACGTTCTTTTGCATTAAGGGCAGGTGAAGGTGCTTCTTCGAGAATTTTTTGGTTGCGGCGTTGGAGGGAACAATCGCGCTCGCCCAAATGCACAACATTACCGTGGGTGTCGGCAATCACCTGTACTTCGATATGGCGGGGCAGTTCAAGATAACGCTCAAGATAGACAGTGCCGTCACCAAAGGCGGCAAGGGCTTCTTGACTGGCTGCGTTCAGGCTTTCTTCAAGGTCTTCGGCTGTACGGGCAAGGCGCATACCACGGCCTCCGCCACCTGCTGAGGCTTTGACAAGAAGTGGGAAGCCAACATCTATGGCGACTTTTTTTGCTTCTTCGTAGTTTTCGACACCGCCAGGGGAACCCGGGACAACAGGAATGCCTGCGTTCGCGACAGCTTCTTTGGCCGCGATTTTATCGCCCATAAGATTGATATGTTCAGCCGTAGGGCCAATGAAGACCATGCCGTGCGCTTCGACAATATCTGCAAAACGTGCGTTTTCAGACAAGAAACCATAGCCGGGATGAACAGCGTCAGCACCCGTGATTTCACAGGCCGCAATGATTGAGGGAATGTTGAGATAGCTTTCGGTTGCAGAGGCAGGGCCAATGCAGACGCTTTCGTCGGCGAGACGCACATGCATGGCGTCTTTATCAGCTTCGGAATGGACGGCTACGGTCGCTATACCCATTTCTTTACAGGCACGGTGAATGCGAAGAGCAATTTCACCTCGGTTTGCAATAAGAACTTTTGAAATCATGGTTGGAACCCACTTTGCATCAAAATTAATATATCAATTTTTGTCGAGAATACGACTAGCTAATTACCAATAAGGCTTCGCCAAATTCAACAGGTTGGCCGTCGTCGACCAAGAGGGCCGTGACAGTACCTGAACGTGACGCTTTAATTGGGTTAAAGGTTTTCATGGCTTCGATAAGAAGCAATGTGTCGCCTTCTTTTACAGTGTCGCCCACTTTTACAAATGCATCTGATTCTGGGTTCGCACGTAAATATGCAGTTCCAACCATTGGTGATTTCACTGCGTTCGGATCATCAGCAGGACTTGCTTCAGAGGCTGGTGCAAGTGGGGCCGCTGTCTGCGCTGGCGCTGCTGCAAGAGGTGCGGCGGCCGCTATAGGTGCTGCTGCGATTTGTGCAACAGTTACAGGAGCAGGGGCGCGAGCAACGCGTATACGCAAATCGCCTTTTTCCATCTCAATTTCTGTAAGATCAGTGTCTTTGAGAATTTTTGCTAATTCTGCAATAAGTTTTGCTTCGTTAGTTGCTGAATCTTTGCCAGATTTAGCCAGACTTTTTGCTGGTGTTTTTGCCATGGAGGATGTCCTTAGTTTACGCGTTATCCAGTTTATTTATTACAGCCGTAATGGCCAATAGATAGCTATTCACTCCCAAACCACTAATTGTCCCCGTGGCGGCTTGGGCAACATAAGAAACCTGTCTAAAGCTCTCGCGAGCAGCAGGTTGGGAGATATGTACTTCAATAATTGGAATGGTCAAGGTTTTAAGTGCGTCATATAGTGCAATTGACGTATGGGTGTAGGCGGCAGGGTTGATAATAAGCCCACAGGCTTTCGTGCGTGCTTCTTGAATGTGATTAACGAGTTCGCCTTCAATATTTGTTTGCAAAAACTCAAGTGTGTATCCATTTGATTCGCATGCCGTTTTACACAATGATTGTACGTCACCGAGTGTCTGTGAGCCGTATATTTCAGGCTCTCGCTGCCCCAAAAGGTTGAGGTTTGGGCCATTCAGGATATAAATAGTTTTTGTCATAGTCGCCATTGTAGCAAAGGTGTATCAGGTGGCAAAGCTTTAATTGAGAGATGAGGTTTCTTTATGGAACTGACGATAAATGGTGAATTATACGAAAATCTCGCGGAAATCCTTACGGTTAGCGACCTTCTTGCCTATTTAAAGCTCCCAAAAGGGAAAATTGCGGTAGAGCGCAATCTCGAAATCGTGTCAAAGTCTGCGTTTGATACAACGCAGCTTGAGACAAATGACAAGCTGGAAATTATCCATTTTATCGGAGGCGGCTAATGGGCGCGAATACTGAAAATAGTGCTGACAAACTCGTCATTGCAGGCCGTGAATTTAATTCGCGTCTGATTGTCGGAACGGGCAAGTACAAAGACTATGCACAAAATGCGGCGGCTTTACGTGCCTCTGGTGCTGATATTGTGACGGTAGCTGTGCGCCGCGTCAATATTTCGAACCCGAATGAACCCATGCTCGTCGATCATATTGATCCCAAGACGACCACATATCTCCCTAATACTGCGTTTTGCTTTACGGGTGAAGATGCGGTGCGGACGTTGCGACTTGCGCGTGAAGCAGGGGGATGGGATTTGGTCAAGCTTGAAGTTTTGTCTGACCCAAAACATCTGTATCCTGATATGGAAGAAACCATGCGGGCGGCTGAAATGCTCATCAAAGAAGGGTTTAAAGTCATGGTCTATTGCTCTGACGACCCTGTATTTGCCCGTAAACTCGAAGATATGGGCTGTGTGGCTATTATGCCTCTCGGCGCGCCCATCGGTTCTGGCCTTGGCATTCAAAACCCTGTCAATATCCGCCTTATTGTCGAACAATCCAAAGTCCCCGTTATTGTTGACGCAGGTGTCGGCACGGCGTCGGACGCGACTGTTGCTATGGAGCTTGGCTGTGATGGTGTGTTGATGAATACAGCGATTGCCGCCGCCAAAGACCCAATCCTTATGGCCGAAGCCATGAAACACGCGGTCATTGCAGGACGTAAATCCTACCTTGCTGGCCGTATGCCCCGCAAAATGTACGCCGACCCTAGCTCACCACTTGGTGGGTTGATTTAGCGCAGGGTGAAAACATATTAGGGTTTGATAAAAATAGAGAATATTATGTCTAAGAAAACACGAATAACGATCGATAGGTGGAAACGCCTTATGAAGGTATTCGGGTTTTTTAATAATTCAGACACTTTTGAAATCTTGATTGCATCCTACTCTGAAAAACACAGATTTTACCATACTCTTGAGCATATCGAGGCCTGTTTTAAGCACTTAGATACCGTGTCAACGCAGGTACATAAATTACATGAAGTCGAACTCGCGCTATGGTTTCATGATGTGATCTACAAACCATTTTCAGGAACGAATGAGGAAGATAGCGCTGAACAGGCGAGGTTGTTTCTGGAAAACAACAAAGCAGATCCCGAATGCATCAACCGTATATATGATTTGATTATCTTGACCAAGGATCATTTAGAACCTGTCACAGATGATGGAAAAATTTTACTTGATATTGATCTGAGTATTCTAGGTGTTGAAAGCCATATTTATGAACAATTTGAAATCAATATTCGTAAAGAGTATAAACGTGTACCTTCATTTATGTTTAGAAAAAAACGCAAAGAAATTTTACAAAACTTCTTAAAGCGCCCAAGGATATATCATACGGATTGTTTTTTCGAACGACTTGAAGTGCAAGCCAGAGAAAACTTAAAGGTGGCGATAAAAAGGCTTTGAAAAATAAAATAGGCGCGCAAATTTCAAAATTGAGGTTTTTTTATCTGTGGTTTCTTTTATTCCAGAATATACGCACTCTTTATTCTAGTTCCATATCCAACATGATTTGTAGGGCGATTGTGTCGCCGCTGGCGAGGAATGTGTCGTTGATGACAAAGAATGGTGTGCCTGTGAGGCCTGGGATACGTCCTGCGAGGCGCATGCCGTCTTCGAGTTGAACATCAAGTGCAGGGTCTTTTAGAGCCGCTTCAAATTTTCTCATGTTTAGGCCAAGACGTTTCGCTGTTGTGTTGATAAACGTTTCCGACAAATCTGACGCGTCCATAAGTGCGAAATGCATTTCCGAGTATTTACCTTGTTTATGGGCGGCGAGAGCGGCTTTGGCGGCATTGCGTGATGTACGTGTACGGCGATCAAGGATGGGAAGCTCTTTAAAGATGACACGGACGTCTTTGGGGTATGTCGCCATAACGCTTTGCACCCACGCGGTCGAGCGTTTGCAAAATGTACAATTATAATCGAAAAACTCAACAATGGTGACTTTTGCATTTTTGGGGCCGATTGAATAATCACGGCTATCATGACGAAGCTCTTTGGCTACGTCGCGAATGGATTGGCGGTTTTCTTTTTCCTCGAGCAGGATTAAAGCGTCACGGATGATTTCAGGGTTTTCAAGCAAATACGCTTTGATGACGCTTTCAATTTCAGCTTTGTTTGGAGAAGCATTGTTTTCGGAGGCTTCTGCACAGCTTGGCAATGCAATTATGGCAAGGGCAAGGTAGAGGGCCGTGCTTGCTTTGGCCATGCTTGCTTTGGCCATGCTTGCTTTGGCCATGCTTGCTTTGGCCGTGCTTGCTTTGAACGTGTTGAACATGAGTGGCTCCAGTGGCTCAGAGGAATATATCGTTGTAGTCAGGAGTGATTACAGAAAAAACTATCTGCGTCTATTTCTTTTCTTGGTAAGTTGCGTTTCAGCGACGACGATAATGTCACTTGCGCGGCGCCATTGTGCGCTTGGATTGTTTAAACCGGTTTGAGAGCGCATGGCAAATGAACGTGCGCGGTTATAATCACCCATTGCAAAGGCTTGTTCTGCAATTGCGTAGCGCGCGAGGGAAGGTTCGTCATCACGGTCATAGGCTTGTGATAAAAGATACCAGGCATAACTATTGGTGTTTTCTTTTTGTAGGGCTGATTTTAAGTGCTTTGTTGCGCTTGCTATGGCTTGTGGCGTATCTACTTCGATAAGGGATTGGGCAAGCGCAATTTCTAACAAAGGAGCTTGCGGCATTAAGCGCACAGCTTCGCGTAGAGGCGCAAGCGCAAGTTCCCCCTTACCGCTTTCATGGTAAATTTGGCCCTTTAGTTCATAAAAAAATGGATTTTCGGGTTCTTCTGCGATCAGGCTATCTATGTTTTTAATCGCATTTTTTAAATCGGCTGCGCGGTAATGGGCGACTGCGCGGGCATAACGTGCTGGTTGACTTGTGTCTGTTGGCGGATATTTTGAAAACACGGTTTGAGGCGCATCAAGGAAGCCAATGAGTTTTGCTTTGGCCATTGCCATCGCTTTAATCTCTTCGGGGGTGTCTTTTACATTGGCATATTGGCTTTCGCTTGTGATTTCACGTAATTTATCAATGCGGTCACTGGAGAGTGGATGCCCACGAAAATACGGATAACGTCGTGCGTTTGAGAGGACTTCTTGRTATCTGAATTTTTCAAAAAACTSGACAAGGCCTTTGCCTGATTGTCCTGTAATTTCTAAATATTTGGCTGCAGCTTGATCGGCAGAGGCTTCATTAATGCGAGAATGCGCGAGAACGTCAATCGTTCCGAATTGTTGTGAACCCGCAAGAATGGTTGCGCCTGCGCCGCTTTCACCTGCGAGTATAGCCGCTATGCCGATACCCGCAGCGATAAGCATGGCACCATAGGCGCTTCTATTGCTTTGATCTCGGCGCGCAAGGTGACCGCCTGCGATATGACCGGATTCGTGTGCAAGTACGCCTTTGAGCTGGTTTGGTGTTTCTGCTTGGAGAATGAGACCTGTATGTATGAAAATGTTTTGTCCACGGGTGACGAATGCGTTGAGGCTTTTGTCATTTACGAGGTAAAGATCGACGCTGCTACTATTGAGATTAGCCGCGCGTAAAATTGGGTCTGTATAAGCACGCAGTGTGGCTTCGATTTCTGTATCACGGAGGAGGGATTGTGCATTTGCGTTTAGGCTTGTGCTAATGCTGAACGTCAGCGCAAGGAAAATGGTGCAGACGCACCTCATTAT
>NVXK01000029.1 GCA_002733905.1 Robiginitomaculum sp. | reverse complement strand
CATTATGCACCGCCCTATTCTTTCCTCATGGACGGCTTTGTTAGATTATTGCCGTTCTGTGATGCAATTTGAAAAGCATGAACAGTTTCGCGTTTTATTTCTAGACCGCAAGAACCGTTTGATTGCCGATGAAGTGCTCGGCAAAGGCACAATTGACCGTGCACCCGTTTATCCGCGAGAAATCATCAAGCGTACATTAGACCTTGGTGCGGCTGCTATTATTCTTACGCACAATCACCCTTCTGGCGACCCTACACCAAGTCGTAGTGATATTGAGATGACCCAAAAAATCATCCAAGCTGCGAAAGCTATTAATATCAGTGTGCATGACCACCTTATTATCGGACGCAATGACATTGTAAGCTTTAAATCATTGGGGCTGATGTAAATATTGATTAGTATGGACAGGTAAGCGTGTTGTACCTAATGTGCGACTTCAAAAGAGTAGTAAAAACTACCTAATTACATATAAAAATAATAAAAATATTGCGGGGAATAAAATGAAAAACAATAGAACACTCATACTGTTACTCTTAACACTTGTCTATGCATTCAACTTTATTGACCGTCAAATTGTTGGCATTTTGGCCCCATTTATCCAAGCGGACTTAGGTTTAACAAATACACAGCTTGGGCTCTTGACTGGTTTATTATTTGCTGTGTTTTATACAATGATCGCAATTCCGATTGCTATGCTAGCGGATCGCTATAATCGCGTTAATATTATTGCGATTGCACTGGCTATGTGGAGTGGATTTACTGCATTAACAGGCATGGCAAATAGCTTCTTGCATATTGGTCTCGCCCGTATGGGAGTGGGTGTAGGCGAAGCAGGTGGGAGCCCACCATCTCATTCTATCATTTCTGATTTATATGCAAAAGATGAAAGAGCAAGTGCGCTTGGTATTTATTCTCTTGGTATCCCTGTTGGCATAATGTGTGCTTATTTTGCGGTTGCGGCGATTGCTGGAAAGTCGGCCGCAGATGTCCCATGGCGACAAATATTCATATTCCTTGGTGTTACAGGTCTGGTACTTGCTTTGCTGGTTCGCCTCCTTTTAGGAGAACCAAAACGCGGTGCAATAGAAACCACAAACAATGAAGTCGCAGCAAGAATGCCGTTCTTTAAATCTCTCGGCATATTATTGACAATACCTTCATGGTGGACAATGTGTTTTGGCATTGCGACAGCATCCTTTGCAGCCTACTCGTTTTCAGCGTTTCAAACCAAATTTATATTTACATTGGACCCAAATTTCAACCTACAAACGCTGATGATTACATTGGGGGTTATTAACGGCATCACTTATACAAGTGGTACTTTTTTGGGCGCAAAAATCGCCGATAAATTGGGAAAGAAAGACATTCGCGCATATGGATGGGTACCCGCAATTTCCGTGCTAATCGCCTTCCCAATCGGTGTCGCAAGCATGTGGGTCGGGACGGTTTGGATGCACCTTGCGTGCGTATCTGTGTTCTTATTATTTCTAGGTGTTTACTTAGGGCCAAGCTTTGCGATTGCCCAAACCCTCGCCCCTATACATATGCGGGCTATGTCTACCGCTTTGTTTTTCTTTATATTGAATAACATTGCCCTCGGTGGCGGCCCAACGATCACAGGCGTACTTATTGATCATTTCTTACCCACACATGGAGATTTAGGCGCGATACGACTATCATTCTCTATTGTATGTGTAATGTTCCTTGTGTCCTCATTTTTCTTCCTGCTAACGTCAAAATTCCTACCAAAAGACTGGGCAGATGCACAAGTGCGAAATGAAGGTATTGCAAAATCCCCTCAATAGACTATTACGCCCGTGAAATATGGAGATTCTATGATGTTCAACATAGCTAAATATATCACGCTCACCGTCATCGCGGGCTTATCTCTATCAGCGTGCGAACAACAAACTGTCGCACCCGCCCCAATTGGGCAAAGTAAAATCCAGTCTGCTGAAAACAAGATGGTTGTATTGCCGCGCAATATGGCGTTGGGGTCTGCGGTTATTCACCCTCCTCGTTCTGTTAATGGTTTTGGATCTACAGAGGCACAAACCATAGGCGCGCTCACTGGGTTACATACTCTATTACAAAAACAGGGCCTCAACCTTAGCCATGTTATGCGTTTGCGCGTTATTTTAGTCGCAGGCGAAAATGCGGGTGTTGATTATACAGGCTTTAACTCTGGTTATAAAAAATTCTACGGTACGCAAAAACTCCCGAATGAACCGCTCAATATTATCAGCGAAGCAAAGTCCCTTCCCGTTCAAGGCCAACTCGTCCTGATTGAAGTAGACATTGCGGTTCCTGTTAAAGACGAAAAAGACACTCAAGAGTAAGCCCTGCTTACTCTTTCACCGACTCTATTGCCTCAAACTCAATTGCCTCAAACTCAGAAAGTCAGATCATGATACCTCGTTATGCCCGCCAAGAAATGGTTGATATTTGGTCACAAGCCAGCAAATACAGAATTTGGTTCGAAATTGAAGGCCATGCCTGTAATGCAATGGCTGAACTAGGCGTTATGCCAAAGTCTGCCGCCAAAAACATTTGGGATAAAGGCAGTGCCGCAGAATTCTGTATCGACACAATTGACGAGATCGAGCGCGAAGTAAAACATGATGTGATCGCCTTTCTGACCCATCTTGCAACATTCATCGGCGAAGATTCCCGCTTTGTACATCAAGGCATGACATCATCAGATGTTCTTGACACAACGCTCTCTGTGCAAATGGCGCGTGCGACCGACCTTCTTCTTGTTGGTATGGACCGTGTCTTGGCTGCGCTTAAGAAACGCGCAGAGGAACATAAGTTCACACCGACAATTGGCCGTTCACACGGTATACACGCTGAACCGACAACATTTGGCCTTAAACTCGCGCAAGCCTATGCAGAATTTTCGCGTTGTCGCGAACGTCTTGTTACAGCGCGTGCAGAGATCGCAACATGTGCGATTTCTGGCGCAGTTGGTACATTTGCCAATATCGATCCAAAAGTAGAAGCTTATGTCGCAGACAAGCTCGGCCTCGAAGTTGAACCTATTTCAACACAAGTCATTCCACGTGACCGCCATGCCGCCTATTTTGCCGCACTTGGTGTCTGCGCCAGTTCGATTGAGCGCATTGCGACAGAAATTCGTCATTTGCAACGCTCTGAAGTCTTGGAAGTTGAAGAGTTTTTTTCCAAAGGCCAAAAAGGCTCGTCGGCAATGCCGCATAAGCGCAATCCCATTTTGACAGAAAACCTTACGGGTCTCGCACGTCTCGTCCGTATGGCGGTTACACCGGCTATGGAAAATGTCGCGCTTTGGCATGAACGTGATATCTCTCATTCATCTGTAGAGCGCGGTATTGCGCCAGATACTACGATCCACCTCGACTTTGCCTTGCACAGACTTGCTGGCGTCATAGAGAACCTCGTTGTCTATCCAGAGAATATGCTTGCCAATTTAAACAAGCTTGGCGGGCTCCACAATTCACAACGTGTTCTTTTGGCGCTTACGCAAAAAGGTGTCAGCCGCGAAGATGCGTACCGCCTTGTGCAGCACAATGCTATGAAGACTTGGCGTGGTGAAGGAGACTTCCTAACCTTCCTCAAAAATGACGCTGAGGTTAACTCTCGTTTAACAAACACGGAAATAGAGGGCCTTTTTGACCTCGATTATCACTTCTCGCAAGTCGATCACATTTTTTCTAAAGTTTTTTCAACTTAAAAACATACAGTTTTATCCAGTTAAAAGGCCGATAATGCATCATGGTAAATGAAGCGTTATCGGCCTATTTGCTAAATAATAACCCTTTTTGCCTATATCTATCTCAACAATAAAAACAATGCCATTTCAAGAGATTAAATAGACAAAAGGATATTAACAATGAAAACACTTACAGCTTTATTGGGTACTGCAATTTTCACAATGAGTGCAGCAAATGCTTTCGCAGCTGACGTATATGTCATCAAGTTTCGTGCCGATGATTGCCAAACATGTTCGGTCATGGAAAACAAACTTTCGACAGCAATGCGCCTTGTGAATAGTGCTGCTGTAGAAGAAGTCACAATCGATTCAACAAATGCAATTCTATGGGAAAAAAGTGCACATACTGCATTTGACCGTAATGTTGTTCCTCAGTTTAATAAATGGATCGGCAAAACAGGTTTTGTTGTTGTTGTAGACGCAAAGACACAAAGAACAATCGGTTGTATGTCTTCTAAAGATAGCGAAAACAAAATGGCTAATTTCATTAAATCTGCGGCTGGCCTACCTGCGAACCATCAAGTTTCAAACAATTCTTCACAATTTCGTTGCCCAACAGCGCAAAATGTTGATCTAGGCGAGTAATTTTCGCTTATATATGTTTTAAAAGGCTCGGCATTTGTCGGGCCTTTTTCTTGTTCACGGTAAGTTTACTGCCTTAGCTGCATAAAGAGAGTGCAGGTATTTCATAATTGTCATAATATGGGTTTATGATGACAAGGATTTTTATGACACGTTTTTCAAAGTACATTTTAAGTGCATTTTTTCTTACAATAGGCGTACAAACACCTGTTTTTGCTCAACGACCACCAGAAATGTATGTTGTTATGTTTCGCGCTGACTGGTGCGCGCCTTGTAAAATAGTGGAACCAAATTTGGATCAGGCGCTAAAAAACCTGCGCAACCCTGATATAAAGCCAATCATTATCGACATTTCAAACCCAGACATTTCCCTACGCAGCGCACATACAGCCTTCGACCATAATATAGTCCGTCAATATAATGAGTGGATGGGTGTCACAGGGTTTGCCGCGATTATTGATGCGGATACAAAAAACACGCTCGGTTGTGTGAATATGACATATGATATTGGCGCTATGACCAATCACATCAAAAACCTAAAAACATATGCGCGCGCAAATCAAAAGTCTTTTGATATAACGTGCCCAGCCCCTAATCCACCTGTTCGGTAGAGATTAGGGACAGAGCTTTTATTTTTAATACTATTTTATTTCGTCAACAATTTGAACGCGTGCTTCTGTAAGAAGCACTGTCATACGCTCACGAATTTCAACGTCAGGGATTTCATTTCCAGAGGCAATAAGATCTTGTTTTACTTTACGAAACACATCTTCATCGCCTGCTTCTTCCATATCGGACTTTATAACTTCCAAGGCGTAAGCCGCTATGTCATCACCAGTTTTACCCAGTATGCCAGCCACCCATATCCCTAGTATTTTATTACGGCGCGCTTGTACTCTGAACTCCTGTTCAGCGTCCAATACAAACTTTTTTTCAAAAGCGCCTTCACGTTCGTCAAAACTGCTCATTTTCTACTCCAGCTATTCATTAATCAGCATTATTGATAACAAATGGATATCCAAATTGCTAATTAAAACCTCATAATATAACAAGAAAAAAACGTGCATAATTGAAAGCATTTTATTGTAGGATTTTTTTTTTGTGATAGGTTGCCATGCTTAGAGGGGGCGAGTCGCCCCTGCTGCTTAAAGGTATACGATGAGCCGCCGCAAACAGATCTACGAAGGTAAAGCCAAAATCTTATTTGAAGGTCCCGAGCCAGGTACGCTCGTTCAATATTTTAAAGACGATACAACCGCTTTCAATGCTCAAAAAAAAGAGGTGTTGAATGGTAAAGGTGTTTTAAACAACCGTATTTCAGAACATTTCATGATCAACCTTGAGAAAATTGGCATTCCAACCCATTTCATCAAACGCATTAATATGCGCGAACAGCTGATTAAAAAGGTAGAAATCGTTCCGCTTGAAGTTATTTGCCGTAATGTCGCCGCTGGCTCTATTTGTAAAATGCTAGGTCTCGAAGAAGGTAGTGATTTACCGCGCTCTATTATTGAGTTTTGTTATAAAAAAGATGAACTTGGCGACCCTCTTGTTTCTGAAGAACATATTGCAGCTTTTAACTGGGCGACAGCCGATGAAGTTGATGATATGCGCGCCATGACTTTACGCATTAATGATTTTCTTTGCGGTATGTTTGCTGCCATTGGTATTCGTCTTATTGATTTCAAAGTTGAATTTGGTCGTCGCACAGATGAAAACGGGGATTTTCAGCTTCTACTGGCCGATGAAATTAGCCCTGATTCCTGCCGCCTCTGGGACATAGAAACAAATAAAAAACTCGATAAAGACCGGTTCCGCCAAGACCTTGGCGGCGTCACCGAAGCCTATGAAGAAGTCGCAATACGCCTTGGTATTCTTAAAAAAGAAACCACAAGCTCTGCCCCTACCCTATCCATTGTTCCAAACGGAGACAAAAGCTCATGAAAGCTATAATCCAAATCGGCCTAAAAACAGGCGTTCTTGACCCACAAGGTCGTACAATTGCACGCTCACTTGACCATCTTGGTTTCAAAGACGTACTTGCTGCCCGTCAGGGTAAAACAATCGAACTCGATTTGAAGGGCGACGACAAAGACGCTGCACAGATTGCTGTCAAAGACATGTGCGAGAAACTCCTCGCCAATACAGTCATCGAAGACTACAGCATAGAAATTGTAGATTAAACGAAACCAGCTTCCCACAACTTATGAAGGCCAACCGATGAAATCCGCAGTAATCGTATTCCCCGCTTCAAATTGCTCCCGAGATGCTCAGGTCGCACTTGAAAAAATCACAGGACGTAGTGTCGACATGGTCTGGCACGAAGAAACGACCTTGCCCAAAGTCGACTTTGTCGTTGTACCGGGTGGTTTTTCTTATGGTGATTATCTTCGCTCTGGTGCGATTGCTGCACGTTCCCCAATCGTTCAAGACCTTGTACGCAAAGCCAATAACGGCTTGCCTGTTGCTGGTTTCTGCAATGGTTTCCAAGTCCTCACAGAAAGCGGGCTTCTACCGGGCGCGCTCATGCGTAACAAAGGTTTACGATTTGTATGTCGTCCGCAAAAACTTAACATTGTCAACAAAGACACAATGTTTACAGCGGCATATACTCACCAAGATACGATAACCGTGCCGATTGCTCACTTTGATGGCAATTACTACGCCGATAGCACTACGCTTTCAAAATTAAAAAAGAACAACCAAATTGTTTTCACCTATGAAGGCAATCCAAATGGTTCAGCAAATGATATTGCAGGTATTACCAATGAAGCTGGAAATGTGCTTGGCATGATGCCTCACCCAGAGAGAGCTATCGACCCTGTTCATGGTGGCACGGACGGTCTTAAATTATTTAGAAGTGTTCTGGAGTCGTTACGATGAGCGCCAAAATCAAAATCACCCCTGAAGTTGTGGCCGAACATGGCCTTTCCATAGCTGAATACGACCTTATTTGCCAACGTCTAGAGCGTGAACCAAATATCAATGAACTTGGTATTTTCTCTGTGATGTGGTCAGAGCATTGCTCCTATAAATCATCACGTCGTCATCTTGGTAAACTCCTTACCAAAGGCGAGCGTGTTATCCAAGGCCCCGGTGAAAACGCTGGCGTTATTGATATTGATGATGGAGACGTCATTATTTTCAAAATGGAAAGCCATAACCATCCATCTTATATCGAACCTTATCAAGGTGCGGCAACGGGCGTTGGCGGTATTATGCGCGATGTATTTACGATGGGCGCACGTCCTATTGCCAATTTGAATGCGCTTCGTTTTGGCGACCCCTCCCACCCTAAAACAAAGACCCTTGTTGCAGGTGTCGTTCACGGTATTGGCGGTTATGGCAATTGCGTTGGCGTGCCAACAGTTGGCGGCGAAACCAATTTTGACAAAGGTTATAACGGCAATATCCTTGTGAATGCTATGTGTGTTGGCTTGGCGCGTGAAGACAAAGTCTTTTATTCCGCAGCCAAAGGTGTAGGGAATCCAATTTTTTATGTCGGTTCTAAAACAGGCCGTGACGGCATTCACGGCGCGACAATGGCATCTGCGGAATTTGATGATGACAGTGATGCAAAGCGCCCAACGGTGCAAGTTGGCGACCCGTTTACGGAAAAGCTTCTTATCGAAGCCTGCCTAGAACTTATGGCTACGGACGCAATTATCGCTATTCAAGACATGGGCGCTGCTGGTCTTACCTCTTCCGCTATTGAAATGGCGGATAAAGGCGGTGTTGGCATTCATATGAATCTCGATAAAGTGCCACAACGTGAACCCGATATGACTCCATATGAAATGATGTTGTCCGAGAGCCAAGAGCGAATGCTTATGGTCTTGCAACCAGGCAAAGAACAGATTGCTATCGACATTTTCAACAAATGGGATTTGGATGTTGCCGAAGTAGGTAAAACCACAGATACAGGCCGACTTGTCTTGACCCATAAAAAGAAAAAAGTATGCGACATTCCGATTGCCCCATTGGCAGACGATGCGCCGAACCTTGACCGCCCATATTCCAAACCCGTAAAACGTGACGTATTGGAAAATGACCCTATTTTTGATCCAGTGAAACGCGGTAGTGATTATAACTCTGTACTGAAAACATTACTTTCATGCCCAGATATCGCCTCAAAACGCTGGATTTGGGAACAATATGACAGAACGGTTATGGGCGATACTATGGATAGTTCTCAATCTGGTGGTGACGCTGCGATTGTTCGCATTCACGGTACAAATAAAGCAATTGCCATTACAACAGACTGCACGCCGCGTTATTGCACAGCCGATCCATTTGAAGGCGGTAAACAAGCCGTCGTCGAGACATGGAGAAACCTGACCTGCACAGGTGCGACGCCGATTGCGATCACAGACTGTCTGAATTTTGGCAACCCAGAACGTGAAGATATTATGGGACAATTTGTCTATGCGATTGAAGGCATGAACGAAGCCTGTCGCGCGCTCGATTACCCTGTCGTGTCTGGCAATGTCTCTCTTTATAATGAAACAAATGGCAAAGCTATTCCGCCCACTCCAGCCATTGGCGGTGTCGGCCTCATCAAAGATATACTTAAACATGCAACGATTACAGGCGCCAAAGAAGGCAATACGCTTATCCTTATTGGTGACACAGCAGGTTGGATGGGTTCGTCGCTTTATGCACAATTTATCCTTGGTCATAACCAACCGAATAGTCCGATTTATGCACCACCCCCAGTAGATTTAGACGCAGAAAAATTGAATGGTGACTATGTGCGCCGCTTAATACATGATCGTCGTGTTAATGCAGTTCATGACCTCTCTGATGGCGGGCTTGCCTTAACAGCACTTGAAATGGCATTTTCGAATGGGCTTGGTATCGCACTCAATGCGGCAAAAGACATTCCAACATATGCATGGCTATTTGGTGAAGACCAAGGACGCTATTTGCTCTGTGTTGACCAATACAGTGTGAACCCTGTTGTAAGCACAGCACATACTCTGGGTATAGCGGCGCAAATCGTCGGCAAAGTCGGCGGTGAGCGTGTAAGTGCAGTCGGAGGGTTTGACTTATCACTTAACGATGCCCATATGGTGTATGAAAACTGGTTGCCTGATTATATGGCTTCTTAAAGACAAGGCCCCTTTATGGCAATGAATGCAGATGACATTGTAAGTATGATTACAGACGCTATCAAAGGCGCTGACGTAGAACTTATTGATCTTGCAGGTGATGGCGATCATTATAAGGCCATCATCAAAAGCACTGCTTTTGCAGGACTTTCGCGTATTGCTCAACATCAACTGGTATATGCGGCGCTTAAAGGTAAAATGGGTGGTGAATTACATGCCCTTGCCCTTGAAACACATGCTATTTAGTGAATAGTCAAAATTACAGAGTATTAAAGGATTTACCATGACAAATACGGTCGCAGACGCCATTAAGAAAACAGTAACAGGAAATGACATTGTTCTTTATATGAAGGGCACACCAACATTTCCACAGTGCGGGTTTTCATCAACAGTCGTGCAAATTTTTGATTATCTCGGTGCAGAATATGCATCTGTCAATGTCCTTGATGACCCTGAAATTCGCCAAGGCGTTAAAGATTATAACAATTGGCCCACTGTGCCGCAAGTTTTCGTCAAAGGTGAGTTTATTGGCGGCTGTGACATTATGCGTGAAATGTTTGAATCTGGAGAATTAAAATCCCTACTAGAGAAAAAAGACATCGCACTCACGTCTTAACTAATAATAAACGTCATTTTAAGACGTATTTTTAACTATTCCTGAGTAAGTTCAATTTATAATCCTAGCATAATTGAAATGTGGGAGTAGATTATGAGCATAGTAGCGCAAAATACAGCGCGTACCGATTCGTGGAGCAATCTTCAACTTGATGAAGACGAAGTTCGTGAGCGTGAACGTAAAAAAATAAAGCTAACGAATATACTATTTTGGCCTGTAATTATTGCATGCATTTATGTGTCAACTTTTTATATTGGTGCTTTTTTTGATGCTGGCAAAATGATAGGTGTAGGCTATGCAGATCGGGCGGATCGCAGTAAAAATCGTATTGCGCAGGCAGAAATCACGCACAAACATTCAATAATTCCACCTCTCGCACATGTTTTTACACCGACTAAAATGTTTTTTAAAGCAGGACAAACAATCCAGTTGAACTATGCCCTCCCCGACGAAACCAGTATCGTTGCACGTATAAAACAATGTGATTCTGTACCCTTATTTGAAGTTTTCAAATGTAAGTTTGTAAATATAAAAGAGCAACGCGCCAGTAATGCAGGTCGTGGGACTCTTACATTCACAGTGGAGAGTAATGGGTTTTATTATTTCGAACATGAAGTGAGCTTATTATCAGGTACAGTTCTCGAACATTATTATGAATACCAAGCCTCATGGCAACGTTCATAAGCAAGGTTGTAATGTCGACATAAAAAAAGCCCCGCTCGCGAGCGGGGCTTTTGCATTTTCTGTGTGTGTTCTCTCTAACGAGAGTAGAATTCCACAACAAGATTTGGTTCCATTACCACTGGGTAAGGCACTTCATCAAAACTAGGAATGCGTACATATGTCACTTTCATAGCTTTTGGATCAAGGTCTAGATATTCTGGAATTTCACGTTCCGGGCTTTCAAGAGCTTCAAGAACCAATGCCATTGTGCGTGACTTTTCACGTACTTCAATCACATCACCAGCTTTACAGCGGTATGAAGGAATGTTTACGCGTTTGCCGTTCACAAGCACATGACCATGATTTACGAACTGACGCGACGCAAATACAGTCGGCACAAATTTTGAACGATAAACGATCGCATCAAGACGTGATTCCAAAAGACCAATAAGGTTTTCAGATGTATCACCACGAAGACGTGTTGCTTCTTTATAGATAGAACGGAATTGTTTTTCCATAATACTGCCATAATAGCCTTTTAGCTTTTGCTTGGCACGTAGTTGAATACCGAAATCGGAGAGTTTGGAACGACGGTTCTGACCATGTTGACCTGGAGGAAATGGACGTTTATTGACAGGAGACTTAGGACGGCCCCAGATATTTTCACCGAGACGGCGATCAATTTTGTATTTTGCGGAATGACGTTTAGACATGCAAAAGCACTTTCTTTTCGACGTGGCCCGGCTCCTCAGACAATCCAAGGGGCGATAAAAACGGCGGCACCACACCAACCCGTACCTGTAACAACAGGAATGCGATCTTTTACGCCACAAGAAGAGGAAGTCAAGCGATGTTTTCCCCTATGTCCCTCCCATTACCCAAGCGCAAAAAGATAGTGAATACTCGGCTAATATTATTAGTTCCAATAAGGCAACCCCCTTATTAACCGACCAAGAGAAGGCTGAGACTTTTCCAACCACAGTATTCCTAAAATAATAGCGACTATTCCAAATCAGCTATGGGAAAATACGAATGCTTATGACACTTCTAAAGCATGACGAACCTAGACCAAATCCAAAAATCTCAAGCGGGCCTTTTCGCAGGGGTTGCCGCCTATGTCATGTGGGGGTTTTTCCCTATATATTTCAAGATTACAGCGGAAGTTCCTCCGCTAGAAATCCTCGCCTACCGTATTTTGTGGAGCGTGCCATTTGGCTTCTTAATCATCGTGTTTCGCAAACAAATTCCGGATGTGGTGAAAGCCCTTAAATCTCCGAAAACACTTTTGCTCCTTGCCTTGGCCGCCATGCTTATCGCTATGAATTGGGGCATTTATATATGGACAGTTCAGAATGACCAAATATTTCAAGCAAGTCTCGGTTATTATATAAATCCACTTATGTTTGTATTGATTGGCGTTGCTTTTCTAGAAGAGCGGCTGCGTAAGCTACAAATTTTTGCAGTTCTTCTTGCGACCATTGGCGTAGTCATTTTAACAATAATAGGCGGACAATTTCCATGGATCGCCATCATATTAGCCACTTCCTTCACCGTATATGGCGTCATTCGCAAGCAGTTAGACATAGGTGCGATGCCTGGACTGTTCCTAGAAACCCTGATCTTGTTTATCCCCGCTACCGCCTACTTAATATGGCTCCATATGCATGGACAGATGACGTTTTTAAATGCGTCTACTAAGCTTGATCTATTGCTCATATTAGCAGGACCGCTAACAGTACTCCCACTTCTTGCCTTTGCATTTGCAACAAGGCGCCTAAAGCTCTCCACGATAGGGTTTTTACAATTCATAGCCCCAAGCTTGCAATTCCTTATTGGCCTGTATTACGGCGAAGAATTCACGTCGGCATACCTACTCTGTTTCAGCTTCATTTGGGGCGCTGCTCTACTCTTTATCATCGACGCTGTACGAAAGCGGCCCACTCAAAAAATATAGCGCTTATTTCCTAGCAGTGCCACGACCAATGGCTAAAGCTTTAATCATACCGCGCATCGTGCGGACTTCTTGCTCTGTCATTTTAGCGCGTACAAATGGGGCGCGAATATTTTGCAACATGAGGGATTTCTTCTCAGGTGGATAGAAATAGCCAGCCTTGTCTAGTTCGTCTTCGAAATGTTCAAACATACGCACAAGATCTTCACGCTTGGCGGGTGTGCTAATGCTTTCGCTAAATACTGGCGGAGGTGTACCGCCTTCCGCGCTCGCCCAAATATAGGAAAACACACCTACAGCCTGCGCAAGATTGAGCGACTGGAATGCAGGGTTAATCGGGTATGTCAAAATACTATCGGCCAATAAGACGTCTTCGTTCCTAAGACCCGATTTTTCAGGGCCAAACAAAACACCCGTTTTATAACCATCTGCTTGCCATTGTTTGAATTGAGCGCCTGCATAATTTGTGCCGATCACCGGCACTTCCAACTCGCGTCTACGTGCTGTTGCGGCCATAACAAAGCTTAGATCAGCGACAGCCTCCGCTGTTGTCTCATAGACTTTGGCATTTTCTAGCACAGGCAAAGCTCCTGCCGCCATCGAATCAGCATCGGGATTAGGCCACCCATCTCTGGGGGCAACCAACCGTAACTCTGTTAGGCCGAAATTCAGCATGGCGCGCACAGAGCCACCTATGTTCTGCCCAAGTTGGGGATTGACCAAAATCACCGCTGGTGGCGGCGTTTTCAGTGATTTTTGCTCTACAACATGACCCAATTGGTCTTTCACGGTTTTTCCCATGATTTTTCCTTACAAGAACACCAAGCTAGTACTTCCAAAATCAAACATTCAGTGTTAAGACGTTCGAAATTCAATAGACGTCTACCACACACATTTATAGACGGAAGAGAAATAGAGGCAAATAATGGCTAAAATTAAAGTAAACAACCCAGTTGTCGAGCTAGACGGCGACGAAATGACCCGCATCATCTGGCAACTGATCAAAGATAAACTAATTTTACCTTACCTTGACATTGATCTCCATTATTATGACCTCGGCGTAGAAGCGCGTGACGCAACAGATGACCAGATCACTATTGACGCAGCAAACGCGATCAAAAAATATAATGTTGGCATTAAATGTGCGACAATTACGCCTGATGAAGACCGCGTAAAAGAGTTCAACCTCAAAAAAATGTGGCGTTCACCAAATGGTACAATCCGTAACATTCTTGGCGGTGTTGTTTTCCGTGAACCAATCGTATGTACCAATGTGCCTCGCCTTGTTCCCGGTTGGACACAGCCTATCGTTATTGCCCGTCACGCATTCGGTGACCAGTATAAAGCCACTGATTTTCTTGTCCCTGGCAAAGGCAAATTAACAATGAAATGGGAAGGCGAAAACGGCGACACAATTGAAAAAGAAGTCTATGACTTCCAAAGTTCAGGCATCGCAATGGGCATGTATAACCTTGACGATTCTATCAATGATTTTGCACGTGCCGTGTTTAACTATGGTCTTGTACGTAAATGGCCGGTTTATCTTTCAACAAAGAACACAATTTTGAAAGCCTATGACGGTCGCTTCAAAGATGCATTCCAAGAAATTTATGAAACTGAATTCGCAGAAAAATTTGCAGAATTTGGCGGAGAATATCAGCATCGCCTTATCGATGACATGGTTGCCTGTGCACTTAAATGGAATGGCGGATATATCTGGGCCTGTAAAAACTATGACGGCGATGTACAGTCCGATACAGTCGCGCAAGGCTTTGGCTCACTGGGCCTTATGACATCATTCTTAATGACACCAGACGGCAAGACAATGGAAGCAGAAGCGGCCCATGGCACAGTGACACGCCATTTCCGTAACCACCAAAAAGGTCAAGCAACGTCAACTAACTCTACAGCGTCTATTTTCGCGTGGACACGTGGCCTTGCTCATCGTGGCAAACTTGATGACAACCAAGCTCTTATCGACTTCGCGAACAATCTAGAGCGTACAACGGTTCAAACAATCGAAAACGGTCAAATGACGAAAGATTTGGCTCTACTCGTAGGCGACAAACAAGGGTGGCTCTCAACGACGGGTTATCTCGAAGCTATTGCTGAGAATTTCGAACGCGCAATGACTTAGGTCGTTACGACATATTGTATTTTAAAAGGCGGTTCTTTACAGAGCCGCCTTTTTACATTTTTCCCTTGTGAGTTTTCATCTGGTTGCCTGCGACAAGAACAAAGCTGATAAGCATAAGCATGTACCAAGACCCAAGCTTGGCCAATGTCACCATGTGCCAGTTTGTTTCTTGCCCCGGGTAACTCCATGCACGCGCATATGTACCGATATTTTCGGCAAACCAGATAAACAAAGCCACCAGAACTAGTCCGAGTACTAATGGCATAAAACGGTGTTTTTCGTCTGGTTTAAAATAGATCATGCAAGGCGCGTAAAGCAAAATGGATACAGCCATTAAAACATACCGTATATCCATGACATAATGATGCGTAAAAAAGTTCGCGTAAATAAGTGCCGCCAAAATCATTTGCCATTTCAGCGATGGAAAGCGCGTGAACTTAAAATCAAAAATCCTCCATACCCGTGCCAGATAACTCCCGACACATGCATACATAAACCCCGAAAATAACGGCACATCGGCAATGCGTAACACGCTGGGTTCGGGATATATCCATGACCCTGCACTGGTTTTAAATATCTCCATTATTGTACCGACAATATGGAAAATGAAAATAACCCGCGCTTCTTCAAACGTTTCAAGTTTAAATACCAACAGACCAATTTGAATACACACCGCCATAATGGTAATAAAATCATAGCGCGCAAGAGATGCCGATTGTGGATAGTATAAATATGAACCGAGAAGAACGCACAACATTAACCCGCCGAACAAACATGCCCAAGCCTGTTTAATGCCAAAACAAATAAATTCGAATATGGATTGGCTTACCCATCCACGCACATATCGGCTACGTAGCCTGTGTCGTAATTCGTGAAACAAAGTGCGCGTGTTAAATTCGGTCATAGGCCTAATATTACAATCACCATGGCTTTTTTATGTCCATCTTTTTGTTCAGACCACACAGCCAAATCATTAGCGCTTGGGGCGACAAATAACGACACCACAAACGAATGAATTTGGGTTTCAAATGCGCTTAGTCGTTTAATGATCCACCATCAACGGGGATTACGGCCCCCGTAATAAAGGCCCCTGACCGCGCGGCTAAAAACAACGCCGTGCCCGCAATATCGCTATCGCGGCCAAAACGACCCAGCGGAATTGTTGCGACTTCTTTTTTGAAGGCTTCCTCATCACTCGTAATGTTTTTGGTCATTTTGCTGGGGAAACGTCCAGGTGCAATGGCATTCGCGGTGATATGCCGTGACGCAAATTCTTTGGCCATCATTTTTGTCAATTGATGGATAGCCCCTTTTGACAATCCATATGGATAAGCCCCCAAAGAATTGGATACCTCACCAGCAATCGATCCAATATTAATAATGCGAGCGGGATCATCTGCCGTACCCGATTTTTCCAACAAGGGTAACAGACCAGCCGTCAGATAAAACGGTGCTTTAAGGTTAAGTTGAAAGACTTTATCCCACGCTTTTTCAGGAAAATCAGTCATTGGTGCGCCCCATGCAGCACCAGAATTATTAATCAGAATGTCGAGTTTTTCTTCACGCGCACTTAATTCGGACACGAGTTTTGCGATCCCATCGTGGGTCGACAAATCAGCAGCAATCGGAATACAGCGACCATCATCCGATAACTCCGCTGCCGCCTGTTCCAATACGGTTTGGTTACGTGATGCAATATAGACTTTGCTTGCGCCAGCGCGAATAAACCCCTCCGCCATCATGCGTCCAATGCCTCTACCGCCGCCAGTGATCAGCGCCGTTTTACCCGCCAAACCAAATAGTTCATTTAATTCCATCAAAACATCCCCTTTTTATTCAACACCTATCGCCTAGACGTTTATTGCCTATTCATCCACCAAAGACCAAACTGCCAATTCATTGCCACTCGGGTCAATAAATTGAAACCGTCGGCCACCGGGAAAGGTAAATATCGTAACGGATATTTTTCCACCAGCTTGTTCAACCTGCGCTTGGCATTTTTCAAGATCATCGGACAATAAAACGACCAAGGCTCCCGAAGCAGAAGGCTTGCGTTCAGACGCCGCGTCAAAACCGCCGTCTATGCCTGCATTTTTAAACGCGGCATAGGTCGGGCCATAATCCTCGTATTCCCACCCGAATGCAGCCGTATAGAAAGCTTTTGCCGCCTCCATATTATTGACAGGAAGTTCGATATAATTAATTTTGACATGCGTGCTCATAGAATTCCCTCATTTCAACTCCGAAGACATATAACATCCATCGTCTTGTCAGTACAATAACATCGCAAAAAAACCCGCGCTTTTATAATCACCTTGACTTATATTGTTGTTTCATGCATTCATGAATTATGAAACAATTAACCGCAATTAAAACACTTTCCGCTCTCGCCCATGATGGTCGGCTCACATTAATGCGCCATCTGATAAAAAGCGGGCCAGAAGGTATTCGCGCTGGAGATTTAGCATTACTGGCACAAATTCAAGCAACAACTGCAACGGCACAATTACTAATTCTGTCAAATGCAGGATTGATAGGCTCGCGCAGAACGGGTCGCTATGTAATTTATTTTCCTAAATTTGAACACTTTAGAGATCTCATGTCCTTTTTGCTAAATGATTGCTGTGCCAACCGTAAAGACATGTGTTGTGATCTTGGGCAAGAAACGAAATCATGAGTTTGTCCTGCTCCCCTACGCCTCCATTTGATACATCTTTATCACTTAATCAATACTGCTATTGCCTCCCTATAGAGCGTGTAGAAATTGAACGCGGAATCATTAGCGCAAGCCCCACGCCTACCATGGCCTCACAACTTTCTACGCGCGAAAACTATTTTGCGAGCACGGCTGTTTTTGTGTCCACTCAAGATGTATTTTCCATGAAAGCACAAATAAAAGCCATTGAAGACACCATCAACACCGACATCTATCAACAAGTGATTTTCGCGCGAAATAATCCATCGCATTTTTTGGTACAAAGCAAAACCAAGGGCATGTTCATGGGGTATGATTTCCATATGACCCCCAATGGCCCTCGTCTCATAGAAATAAATACCAATGCTGGCGGCGCCTTCATTGTGAATGCATTAGAAAATGCGAGAGGCAATACAAATACAAAAGCCCGCGACTTGATCACCCAAATGTTTCTAAGCGAATGGAAAGCCGCAGAAAGACTTGGCGTTCCCAAAACGATTGCCATTGTCGATGAAAACCCAAAAGAGCAATTTCATTACCCTGATATGTGCCTCGCCGCCGATATGTTGAGAGAACAGGGATTTAAGGTTTTTATTACAGACGTAAACGCCCTCACCCTGCAAGGGAATAAACTCTATTTGGGCGAACATATTATTGACATTGTTTACAACCGACTTACAGATTTTACGTTGAGCGAACCCAAAAACAAGACATTGCGACAAGCTCTGGAAAACAATGCCGTTGTTGTGAGTCCGTCCCCGAGGCATCATGCCCTCTATGCAGATAAGCGTAATTTGACACTACTATCGGATATGGATTTACTCTCGCATTGGGGAATTTCAAAATCTGTTCGTGATATATTATCACTCATCCCCAACACAATTGTTGTTACGTCTGAAAACACTGAATACTTATGGAAAAATCGACGACAATATTTCTTCAAACCTCATTCAGGGTTTGGTAGCCGTGCGACGTATCGCGGTGCAAAACTTACGTCAAAAGTCTGGCGACATATCAATGCTAACGGCTATATAGCGCAAAAATTTATTGCTCCCCCATTACGCGCCATTACATATGATGGCGAGAAAACGGAGTTAAAGTTTGATCTACGCGTCTATACATATGACGGTACCCCAATACTGTATGCGGCCCGTATCTATCAAGGACAGACAACCAATTTACGCACAAAAGGTGGTGGGCTAGCGCCTGTTATAGAAGTGAGTTTTTGATTGCTTCGAGGGCCGCGTCAGCATTTTCAACTTTCGAGCCACCTGCTTGTGCCATATCTGGACGACCGCCACCTCGACCACCAACTTTTTCGGCGCCAAGGTTTACTAATGTCGCGGCATTGAATTTATCAGTAAGGTCAGATGTAACGCCAACCGCAACGGCGACTTTTCCATCATCGACAGCGACAAATGCGACAATACCCGAGCCAAGCTTTTGTTTTTGCTCTTCAATCATAGTACGTAGATCTTTGCCACTGACGCCTTGCAATACACGACCCATAAATTTGATGCCATTGAGTTCCTCTGCTTCGGACGCGCCGCCTCCGCCGCCAAGTGCAAGTTCTTTGCGGAGTTTTGCCACGTCTTTTTCAAGCTGGCGTTTTTCTTTGGTCAGCGCGTCAACACGGTCAGCCACATCAGAGGTTTTTACTTTCAACACATCTGCGGCCGCTTTTGCAAAGCCTGCTTGTTGCTCAAGATACATACGTGCCGCCTCACCTGTAACGGCTTCGATACGGCGAATACCTGCGGCAACGGCGCCTTCGCTTAGGATTTTGAATAATGCTATATCGCCAGTACGCGCCACATGAGTACCGCCGCAAAGTTCTACAGAATAAGCGTGATCTTCCCCGTTTGGTACGTTGCCAAGAGAAAATACGCGCACTTCATCGCCGTATTTTTCACCAAATAACGCCATAGCCCCTGCTTCGATCGCTTCGTCGGGTGCCATAAGTTTTGTATAGGCTTCACTGTTTTCCAAAATAACGGCGTTCACTTGCGCTTCAATAGTTGCTAGGTCTTCTGCGCTCACAGCGCCACCATTTGAAAAGTCAAAGCGAATACGCTCGCCGTCTACCATTTGGCCCTTTTGGGTCACATGTGTACCGAGGACACGGCGTAAAGCCTCGTGGACAAGATGGGTTGCAGAATGGTTGGCGCGGGTCTTCATACGAATATTCGCATCAACATTCAGGCTTGCCATATCGCCGACTTGAATATCTCCAGACACCAGAGTGCCGATAAGCGCGTGTATCTCGCCAGCACGTTTTTTGACATCTGTGACATTTATTTTCGCACCATTGGCAAATGTGACAAAACCTTTATCGCCTGCTTGACCGCCGCTTTCTGCGTAGAACGGGGTTTGTTTGGTGATGAAGTGGATTTCGTCGCCTTTACTGGCGCTGTCAATTTCTACACCGTCTTTTATAAGGGCTAAAATCGCGCTCTCGCCCGTTAGATTTTTATATCCCGTAAATTCAGTTGCGCCGTGCTTTTCTTTTAATGCTAGCCAGATTGCATCGGAACCAGCATCGCCAGACCCCTTCCAATGGGCACGCGCATTGTCCTTTTGGATTTGCATGGCATCATTATAGCCGTCCACGTCAACCTCTATCCCCTGAGAGCGCAATGCGTCTTGGGTGAGGTCAAGAGGGAAGCCAAATGTATCATAGAGTTTGAATGCGATTTCGCCCGAGAGTGTGTCCCCCTTGCTTAAATCTTTGGTAGCATCATCAAGAAGCGCAGTGCCACGTCCGAGTGTCTTGCGGAAACGTTCTTCTTCTTGCAACATTGTTGTTTCAATGTTTTCTTGGGCGCGCTTAAGCTCGCTAAATGCATCTCCCATCTCATCCACTAGCGACGGGACAAGGCGGTGCATAAGTGGCTCTGGTGTGCCTAGTAAATGGGCATGACGCATGGCGCGGCGCATAATACGGCGCAATACATAGCCACGGCCTTCGTTTGATGGGCTAACACCATCGGCAATAAGGAAGGACGCAGAGCGGAGATGATCTGCAATCACGCGGTGCGAAAACATCGCGTCGCCTTCGGCCTTGACCTTGGTTTCTTCAACACTTGTATTGATAAGATTTTTGAACAGATCAATATCGTAGTTATTGTGCACCCCTTGCAAAATCGCGGCGATACGTTCGAGGCCCATGCCTGTATCAATAGATGGTTTTGGCAGATCAACTTGCCTGCCGTCTTTAAACTTTTCATGTTGCATGAAAACAAGGTTCCAGATTTCAATAAAACGGTCGCCGTCTTCGTCGGGTGAACCCGGAGGGCCTCCTGCAATTTTATCGCCGTGGTCATAAAATATTTCAGAACATGGGCCGCACGGCCCTGTATCGCCCATCGCCCAAAAATTATCGGACGTCGCAATGCTGATAATTTGACTATCGGACAGACCAGCCACTTTTTTCCAAATTTTACGCGCTTGATCATCTGTATGGTAAACCGTCACCAGTAACTTGTCTTTTGACAGGCCGAAGTCTTTGGTCAAAAGATTCCAGCCATATTCAATAGCATCTTCCTTGAAATAATCACCGAATGAAAAATTTCCGAGCATTTCAAAGAATGTGTGATGACGGGCCGTATAGCCAACATTATCAAGGTCATTATGCTTGCCGCCTGCACGCACACATTTTTGCGACGTCGCCGCACGTGGTGTTTGAGGGGTTTCCGCGCCTGTAAACAGGTTTTTGAACTGCACCATGCCAGCATTGGTGAATAGCAATGTCGGGTCATTGTCCGGCACTAATGGGCTAGACTTGATAATTTTATGATCATTGCCTTCAAAAAAGCCGAGGAATTGTTTTCGTATATCGCGTAAAGCCGTCATGCTGGTCTCTTAAAATAAGTTAGACACCACATATAGAAAACGCACTCGACAGTGCCAAGCGCGTATTTCATTTTTTGACGTTTTTTTGTCAATTATCTTACGAATTAGAGGATTATGCCTCTAGAGCACCGTCTTCATCCTTTTGTTCCTCTTTTGGAACCAGCATTTCATCTTCGATCAGGCCTTCATTCATACGAATTTGACGTTCGATACGATCTGCGATTTCAGGATGCTCTAAAAGGAAGGCACGTACATTCTCACGTCCTTGACCAATACGCTCGTCACCATAAGAATACCAAGAGCCTGATTTCTCGACAACGCCAGCTTTTACGCCCAAATCAATGATTTCACCTGTTTTCGAGATACCTTCACCATACATAATATCAAACTCAACTTGGCGGAATGGAGGGGCGACTTTATTTTTCACGACTTTGACCCGCGTTTGGTTGCCGATCACGTCATCACGATATTTAATCGCGCCAATACGGCGAATGTCGAGACGTACAGAGGCGTAAAATTTCAACGCATTCCCACCCGTCGTTGTTTCAGGTGAACCATACATTACACCGATTTTCATACGGATTTGATTGATAAAGATTACCATACAGCCAGATTTTGAAATAGACCCTGTAAGTTTACGCAGAGCTTGGCTCATCAAACGTGCCTGTAGGCCAGGAAGACTATCGCCCATATCCCCTTCAAGCTCGGCGCGTGGCGTTAACGCCGCCACAGAGTCGATAACCAAAACATTGACAGCACCAGAACGGACGAGCGTATCTGTGATTTCCAAGGCTTGTTCCCCTGTATCAGGTTGGGAAATAAGAAGTTCATTCACGTCCACACCAAGCTTGGCCGCGTAAATAGGATCAAGTGCATGTTCCGCGTCGATAAAGGCCGCTACGCCGCCCTCTTTTTGCACTTCAGCAATGACATGCAAAGCCAATGTCGTTTTACCCGAACTTTCAGGGCCATAGATTTCAATAACACGACCATAAGGAAGACCGCCTATGCCGAGCGCAACATCAAGGCCAATTGACCCCGTTGATACGGATTCAATATCCATGCTTTGCTTTTGGCCAAGCTTCATGACAGAGCCCTTACCAAAAGCGCGGTCAATTTGGCTGAGCGCAGCTTCAAGAGCAGCAGATTTATTTTTATCGCTAGCTTTACCGACGACAGTAAGAGGTGTTCTATTCTTGGCCATGTTTTTTATTCCTTTTGCAAATCACCGGAGCCCCTCGGTCATTTAAAATTTGTTGGCTTCAAATGGACTGCCTCAAATGTATGCCTGAAACTTATGTACTCACTTTGTTCTCATTACGCAAGAGAAAAGAACAAAGTAAGTACATTTAAATGTTCATTTGAATACATTATAGCGTATTTTTAGCGAGTTTCCTTCGCTATCACCTGCATTTCAAGCGTTTTTATTATTTCTTCAAAATTGCCCGCAATTTGAACAGTTTTGAGCTTAGAACGGCTCCCCGAAACAATTTTTATCGAAGTTTTTGGCACACCTAGCCATTTTGCAAGCAATTTCACCACCGCCTGATTCGCTGCCCCTTTGTCGGGAATGGCCCGTGTTTTTACTTTTAGGATACAGCCTGACGGCCCCTCTACACTCTCACCGACACTGTCCTTTGATGATTTCGGCGTGACGGAGAGATGCAAGACCACACCATCGCTTACTGCACGCCACGGTACAGATGGCACAGAAGGTGATATGCTAATTGGCATCACCAATAACCCCTTTCACCTTTTCCGCAAGTTGGGTCAGTGTGAATGGTTTGGGTAGGAAAGTGACATCAGGTTCATCTGCAAGCAAATCGGAAAATTCTTCTTCGGCGTAGCCTGAAATAAAGACAATGCGTGCATCCCCTAACATTTCACGACCCTTTTTAAGAAGTGTCGGGCCGTCCATTCCCGGCATAACAACATCGGAAATCATCAAATCAAAGCGCTCACCCTCTTCCAGCATTTCATACGCTTCTTCACCGTCACAAGCTTCAATAACAGTATAGCCGCGTTTACGTAGAGTTTTTGCAGCGATTGCCCGTACAGGGTCTTCATCCTCCACAAAGAGAATACGCCCTTGTCCAGCAAGGTTAGCAGGTTTAACGATTTTGGGTTTCACACGCGTTGCAGGTTCGATCACACCATCTTCACCAGCCTTTGCCATCGGAATATAGACTTTAAACGTTGTCCCGACACCGAGTGTGCTTTCAACACGTAAATGGCCGCTCATTTGCTCGACAATGCCGTAAACGGTCGCGAGACCAAGCCCCGTGCCTTTACCCTGTTCCTTTGTGGTAAAGAAAGGTTCAAAAATTTTCTTTTGCGTTGCCGCGTCCATGCCTGTGCCCGTATCGGTCACATTAATAATAACAAACCCACCCTCTTTTGGCATGGTGACACCATCTTTTTGATAATCCTCGGCTGTGGCAAGAACAGAGCTTAGCGTGATTGTACCGCCCTTTCCCTTTTCGACCATAGCGTCACGGGCATTGACACATAAATTCATCATAATGGTATCAAATTGCGTGCTGTCAGCCTGAATAGCAGGCAAGCCGCGCCCATGCACCACATCAAGTTTGATGGTTTCCACCATCATTCTCTTAATCATTACGGAGGCTTCCGAGAGTGTGTCCGTAACATTTAAAGTCTCAACACGCATGGTTTGTTTTCGTGAGAAAGCCAAAAGCTTTTTCACCAAAGACGCCGAACGTGCAACGGTTTGGTTGATTTGTTGCAGCTCAGGATAAGAGGGGTCACCAATTGGGTGACGCCCCAAAAGTTCATCTGTATTCAAGCGAATAACTGTAAGTAAGTTATTGAAATCATGGGCGACCCCACCTGCTAATTGTCCCACCGCCTGCATTTTTTGGGCTTGCAACAAATCATCTTCAAGCTCTTTGCGCTTGGAAATATCAATCATATACGCCACAATATCTCCCTCTTCCCCCAAGCCTCCTGTCTGAGAAAAATAGATATTTACGGGGCATTTATCGCCATTTACTAAATGTAGATCAATAGGAGCGTCGACGAGGTTCACCCCTGCATCGAGGAATTTATCTGTATTACTTGCCTTTGTAAAAAGTGATAGAAATGTTAGGCCTGCCCCGTCATCTGGTACAGCCTTGCCTGTCATTTGTGTAAACGCAGCGTTGGCGTGCCGTATCACTGCCGTACGCAGGTTTTTACTATCAATATGCACGACACCGAAGGGTGCCTCACCCAAGACATCAATCCCACCCACCATGACCGTATTCGCATCCTGCGACAATGCTTGTGTCTGCGTAGAGCCTGATTGCGTTCGCGTTCCTAATAAACTGCCCCCTATAGCTGCCCCCAAACCAGAATGTCCGTATACAGCCACACTGGCACTAATATGTCCGGGCTCGACCTCTTGCCAACTCCCGCTCATCATTGTTGGGGAGTTTACGCCTTTGCGTGTTTTAAGTCTGGTATCCGTACGCACGATGCGCCCATGGGTTTTCTGGCTTTCAAGAAGACTTTCAGGGTTTTCAATGAAATCAGAAATATTTTCAGGTAATTCATCATTTTGATAGCCAAGCCATCCTTTAAGCACTTCATTCATTTGTAGAATACGACCATCGGTGTGGATACTAAAGAGACCGATTGGAGCTTCGGATAATGGTGCGCCTGTATTTGCGCCATCATCGGCAAGTTCTTCAATTTGCCATAACTGCCCACTCTCAAGTGGAGTAACAGTGATTTGAAGGTTACGCTCCAAACCTTGTATTTTCATAGATACAGTTTCTACGCCAATACCACTGACGTGTGTTATATGGTGCAATCTAAAAATTGCAGAGGCAATATCGCCTTCACACGAAGAAAAAAGCGCGTCTGGCAAAGGTGGCGTATCATTTTTGTTACTTGCACCCACCTCGAATGCAAGCTTCATATAAGCTGCATTCGCAAATATAGGACGCCCTTTACGCATGAGAAGACTTGGCACATTAAACGCTTCAAAAGAATCACCCAATAGGCCATGCCCACCACCTTCTGCTTGTTCATCAACACCAAGATTAGCATAGTTTATAATGATTGTTAGCATAGCGAGTAACGCCACGACCGCGATGCCAACACATAGGGTCAGAATTGCACGCCCTAACGTTTGCCCATACCAAATGGCAATACTACTCGCCGCTATCGCGATCACTGAGAAAAACAAACCTCCTAAATAATAAGGAAGCCGCTTCTTGCGTGACGTTTCAAGTTGGCCTGTATCTAATCGAATCAATTTTTCCATACTGCTAGTTTATGACGAAAAACAGTAAATGTGCCACCTTGCAATTTTCATTCATATTCATACCCACGTATTTTGCCATGTATTTGCCATGTATTTTCCCACATATTTGATTGAGACTTTCCTTTTTTCGATAAATACGTATGATGCGTGCTTTACGAACACACTAAAAAATAGATGAGGTTTTTATGCGAGCATTTCAGCATTTACTCTTGTGCGGATCGGTATTGGCAAGCCTGTCCCTTATTTCCTGCTCACCAGATCATAACAAGGACATATCAGGAAAACCAAATTCCGAACATGTTCGATCGGAAACGCAAAGTATAAATGACTGGTTCCAAGCGCGTTATGAAGACACCCTTAAACGCTCCCCACTCACACAGAGTTACCTCGGCATCACAGACGATCAAGACAAGCTTGATGATGTGTCTCAAGCTGCGATTGATGAAGAATTTGCTTTAGAGCAACTCTGGCGCAAGCAAATGAAAGCAAGTTTCAATTTCGACAGACTCGACACACAAGGCAAAATTTCTTACCGTCTTTTTGAATATAACGCGCAAGATACTGCGGCGAGCCATGCTTTTGCAGAACATACATATGTTTTCACCCACATGACGGGCGAACATATTGGCCTACCAACGTTTATGGTCAATTTTCACAAAGTTGAGACCCTTGCCGATGCAAAGGCCTATATTGCACGCCTGTCCCAAGCTGAGCGGTATTTATCTCAATATCAAGCTCGGGCAGAAGCGCAATTTTCCAACGGGATCACACTTCCGAAATTCGTATATGGCAAGCTTTTGGTTGCGTCTCGAAATGTTGTAGAAGGCGCTCCATTCGGCACAGGTGCTGACAGCCCGATTTATCACGACATTAAAAATAAAATTGACAGTTTAAAAGATGTCAGTGACGCAGACAAAGATGCATTACGACAAGCGGCTCAAGATGCCCTTCTCACGTCTTTTAAACCAGCATATGCAAGTTTGATTGCAATGTTTGAAGCACATGAAGCGCGTGCAAATGATGATGACGGTGTATGGAAATTGCCCGACGGCGCCGCGTATTACCAAATGCGACTTAATCATTATACCACAACACAACTGACCGCGGATGAAATTCATAATATCGGCCTGAAAGAAGTCGCCCGCATTCAAGGCGAAATGCTTAAAATTATGAAGCAGGTCAATTTCGACGGTGACTTACAAGCGTTTTATGCCCATTTACGTACAGATTCTCAATTCACATTTTCAAATGACGATGCAGGGCGCGCCCAATATATGAAAGAGGCCGCCGCCATTATTGATAATATGAAAACCAAGCTCGACAGCCTGTTTATCACCAAGCCAAAAGCAGACATGATTGTCAAACGCGTTGAGCCATTCCGTCAGGACAGTGCTTATGGAGCATTTTATGAGCAACCTGCTATAGATGGATCACGCCCTGGTATATATTTCATAAACCTCAAAGATGTACGCGAACAACCTATTTTCCTGATGCAAGCCCTTGCCTATCATGAAGGTATTCCGGGACATCATATGCAAATCGCCATTGGCTTGGAGCTTGAAGGCATACCCGAGTTTCGCAAACAAGGCGGACATACGGCCTATATAGAAGGCTGGGCGCTTTACGCAGAAAGTGTGCCAGCCGAACTTGGCCTCTATACTGATCCCTATCAAGATTTCGGGCGTCTCTCTATGGAAATTTTTCGTGCGGCACGTCTGGTCGTTGATACAGGCATACACGCTAAAAAATGGACGCGTGAGCAAGCTGTACAATATATGCTTGAAAATATTGCAAATCCAGAGGGCGATATTCGCGCAGAAATCGACCGTTATATCGTTTGGCCGGGACAAGCGACTGCTTACAAAATCGGCATGTTGAAAATTCAGGAGCTTAAAGCCAAAGCACAATCGGAACTGGGCGATAAATTCAGTATTCGCGAGTTTCATGATATTATTCTTGCCAATGGTTCCGTACCGCTTTCTCTTCTCGAGGAACTCGTCAATGAATACATAGCCGATACCCAAAAATAACAGACGCCCACATATAACAACAAAGGGGATTATAATGAAAAAACTACTTATTCTTACCACATGTGCACTCGCGCTTACGGCCTGTTCGCCAAAAGCTGAGGTTTCAGAAACCGCCAAAACAGAACATGTTCAAACACAAACACAAAATGAAAAAATTGATATTTGGTTTGAAGAAATATTTACGGAAGGGGTGAAGAATTATCCGCAGTTTTTGACACGCCTTGGCGATAAAACTGATAATGATAAGTGGAATAACCCAAGTAAGTCTTTCTATCTTGATAGGCTTGATGTTGACCGTAAAAACCTCGAATATATTAAAGCAAATTTTGACCTTGCGGATTTAGATGAGAGCCATGCGCTTTCTTACCGTTTATTCGTCAACGGTATTGAGGATGATTTGGCGAGATCAAAATACTGGGACTATGATTACATTTTCAATCAAATGTTCGGCTTGCAATCTGGCATTCCAGCATTCTTGATTAACAATCATCGTGTCGATAATATTGATGATGCGAGAGCGTATATTGCGCGCCTTAACGGCGTTAAAGAGTATCTCGGTACGAATGTTGCCATCTCGAAATCTCGCGCGGAGAAAGGCATTGCACCGCCTCTTTATGTTTATGACCATGTTATTCGTGATGCACAGAACATCATTACTGGCGCGCCATTTGACGAAGGTAAACTGTCGACACTTTTGGCTGATTTCCAAAAGAAGGTCAAGAAATTGGAACTGACCAAACCCCAAGAAGAAGAGCTATTTGAAGGTGCAATCACCGCTCTCCTCACATCCGTTAAGCCTGCGTTTGAAGGACTTGTTTCCGAGATGAAAACGCAACAAGCACATGCTTCGACAGATGACGGTGCGTGGAAACTGCCGAACGGTGGTGCGTATTATAAATCACGACTGAAGCAAATGACAACAACGGATATGACCGCGTCAGAGATACACGATCTTGGCCTGAGCGAAGTTGCGCGTATTCACACGGAAATGCGTGAAATCATGACATCCGTTGGCTTTAAAGGCGATTTACAAGCTTTCTTTACTCACCTTAAAACTGACCCAAAATTTGTGTACGAAGATTCCGACGCTGGCCGCGAAGCTTACCTTGCCAAAGCAGAAGGCATTATCGACGTCATGAAAACACGCCTTGATGATGTTTTCATGGTAAAACCCAAAGCTGACCTCGTTGTGAAACAAGTCGAGAGTTACCGCAATAAGTCCGCAGGCAAAGCCTTTTACAACCGCCCTGCGCCTGATGGTTCACGCCCAGGTGTCTATTACGCAAACTTGTACAAAATCACCGACATGCCAAAATACCAAATGGAAGCCCTCGCCTATCATGAAGGCATTCCAGGGCATCATATGCAAATCGCTATTCAGCAAGAGCTTGAAGGCATTCCCAAATTCCGTAAATTTAGCGGCGTAACGGCCTATAGTGAAGGCTGGGGTTTATATTCTGAGTTTCTCCCCAAAGAGATGGGTTTTTACCAAGACCCCTATTCAGACTTTGGCCGCCTTGCCATGGAAATCTGGCGTGCGGCACGGTTAGTTGTTGATACAGGTATTCACGATAAAAAGTGGACGCGTGAGCAGGCCATTCAATATTTGATCGACAATACGCCTAATCCAGAGAATGACTGCGTCAAAGCCATTGAGCGCTATATCGTCATGCCGGGTCAAGCCACTGCTTATAAAATCGGCATGTTGAAAATTCTTGAATTACGCGAGAATGCAAAATCAACATTAGGTGATAAATTCGACATTCGGGAATATCATAATGTCATTATTTCTTCTGGCCCTGTCCCCCTAAATATCATGCAAGAACGTGTCGAAGCTTGGGTTAAATCCAAGAGCTAAACCACATTTCAAATCACACCTAAAAACCCGCTTTTAAATCCGTAAGAGCGGGTTTTTTATATCCGCATTATGCGTTTCAATATAAGAGCGTTGAGGCTGGCGTGGATAAGAAGGCGCACCAACGCCCAAAGTTGGCATGAAATTCACGAAGCTACTGACCTGATAAGCTTGCGTCTTCAGTCTTTAAAGGAGCCGATTTTTTTTGGGGTTTCAAGAGTTTGAAGGGCAGTAATAACTGACCAACATAGCTTTTAGGAACGGGTGTATCGGTTCCGTAATAGGTAGGGCCGCTGGTTTCTTTCATGATAGCTGTTCCAAAAATAATATCGATGATCGGTAATTGCCCTGCATAATTTTTATCAAAGGCGTGTTCCTCATTGGCGTGGTGCCAATGATGATATGTTGGAGAGACTAAAATCCAGCGCAGTGGTCCAAAGCGGATATTTATATTTGAGTGTTTTAAGTAAGAATGCCAGCCAGATAGAACGAAGAACATAGCTATTGCCGCCGCCGAAAAACCGAATGTGAAGGGTATAATAAGAGATAGGCCACGCGTCAAAATTTGATCGATGGGATGAACACGATGTGCCGCTAGCCAGTCCATTTCTTCAATACTATGATGAATCGCATGTAGTTTCCACAGGAGCGGTATTTCATGAAACATGCGGTGGACGAAATAATATCCAATATCAGCGATGATAATGATTTCAACAACTTGGATAATCAGGTGTTGGCTCGCAATTATTTCCTTAATGCGGGCGGGTAGGATTGGGTCAATGACGAGCGACGCGAGTACGATAACGAATACTATGCTCGCACTTATAATGAAGGGTGAGATCAAAGCATAACAGCTATCTAGCGACCAGTTTTTCCTGAATATTTTTTTATCTTTTAATCTTGGCAGGAAGTGTTCTAGCGGTAAAAATACCACCATGGTAATCAATAATTTTTGTAGTGTATCTAAGACCATTATATTACCTGAATTTCCCAGTTCAATGACATTCTATAACAAATAAAGACTATTAATTATTTAACGCGCGGAGATAAGCTTAGATGATCGGCGGTTCTTGATTTTGAGAAATGGCTTTTCCACAAGAAAATGTAAAACCAAAGCGCCTGCAAAGGCAAAAATCATGTAAATCCCCCAAAATGAAAGGGGAGCATTCGGCAATGTTAACGCTAATGCCAATGGAATAAGTGGGAAGTGAATAAGGTATAAGGCGTAACTCAATCGGGATACCAGGCGCCAAACAGGCTCCCCTATAACAGGCAAGCCCGAAAGTTGTGTTGCACACACGACCATAGTACCAAATAACAATGCCAAACTTATCGGTTGCCCCATCATATCCCAAAACCCGAAGCTTGATAAGAAATCGTGGGAGAACAATAAGCTTCCCGTTAAGACTGCGGCCATTGCAAAAATCCATTTTGCCTGTGAAGGGGTCAAATTGATTTTTTTCTTAATCTCAAAATAACTAATGGCAAACCCGACGATCAATGGCTCGGTAGATAAATGGAACGGGCTTCTGTAATCTTGAAAAAAAGTTTGATAATTGATCTCAGCATGTGCCGACCATAGCTGGAAAGTTTTGGCGAGAGGTGAGCATAAAAATAATAGTGCCATAAGGGCGAAAGCTGATCGTGTCTGTTTGAACTTAACGAGAATAACGGCAATTAATGGCGCTAGGATATAAAATTTCTCTTCTACACCGAGTGACCAAAACACGACATTAATATTCGAAGGCAGGTAATCTTGCAAGAATAGCATGTGATAGAATACGCGTAGGCCCAAATGTTCTGGCGAGACAGCATATAATGGAAATACGCCTAAAGCCGTGATAAATAACACCGCAAAATATGCAGGAATAATACGTAAGCTGCGATGCCAAAAATAGGTTTTGATATTGATCTGGTTGTCTTTGCTGAACATTTTGATCAAGCTTTTCCCAATCAAATAGCCTGATAAAACAAGGAACAAATCTACGCCGACCCACCCATTAATGAAAAAATTATGCAAAGGGGATGTCGTCAAGGCATTTAAAGCGTCTGAGGATGATTGCATCAAGGCCCGCTCCCCATGACGTAACAGCACAAAAAGCACCGCAATCGCGCGCAAAAAATCTAACCATGGGTTTTGCCCCGCTATTGCAGGAAATGAAAAATATCGAGGTGGCGAGATTGATCGGGAAACGGTTTTAGCGTTAGACATGCCAGCCTTCATCTTATTTCTCCCCTAAACCCTTTAATGAATGTTTTATGACAAATGAGCGTTAAAAATTCCTGAACTATGTAAGAATGCAAAACCGAGATTAAGGGTTGTTTTCCCATGCGTGAACATCTCAACGCGGTCCCCTTGCGCGTCTTGGCAGCAGTTTCATTATAGCTTAGGGCTAGCTGTAGGGGGAGTTAGAACCGCTCTTCCCCACCACAAAACCCCGCGCAGCATTTACGCTCGTCGGTTTGCATTACTCTTGGCCTTACATAAGGCGTGTCCGTATGGCTCCAGCCTTCACCGGATACCGTAGGAATAGTATAAATGTTTCGTGATGGCTAAAGCCACATGCACGACGGAATACCCTTGGGGTACGGAAATGTCATTTTTTATACGTTCCTCTTAGCGAGATACGAAACTTCGCTCTCGCCTCAAGCGCGACGGCCAACTCTTAGCACACGCGCCCTGAGCATAGCGAGGAAGTACCCTTGGGGTGCCGCGACATAGGAAAGGGGCGCGTAAATCCCACCTCTGCATCTATGCTGACATTCTCCTTCATCTCAAACTAACGCGTGTAAGATGCCTTTGATGAAAGAACGGGTTCAATATAGGGCATGTTATAAGGGCGTGGATAAGAAGGCGTCCGTAGAACGCCAATTTAGCCCTCAATGTCAATGGTTGAGTTACTAATATAACGTCGCCCACTAACTTATTTGGTCGGTGTTTCTATTAACCAGCCCAATCAATTTTCTCTACACCTTTGTTACAAGCAAAACTTGTTTTTTCAGAAATAGCTCCCAACTAATAAGAATGGCAGGTTCCAACCAACATTATATCCCACGTTTTGTTTTACGTGCGTTCAAAGACCAATATAGGCCGAGCCATGTTTGGAAATATAGTAAGGGATTTGCCAATCCAAAACATTCTGCAATCAAAAAAACCGCTTCGCAGGATTACTTCTATTCACAAATAAGTGAACGCCAAACACTAGATGACCGAGTTACTGATTTAGAAAATAGAATTGCGCCTATCCACGCTAATATACTGAAACTTCAAGATGGCCCAATTACCGAGCCCATAGAAGATTTTTTAAAATTAATGGTACATCTTGAAGTCAGAACAAAACACGCGCGTCAATTTATGCCTGAGGTGCTAATCGCAATGATTCGGTCATTGGAAACAATAGTTAGTGACAAGGAAAATCTACGGGAATGGTTAGGTGTAAATGGACAAAGTTTACATCCAAAGCTTCGGGCAGAAATGTTAGCTCGTATCCAAGGAGGTAATTCGATTGAAACATTAAATTTACGGGAAGATACAATTGAAAGAGTCCTAACTTTTCTTGTGCGTGAGAAGTTTGATACTTTTATTGCAGATGCCCTTACTAGCATCAAAGACGGTGTAAATGAAGCTATTCAAATGATACCAGATTCCGCTATAGGAGACCAGACTAAGCCTACCTAGCGACCTCGTTACATACTTTGAAAATTGTACGTTTTCGGCGATTGACACGGAGCAATTAACAACATGAATTAGGCTAAAATGCCTTACAAACCAACTGTCCTCACCACACATCCTACCTTGAGGCGCGTTCGCCGCGTTCGTGCATTTCTTGGGCTTCGATGCTGAGGGTTGCTATGGGGCGGGCGTCGAGGCGGCCGAGGCGGATGGGGTCGCCAGTTTCTTCGCAAAATCCATATGTGCCAGATTCAATACGTGCGAGGGCTTTGTCAATTTTAGAGACGAGTTTACGTTGGCGGTCACGAGAGCGTAGCTCTAGCTGACGGTCTGCATTCGCGGCGGCTGTATCGGCAAGGTCGGGATGGGAAACGTTTTCGCATTGTAGATATTCAATCGTACCTTTGGTCTGATCAATAATATCATTTTTCCATGCTTCTAGCTTGCGACGGAAATACTCTTTTTGTTTAACACCCATGAATTTTTCATCGTCACTTGGGCGATAATTCTTAGCAAGTTTTGTGCGTTTTTTCTCAACATTAGCCATCTGAAGTCCCCCTATTTGTCTCGTCATCGCCCACATTATGACGCATCCACCACAGGCATATAACCGAGCCTCCCCCTTTCATCAACTAAAAATTTCATAAGTTTAGCCAACATGGTTAGAATCTTGTTGTTTCAGGTTTTTAAACCCAGAATAAAAACTCATTCATGGCAACTATTCATTGCCACTATTCATGGCCACTATGCAGAAATGTATTTGCGCTAAGGGTCAGAGTTTGCTTTAACTAAACCTATTATGCAACGAATCACATATAGTGTAGCGTTAACGATTGAATAGAGACCAAGATGAAATTTTCGAGTACTGACAAATATGTCGC
>NVXK01000043.1 GCA_002733905.1 Robiginitomaculum sp. | reverse complement strand
TTGCCGCCATTCCATGCGATTTCAATATCAAAGGGGCAAAGAATATCCCAGCCTGTCGAGTTGGCCATCGTTAACGGCAAGCATCTATAAGCAAAACGCTCCCCTGTCTCGTCCATCCATTTACGGCGAGAACTACCTGGTACGATTTTCGGTGCAGGTGATTGCATTTGAAAACAATCCAGATAAGGACTTGATATATCTGTTTTATTTTTGTCCTTCATTATTCGTCAGCCTTTCACGCAAATGCTACATTGGCATACATGTCGTAAAGCTAACAGATAATAGCAGCGTTTAAAAAGGCTTTTTAAATGAAAGCGGTTCGACTAGCCAATTTCAAGGCGGCAATTCTGACCACATGTTATTCTCGCAATGTCCACTGCGAATAAATTTGGCAAAGACTTTGAGGCGAGATCAAAAATATAAGCACACATATTTTCCAGTGTTGGCGATTTAAGTCCTACAAGCTCATTAAGGAAGGCATGATCAAGTTTGTCTTTCAACTGTTCAATCGTTGGCGCAAATGAACCAAAATCCATCAACCAGTCATCAATCTCAGACTTAGGCCCTTTAATAGAAAGCGTTGCAGTAAAGGAATGCCCGTGTAGGCGTTTATACCCCAAATCTGTACCGTCTTTTAAATCAAGGCTATGCGCCGCTTCAAAAGTGAAGGTTTTCGAAAGAATGATATTGGCTTGCATTGTGTTACTCTTTTACGCAGTTATTCAGGGTGTTCTTCGAAATCAATGAATTTACATGACTTGAAGATTATCGGGCTCTTCTATAGAATATATTCCAATCCATGCAAGGGTGAATGCTAGATTACCAATAAGGGCGCATATTGGAACCAACTCATCATTGGCGCATTCTTGATGGAGTGACATATGAGAAGGGATTAAATATGTATTTTTTAGTTATTGGTGCCTTAGTGTTTTTTGCAGCACATCTTTATTCAACATTCAGAACCAGAGTACCCGCGTATGACATACGTAAAAAACTCGGATATATGAAATTCATGGGCATATATTCTCTGGTTTCTGGCATTGGTTTTGGACTCATGGTCTGGGGTTATGGCTTGGCACGGCCTTCTAAACTCATCTACACGCCACCAGAATGGGGCGCACATATAGCCTTAGCCCTGATGTTACCTGCTTTTATTTTGCTTGTCGCAGCCTATGGGCCGCGTGGATATATGAAACAATCGCTACAGCACCCAATGTTATACGCGGTTATTCTTTGGGCTGGCGCGCATATGGTTGCGAACGGCGAACTTAATTCAGTAATATTGTTCGGATCGTTTCTTGCCTTTTCTATCATAAATCGATTGGCAATTGCAAAACGAGAACAAAATGTAAAACGCGCAACAATATTTGGTGACATTCACGCAATTCTTGTTGGCGCCCTAATTTATTGGCTCATGCTTACCTATTTACATCCTATATTGATAGGCGTCCCAATAAACATTTAAGGTTTAGCTCTAAAGACAGCGCGTGTCGCTTGATGATCCGTATACTCAAAATTTGTGTCAATCGTATAATTCTCAACGGCTTGTACATTTGGCGAAACAAGAAACCCGTCAATAATTGTCGTATAATTTTGGCCCTTTACAAAGGAACGTTCATTCGTACGCGTTGTCGCTACACTTTCGTCAACAATTAATTTCCACCCCTCACGAATGCTTTCGTGCGGCAATTCCTTTACCCAAAATAGAAACTTTTCATCAGTTGTATTCGGGAAATCTGTCTCGACAAGTTTCATATTCCAATCACCACCGATGACAACGTGCTTGCCCTCTTTGTAGTAAGTATCCGCGATTTCGAGCAGGCGTTCAAATTGTTGCACACGAATATTCCCACCTTCATCAAAAGCCGACAAATGGATATTCACAAATGCCCATTCATTATTATTTCCATCGGTTAACTCACGTATCTGGACATGATATTGACGTTTTAGCAAACCGTTGAGACGCGTAGGTTCGAGCGGCAAACGCAATGTATGCACGGGTTCGCTTATCAAACGACTGAACGAACCAAGACCATGATGCACACCGTATTTTGTCGGGATCAACATGGTGGAAATATCATTTGCGTAAAACCACGCATAGTTTTCCATGACAGACTTCACACCTGCCAAAACATCAACACCAAGTGTGAGTGTGTCTGGCTCTGATACTTCTTGTAACATATATATATCGGCGCGGTTGGCGTCGAGAATATTCTTTATACCTTCAAGGTTAGCGTCGACATGGGCTTTGCTTGGCGGGAAGAAATTTTGACCACCATCCGCGATGAAATCCGAATCTTTACCCAAACCTGCATAGCCAAGATTCCAACTCAGAACAGATATAGTTGCCCCCGCTTGCGTAAGCCCTTGCCCCTCACCCGTTTTTGGATGAATAGAGGTATTCATATAATTGAGGGCGATTATACCAAAAATCATTACTGCTACGGCAAAGAGCGCCAAGATAAAGCGTTTCACAAACATCCACATAATTGTAATTCCTATTTATTGTTTTGGGTCAGGCGTTTTATCAAGCTTGACGTATCCCACCTATTACCACCCATGTCTTGCACATCTTGGTAATATTTATCTACCATTTTCGTCAATGTAAGGTCAGCCCCATTAGATTGCGCCTCCTCGAGTGCAATTTTCAAGTCTTTACGCATCCAATCCACAGCAAAACCAAACTCAAACTGATCTTTTCCCATTGTACTGGCGCGGTTATCCATTTGCCAGCTTTGCGCCGCGCCCTTACCGATAGCCTGTACGACTTCATCTACATCAAGCCCTGCTTTTTGTGCAAAATTTATAGCCTCGGAAAGACCTTGTAGCGTACCTGCAATGCAAATTTGATTGACCATTTTTGTTAATTGCCCAGCCCCGACATCTCCCATATGCTTCATTGCTTTTGCATAAGCATCCATGATTGGTTCAGCCAATGCATAGGCATTTTCACGCCCCCCGCACATAATAGTAAGCTGCCCATTTACGGCCCCTGCCTCGCCGCCAGAAATAGGCGCGTCAATAAATTCAATATTGCGTTCCCGAGCAAGTATGTCACATGCGCGCGCACATTTTGCAGATGCGGTCGTATGGTCAACCATAATTGTCTCTGCACGCATTGCCGCCAATGCAGGCGTGGCAACCGCCATTACGTCATTATCATCGCCGACACACAGCATAACAAAATCACAGCCTCGCACTGCATCCTCAATGGTCTCACAGGCTGTTCCCTTATATTGTTTTCCCCAGTCTTTTGCTTTCGTATGCGTTCTGTTCCAAACCTTTACATGATGACCAGCCTCAACAAGATGGCCCGCCATTGGAAAACCCATGACACCTAATCCTAAAAATGCAATTTTTGTCACTAAACTCTCCCAATAATTCAAATATTTACTCGCAACTATGAATTCGGCCCCTCAAGCTTAATCTTACTCGCCAAGACCATTTTTAGATGATACCCATTGTATATGGATATGCAACTCATAGAGACAACTTGGCAAATGTGGGCCGTTTTCGCCATCGTATTCGTGGGCGTTATTTTCTATGTACTCGATACAATTTCCATAGAACTTGTCTCAGCAGGCATTCTTGGCACGCTCCTTGTCTTTTTTCAGATTTTTGTACCAGAAAGCATAAGTGATGTAGATGCACGCAGCCTACTCTCTGGCTTTTCCGACCCCGCCTTGATTGCGATACTTGCCCTGCTTGTCATTGGCCAAGGTATTTTCCATACGGGGGCACTCGAAGGGCCTACAAAGAAGCTAAACTCTTACCTAGATGCCTACCCAAGACGGACGTTATTTTTAGTATTTTTCACGGCTTTCGTCGTATCTATGTTTATGAATAACACGCCTGTTGTCGTTATGTTTATTCCCGTACTTTCTGCCATGGCCCTGCAACTCAGATCATCTGCATCTAAATATATGATGCCACTCAGTTTCATTTGTATTCTAGCAGGCATGACCACCCTCATCGGCTCCTCAACCAATATTTTGGTCGCAGGTGTATTAGAGCGGACAACGGACGCCCGTATTGAGTTTTTTGATCCAGCCATGCCCGGTCTGTTTTTGGCAATCATTGGTGCTATATATATTATCGTGTTCTCAAAATGGTTACTGCCTAGCGGCAATGAAAACCGCCAAGAGCAACAATATTCGGGACAACAATATATTGCCCCTATCCGCATATCAAAAAACCACCCTTTGATTGGAAAAAAACCTGTCGCAGGCCTATTCGCAGATTTACGTATGATGACCGTGCGCCATATTCAGCGCGGTGATGAAGATTTATTGCCTCCATTTGACGATGCTTTACAAGTCGATGACATTCTTACTGTCGCGGCGACACGTAAAGCTCTCACAGGTTTAATGACCACCCACCCCGAATATCTTGAAGGCATGTTAAGTGTAGAGGGATTCAAAAAAGGCGAGCGTACGTCTCGCATGGTCATTAGCGAAGCTGTGATTGCCCCTGGTTCACGCATGATTGGACGCACAATTGAGCAAGCAGGTTTTCAACGTGAAACAGGTTGCCTTGTTCTTGGGCTACAAAGACGTTCTCGCATGGTACGCGAGCGCATGATGCATATACGCCTACAAGCAGGTGATAGCCTTCTACTCTTTGGCTATGTGCCACAGGTAGAAGCCATGCGGAATAATCATGATGTATTGCTTCTTGATTGGGCGACAAAAGATTTGCCAGACATTCGTAAAGCAACCATTGCCCGCATCATTTTTGCTCTCGTGATTGGCAGTGCAGCATTTGGAATTTTGCCAATTGTGCATACTGCATTTGCAGGCGCAACATTAATGATCGCCACAGGCTGTCTCAATATGCGTCAAGCTGTACGTGCGCTTGATACCAAAATTTTCATGCTTATTGGTGCGGCGTTTTCTATGGGCATTGCACTTGAACATACTGGTGGGGCGCAATATATTGCACAGCAAGTCATTGGTGCTTTAGAAGGCTATGGCCCCCAAGTGTTAATTGCAGGACTATTCCTGCTTGTTGCCATCATGACAAACCTGCTTTCGAATGCTGCGACAGCAATTTTATTTGCCCCCATTGCGATCAGTGTATCCGCGCAAACGGGTATTGACGCAAAAATACTTGTACTAACCGTTTTGTTTGCAGCCAATTGTTCGTTTGCAACTCCGATTGCCTATCAAACCAATTTACTTGTCATGGGACCGGGGCATTATAGTTTTGGTGATTTTGCAAAATTTGGTATACCACTTATATTGCTAATATGGGTAAGCTATGTGTTGATGCTTCCCTTTGTGTTCAGTTTGTAAATGTGGTAATGAAGATTTTATGACTCGCCATTTTGATCCAAATAGTTTGCAGTTTTATATAACAATGCCTGCACCCTGTCCTTATTTGCCAGATCAAATGGAGCGTAAAGTTTTTACCTCTCTTGATCCATTGGATGGCCCTCACCTTAATGATTTTCTGACCCATTCTGGATTTCGACGTTCACAAAATGTCATTTATCGCCCTCATTGTGAGGGATGTAATGCCTGTCGCTCTATCCGCGTATTAGCTTTTGATTTTGTACCAGGGAAAAGTCTCAAACGCGCATGGAAACACAATCAAGATATCACCCGTTTAACCGTTGAAAATTATGCAACCCGTGAACAATTCGATCTCTTTACCCAATATTTAAAAACCCGTCATCACGACGGAGGTATGGCGAATATGGATTTCGACCGTTATGAACTCATGGTCGAAGATTGTGCTTCGCGCACAGATATATTTGAATACAGAGACGGCAATGGCACATTGATTGCGTGTTGTATAACAGATGAATTACGTGATGGCCTGTCTATGGTTTATAGTTTCTTTGACACCAATGAAAGTAAGCGTGGTCTGGGTACATATATGATTTTAGATCATTTACAGGCTTGTAACCAAGCCAGTTTGCCATATTTATATCTTGGGTATTGGGTCAAAAATAGCCCAAAAATGTCATATAAAACACGGTTTAATCCGCACCAAATTCTAGGTAAAGAAGGATGGCAACTTCACGCGTGAATCAATAACTTAAAACTATACATTTGGTGTTTAAATCAAAGATAGTGGGGAAAAATGAAAAGAAGAAATATTCTCACCGCAGCCGCGGCTCTCGCTACTGGTGCGACCACTATAGCCGTATTGGGTAAGAAAAAGACGGAAATCACGTCACCAGCGCAAACACCGCTTGGCGCGCCCTATATCAGTAAAAACCTCAGAAAATTACGCCTTGTCACCTCATGGCCAAAAGACTTCCCCGGGTTAGGCATGATGCCAAATCGCGTCGCGCAATACGTTCATACTATGACAAATGGCCGGATTGATATTAAAGTTTTCTCCGCAGGTGAACTTGTAGGCGCTGCAGAGGTTTTTGATACTGTGTCGACGGGGGCAGCAGATATGTACCACAGCGCGGAATATTATTGGCAAGGCAAGGCGAAAGGGTTTAGTTTTTTCACCGCAGTCCCTCTCGGTTTAACTGCGACCGAAATGGTCGGTTGGATTGAGTTTGGTGGCGGACAACAATTATGGGACTCACTGTCTGCTAAATTCAACATTAAAGCGATACAAGCTGGAAATTCGGGTCATCAAATGGGTGGCTGGTTTAAAAAGGAAATAAGGTCTCTTGAAGATTTCAAAGGACTGAAAATGCGTATGCCGGGCATAGGTGGTGAAGTTATTCGCAGAATGGGCGGCGCAGCCGTAAAACTCTCTGGCGGTGAAATTTATCAAGCTTTACAATCAGGTGCCATAGACGCAACCGAATGGGTTGGCCCTTGGAATGATTATGCTTTCGGTTTTTACCGCGAAGCCCCCTATTATTACGGCCCAGGATTTCATGAACCCGGGGCCGCTCTCAGCCTTGGCATAAACCTTGATATCTGGAACAGTTTCAGTGCGAGCGATAAAGCCATTTTTGAAAGCGCCTGCCACAAAGCCAGTAATATTGCCGTTGGCGAATACACACACGAAAACGCGAAAGCCCTCATTACCCTACGCGAAGAGCATAATATCCACGCCCGCGTTTTCCCAAAAGAGGTTTGGGATAAATTCGGCACGATCAGCAATGAGGTTGTAAGTGAAATCGGGCAGAGCGATAAAGAAACCCGTAAAATATTTGAGAGCTATATCAAAGCGCGCAATGGGTATCGTTCGTGGACAGAGATAAGCGAAGGTCAATATATTACAGCCCGCAAAGCTTCGCTTGCTACATAAAAGAGCCATATAAAACGGGTCATATAAAACAGGCATACAAAACGAGTTGAACATGGAACCAGAATTCATCGATATTATAGCGCGAATTTTAAAGATGGTCGGCTGGGCCTTCCTTCCCTTTTTACTGACGCCGATTTTATGTCTTATTTTTACGAAAAATACGCGCCTTTCAAATTTTCAATTTTCACTCATTGAAATCATCGACGGGGTTAATCTTAAAATTGGCGAAATGACAAAATGGCTACTTGTCATTCTTGTTGTCAGCATTGCGTTTGGTGTTATCGCCCTCTCTATTTTTGGGCAAAGCTGGACAAAATTGGATGAAAGCGCGACATATTTTCATGCACTGATTATTTTTCTTGGTTCTGCCGCGACATTACTCGCAGGGGAACATGTACGCGTAGATATTTTTTACGCAAGCATGCGTGTAAAAGCGAAAGCACTTGTAGATATAATTGGGTTTTACGGCCTTCTCATCCCGTTTTGCCTCGTGATTATCTGGCACGCACAAGGCACAATCGCGCTGACATGGTTATCTCTAGAAGGTTCTGCTGAATCAGACGGCATACGCGGCGTTTATCTTTTGAAAACATGCTTATCTATTTTTGGCATTATGTTGCTCACACAAGGCATGGCCATTGCAGGGCGTGCCGCTTTGTTGTTAACGGGTAAAGACCAACCGAAACTCCCCGACTATATTGACCCGCTATTTGGTGCACAATTTATGGAGCCAAAATCATGAGCCCACAAGATTACCTCGCTCTCCTCATGTTCGCAGTTGCCTGCCTCGCCTTAATGGGCGGATATAATGTTGCCTTTACCCTCGGCGGTGTATCTCTCATATTTGCCGCCATCGGCGTAGCAACTGGAATATTCGATACGAGTATTCTCCTTGCCCTTCCGGGTGGACGCATCTTCCCAATTGTCACGCGAGACATGTTAATGGCAGTTCCCCTGTTTGTCTTTATGGGGGTCATGCTAGAAAAATCCAAAATCGCCGAGGATTTGTTAGAAGCCATGGGCGATTTATTTGGAAACCTAAAAGGTGGCCTCGGTATATCCGTGGTGGTGGTTGGCGCACTCTTGGCAGCATCCACAGGTATTGTTGGCGCGACAGTGGTGACGATGGGACTTCTTTCCCTCCCGACCATGCTCAAACGTGGATACGCCCCCTCATTGGCATCAGGCGCGATTGCCGCGTCAGGAACGCTTGGACAAATCATTCCGCCTTCTATTGTATTGGTGATATTAGGAGACCAACTTTCCAATGCCTACCAAGAAGCACAACGTGTACATGGCCTAGAAGCCACAGGCGTAATTTCTGTAGGTGATTTATTCGCAGGCGCCCTTCTCCCGGGCCTTATTCTTGTCTTCTGTTACGCGCTCTATATTGGCATTATCGCCGCGCTTAAGCCCGCTATGGCGCCGTCTTCGCCGTGGGATGACAATGTGGACGTTAAAAAATTCATAGCACGTACACTTAAGGCTATGTTACCGCCAATGCTGTTGATCATCGCCGTACTTGGTTCAATTCTCTCTGGCTATGCCACCCCTACACGGGGAGCCGCACTTGGCGCGCTTGGCGCAATAATGCTCGCAGGCTATAAATTAGCCGACGATAAACCGAATGTGAAAAGACTTATCTTACTGGCAACATTATCGCTCATGGGGATTATTGCGATTGATTTGACAGGGGTAGATATCCGTTTCAACCAAGATGTATGGATGTTGAATGAGCGCCTCAGCGTAAGTATCGCATTACTCTTTAGTGGAGTGGCTATATTAGGAACATTAGCCGCCTTGTATTGGTTGACGAAAAACGGTCAACTTGCGGAAGTTTCTCGCTCGACAATGCACATTACAAGCATGGTCTTTGTCATCCTCATTGGCGCGACAATGTTCAGCCTTGTCTTTCGTGGGTTTGGTGGCGATGAACTTGTCGCGCGTGCACTCGCCTCAGCTCCGGGCGGAACAACAGGCGCACTCCTCCTTGTTATGCTTATCATGTTTCTACTGGGGTTCTTTTTAGATTTTATCGAAATTACATTCGTTATTGTACCATTGGTCGCCCCCCCATTACTGGCAACAGGAATGGATCCAATCTGGCTCGGCATTTTGATGGCGCTGAACTTGCAAACAAGTTTCCTAACCCCGCCGTTCGGCTTTGCGCTATTTTACCTCAGAGGCGTAGCACCGCCAGAAGTAACGACGACGGCGCTCTACAAAGGGGTATTACCATTTATCGCAATACAGATATTCGTAATATTACTCGTCGCCTTCATACCTGAAATAGCAACAACCCTGCCCCGCATAACGGGACAGGGCTGATAATTTTTCTTGTTTCACACGTTTATTTTACGGGATGCCCATCTTGATCAAGTTCCACAATCGGGAAACCTAGCTCTGACAAATTGCCCATGATTTTTGCCTTGTCACCAACGACAAGTATAATCATGTCTTCAAACTTAAGATGTTTGTCCGCAAGGGCGTTTAATTCATCAATGGTCATGTTAGCAAGAATGTCATTTTGCTCATCCACATATGTTTTAGACAAATTATATGTAGCAATCCGTGACAAAAACCCAAGTTTTTGGGATGGTGTTTCATAGCTACGTGCATCTCTTTGTCCCAATGAGGATTTCGTAAATGCAAGCTCTTCTGCTGTCATACCATCTTTTTGATAGCTTTTAATCTCTTTCATAAATTCGGTTATCGACGCGGCCGTAGTATTGGCACGCACACCAGCACTTGCTCTATACCCACCACGGAATTTATTGCCATAGAAGGACGAACGCGCGCCATATGTATAGCCTTTGTCCTCACGAAGGTTTAGATTAATGCGAGAGTTAAACGCACCACCCAGTTTATAATTCATCAAACTTGCGCGGTAATATTCACCTGTTGGATCATATTTCATACCCCGTTTGCCAATACGAATTTCCGACTGGGCCGCCTTAGGCTTGTCGATAAAGTAAAGTGTACCGCCTTTAAGTTCAGGGAAAGTTTTCAATGCAACCGCGTCCGTATGACCGCCGTTCCATTCTTTGCGAACTGAAAGCGCATTGACCATATCGGATTCTGACAAATCACTGACAACAATGATGTCAGAACCTTCTACACCGTAATTATCAACATAAAACCCTTGAACATCAGCAAGTGTTAAAGCGCTGACCGTCGCAATCGTGCCGCTATTCGGGTTTGCGAAACTATTATTCTCACCGAATAAAAGCTTATTGAAAGTATTATTTGCTGTGGAAGATGCATCTTTCTTTGCATTTTTTATACCCGCAATTGTTTGTTTTTGAAGGCGTGCAAAATCATCTTGCGTGAATTTTGGTGCATGTAATCTGTCTTGTGCAATTTCAAGCGTTTCAGTCAAATTCTTCGTGAGCGTACGAATACGCATTGTTGTATATTCATCACCAGAACGGATACTCACACGAGAACCAATTTTACCAAGAGCATTTGAAATTTCTTCTGCTGTACGGTTTTGTGTCCCTTCATTCATCATTGCCGCTGTCAAAGAGGCAAGACCAAGCTTGTCTAGAGGCTCACGTGTTTGACCCGCAGGGATACGAATTTGGATCGTAGTGGTTGGCACTTCTGCATTAAGAGTACCCATCAATGTCGCACCATTACTAAGGTAAGCAGTGTAAATTTCTGGAACCGTAATGCTTGGGTTTTTACCAGATGCAGGTATGACCGACCGGTCAAAATCAGATGTACTTGGACGCAATACGAGATCAGATTTTGTGCCCGTAGGAATTTTCCGCTCATAGCGATTCCATGTATCAGGTTTAATGATCATTTTTGGTTTACCATTTGGCACAATGCTCATCACAATTGAGTGTTGATCTTTGATGTATTTTTTATACACGCGCATGACATCATCTTTTGTGACATTTTCATAACGGGCAATATCATCTTGAATCGCATTTGGGTTACCACGAAGAGTTTGATACGCAGCCAAAGAAGAAACTTTGCCAGAGACACTTTCGAGCCCATATACCATGCCAGAAACAATGCCAGCTTTGACGCGGGTAATGTCATCTTCATTTGCACCACCACGTTCTTCAAACTCTACGAGTGAATTACGTGCGATTTTTTCAAGACTTGCCAGACTATTACCCGGTGTCGGCAGTGCAATAATCGTAAATGTACAGCTAAGTTCCGCACAGCCATGCCCTGCACTCGCTTGTACAGCTTTGCCGTTCTTGACCATATTTTTATAAAGTAATGAAGTTTTCCCACTGCCTAAAATAGACATAAGCACATCAAGCGGCGCTTCATCAGGATGGAATGCATGTACTGTCGGGTAAGAAATATACATGAGAGGAAGCGAGACATTATCTTCCATAGAGATATAGCGGTCTTCATCAAGTTTGACCTGCGTATAAACTGGGTTTTCTACGTCAGGGCCGCGTGTAATACCGCCAAAGTATTTCTTCACCCATGCCAAAGTTTGCGCTTCATCTAAATCGCCACCAATTGTAAGGGTCGCATTATTAGGGCCATACCAACGCAGAAAGAATTTTTTCAAATCGTTTACATCAGCACGATCAAGGTCTTCCAGATAGCCAATAACTTGCCATGAATATGGATGGCCTTCTGGATAGAGCGCTTCGTTTACACGTTCGCGTAAAAGGCCATATGGACGATTATCCATACGTTGACCGCGTTCATTTTTTACTGTTTCACGTTGGTTTTCGAACTTTTTCTCCGTCACCGCGTCTAGCAAAAAGCCCATACGGTCTGCTTCAAGCCACAACATACGCTCAAGTTGATTTACTGGTACGGTCTCGAAATAATTCGTGCGGTCAGTATTTGTTGTCCCATTAAGTGTACCGCCAGATGCGGTGATAAGACCAAAATGTTGTTCGTCTGCTACGTTTTCAGAACCTTGAAACATCATATGTTCAAAGAAATGTGCAAAGCCCGACTTCCCGATTTCTTCACGCCCAGAGCCAACATGATACGTAATATCAACATGTACAAGCGGATCCGATTTGTCCTCATGTAAAACAACAGTCAAACCATTGTCGAGCGTAAATTTCTTATAAGGTATTGT
>NVXK01000042.1 GCA_002733905.1 Robiginitomaculum sp. | reverse complement strand
AGAGGCCGATTTCCGCAGCAATGCACGTTCTACGGAGAAAGGCACACGAACAGCGACCTTGCATAGAGATGGTATCGCCAAGCTTCGCAAATCATGGATATACCGCATTGAAAGTCGGGTAGAAAAACAACGGGTTGCGAAAAAGGCCGAGAAGTCAGCTAAGGCTTAATCTGGCGTTTTTGTGTGTAGGTCTCCCAATAGCGGGATTGCTTCGCAGGCGATATCGAAATATTTCCTATCGATCTCGACTCCGACGCTTTCATAATCGACCGCATTGGCCGCTGCGATAGTTGATCCTGCGCCCATGAATGGATCAAGAATTTTTCCTTTTCCCAGAGGCAGGACAGCGCGTGTTAGTTGCCGCATAAACGCTTGTGGCTTGAGGGATGGATGTGGTGCCAATTTTCTCTCAGCCGAAGGAGTAGGGTGAGAAAGGATCAAATCCCCGAATGGGCGTTCCGCCGAAACTCGTCGAAATCCACCTGTACGGTATTTTCGTAAGTTATCCTGTATCCTGCCCTCCGGAAGCTTTCGCAACATCACCCATGGTTCCCATTGTGATCGAGGCATGACGGATACGCCGTCAAATTCTTCATGAGCATTTTTTGGGCGATCGCCACCACGCATCGTCATCACCTGGCGCGAAATGTACCCACGCAGTTCTAGCCCGCCTTCGGTTAATGCCCCTGCGACGATGTGAGACAACAACGGGTTCGATGCCACCAGGACATTTGCTCCTGGCACTAAAATACGGGTGAGTTGGACTCCGAAGCGTAAGAAAAATCGATGTAGGTTTTTGCGGTCACTATCATTCAGCACCGTAAAGCGCGGTAACGGGGCGCGTTGATGGCCGTCGAAGGATGGAGGTATGCGCCATACCCCGCCTTTACCGGCGCGAAGTTTTGCCGTTTCCGTATCGTTGAATTCAATCAAACCATAAGGGGGATCGGTTACTATCGCTTCGATTGAGTTTTCCGGCTGATTGGCCATCCAGGCGAAGCTATCAGCATGATAGATAATTCCTTTTCCTACTGTCCTGTGATCTGAGCCTGGTTTACTGCGGCAGATCTCAATGGCGCTTTTATGGCCGTTACCGTTGAGTTTGTATCTGCCGCGGCCTGTGCGCTCAAAAATTTTTGGCGTGTTTAGGGTGAGATATGATCGAATAGAGGACGGCGGGGTATGGCCGAGCTGACTGCTTACAGCTGTTAGAATTTCATCTATTGAAGCATCCTTGCCAATGGCACTTAAAAACTCGACGATTGAATCTCGAACAGTTCCGGGAGCAAGTGGCATCAACCGTTAGCCTTGTGTTAAAAGCGGGATGCATGGATATTACAGTTTGACGTCTAGACGTCAAATATTTTATGCAAAATCACGGTCTTTCTGTTTCAACGCTCGCGTAATGTCTCATGGCTGACACCTAGTAGCGAGGTCCTCCCGCCGATCATCTTGGCTTTAGAATCAATCTGTGAGTGTGCATAAGAAATTTTTCGACAGGGGGGTGGCCGAGACGCTTGCTGCGTTTTGTGAGCTGTATCAGTAGTTTAGAAATCACCGTTTTTGTCTCTACGTCGTCGTGCAGCACTCAATCACAAAGAGAAAAGCCGCCGCACCTTGTGGTGCGACGACTTTCCTTAACTCTGATCAGCCGATGCCTGATCGTTAGGCTTTTTTCCCCTTACGGGATGGCCACCTAGGGCGCCGCTCAGACCTACACGTTGCCGTGCTTGATGTTTTAAGACCGTGAGGCATAGACACGGTCAATCTTATGACTGAGAAATATATAGCTTCACTCGGGGAGAATGTCAATCATGACTACCTGCGCACCGCGTTGAGATCGCTCAACAGGCAAACACCGCGTTCCACAATCGCCCCCTGTTCACTCAAACACTGCGCTACAGACATAATCGATGTACCAGACGAAACAAGATCATCGATCAGAGCTATCCGCTGCCCTTCGAGGGCAGGAGCTTCGCCGCTCATGGTGAATGGTTGGAAAAAGCGCCGCATTGGTTTGGACACCTCTTTCATCTGGAAATCGATTTCGGGCTTCACTCGACGGAGTTGACCCAACACGCCGGAAAACATCTTTTTATCCTGGTTTTTCGAAAAATCCGGAAAATTGGCATCGATTCCGTCCAAAACCTCCCCAACCGTTCGCTTGCGCAGGAAGGTCGACTCTACCAGAGGAAGTCCTGACGCGTGGGCCACCTTTGTTGCGAACTTCCGGCAAAGCGGCTTGCTGGAGGGAACATCCACAAGAACGTCAACATCAAGCTCTCCAACGAAGGTTGCAAGAATCTTATCGGCCTGCTTGTAGAGCATCTGGTGATACATAGGCTGCATCCGATAGCCGTTCATTTCCTTGAGCGCATAGACTAGCGGATTGCCATCGCGATCATGCCCCTTGGTCGTTTTTCGACGAAAAACATACTGCACGCGCAATGCGCCAATTAATCCTTGAGTCGGATTGCCGTCGATCGAGGTATCCACCATCTCCTGATGGGAATGATCGATGGTCACCGATTTGTCCTTGTAAACATTTAATCCCAATGAGGCCCCCCAACCAAAACTTATGGCTGCTGATCGTTAGAAAATTACGCGTGAGGATGGAGCTTCTTTATGGTGTTCGTACAGGGTGAAAAGAAAGGTAAAAATCCACCAGACCGCGCGGAATCCTTCGAATCATTTCCCCTGCTACGTATAGCTTCACAATGAGGCAAGTTTCGGAGGCTTCAGGCAATCGCACGGTTTGGAGTTCTCGTATATGGAGCTGCCCCCTTAGTCGTGAATGAAGACATTCTTAGTTTGGATGACAGCGGGAATCTACTTCAATATCTTGCGGTCTGATGAATTGTTAAAATTGCGAAAAACCAAAATTAGAATCTGATAATGTGCATTATGGAAAGCGATTTGGAGTAAGTTTCAAGTCGCGCAGACTAAATTCTGCGCCCCGCCATCCCGTTATTTACAAGGTGTAATATTCGAGCCGCAAATTGCTGCGCCGCATCGAAGTAGTCACCATCCATTTTGAACGCTGATCGACCAGGCCGAAAACCACAACATATGGTTTTCGCGCGTCTGTCTTTTGCGGATCTCTCGTAATTTATGATACAATTATTAATTGTGTTTAATATATAACGAAACAATAGAGAGCGTTGACGGTCGAGGAATTTTTAGCAAAGCACCCAGTGAGCGTGTACCATAGAACCAGTTTTCAGGATGGCACAGTTGTTGCCGTGCTGAGCAATCCCAATGTCCATCCAGGTGAGTATGGTGTTGGCGAAGAAGCGTTGTATCGAACTCTTTTAAAGGGCCGAGCGCATCAACGTATTTGTGCGCAGGATGTCCGCAACAACGCTGAAATTGCTGTCAGAGAAAGAGCATTAAGCGAGGTTCAAGCCGAAAAAATTCAACGCAGATTATCGCTCAACACACCAAATTTGAATGCGCCGCCGCCTCTTTTTGTGGTCAAGAACGACCCAGAACCTGGTTAGGCCGCAAGGGGCAATAACGTCTCATAATCCGCACGGGTTTGCTCTCTCAGGGATTTCGGTTTTTCTAGAAGCCAAAAACTGAGCATTTCATCCAGTTCAAGTTGCGTGAAAGGTGTTTCCATACGGAAGCGCCGCAGGGCGGACTCTATGGCTTCGGTGTACCCCCTGTCATCATCATCTTCTCGCATGACCACACGCGTTGTTGGTTCTGTTGCTACGGTTTGCACGACTGATTCAGCTGCTACGGTTTGCACGACTGATTCAGCCGGTGTCGTTAGAACGGGCTGTGGCCTAGGCTGCACTATCGGGGGCTTTTCTGAAACCTGTTCAGGAACAGGGCGGGTATTCGATACAGAGTCTCGAAACCCTTCCGGTATGAAATCTTCAAAAAAGATGGATTGCAAGCGCATTGGGGGGCCATCAACAGGCAACACGATTTGTTTGCGTGCCTCTTTTCCAAGGAAGCTTGAAACCTCCGCAGCTGTTATCAAGCGGCGGTTTTTTTTATCATTGTCGATAAAATCGCCAATACGTTCCGACACCCAATTGGTCGTGGCGTTATCGTTGCCGATGCCGATAATTTGGGTGTTGCTGTTGCCTGTGAACGTCTCCCAATTCTTAGCGTAGAGCTGTTGAAGTTGCCCGAGATTTTGTAGGAACAGCCAAAGTTTAATTCCTGCGCCACGCATTTGGACGACAGAATCTTCAATTTTTGGGAAATGGCCCAAAGAATAAAATTCATCCATGACGAACAAGACGGATGGTTCGGGTTTGGATCGCGCGTTTTGAACGGATGCAATGGCGAGCGTTGTTAAAACCCGCATCCATCTTGCTTGTTTAGAAATGTCGATAAGGTCGAAAGGTAGCACGACATAGACAGTAGTGCTGCCTTCTGCCAGCTCAGATAAAGAGAAATCCGATTCCGAAAGATGATCGCGCATGGCGGGGTCTGTTGCCCATTTCAGGCCCCGCTGCACGGTGCTGATGATGGCCCCGTATCCTTCGTTGCCGGAGTTAAGGATCGAAGACGATGCCTGTTGCACGATGCCGCCACAGGCCGGATTCGCCGACATATCAACGAGCAAGTCTTTGAATTTGGTGGCGACCTTTGCTCCTTCTATTTCTGGATCACCCAATGATAAGAAGGCATCGGCAATGGCCGGGAGGTTATGCTGATTCGCTGGCCGTGTGGTTAGGAAATGGGCAATCAACCCTTCGATAACGGTCTTCCCCAACTCTGTCCAGTGCCTGTTTCTATCGCCATCATCGACAATGCAGCCCTCGGAAATATTCGATAAAGCCATCCCAACGGCTTGGCTATTCACATCAATTTCAGACAGAGGGTTGAATCTCGAACGAATAATTCCGTTCTGTTCTCCTGTTTGATTGAAAGGATCAAGCACAATGGCTTTGCGCGTATGTTTTCCGCGTTGACGGTAGGAATATTGTGCAAGCTCGCCCTTCGGATCGAGGATGAACGCTCCACCAGTCCACAAGGGCAGATTATTGAATAAAACAGATGTTGATTTACCCGCCCCGGTCATGCCGATTGTTACCATGTGAGCATCGTCCTTGATGCCTATATAGTTTGGCCAAGCTGCATCCAACTGCAAGGTTTTGCCAAGGAAGATACGGCCATCACCAAACTCGCTTCGCATACCGTTCAATTGTCTGGTAATTGATCCCATAAGGAAATTCAGTTTCTCGAAGGATGCCGGGCCTGCCCATCTTGCAGATCCTCCACGACCTAATCGCGCCCAATTTCGCAGAGTTTTATTTTCGGTAATTTTGGCGAGTGTAATCGGCACATTGTAGAATATTATCAAAACGATTATCGGTAGAACCACACCAAGAATATAGGGCCATAGAAGACTCCATCTTTGTTCCGAAGTAGGCAAATCCGAAACTACGTGAGAATACGCCATTATAGCTACTACTAAAGAGAGCGTGCTAATGCCGAAGAAAACCATAGGCGCCGCGCTTTTAAATGGGTGCTTATTGAAGTAATGATTTATTTCTATTCCGTTTCTCTCCAAAAAATCCATGTATTTGACAAATAAAAGACATGCTGGAGTCGTAAAAAAATACAGCACGAGAACAGGTAAATAAAAAATCCATTCATTGCGTGCAGAAAGAAATTCTGGAGCACTGGTAAAAAAAGACACTGTTAACAAAATGAACCAGATACAGCCCATTGCCCAAAGCGATTTTATCATGTATCCGGCAGGGAGAACTTGCCGCGCATAGGCGATTTGCATGCCTTTGCTTAGTATAGTTAGTGCAATAAGCGCCCCACCAAATACTATCCCCCGGATGAACTCGAAATAGACCGATCCGCCGACAATGGTCAGGCCGATGACTAAAAACGCTATAACAATTTTCATGCTTTGTTATGCCTTTAAGACTGCTCGTAAAAGATACAGAACAAGAATAGTTTAATTCGCATAACCTGTGCCAACAAATATCCTAATCGAGGATGACGACATGCCCCTTCTGAAGGGTCGGCGCAAGTTGGGTTTCCATGTAAGTCTGGAAGATATCACCGGTCATGGGACCATCGATGACCCAGGGCGCGGTCAGGCCGTCACAGCGCAATCCGGGGATGAACGTCAGGTCTGGCGTCTCTTTAATCCAATCCAGAATATCCTCGCTGTAAGGGTCAAGACGGCGCTTGCGCGGTGGTCGTGATTTAACAGCGACGGTCCCCTTGTCTTGATAGCGTTTGACATAGCGAACCGCTGAACTCGCACTCACCTCAAAATAGGCTGCTGCCCGACGCCGGGACATCCCCGACGCCACCTTCTTAACCAACCGAATACGCAAGTCTTCCGAAATCGCCACGATCCGCTCCCCAACAATGGAATCGAATCAGATTTTGAAAACCCTGGCAAGGAATTTACGATTCAATTATTCTCGGAAATGCTCTAGCGCAAAGCCGCATCCGATAGCAAAAAGGCCCCACAGTCTGCCTGCAGAGCCTTTCGGCATATCGCCGTTGACGGCCATCGGCGTCCCCGCCTGTACCGTGCTTTTATTCTATCAGCATATCGTTGTTGTCTCAAATATCCTGGGGGTGTGGGGGCAAAGCCCCCACAGAATTATGTCCGAGCGTAGCGAGGTCCTTTTTTCCGCCCAGGCGTCCCCGGTTGTTTTTCGAACTGACCGGCCAGGCCGGAATCATTGGCCTGGTCATCGTTGAGCGGCGGCAGGTCGAACAGAAAGCGATCACCGGGACGGATGACATAGCGGTTGAGTAGACGCGCCATGATCGCGGTGAATTCGCTTTCCGGATTCACGTCCATATGTTCGAGCGCGAGCGCCCCGGCAATGATCTTGCGGCGGGTGTCGGCCTTGCGTTCCTGTTGTTTCAGGCGGGAGCGTTTGGCCTGGATTCGGGCTTCGAGCTGAACGCGCTGCTTCAGGAGTTTGTCGAGGGCTTGATCACTCATAGGTTATTTTCCACATAGTTGAGAGCTTGTACAAGCGTTACTGATGGACGGTGTTTTAGTTTTACAGTATTTTATTTGGAGGAGAGAGGCATCACGAAGTGCGCGGTTACGCAAACTTCGTTTGCCGCGATCCTAAATAGCCGGATGGGCCACGGTCACCTTCTGTGACCGTCTCATTCAGGCGCCATTGGGCTTTTCCCCTCAATTGCCGGGGTTGGCTTGTCTTTACTGGGTTCCTGCCGTGTCGAGTGCTGCGTTCTACCGTTGCGAAGTGAAGGTCATCAGCCGTGCGGCCGGACGCTCCGCCACGGCCGCCGCCGCGTATCGGTCATCGAACTTAATTCATGACCTGCGGACCGGCGAGGATCACGACTACACCCGCCGCCGGGGCGTGGCGCATAGTGAGATCATCTTGCCGGACGATGCGCCGGAAGAACTCAAGGGCCGCGCCGCCTTGTGGAACGCCGCCGAAGCCGCTGAAAACCGCCGAAATTCCCGTGTTGCCCGTGAAGTGATGGTGTCGATGCCGCATGAACTGCATCATCCGGAACAGCGGATTTCCGCCGCACGGGCCATGGCGCAATGGCTGGTCGGCGAGTATGGCGTCGGCGTCGATATCGCCGTCCATGAGCCGGACCGAAAGGCCGATGAGCGGAATTATCACGCGCACATCCTGTTCACCACGCGGCGGGTTGATGCGGATGGCTTTGCCGCAAAAACCCGTGAGCTGGACGATAAGACACAGGGACCGGAAGAGGTCGAGCGCATCCGGCAAGGCTGGGAAGAGATTGGCAATCGCCATTTGGAGCTGGCCGGTCATGAACCCTCGCTTGATCGGCGCAGCTTGCAAGACCGTGGCATTGACCGGGAGCCCGAGCCTAAACTCGGTCCCGTCGCATCGGAGATGGAACGGGATGGTCGGCGCAGCAACGCCGGCGACGACATTCGCGCGGTAAAGGCCCGTAATGCCGAGCTGGAACGCTTGATCGCCGAGGGCAAGGTGATCGATCTGGCGATCGAGCGCGCCAAACGTCAGGAAAGAACCCATATGGTCGATGAAAATTCGCCACAGAAGCCGCCAGAGCGCTTACCAGAGCTATTCCCCGCCGAACTGCGCGCTTACACCCAGGACAACCAGCTTGAGCAATGGGGCAAGTTTAATGACCAGTCTCAGCGGCAGCGTATGGACCTGGAGCAGCAGTTAAAGGCCCAATATGCGGAGTCTGATCGTCAGGATCAGGCGAAGATGGCGCAGCTGGACCAGGCGGCGCGCGAGCGTAACCGTTTTGCCTCATGGTGGGCCGGTGTAACGGGCCGAGCGGAGGAGGAAAGCCGGAAGGCGGCGGCGCTGCAGCTCAACCTTGAAAATTCTGCGCAACGCCAGGCCGAGCAGCGGGACCATCTGGCGCTTCAGCATCAACAGCAGCGCCAGGATATCGAAAAGGCCCATGAAGCCGCGCGTGTGCACGACGAAACGCGGATTCTGGAACGTCAGAATGCAATGAACAATGACCGTGTCGCGGCGGTACAGCAGCAGGTGGCGAATGACCCTGAGCCCACCCCTGCCCTGGTTCAGCCCGAACCGTCGCAACCTGTTTCCAGACCGCCGGAGCCTGGCGTAAGGGTTGCCTACCGGCCTGCCCCGCAGCCCGAGCCCGTACCAGAGCGGCAGGTGGTGCAGACTCCGGAGCCGGTCGTGCAACCCACCCCGCAGCCGGAGCCACAACCCGACCCACGGTTGGAGCCCACGCCGGGATCATCCGAAGCGGCGACCCGGTCTGCCAATGTCGAGGCGTTCAGGGAGGCCGCGCGCGCCCAGATAGAAGAACGGGCGCATGATCGAGGGATCGTTCGTGATGATGGATGGTCGCGGGAATGTTAGATGTGCCGATAACCGGATAGCATGCTATCCGGTTATGATGATAGCGTTATTTTGTTGCTTGATAATGTTCCCAAATTTTCATGAAGAGCAGTGATTTTGCGCCCTTTTTGAAGCCGAATTCTTTTCCGGCTTCCATAGAGAATTCATCGAGCAGGCCTTCCGGTACACTGAATTGCATCTTGCTTACGGGCTGATCCTTGCCACGCGGCGCTATCGCCGTATTACCGGGGGCCGCATCTTCAGGCGGCGGTCCACCCGCCTTCCCCGTTTTCAGTGCGTTAACCTTTGCCATTATGCCGCCTTCCTTTCTCCGGCTTGCGCCGCCGCATCGATCACGCTTTGGGCGAGCTTGTCCGCACGGCGCACCAGTGATTTGAACGGCGTTTCAGTGATTGCCTTGCCCCGCGCCAATGATTGGCGAAACCCAGTCCTGAAGGGCACCTCGCCATCAAGGAGCTTGTAAGGTGTCTTTTGCAGGTATTCCCGCGCCGCTCGGACCTCCTTTGCGCTGTCGCTAATCAGGCAAAGCGCGAAGGCGATCCGGTCAATTGGCACCCCTTCCCGCTTTAGATCATGGGCCAGCAATACAGCAGGTTCTAAATCTTCATCGGAATCCGATGTTGGAATAACGATTAGGCTTGCTGCCTTGGCTATCAGCGCGGTGTCTTTTGAGGAATGCGGCGCACCGTCCAGCACGTACACATCAAAGCTCTGTGCTTCGCTCAAGGCTGTTTTAACATTCTGAAAGACCTCTACCCTGATTTCCGGCTTAATGCCGTTCTCGGCCCGCCTGGCTTGCCATTTCGCGCTTGTTTGTTGTTGGTGGTCCAGATCGGCAATCTTGACGCTCACACCGCCCTGTGCGGCCTCACGAGCGATTAAACGGGCCAGGGTAGACTTACCCACACCGCCCTTTTGCGAAACAATCCCGATAATATAAGTCATAGCATGCTATCCCGCTATCCAGTTAACCACCTATCATAATAAAGCGCGAATCACTGGAATGATAGCAGGATTTCCAGTTATCCACATAAAAAGCTATCCCGTTAGCATGCTATCTGGCTAACTTCTTATGTGACGATCAGGCGGAACCGTGGGTTTTGTGGTATTTGCGGCAGAAATCGAGGAAATGCGCTTCCGGATTGCGGACCGTGATCTCGTTTTTTACGCAGTAGGCCTGCCACGCATTTTCTAAAATATACTTATCCCAACCGCCTGACGCCTCTACGGCTCGCGGATAGATGTCCGGGTCCACAAGCGGCTTTCTGAACGGGGCAGGGGCCTTATCCTTTGGCATGGTATCCCGATTGATGAATATCACCATGTCGTCAGAGCTTTGGTATCTCACATGGTAATCAGGCAGGTGATCATGTTCCACCAGATGCTTGATCATTTGCCGGAAGCGTTTCTCTGGGCTTTGAGAGCCTGATTTTTTATGAAGCTTATCCAGCCCGATACGAAATTCCGGTTGCTGGCCGCAGTGTTTGCGGGCCAGCTCATAGACCCTACGTTCAATCGGTTTGCGCAGCCGGAAATAATCCCGGTGCAGGGTCAGGACTTCCTTTGCCTCGATGGCGTTGAACACCCAATCCGATAGGGTTACATCACACCAAAGCAACCGCCCGTCCAGCCCATGCTTGCGCCGGATCGAAGAAGATTCGATCAAGCCGAACGTATCAATCTGTTCCTCGTCGCCGGTCCGGATATTGGTGGAAATCGTTGTCCCGCGAATGCGTTCTAGCGCCTCTACCAAAGCCTTATAATCTTTTCCGGCGGTGCCACGGTTCGTAAAAATCAGCAAATCTCGGGTATTGATCCGGACCCGCTTTGAAACAGGCTCGTTGTTTTTCAGCTTATGCATGATCTGCGAAATGCAGTAGATCAAAATATCCTTGTCATAGATGGTCGCCAAGCCCTTCACACTGGGTATGATTTCCAACCAGTTATTGCCATTCTCATAGCGCCTGATCGTCGTCTCAGGCTTCTTAGACAGCGAATAAAAGGGGTGCTCCATCTGCGCCATCACATCCTTTAGGATGGCGTCCGACACATCGCAAATGAATAAATCCATCTGCGCATGGCGTTCTGGGATGAGCTGGCTTTCAGAGTTCGGGGTATCAGTTACCATATCCTATCTTCGGGGTTTTAGTTACCATCCGTCAAGGTTCGGGGTATCAGTTACCCCCAGAAAAGATTCGGGGTTTTAGTTACCAAGATTCGGGGTTTTAGTTACCAAGATTCGGGGTTTTAGTTACCGAAGGCGAAAATCAGAGCCTTTTTCTTAAATTATTTCAATAGGTTATTAACATGATGATTCGCTTAACCCTCTTCTTAACACCCTTTTTAACACCCCCAGACGGGGAAAAGGCTTTCCCCTAGGTTCAACCAATCAGGTTTCACCATACCCCATTCAAGCGGAGAAACCCCGCAACGCCCCAATTTAATGAAACGGCCTAAGAAGGCCGTTAAGCTGTTTTTTTGAAGACCGCCTACGGCGGGAAAAAGAATCGGCCCCAAGAGGCCGATAAGTTATTTTTTCTCTTGCTGTTTATCAGTACCCCGGCAGCACATCACTACGATAGCCAAACACAGCCCCTTACAAAATCGACCTGCAAGAGCAGGGGATCGAAGCCGATCCAATTTTGACGGTTCTGCTTATCGGCTCTCTGCGTGCTGGCTTTAGGGTTACACTGAAAACAGACGCGAGAGGAAAGACCGGGCAGCAAGAAGCTGCCCAGTTTCGCTTGATGGGGTTCCCTTAAAACAGACGAAAAAGAAAAAGAGGCCTACAGGGAAAGAGATAAGTACGCTTGACGTCATTCGTCTTTTATGCTAGGCTGATAGCAGATGATTGGTAGTTACCGCGACAGAAAAACTGAGAGCTTTGCCCGTGGCGAATTCGTCAGGGGATTTCAGGGTTTTTCCGGTCAGGCCGGGCGGCGATTGGCGATTTTACACGCCGCCACGTCGCTTAATGACCTTCGGGGCTTGAGCAGTAACCGTCTGGAAGCCCTCAAAGGCGACCGTCAGGGCCAATACAGCATTCGCATCAATAACCAGTGGCGACTCTGTTTCGAGTGGCCCCGCGACGCGCCTGGCCCGGTCAACGTCGAGATAATCGACTACCACTAACGAAAGGAAGAAAATTATGTTGCAACATGCAGCCCATCCCGGCGAAGTCCTGAAGGAAGAACTCGACGAGCTGGGAATCACAGCCGCCGAATTGGCGCGTCAGATCGAGGTGCCGCCGAACAGGCTCAGTCAGATCATCAACGGCAAGCGGGCCGTCACCGGTGACACCGCGCTTCGCCTCGGCCATTGGTTCAAGACCGATCCGCAATTCTGGATGAACCTACAGGCACAATTCGAGCTCGTCACCGCCCAAAAGGCCCAAGGCGAGAATATTCAGGCGTTGCCCACGCGCGCTGTCCAAGAAAGATCCGTGATTACCTATCAGGTAATGGATTGATCCTTCGATCCATGAATAACCAACTTGCCAGAACGGCACCGGGGTCAAGGCCGGAGAGCGAAGCGGACCTTGAGGTCTGTGTGAACGGCGGCAACTAGTCATAGTTCATCTATCGTTGCCTAATTTAGATCTTTTCATTCATCAAGTTGTCGAGTCATAGTGCCGAAAGTTCAGGCATAAGGGCAGAATCAGTTGAAAAAGGCGACTGTAGATAGAGACGGCTTGAATGAAGACGCAGAGCTTCCTTTTGAGCTGAGACTTAGTGACTTTGAGAACGGAATGCAGGACGTTTATGATTTTTTTCATGACGTCAACGAGATGCTATTAGGTAAAGGATTGCAGCGATTTGATGATATGACCCGCCCTGCTGCTATGTCGGGCATGATATCGGACATGATTACAGCGTCGCTCGCTCGATTCTCTCGATCCCTTGTTCCGAATAAATATTTCAACGGCCATCCCGATTTGGTTGTCCGTGGGCGCTATGCCAACGATTCGATTGCTTCCGGAGAAGATGGTGTAGAGATCAAAAGCACCCGCAAGGCCGGAGGTGCGGTCGATACACACGGTGCACGTGAGCAATGGATGTGCGTTTTTGTCTATGAAGTTGATACCGAGACAGAGCCGGCATCAGATCGCGAGCCGATGCGATTTACGGAAGTCTATCTTGGCTATGTCGTAGAGGCCGATTTCCGCAGCAATGCACGTTCTACGGAGAAAGGCACACGAACAGCGACCTTGCATAGAGATGGTATCGCCAAGCTTCGCAAATCATGGAT
>NVXK01000041.1 GCA_002733905.1 Robiginitomaculum sp. | reverse complement strand
GCTTGATACGGTTGAAAACCATCTTGAGATTAATGGTGTGGTTATTACAGATACATTGGTGAAAACACAGAAGAAGAAAAAGCGGTTTGGGGTGTTTTAAGGCTGAGACTTATCGAGTTCTACACATTATATATAGGGGCGTCATAAATGGACAAAAACGGTTTACACCCAAAAAACTAAGCTATTGATTCAAAAGCGGTTTTCCAAAAGACAGTTTACAGCTATGTTATTGTAAGTATTAATAGATTTTTGGTTTGTGGAACCAGAGGTCCTCAGTTCAAACCTGAGAGGCGGTACCATTTTTTAACAACAAAAACAAAAGGTTGGCTCTGCTAACCCTTTTTGCATTTTAGCGCTAGGTATTTAAGACTGAATACTTCTGCGCTTTTGCCAAAATTTTATTTTCTTATATCTATAAACTATTCATTCACCATAAAAGGGTATGTGTTTTACATGAATAGGCGCACGCACACATCACCCGTAAAAAGTTCGAATAAAGCCACGGCCAAGTTGAATCTCAATCATGAGGATGTGAAGCGTATGGTGTCTCATCCTGACCGTGATGTGCGGGCTGTTTTAGCACAAAAAGTCTGCCGTAATATTAGGCAAGCTGATTTATCTGAACATGAAAAGACTGTTGTCAGTCAAATTTTATCACTTATTGCAAAAGACGCCGCCGCAATGGTACGCCGCGCATTGGCTGTCACTTTGAAAAATTCCCCAAATTTACCGCGTGATATTGCATTGAAATTGATTCGTGATGTGGATTCCATTGCTGTACCCGTTTTAAGTAGTTCGCCTGTCTTAAATGATGAGGATTTGCTCGACATATTAAGATCGAAAGCTGCTGCGAAAATGATGGCGATTACAAAACGCCCAAATATAACAGGCGATGTCGTGAAAGCGATTATCCGTTTCGGGGATAGTCGGGTTGTGGCCTCTGTTGCCGCTAATGACGGGGCCGAGATTGACCAAGAAACAGGTGCGCTTATGCTCTCGCTTTATCATGATAATGATCTGATTAAAGAAAGTTTTATTGCACGCCGTGATTTGCCGCCGACGATTGTGGAAAAACTCATCACACTGATCAGCGCCGAAGCCGCAATTCGGCTCAATGAGAACCATGAGATTCCTATTGAAATGGCTATGGATTTGGCGAGCCGTAGCCGTGAACGGGCGCAAATCGACTTTATTTCTCAAAGTTGGGTGAGCCGTGATCTGAAAAGTTTGACAGCGCGCCTTGCGAAAGAAGACAGACTAACCAATACGCTTATTGTTCGCGCAGCCTGTTGTGGGCAAATGCGCTTTGTCGAACAAGCGCTCGCACAAAAATCAGGTGTGAGTTTGAATAAGTCTGCTCTTATGGTGCATGATAGTGGTACATTTGGGCTAAAAGCGCTTTGTGCGCGTGCTGGCTTAGGGAATTCAGATTTTATGTTATTGCGTGCAAGTATCGCAATTTTTGCGGATTTGGAACTTAAGGGCGCGAATTATAGCAAAGAAAGGTTTCAAACACTCATGCTTGAGCGTGTCCTAAGCCTGCCTGTAACATTCAGTGATGCCGATTCGGAGTATTTGCTCGAAAAGCTAGATGCACTGGACGCACTCTGCGCTTAAACCTTCGTGTTAAGTCGCAAATTGCTCACGTAAAATTTTCTCGTCTAATTCATGCCCCTCATCGAACATCAATGTGAAAATAATATCATGAGCCTGTTCAACTGTGACTTTCGTAACGTCTCGAAATTCAGTGGCGTCGGCGACCGCACTAACAGGGCGCTTTTTGGCTTCTAAAATCTCAAAAGTGATCTTTGCAGTGTTCTTTAACAGTGCACCACGCCATCTACGCGGGCGAAACGCACTGATTGGAGTCATTGCGAGAACGTCTGACCCGAGAGGGATGACAGGCCCATGGGCAGAAAGATTATATGCAGTTGAACCTGCTGGCGTTGCTATCAATATGCCGTCCGCCATAAGGCGGTCCATACGCACTTCACCGTCAATACTGATACGGATATGTGCGGCTTGCTTGGTTTCGCGTAGGAGGGAAATTTCGTTGATTGCGAGAGCTTCAAATTCACCGCCCTTACAAATAGCTTTCATCTTAAGTGGCTGTATACGCGCGGCCTTGGCTTTATTGAGGCGCTCCAGCAATCCATCAAGTTTATGGGTGTTCATCAAAAAACCGATTGTACCTTGGTTCATGCCGTAAATAGGAAGCCCCCGACGGATGAGAGGCATGTATTTACGGATTGTCTCAAGCATGAAACCATCACCGCCAACTGGAATTATGACATCTGCATTGGCCGCGTCGCAATTTCCATAGCGTTTTACCAACGCTATTTTCGCTTTTTTCGCTTCTGGTTTATCACTGCAAACAAATGCAAGTTTTTCGAATTGTTTTTGACTGGTGTTCATATGTTAAGTTTACAGTGTTTTCGTGGAACATCAATTAAAGTATATATTCTGTCATTTAAGGGCATATCTGATACGGTGCAATGTTTTACGGCTCGCTTTTTTTGGACGTTTCAGCTTTCAAATATGCAATAATAGCTTCACGGTCAGAGGCTTTTTTTAAGCCTATAAACATCATTCTGTTTTTGGGAATATAGGCAGAAGGTTGGTTCAAAAATGCATTCAAACTTTCCTCATTCCATATGTTATCTGAGGCTAACATGGCTTTGGAATAGGCAAAATCACTTCCACTTCCAGTCTCGCGCCCAATAATATTCCAAAGATTCGGCCCGACTTTATGCCGGCCACCTTCATTAAGAGTGTGACATGACCTACATTTTGCAAAAATTCTTTTCCCTTTTTGTTCACGTGAAAGGGGAGGTTTCTGAACTTGTGGTATTGAGGTTGATGTGCGCGAGAGGGTCGTAGTTTGTGTGGGAGATTGCGTAGTTTTTTGCGTATCTTCGCCACAAGACGCGAGGGTAAAAACTGCAAAAATGGCAATAAAAGGGAGGGATATATTCAGTTTACGAGAATGTTGTTTCATAGCCTTCTGTCATTGGTACTTGATTGGAGAGCGTTTTTTTGCTCATTTGTCTGCGAGGTGCAAGAAGTTTTGTTTCACGAAACGGTTATGCACTGTAATTTTATCGATGCCAAATTATTTGGCGCGATAGTTTCTACAATTGGGGGAAACAATGGAACAATTTTTACCATTAATTATTGGCCTGGGTTCAGGCGCACTTGGCGGCAATGTTGCTGGCAAACTTTTAGGCTCAAAAATGGGCGTAATCGGACGTAGCCTCACGGGTATTATCGGTGGTGGCGGCCTTGCTGCACTTCTACCTATGCTTACGGGCGGTTCCGTAGATGCTGGTGCGGCTGCAGGCGCTATGACATCTGGCCTTGACGTCACATCAATATTGAAAAGTGTTGCTGGCGGCGGTGTTGGTGGCGGTGTTCTTACTGCCATTCTAGGCAAAGTTATGGGCGGTAAAGCTTAAAACTTTTAAATATTTTGAAGAAAACGGCGCTTCTTGGTTGGAGTGCCGTTTTTTTTCGCCTACAAGAAGCATGTGAACATATATGCATATGATATATATTCGAAATATGGTGGAAGCTGAAATCCACATAGAGGATGCTCAGGAGAAAAAATGACGTATAATGCCCCAAAGAATGCGATCCAATATTTATTGACCCATGTTGCAGATATGAAGACACTGCAAGCGCATCCAACTCATCAAGATTTAAGCGATGAACTCGTTGGGGATATTCTCAATGGGGCGCTTGCCTTTGCCAAAGACGTTTTGGCACCTATCAATCGGGCAGGGGACGAAAATGGCGCGACGTTAAAAGATGATGTTGTGACGGCCGCGCCCGGTTTCAAAGAAGCGTATAAAGCGTATTGCGAATCTGGCTGGCAGGGATTGTCCGCGCCAACGGAGATTGGCGGCATGGGCTTGCCACAAGTTCTGAGTATCGCCGTAAACGAAATGCTTTACTCTGCAAATATGGCGTTTGGGCTTTGTCCGATGTTAACGGCCAGTTCTATGAATGCCATCCATGCTCATGCAAGTGATGAGCTGAAAAATAAATACCTTGAAAAAATGGTAGCGGGCGAATGGTCTGGTGGGATGAATTTGACAGAACCGCAAGCAGGATCAGACTTGGGCGTTTTGCGCGCCAAGGCTACGCCAAATGGCGACGGTACATATGCAATTTCGGGACAGAAAATATTCATTACATGGGGCGACCATGATTGTGTTGAAAACATTATTCACTTGGTTCTTGCCCGTACACCTGATGCGCCGTCTGGCTCTCGCGGTATCTCATTGTTCTTAGTGCCCAAAATATTCGTAAATGATGATGGTTCCCTTGGGAAAGCCAATAGTCTCAAGGCAATAGGGCTTGAACATAAACTCGGCATTCACGGAAGCCCGACATGCGTAATGGAATTTGATGGGGCTACGGGTTGGCTTGTCGGCCCTGAAAACCGTGGCTTGGCATGTATGTTTACGATGATGAATGAAGCACGTTTATTCGTTGGTGTGCAAGGCGTGGCGATCGGAGAGCGCGCCTATCAAGGCGCGCTAAATTATGCGAATGACCGTGTACAAGGGCGTGTGATTGATACGCGCGCGCAAACGCCAATTATTGGCCACCCTGATATACGCCGCATGCTGATGGATATGAAAACAAGCCTGATGGGCGCGCGTGCGATTAATTTTGCAACTGCAAATGCTGGTGATATAGCAAAGTGCACCAGTGATGATGATGCCCGCAAAGCTTTTCACGCCCGTGAAGCATTATTAACGCCTATCGCAAAAGCCTATGGCTCAGACATAGGGGTGACGACAGCGTCAACAGGTCTGCAAATTCACGGCGGCATGGGCTTTATCGAAGAAACAGGCGCCGCGCAACATTATCGCGACGCCCGTATTGCACCAATCTATGAAGGCACGAATGGTATTCAAGCCATTGATCTTGTAGGCCGCAAAGTTCGTCGTGATAACGGCGAAGCAATGAAGGCACTCATTGCTGACCTTGAGACAATCGTGAAAAGCGCGAACGGGAATACGGAACTCGACATGGTCGTAAATGGCCTGAATACGGGCATTGCTGTTTTGAAACAGGCAACGGATACGATTTTGGCCGCAGAAGAAAAAGATGCACTCGCAGGCGCATGTGCCTATCTTGATCTCTGTGGTGATGTTGTTTCCGCAGGCCTGCTTTTGAAATCGGTTGTTGGCGGGATTGAGGCGGATGACGCATATGCAAAAACAATGAAAATCTTGCTTGATTATCACGCGCTAACCATTTTGCCTCGCGCAGCAAGTCGATTGCCTCAAATAATTGCAGGTGCTACACCAATTTATGATTTTCCAGTCAATCAGCTAGAGGATTTATAGGGTGAGAACGGGTATTGTTATTTTATTTGGCTTAAGCGTGGGGCTTTCATCCTGCGCGGTTAAACTGCCCAAAATACCCAAATTACCTAAAAAACCTGCGTTCTCCTTTGTTCATGCGGATGATACATTGGCTTTTTTACAAGAGCGCATTGCAACATCAAAGACCTATCATGGTGATACGCTTGTCATATGTAGCGAAAACCCAAAGACGAAACTCCGTACAGTCATTGTGCCCGAACTTTATTTCCCCAAACTTTATTCCACAGAATCTGGCACATTGAATAATGTGCCACAAACAGAAATGGTGTGGGTGCCAACACCAAAGGGCGCGGCAAAATCATTGTGTTACCGCTATAATAAAACGGATACCCAATGCCTCGTGAAACGCGATATTGTCGGCTCTACAGTGAATGCGGGAGATGGCAGCTCTGACCGAATTGCTGTGGCACGCCACATAACATATGTAAATCGCAAAGGGTATCTTGTCACATCACGCGGGAAACGCCTCAAAGCTTTGCGCTCAAACGCGCCAACCTTCGCGCATACATGCGAAGGTTTATGATCTGACAGTCGTTCGCATTCCGAAGTGAATGACACACTCTGTGCAAAACCTTACAATACGGATGAGAATTTTTGAAAATAAATTTGGCTGTTGGAGCGCATGTTCTGCGTGGTCATGGTGCTCTTGTTCCTCGGCGATTATGTCAGTGACCGCCGCCAGCGCATCTTGGTCATGTCGCTTGAGGTAATCGACTTGAGTTTGAAGATGTTCTAAAACAACGCTTTCTACCGCATATGTCGTCGCCGCAATCGCTTTTGGGCCAATAATGCCTGTAACGAACCCTAATACAAAACCGCCAAAGCCACATAAATGGTAGCTCATGCAGGGGTGGATATTTCGCTTGTCTAAATAGGTTTTGAAAATGCGCCTATGGCGTTCTTCGTGGCTTTGTGTTTCTTTCAAATTTGCCACGAGTTGAGGCGCGCGCCAATAGGCCATTAATTTTTGTGCGCGGTAAATGTTCACAGCGCCATTTTCTCCAGCATGATCAACTTTAATCATGCACTCATTAACAGAAGAGGCGGCACGTTTACGCATGAGTTTAAAAACAAAATAGTGTATTTAACATCTCGCTATCATAGGGGGGAGGGCCTATATGAGTAAAGAGCAATAAGAGGGTATTATGTCAGCGCAAAATCAAGTTCGAAGAATGACCGTTCCTGAAATTATGGCGCGGAAAGGTAAAGTGCCTGTCGTCTGCCTAACCGCTTATGATGCACCAACTGCGGCAATTCTAGATGAGCATTGCGATTTAATTCTTGTAGGCGATAGTGTAGGCATGGTTGTCCACGGGCTTACATCCACTGTTGGTGTGACCCTTGATATGATGATTTTACATGGGCAAGCGGTTATGCGTACTGCCAAGAAAGCGTTGGTCGTCGTTGATCTGCCTTTCGGTTCTTATGAAGACAGCCCGATTACGGCTTTTAAGAATGCATCGCGTGTCATGATGGAAACAGGCTGCCAAGCCGTGAAAATCGAAAGCGGCTCTTACGCGGCAGAAACGATCAGCTATCTGACCGAGCGCGGTATCCCCGTAATGTCACATGTTGGATTACGTCCGCAGTCAATGAATGTTCTAGGCGGATTTCGTGCGAGAGGTCGCACCAAAGAAGTCGCAGATGAAATAATCGAAAATGCGATTGCTGCGGCAAAGGCGGGTTCATTTGCCGTTGTTGTAGAAGGGGTCTCTGAAGATCTTGCTGACAAAGTAACAAAAGCCGTTTCCATCCCGACAATTGGCATCGGGGCGTCACCAAATTGTGACGGACAGGTACTTGTAACCCCTGATATGCTAGGATTATTTGATTGGACGCCAAAATTCGTTAAAAAATACGGTGATTTGAAAGGCTTGATCGAAACATGTGCGCGCAATTATGCCAAAGAAGTGAAAGCGCGTAGCTTCCCAAGTGATGAATTTACTTACAAATTCAAGAAAAAATAAAAAAAATCACGCTTTTGCGGATTATTGAACGAAAAACCGTGAAAATGACAAGGTAAACATTGCCAACCATTCATGCGGTGATGTATTGCAGTTTCCCATGTCTATGTATAGGTTAGCACCTTGGAAATAGACTCATTTAAACGCTGTTACAGCCATACAAAATAGGGGCCACAATTGGTCGATTTTATCAACGAAGTTGAAGAAGAACTCCGCAGCGACAAATACAATGTCCTCTTGCGTAAATTTGGGCCGTATATTGTTGGTCTGCTTGTTATTATCGTCGCTGTCGCTGGCTTTATGGAATATCAAAAATACGCCAGTTCGAAAAAAGCTCGCGCCGCATCTGCGACATATAGTGAAGCTGTAGAACTCGCCGACAATGGTGATTTGCAAGCCTCCATCAAGCATTTTATCGCATTGTCGGAAGTGGCGCCCGCAGGCTATGCAGGCTTGTCATTGTCTCGCGCGGCAGGGTTAAAAGTACAATTAGGTGATTTTGAGGGTGCTGTCACACTCTTTGATCGTTCAGCACAAGCTTTCGAAACAAGATTGCATAAAGATTTATCTAGCTTGAAGGCTGCGTATATTCTTATGGATTTGGAACGTTATGATGATGTGAAAATTCGTAGTGCCGCTCTTGATACATCAGACGCACCGTTTCAAGATCTCGCGAAAGAACTTTCTGCTCATGCAAGCTTGAAAACAGGTGATACAAAAACGGCAAAACAAAACTTCACATATCTTGCAAATACTCCAGGCGTGTTGAACGGCGTGAAATCACGTGCAAAACAAGCCGTAAGCTTGATCAATGCGAATGAAACGGTACCAAATCTGGATGCGGATGTTAAGGCATTGCCTGAGCTTGAAGTGGTACCTGCTGAAACTGAAACACAAAAGGACTAAGATGACTAAAAACCTCCTTACACTGCGTTTGTCAACTCTAATGCTAACGGGTACATTTTTGTTATCTGCATGTTCGACTGTGGGTAAAATCACGGATGCAATTAACCCATTTGATGGTAAAAACGAAGCTTCTGAAGTCGTAACTGACCCTGACCGTATTTCGATATTGTCTCTAAATGACAAATTAGAAGTTACGGGGTCGTTATTACCCGAAGATATAATTTTGCCAGAGCCATATACCAATTCCGATTGGCCTCAATCAGGTGGTTCTGCGACTCACGCGCCGCAAAATACGAATGCACCGGGGACGCTAGATCGTATCTGGAGTAAAAAACTGGGCAAGGGGTCAAACCGCAAAGGGCGTGTTATTGCTTCCCCTGTTATTGCTGGCGGGCGCCTTTTTGCGATTGATGCTGCGAATAAAGTCACGGCACTTGATGCGCAAACGGGTTCGAAATTATGGACATATAAAGTCAAAATACAAAGTAAAGGCAAAACGAGACGTGGTAAGAAAAGCCTTGTTGACCGTATAAAAAGCCCCCTTTCTCTAAGTGATAAGGGCGGTTCAGATAAAGAAGCCGTCGGCGGTGGTGTTGCTGTTGCTGATGGTCGTGTATTTGTCACATCTGGATTCGGTGTTATTATCGCACTTGACGCTATGAGTGGTGAGGAGATTTGGCGTAACAAAACACGTACACCTGTCCACTCTGCGCCTGCGATTGATAATGGTCGTTTATTCGCGGTTACAGATGATAATGAATTGTTCGCGATTGACGCAGATACAGGCGAAACGCTTTGGACATACCAAGCGATCGTGGAAACTGCACGCATGTTAACAGCACCTAGTCCGGCTATCATTGATGACGTGGTGATTGCGCCGTTTTCTTCGGGTGAGATTATTGCCCTTCGTGTGCAAAACGGCGGTATTTTATGGCAGGATGCTCTCAGTGCGACTGGTAATTTGACGCCTCTTGCTACGCTAAATGATATTGCAGCAGGCCCTGTTATCGCTGATGGGTATGTATTTGTATCCGCTCAATCGGGATCGCTTTCCGCTTTTGATTTACGTACAGGTCAAAGAGTGTGGTCACAGCCAGCTGGATCCTTAGGGTTTCCACTCGTTGTCGGGAATTTCTTATACTCAATTACAACCGAAGGCGAACTGGCATGTATGTCTAAAACCGACGGTACTGTGATTTGGTTGACCCAATTACAGGTATTTAAAAAACAAAAAAAGCGTAAGAAACGTATTTCATGGACAGGCCCAACAATGATTGGTAGTCGTCTGTTGCTTTTAGGGTCTAATGGTAAATCTGTTGAAGTGAATCCACAAAATGGTGAGATATTGCGTACGCGCAAACTTGGTGGGGATGTGTATATTGCACCAATTATTGCTAATAATACTGTGTATTATGTGACAGATGACGCGAAAGTTTTTGCTCTTAAATAGAGTATTTTAATAAGGTAAGAAAATGGACGATTATGATATCGGGCTGGACTATGAAGGCACGGGTAAACCGACTTTACGCAAAGCACGCATTGCGATTGTTGGGCGCCCAAATGTCGGTAAATCCACTTTATTCAATCGCTTGGCTGGTAAAAAACTAGCCATTGTAAATGACACCCCGGGTGTGACACGCGATCGCCGTGAAGCACCAGCCTATCTTGGTGGGCAACAGGTTATCATTGTGGATACAGCGGGATTTGAAGACGCAGAAGGCGAACGCATTGAAGCGCGTATGCGTATTCAAACTGAAGCTGCCGTAGAAGAAGCAGATGTCGTAATTTTTGTTTACGACGCGCGTGTCGGCGTAACGGGGCTTGATGAAATTTTTGCGACCTTCATCCGTAGAACAGGTAAACCAACTGTGCTTGTGGCCAATAAATGTGAAAGCCGCGCTTCCGATTCAGGCGTAGGTGAGGGTTATAGCCTCGGCCTTGGCGACCCTATTGAAGTGGCCGCTGAACATAATCTTGGTACCTTAGAGCTCGACGACGCGGTGGATTTGGAACTTCGTAACGTGAGCTTAGGCATTGACGATAATGAAATGGATATGTCCGAAGCGCCTGTACGGATTGCTGTTGTCGGTCGCCCGAACGCGGGCAAATCAACCCTTATCAACACATTAATCGGGCAAGATCGACTGCTAACAGGGCCAGAGGCAGGTATTACACGCGATTCGATCACGATTGATTGGTTATGGGAAGGTCGTCGTGTTCAACTTCATGATACCGCTGGTATGCGTAAGAAAGCCCGTGTGCAAAATACCCTTGAATATTTATCCGTTGGCGAGACACTGCGTGCGATTAAATTTGCACAAGTGGTTGTTTTATTGATGGACGCAGAAAATGCGCTTGATAAACAAGACATGCAAATCGCAAGCTTGTGTCACCGAGAGGGACGCGCAATGGTGCTCGCAGTTACCAAATGGGATCTTGTAACGGATAAAAATGAGCGCTCAAAAATGCTTAAAGAAAAGGTAGACCGCCTTTTGCCGCAAATACGTGGTATTCCTCTTGTGATGTTTTCTGGCCTTACGGGGAAAAGCGTCAATCGCCTTTTACCTGCGATTGAACGGGTTCAAATCGATTGGTCTGCAAAAATAAAAACATCAGATTTAAACGCATGGTTGTCAGAGAAAACACAGAGACATCCTCCGCCAGCAGCAAGTGGCCGTGCTGTGCGCTTAAAATATATCAGTCAAACGAAAACGCGCCCACCAACATTCGTGATAAAATGTTCACGTGAAAACGCTGTGCCAGAAAGCTATAAACGCTATCTTATCAATGGTATACGTGATGATTTTGATTTGCCGGGTGTGCCCATTCGCCTTTTTGTACGCGCTGGGACAAACCCATATGCTCACCTGAAATCTTAGGATTAAGCCGCGTTGCCAATATAAATAATTTCGCCGTGACGTTCACAGTCCGGTGAAAGGAATGGCACAATAAGCGGCGCGATATCCTTTGGCATTGGCAAAACGTCTGGGTCTTCACCGGGCATGGCTTTCGCACGCATTTGTGTACGTACAGGGCACGGATTTATTATATTTACCCGCAAATTCGTATGTTCTGTTTCTTGCGCATAGGATTGTACCATAGCGTCAAGCGCAGATTTGGACGCTGCATATACGCCCCAATAGGCTTTGCGTGATTGCGCCGCTGTCGAACTCATGAATACGGCCCGCCCAGAAGGCGAGGCTTGTAAAAGCGAATCCAGTGAACGAATAAGACGGTAATTTGCTGTCACATTTACGGCAAATGTCTCGTCCCAAGTCTTAGGCGTAATATGAGATATTGGTGCCATTTCACCAAGTAAACCTGCATTTGCGAGGAGGCCATCAAGGCGCCCCCAACGGTCATTGATTATTGCGCCTAATTGGTCAATTCCGTCAGCTTGCTTAAGGTCCATCGGCACAATAGTACATTCTCCGCCAAAGGCTTTAATCTCGTCGTCTAGGTCTTCTAAACCGCCTTGGGTACGCGCTGTTGCAATGATATGGGTACCAGATTTTGCAAGTGCAATCGCTGCTTGGTAGCCAATACCGCGTGACGCCCCTGTGACAAGGGTAACACGCCCAGCGAGAGGCAATTTAACCGTAGTATTGTTGTCTATATCTATCATTGGTATATTGTATTTCTTTATGCGACTTCAACAAGGAAGGACATTTGGGGGTCTTTGCCTTGTGACTTGCGTTCAAAATCGACTAATGCTGTTGGGTATTCACCTGTGAAACAATGGTCGGAAAATTGCGGAATTTCTGCATTGCGGACATCAAGACCAAGTGCCCAATACAAGCCTTCAATAGACAAGAAACCGAGACTGTCAGAGCCTAGTAATTGGTTCATGGTTTCAAGGTCATGATTGGCGGCGAGCAAGCTTTTTGTAGATGGCATATCCACGCCGTAAAAATCAGGGTGTTTTATCATGGGAGATGCAGAGCGGAAATGAACTTCTGTTGCGCCTGCATCACGTATCATACGCACAATTTTTGTCGAAGTCGTACCCCGAACAATAGAATCATCTACCAGAAGAACTTTCTTGCCTTCAATTAATTTACGGTTAGCTGAATGTTTGAGGCGTACGCCCATATCGCGAATTTGCTGGGTCGGTTGGATAAATGTACGCCCAACATAATGATTTCTAATTATGCCGAGATCAAATTGAATTTTGGATTCTTGCGCATACCCAAGAGCCGCAGGTACGCCGCTATCTGGAACTGGTATGATGAGGTCAATATCAGCTGGGGCTTCTTGTGCGAGCCTCTGTCCCATACGCTTGCGTACCTCATACACACTCTTGCCACCAACAATGCTGTCTGGACGTGCAAAATATACGAATTCAAAAACACAAGGGCGAGAAGGTACTTCTGGGAAAGCGCGAATGAACTCAATGCCCCCTTCATGAATAATGACGACTTCTCCAGGTTCGACTTCACGGAAAAATTCTGCATCAATCATATCAAGCGCACAGGTTTCGGAAGCCAAGACATACATATTATCTTTTTTACCAATAACAAGTGGGCGAATGCCTAAGCGGTCGCGTGCGCCAATGAGTGTTTTATTGGTAAGGCCGATAAAGGCAAATCCGCCGTCAACTTGGCGAATGGCATCTACAAATTTATCAATAAAATTCACACGCTTCGAACGCGCAACCATGTGCAAGACGACTTCTGTATCGCTGGTGCTTTGGAAAATAGCCCCGTCTTTGACGAGTTTTTCACGCAAATCATAAGCATTTGTCAAATGGCCATTATGGGCAAGCGCAAATCCACCCGAGGAAAAATCGGCATACAGGGGTTGGATATTGCGTAATGCGTTAGAGCCTGCTGTCGAATATCTATTATGGCCAATCGCCGCATAACCAGGAAGCCGTAAACTTGGGTCAGAGCCTGTAAAATTATCACCAACAAGGCCAACATGACGCTCTGAATGAAAACTTTTCCCGTTTGTTGCTGCAATCCCGCAGGCCTCTTGCCCTCTATGTTGCAACGCATGTAGACCAAGCGCAGTAATCGCGGCTGCATTTTTCGCGCCATACACACCAAATACACCACATTCTTCGCGTATTTTTGGCGACAGGGCGAGCGCCGTCGGGTCTATGTCATATGCGTGAGGAGAGAGGGAGTATGGGGAAGGCGATGAGTCAATTATAGTGTCTAGGGAGGGGATGTTTAGTGTTGGGTAGGTTCTCATATCAATATACCTTTTGGTCTGGATGAGGCCGGTTGGAAAACCTTATTGGTTTGGATTTGGTATGTCAGGGAGAATATCGGATTCTTCACCTTTGTTTTTAATATCATTTGCAATTTCTTTTGCGCGTGCGAACGGAAGGTTTTCTAGCGCATCCGCAACTTTCCGCAAAATAGGGTATGTTGTTGTGTTGGCCATCCATGCGGCAGGTTGTCCGTTATGAGCGGATTTACTGACAACTAAAACAAAAAGAGAGGCGATGACTGCGCCGCGAGCAATACCAAACCCCAAGCCAAGCAATCTATCCAAGAAGCCCGGTGTGCGGCCACGAATGGATTTCGCCCATCCCCGCAAGACGAAGCCGACAATTAAATATAGAAAAGCGAAAGTCCCAATGCCGAGAGCGCCATTGGCGAGCCAACTTGGTTTTATGAAGTTTTGAACATTGGCGCTATAACGCCCAAAAATGAATAATGCACCTGCAACGGAGATGACAAGAGCTAGAATGGAAATGATTTCACGTGAAAGTCCACGCGCAAAGGCAAGAATGCCAGAAAATCCAAGAATGAGAAATACAACGACGTCGAAGCCGCCAAATGTCCAAGGTCCAATATCCATTACACATCCCGTTGCAGAACTAACAAAACTCAGGGCGAAATAGACTCAGCTATTGCGCCTCTGCAAGTGCTTCTACACGGGATATGAGCTCTGGCAAAGTCTTGATTGCACGTATTGTTAATTGAGATGTTATTTTTTTACTGGATGTACGCGTAGGTACAGCTGCAATGGCTTGTTTAAAGCCTAGTTTTGCGGCTTCTTTAAGCCGAGCATCGGTTCTGCTCGCACCACGAACATCACCAGAAAGACTGATTTCGCCAAAAACAACACTGTCAGATGGCAGGGGAACATCAAATATGGAGGAAGCCAATGCGGCGGCAACGGCAAGGTCGGCAGCTGGTTCGTTAATCTTCAAGCCACCTGCTACGTTTAAATATACATCTTTACCACTAAAACTAACCCCGCAACGGGCTTCGAGAACTGCGAGCACCATAGCAAGCCTACCGCTGTCCCACCCCACCACGGCGCGTCTAGGTGTGCCAAAAGCGGCAGGGGCTACAAGGGCTTGAATTTCTGTGAGAACAGGGCGTGTGCCCTCTAAACCTGCAAATACCACGGCGCCGCACACGCTTTCGCCGCGTCCGTCCAGAAAAAGCGCAGAGGGGTTTGTGACTTCGTACAGACCCTTTTCCCCCATTTCAAACACGCCGATTTCGTCGGTAGGCCCGAACCTGTTTTTATGTGCCCGCAATATGCGGAATTGGTGAGCACGATCGCCTTCAAAATAAAGCACGGCGTCAACCATATGCTCGACAACGCGAGGGCCTGCGATTTGACCGTCCTTGGTGACATGACCAACGAGGATAATACAGACATTACGTTTTTTTGCGTAACGGGTAAGCTCTTGTGCACAGGCGCGTACTTGGGCAACTGTGCCCGGCGCGGCTCCTAATAAATCTGTCCATAATGTCTGGATGGAATCAATAATAACCACATCAGGCTTGTTGACCATCAAGCCATCAAGAATAGGGCCCAGCGATGTCTCTGCCGCGAGATCAACAGGGGCGTCGGCCATATCAAGGCGTTTTGCACGACGCCTAATTTGGGCAATAGATTCTTCACCAGAGATATAGGCCGTTTTCACACCACGCTTGGCCATAGTGCCACAGGCCTGTAAGAGAAGAGTGGATTTCCCAATGCCCGGATCGCCGCCAATAAGCAGGGCTGAACCCGGCACAAGCCCGCCACCCGTGACACGGTTTAGTTCTTCAATACCTGTATCAATACGCGGCACATCTGCGGATGTGCCTGACAAATCTACAAAATCAATACCGCGTGTTTTTTTACGTTTCCCAGACTTGGGAGCGTTTTGTGCAGGTACTTCTTCGACAAGCGTATTCCACTGACCACAAGAATCACATCGTCCTGCCCACTTTCCGTGTACTGTACCGCAGGATTGGCAGACAAATATATTGACGATTTTACCCATAGTGAAGGCCTTGCAGAATTGATGTTTCTGGTTTGTTCTATTGTGCGGCATCTGTAATGTCAATAAATGTTTCTGATTTGTTCTATTTTGTTTTGAGGAAGTGTTGAAAACTATATGAATGTTCTAGGGAATTGCGTTAAGAGAATGCCATGAAACATCTTAGTGAAAAACCTTATGCGTGCGCTGTGGAGGCTGCACAGTATTTACGGCAGGCAGAACGGCCAGTACGAATATTGCGGTCTGTGAGTTGGGATGCGCAGATCAAGCGTGATTTTTTCTGTAACGACGCACAGGTCTTACCAAAGGTCAGCTACGCAAAATTTGATGCACGCATCACTCGCGAATACGCACAGAAAGCCAGAGATTTGGCACAGGGTGATCATCCTGTATTTGCGTGGTTGCACCGCACCGCCAATACACTAGACGTGGCTGCGTCTTTGCTTGAGAACGTAGGGCGCAAAGAGTTCCATGCACACAGCGCCATACTTTATGGCACGCCCAGCAAGACGCTCCTTGATGGCTCAACCAAAACCGTAGATTTGGCGCGGCATATGGACGCGTCCCTTGAGGGGCTTGATTTTGATAAATTAGTATTGGGGGGCGAGGAAGAACGCTTGAACCCACAAGAATTTGCAACAAGGTTGTCGAGGAAACTTTCGCATCATTTTGAGGGGCGTGCGCCGACGATAGAGATTGTCGATAATCTTTCGGCCAAAGCTCTGGCAGGGGCTAAGCGTATTCGGATAAATGCGGACGCGACATTTACCAAACTTGATGTGCGACAGCTTTTGCACCATGAAGCCTTGGTTCATGTGGCAACGGCGTTGAACGGACGCGCACAGCGGAATTTCCCAATTTTAGGCTCTGCCCACGCAGGGACAACCGAGATACAAGAGGGACTCGCCGTGTTCGCGGAAATTATTTCTGGCGCAATGGATCCTGTTCGTTTTAGACGCCTTGTTGACCGTGTGATTGCCATTAATATGTCCGAGGAGGGCGCTGATTTTATTGAAGTTTACCGCTATTTTCTTGCGCGTAATAATGACGCGCCACAGGCATATGAAGATACACGGCGTGTGTTTCGTGGCGGCGTGATAACGGGCGGCGCGCCTTTTACCAAAGACGGGGTTTATTTGAACGGGTTACTGCGTGTGCATAATTTTATGCGTACAGTGATTAAGCTTGGACGTGGTGATTTGATACGGCTTTTGTTTGTTGGTAAATTGGATTTAGAGGACGTACCAGCTTTGGCAAGTCTTGCCGCACAAGGGAAATTAACCGCCCCACATATCTTGCCACCGTGGGCAAAAGATATGCGGTTTTTGGTCAGTTATCTTGCCTATTCCTCATTCCTCAACCAAGTAAAATTGCCGGGATTTCAGAGCTATTACCAAAACCTGCTCGCCGATGTGCCTGATGTTTGGGACTTAGCCGTTACGGCGCGATAAAAAGGCAAGACGTTCAAATAAATGTACATCCTGCTCGTTCTTCAAAAGCGCACCATGTAGTGGTGGAATAAGCTTGGTCGTATTGGTTTCGCGCAGTGTCTCTGGATCAATGTCTTCGACCATAAGAAGCTTCAGCCAATCAAGTAACTCTGACGTAGATGGTTTTTTCTTAAGCCCTGGCGTATCGCGGATTTGATAAAAGCGTTTGAGAGCTGACGATACAAGACGTGATTTAATATCTGGGAAATGCACATCAATGATCTTCTTCATCGTCACTTCGTCAGGGAATTGAATATAGTGGAAGAAACAACGGCGCAAAAATGCGTCTGGCAGGTCTTTTTCATTATTAGACGTGATCAAAATGATCGGGCGTTGTTCGGCTTTGACAAGCTCGCCTGTCTCATAGACATGAAATTCCATTTTATCAAGCTCGTGCAAGAGGTCATTCGGAAATTCAATGTCGGCTTTGTCGATTTCGTCGATCAAGAGGATAGGGCGCTGTTTACTTGTGAACGCTTCCCACATTTTCCCTTTTCTAATATAGTTTGAAATGTCATGCACTTTTTCATTGCCAAGTTGGCTATCACGCAAACGGGCAACGGCGTCATATTCATAAAGACCCTGTTGGGCTTTGGTGGTTGATTTGATATTCCACTCGATCAGGGGCGCGCCAAGGGATTGCGCGATTTCTTCGGCCAGAACCGTTTTCCCTGTCCCCGGCTCACCCTTGATCAAAAGGGGGCGCTCTAGGGTGATTGCGGCATTGACGGCAATACGGAGGTCTTTAGTGGCGATATATTTATCAGTACTGGAAAATTTCATCTTGGTCTCTATTCAATCGTTAACGCTACTTTATATGTGATTCGTTGCATATAGGTTTAGTTAAAGCAAACTCTGGCCATTAGCGCAAATACATTCCTGCATAGTGGCCATGAATAGCCGTCCTGAGTTGTCGCCCTGAATAGGCGTCATGAATAGGCGTCATGAATGGGTTTCTATTCTGGATTTAAAAACCTGAAACAACACGATTTTACCCATGACTGCTAAACTTATGAAATTTTTGGTTGTTGAATGGAGGGCGCTCGGTTATATGGCTTTGGTGGATGCGTCATAATGTGGAGTGTGGCGAGACAAATAGGGGGATTCAGATGGCTAATCTTGAGAAAAAGCGCACAAAACTTGCTAAAAATTATCGCCCAAATGACGACGAAAAATTCATGGGTGTAAAGCAGAAAGAGTATTTCCGCCGCAAGCTAGAATCATGGAAAAATGAAATTATTGATCAGACCAAAGGTACGATCGAATATCTACAAGGCGAAAGCGTTTCCCATCCTGACCTTGCCGATACAGCCGCCGCGAATGCAGACCGTCAGCTAGAGCTACGCTCTCGTGACCGCCAACGTAAACTCGTCTCTAAAATTGACA
>NVXK01000040.1 GCA_002733905.1 Robiginitomaculum sp. | reverse complement strand
ATCTAAGAGCGCGAGACGGTCTTGACGGCTGGTTTGGGAAAAACTTTCGAATGCATTTTGTGCGGCGCGGACGGCATTATCAACGTCTTCCGCTGTCCCCAATGAAAGTTGAGCACAGGCGCTTTCGGTAGCAGGGTTGATTACATCGATGACACGCGCATTTTTTGCAGCGATCCATTCACCGTTGATATAAAATTTGTCGAGTGTTTGCATTCCCGTTCTCCATAGCATTTTCATTAAAATGCCACGTATATACGAGCTTGCATAGGCTTAGGTTCAAAGTTTACCGCGAATTAATTTCATAATCCCAGAAAAATCGAGATCGTCCTTACCAGCGACTTCCATCAGCGCGTATAAAGCCTCCGCTTGCGCCCCCAAAGGCGTTGAAGCTTTGGCTGATGCCGCCGCCTGTTGCGCGAGTCGCATGTCTTTAAGCATCATAGCCGCCGTAAATCCTGCTGCGTAGTCATTATTGGCTGGCGATGTTGGTACAGGCCCCGGCGCAGGGCAATACGCAGTCATAGACCAGCTTTGCCCAGACGCGGTTGAGGAAATATCGTAGAATGTTTGCGCGTCCAATCCGAGCTTTTCCGCCAAAGCAAATGCCTCACACGTGCCAACCATGGTAATACCAAGGAGCATATTGTTACAAACTTTTGCAACTTGGCCATTTCCTGCGTCCCCTGCATGAAAAATATTTTTGCCCATGCTTTCGAGATACGGTTTTGCTTTTGCAAATGCGGTCTCAGTGCCGCCAACCATGAAAGTCAGTGTCCCTGCTGTTGCGGCCCCCACACCGCCCGAAACTGGTGCATCCACCATCGCCAATTCTCTCTCCGCCGCCGCCGTAATAACGGCCCGTGCGCTTTCAATGTCTATGGTAGAACTATCAATAAGAAGTGCGCCCTTTTGAGCGTTGGCAATAATACCGTTCTCGCCCAAATAAACACTGCGGACATGTTGACCCGCAGGAAGCATCGTCACGACGACTTCGGCACCGTTAAGCGCGTCCAATACAGAGTTCGCTATATTACAGCCAGCATTTTTTGCGCGCGCCAGTGCATCTGGGGACAAATCGAATGCACGTACATTATGCCCTGTTTTGGCGAGGTTCGCAGCCATACCACCGCCCATATTCCCAAGGCCAATAAATGCAATTGTGTTCATGTGAATTTCCTCGTGAACTTCTTAGTCTAAAAACATAAGTGGTTTTTTCGCGACAATAAAATGACGTTCGATTTCAGATAAATTTACAGCCTCAAGGCTCTCAGACGACCATTTTGGGTTACGATCTTTATCAATAACGGCGGCACGTACGCCTTCGTAAAAATCCTGTGTTGTCATGAAGGCGAGCGAGATGCCGAGTTCTTGGCACATGGCATCGCGAAAATTCAAATGCGCGCCCTGTCGTAATGCTTCAAAAGTGATACACACAGCTAAGGGTGATTTACTGTGTAAAAGCGAAGCTTGTTTTTGCGCCCATTCACTGTCGTCAGCATGCAAAGCACGTAAAATTTCAGCAGGTGTATCTTTGGCAAAAGCTTCTATTACAGAGGGTAATGCCTCAAACTTTGGCGGCGCCTGAACAAGTGTTTCGAGTATATTCAACACGGCGATATCTGAGCCATCAAGCTGCGCCTTACTCAATGCAGTAATCACATCACCATGACGCTCTGTCGGGATATAAGCATTCGCGATACCCAAAGCATATGTTTGCGCCGTTTTCAAACGTGCGCCCGTCATACCAAGCCAATTGCCAATGGCTTTACCCAAACGCGGTAAAAAATAAGTCCCCCCAACATCAGGAAAATAGCCAATGCCTGTTTCTGGCATAGCAAAAAGCGTATTATCCCCAGCGATACGGTAGCGACCATGAACAGACAGTCCGACACCACCGCCCATGACGATACCGTCAATCAGGCTGATATATGGTTTTTTATAGCGGTAGATAAGATCGTTTAGTGCGTATTCGACGCGCCAGAACTCTTCTGCACGACCATCACGCGCTTTCCCGCTGTCATGGAGCATGATGATGTCCCCACCCGCACAAAATGCACGGTCACCAGCACCTTGCACCAGAACGGCGCCAATACGTGTATCTTCTTCCCAAGCGAGCATTGTTTTCGTAATCGCCGCGCACATTTCAGTGGTCAACGCATTCAAAGCCTTAGGCCTGTTCAGTGTAATAACACCTAAATTTCCAAAAACTTCAAAATGGACTTGGTCTGTCATCGTAACATGCTCCGTGAGATTATGACGCGCATGATTTCGTTCGTGCCTTCTAAAATTTGATGCACACGTAAATCACGCACAATGCGTTCAATGCCGTAATCAGATAAATACCCATAGCCACCATGCAATTGCAATGCGTCATTGGCGAGCTTGAACCCCATATCGGTTGCATAGCGTTTCGCCATTGCACACGCACTGGATTTCATAGAATCGTTTTTATCAATCATATCCCCAGCGCGGTAAATCATAAGGCGTGCCGCATCAAGTTCTGTTGCCATATCGGCGAGTTTAAACTGGGTGTTTTGGAACATAGATATCGCTTTGCCAAATTGCTTGCGCTCGCCCGTATATTGTATTGCCGCATCTAGGGCTGCCCCTGCACCGCCGAGCGAGCAAGAGCCAATATTTACGCGGCCACCATCAAGCCCCGCCATCGCGAACTTAAATCCGTCCCCCTCTGCGCCGATACGGTTGCTGGCAGGAATACGGCAGTCTTCCATAATGACTTGGGCTGTGGGCTGGGCATTCCAGCCCATTTTCTTTTCTTGCGCCCCAAAGCTAAGGCCTTGCGTGCCTGTCTCGACAAGGAATGCGCTAATACCGCGTGCGCCGTCCTCTCCTGTTCGCGCCATTATCAAATAAATGTCCGAAAACCCTGCCCCTGAAATAAAAGCCTTTGTACCGTTCAGGACATAGTCGTCCCCGTCACGTACAGCTTTGGTTTTTAAACTGGCGGCGTCTGATCCACTCCCTGGTTCCGTCAAACAATAGGAACCGATTTTTTCCATCGTTGTGAGCTTTGGCACCCATTTTGCCCGCATGTCATCATCTGCGAAGGTATCGACCATCCATGTGACCATGTTGTGGATAGATAAAAATGCAGCCGTAGAAATGCAGCCTCTTGAAAGCTGTTCAAAGATGAGAGCGGCGTCGAGCCTCCCCATTTCACTACCGCCATGTTCTGCGCGTGTGTAAATACCGCCAAAACCAAGAGCGGCTGCTTTTTCAAGGACAGGACGGGACATTGTTCTCGTCTCGTCCCACTCTGCTGCGAATGGCGCGAGTTCTACGTCAGAAAACTGACGCGCCATGTCTTGTATCAGCGTTTGTTCTTCACTTAGGGAAAATTCCATCTTTGTGTCCTGTACTCTTGAGGGAAAATCAGACTAAAATGTCGGAATGACAAAGGCGCTATCACCATTGTGTTCGTCTTTTTCAGGCCATCTCTGGGTTACAGTTTTGGTTTTGGTATAAAAACGCAAGCCCTCCATGCCGTATTGATTGATATCGCCAAAGGCTGAACGTTTCCAACCGCCAAAACTATGATAGGCAACAGGTACGGGAATTGGCACATTAATACCGACCATGCCTACTTCTACACGGTCTGCAAACTCGCGTGCCGCCCGACCGTTCGAGGTGTAAATAGCCACGCCGTTTCCGTATTGATGCTCGCTCGGCAATGCCAAAGCTTGTTCAAAAGTATCGGCGCGTACAATTTGCAAAACAGGCCCAAAGATTTCTTCTTTGTATGTTGTCATATCTGGCGTCACATTATCAAATAATGTCGGGCCGAGGAAATATCCGTCCTCATAACCTTGCAGTTCAAAATCACGGCCATCCACGAGCAATGTCGCGCCTTCTTCGATGGCGAGGTCAATATATTCTTTAACTTTGGCTTTGTGGGCTGCTGTGACAACGGGGCCGTAATCTGCCTCGGCGTCAGTTGAGATACCTATTTTCAAGTTTTCAATAGCAGGCAACATTTTCTCCAAGAAACGCTCTGCTGTGCCTTCGCCCACAGGCACAACAACAGGCAAAGCCATACAACGCTCCCCTGCGGAGCCAAATGCTGCGCCGAGCACATCATTGACCGCTTGATCCATATCAGCGTCTGGCAAGATAATGCCGTGATTTTTTGCACCTCCCATGCATTGTGCGCGCTTTCCGTTCTTGGTGGCTTCGTGATATACATAATGGGCAATATCGGACGAGCCAACAAAGCTAACGGCTTTAATATCATCATGGGTAAGAATGGCATCTACGATTTCTTTGTCGCCATTAATAACATTGAGAAGACCAATTGGGCCGCCAGCTTCGACAAACAATTCGGCAAGACGCATAGGCACGCTTGGGTCTTTCTCTGATGGTTTAAGAATACAGGCATTTCCTGTCGCAATGGCCATGCCAAACATCCACATAGGGATCATGGCAGGAAAATTAAACGGCGTAATCGCCGCGACAACGCCCAAAGGTTTACGAATGGAATAAACATCTATGCCGGGGCCGGCCCCCATTGTGAATTCACCTTTTTGCACATGTGGCACGCCACACGCAAATTCGATCACGTCGACACCGCGAATAACATCGCCGCGACTGTCTGCGACCACCTTGCCATGTTCAGACGATAATAAATGCGCCAAATCGTCCATATGCTTTTCAACAAGCATTTTAAACGCGAACATAACACGAGACCGTTTTTGTGGATTAACCCCTGCCCATTCCGCCTGCGCTTTCACGGCTGAGCGTACCGCTATGTCTAATTCAGACGATGTTCCCATGGTCACTTGCGCCTGAACCTCGCCTGTATTGGGATTATAAATATCAGAAGTGCGGCCAGAAACACCAGCCACATTCACGCCATCAATAAAATGTCCAATTTGTCGCATAAGAATACTCTTTAATTCTGCTCGTCTTTTTGGGGCGAGCTTTTAGGGGTTATCTCTTTGTGAGACATGCATACCCTAGTGTAAATCGAATATTCTTGCAAAAATTATGATTATTTATGCTTTAACGCCCCTTTCATGCTCTTTTCATAAAATTAGAAACTTTATTTCATCATCAGCAATTGTTCCAGTTGTAGCTCGATACGCTTTACTTCTCTCATCATGCGGTTGCTCTCCATCCGTATCCAACTCCAAATTTTAGTCATCATTAACCCAAGGAAAGTGAGAAATGGTTCATTTTAATTGAAAAAAAATTGAAGCCGACGTTAAACCTTCAACACTCGCTGATACATGTTTTACGTCTATTGATTGGCCTCAACATGGGTGTTTTGCTGTAGCAAATGGCTAATATCAGAGCGACAAGACCCGCAATTTGTACCGGCCCCTGTGCATTCACCAACTGCGTCAACAGTGCTAGCACCTGTTTGGATTGCCTCTAATATCTGATTCACACCCACCCCTAAGCAGGCGCATATTATTGCGCCTTTATCTGGAACATCATCGCCTGCACGTCCCGCAAGCAAAGTATAACGGCTCATCCCCGAATGTGTGTTTTTCAGTTGCTCTACTGTCCATGTACGAGAAAGGGAAATGGGTTCAGGGGCAATGAATAGGGTGAATACGAGTTTATCATCTTTGAAATATGCGGTTCGAAATACCCCTTCACGTTCTTCTTTATAAACGAGAACCTCTGTATTATCAGGATTGCCACACATATCACCTGCATAGTCTGCCCAATCATTAGGTATTTCGATCCCTGCTAATTCTACTTGTTCGCCCCCATCCACGACTGAGCGCGTCCAATATGGGGCGTTAAGATGGGGCGTTATACCCTCTGCGAAAATGGCAAAACCATACCAAACCGTCTTAAACCGCGTGACATTAACCAGTGTGGATTTAAATGCGGGTTGGCCAGAAAATGGATCGACATTAGGAGTGACAAGTTTATCGACTCGCCCATTTGCTGTGTGTGCGTCCGTCCAGTGCATCGGCACAAATACACTGCCCTTTGCCTGTCGTTTGGTAAGTCGTGCGCGTACGAGTATCTGTCCATGAACAGACTGAACCGCAGTTATTTCATCTTCATAAATATCGGCGGCGCGTGCATCGTCTGGATGGATATCAATAAATGGTTCCGTGATGTGTTGCGACAAACGCACAGCACGCCCTGTACGGGTCATAGTGTGCCATTGATCACGAATACGGCCTGTATTGAGAGTGAATGGGTATTGTTCACTCTCCCTTTTTTCGCTCTTTTGAGCAATCACGAATTTAGCCTTGCGATCTGCTGTAAAGAAGAGGCCATCGGCAAAAAGTCGCGCCTGTGATTTTCCCATTTTATCAATTGGCCATTGCACAGGTGCAAGTGTGTCATAACCGTCTTGGCCAATTCCGCACAGTCCTGATAAATCTAGATCACGGCTACCATTATTATCAAGCGCACAAAGCCCTGCATATTCTTCAAATATTTCAGCAGGGTTTTCAAAAGCAAATGCATCTGCCCACCCCATTTGAATGGCTACATCACACATTGCCTGCCAGTCATGACGTGATTCACCTAGGGCGGAAATAACGGCACGTTGACGAGAAATACAGCGTTCAGAATTGGTAATCGTACCGTCTTTTTCTCCCCACCCCGTGGCAGGCAAAATAATATCAGCACATTTTACAGTATCCGTATTATCGTAGAGATCAGACACCACAACCAATTCACATTTCTCCAAAGCTTCACGGACATGGTCTGCATCAGGCATAGAAACAACAGGGTTGGTCGCCATGATCCAAACGGCCTTTACGTCACCTCTATGAATGGCATCAAATAGTTCCACCGCCATATAGCCTGAAGATTGCGCCATGGTGGGGGCATTCCAGTAATTTTGTACAATATCACGGTCTTTAGACTGCGCGAGGTCAAAATGTGACGCAAGTTGATTTGCTAATCCGCCGACCTCTCTGCCCCCCATCGCGTTCGGTTGCCCCGTGATCGAAAACGGGCCACTGCCCGGTTTACCAATACGTCCAGTAAGTAAATGTGTATTGATGATTGCGTTCACTTTGTCCGTGCCGTCAACCGCTTGATTTACCCCTTGGGAATACACGGTTACGGTCTTAGGGCTTGCCTTGACCAAATCATAAAATGATTTCAGAGTATTTGCGTCGACACCCGTCTCTCGACTTACGCGCTTTATATCAAAAGAGACCGAGGCTTTTGCCGCTTCGCTATATCCATTTGTATGGACATTGACAAAATCAAGATCGCGTACCCCGTCTGTATCCAAGGCATTAAATAAACCTTGAAACAAAGCAATATCGGAACCAGAGGTGAGCGGGATATGTAGATCTGCCATATCACAGCTTGCGGTCTCGCGTGGATCAACAACGATTATTTTCATGTTCGGGCGTGTTTTTTTGGCAGCAAGGATACGTTGGTAGAGTACTGGGTGACACCACGCCATATTCGACCCGACCAAGATGATCACATCAGCAAGTTCAAGGTCTTCGTAACATCCAGGGACTGTGTCTGAGCCAAAGGCGCGCTTATGCCCCACCACACTCGACGCCATACAAAGACGTGAATTGGTATCGATATTCGCAGCGCCGACATACCCTTTCATCAATTTATTTGCGACATAATAGTCTTCGGTCAAACATTGGCCTGAAACATAAAAGGCTACGGATTCGGGGCCATGCTCTTCAATCACGGTCCTAAATTTATCCGCAATTTTTTTGATGGCCGTATCCCAACTGGCGCGTTTTCCATCGATTTGAGGGTGTAGAATACGGTGTTTTTGCCCCATTGTCTCATGCAGGGACATTCCCTTCGCACACAGCCGACCAAAATTTGCAGGGTGGTCTTCATCACCACGGACGGAAACGATTTCGTCATTTTCGACACGCGCAATGATACCACACCCAACACCGCAATAGGCACATGTGGTTTTTACGTCATGACTGTCCAGAACTTGAACCATTAAGCCGCTGTATTTTCCGTAAGTTGGATTTGCACCACGCCGTCAATAACCCGTACAGGGGTCGTTTTCACTTGGCCTATATCTGCGCCTTGTGCTTGGCCAGTTTCCAACGAGAAAACCCACCCATGCAAAGGACATGTCACGGAACGATCATGCACGATACCCTGACTGAGAGGGCCTTGTTTATGTGGGCATTTATCATCAAGGGCAAACACATCATTGTCCGCAGTGCGGAACAAGGCGATACACCCCTCGCCCGTTTTGACAATACGTGAACCGCGTAACGGCACATCTTCCAGACCACACACTTCATACCAATCAGCCATTAGACAGTCTCCGCAATCTTTTTGGGAATTAAAGGGGCACCAAAATGATGCGCTTCTTTGCCATCAACACGTTCTTTCCAAGGATCATCTTGCATAAAGGTCTGCGAGAACAAGAATTTGTCACTATAAGCCTTACGCGCCCCTGCGTCTTCGACAATCACAGAGCGGATGTAATCATAACCCACCTTGTCTGCCCATTTATAAATGCGATCGAGATAATCTGCCTGCTCGCGGTACATTTGGGTGAGCGCGAAAATATGCTCTTTTACTTCTGCCTCTGTACCCACGGTGCAAAGCACTTGCGTACCTTGAATATGCATGCCTGCTGCGCCGCCAAAGTGGAGTTCATAGCCACTATCGATACAGATAACGCCAATATCTTTACATGTGGATTCAGAGCAGTTGCGAGGGCAACCTGATACAGCTAATTTTAGCTTATGAGGAGCCCATGCCCCCCACATCGCTTTTTCCAGCTGGATGCCCAGTCCCGTAGAATCTTGCGTGGCAACACGACACCAATCCGTCCCTACGCAGGTTTTCACTGTACGCAAGCCTTTGGCGTAGGCATGGCCAGATACCATGCCAGCATCGTTTAAATCGGCCCAAACCGCTGTTAAATCTTCCTTTTTGACACCAAGCAAATCAATACGTTGACCACCTGTGACCTTAACTATCGATATCTCAAATTTGTCCGCCACATCGGCAATTGCACGTAATTCAGATGGTGTGGTTACACCGCCCCACATACGCGGAATGACTGAATATGTACCATCTTTTTGGATATTGGCATGGACACGTTCATTAATGAAACGTGAGAACCCATCATCGACATATTCATCTGGCCAAGCACATACAAGATAATAGTTAAGCGCCGGGCGACATTTTGCGCACCCGCAAGACGTTTTCCATTCAAGCGCCTGCATGATTGCAGGAATAGATTTAAGCTCTTGGGACAAGATCATACGCCGCACATCTTGATGTCCCAAATCACTACATCCACAAATCGGCTTGACCGCACTCGCGTCGAAACTATCCCCCAAAGTAAGGGCCAGAAGTTGCTCGACGAGCCCTGAACATGAACCGCAAGACGCTGACGCTTTGGTACATGCACGCACTTCCTCTAAGGTGCATAAACCGTCCTTGGTAATCGCATTAACAATTGTACCTTTATCAACACCATTACAGCCGCAGATCTCTGCCCCGTCGGACATGCCTGCGACGAGGGCTAAAGGGTCGGATCCCCCTCCTCCTGCATATGCAGCCCCAAAGATCAGACTATCTCGCATCTCCGAGATATCCTCGCCCTCTTTTAGCATTTGGTAGAACCAAGGCCCATCAGCGGTTTCGCCGTATAATACGACGCCTATGATTTTATCATCTTGAAGTATAAGGCGTTTATAAACACCTTTGGCCGCGTCACGTAAAACAATTTCCTGACGGTCATCACCACTGGCAAAATCCCCAGCAGAGAATAAATTCACGCCAGTCACTTTCAACTTGGTCGCAGATTCTGAATGTACAAATGGATCTGTCGGTTTACCTGCAAGCTTTTTACCTAGCACTTTGGCTTGATCATAAAGCGGTGCGACAAGACCGTATGTACGGTTGTCAAACTGAATGCATTCCCCAACAGAAAACACATCTGGATCACTGGTCTGCATGGTTTCGTCTACGAGAATACCGCGTTCAGTCGCAAAACCAGAGTCTTTCGCTAAATGCAAATTCGGGCGAATACCAACCGCCATAATGACGATAGTTGCATCAAGCACAGTTCCGTCATCAAGAAGAACGCCCTCAACTTTGGTCTCGCCTAAAATTTCCTTGGTATTGGCCTTTGTGATAATATTAATGCCACGAGATTGGAGTTCTTTCTCTAGTAAATAACCCGCACTTTCATCTAATTGTCGCTCCATCAATGTGGGCATAAGATGTAGAACTGTCACGTCCATACCCTGAATTTGTAGACCAGCAGCGGCTTCTAATCCTAGAAGTCCGCCGCCGATAACAACGGCCTTGCCCCCGCGTCGGGCCGCTAACATCATTGCGTGCACATCATCAAGGTCACGAAATGTAAGCACGCCTGCTAATTTATGACCAGGAACAGGTATAATAAATGGATAAGATCCTGTGGCAATCACGAGCTTATCATAGGCCTGCACGACACCGTGTTCTGAGGTAACTGTTTTTGCCGTTTTATCAATTTCAACAATTTTGTGGCCCTTATAGAGCGTAATATTGTTTTCAATATACCAACCATCACCGTGAATGACAATTTCTTCAAACTCTGACTCGCCTGTCAAGACAGGGGAAAGCATGATGCGGTTATAATTTACACGTGTCTCCGCATTAAAAATAATGATGTCATACCGATCAGGGGCTTCCTCGAGGAGAGTTTCAAGAACTTTCCCTGGCGCCATGCCGTTACCGATAACCACGAGTTTTTCTTTGGTCATTTCGTGTTCCCTTCTAAGTGCCATTGCGCGTAAGAAGCGCAAGTAAAATTATGATGATCAAGAACAAAACACCACTCAGCCCCTTCCAAAAGGCCAATGGGTTTCGTTCGAGTAATGATGTATCAGATTGTCGTCTTCGGGCCGCGCTACCGGGGCGCGTGAAATCTGCTAAAAATTCAGAGAGTGTAGAATACCGATGCGCGGGATTGGGCGCGCATGCTTTTTCCAAGGCAGCGTCAATCCACAACGGTATATCCGTACGCACAGCATTCGCATGCATATACGTCCAATCTGAGAAACTTTTCATGCGCCCATTCATATCCGCATAGGGGCGACGACCACATAGCATTTCATAATGAATGCATCCGAGCGCAAAAAGATCGCTATTTGGCGTAGCGGCATTTCCAAGAATATATTCAGGAGCAGAATACTGAACGGAACCCACAACACCATCTTCGGATATAGCCGACGCTATTTCATCCATGCCTGCGACTTGTACCGTTCCAAAATCAATAATTTTAACATCACCTTTGTGCGTTATCATTATGTTTTCCGGCTTTATATCTCGGTGTACCATGCCCATACGGTGCATAGCACGGAGGGCAGGAATAATGTTTTCAAGAATTTCACGCACCTCGACAACGGATGGCTTTGGATGATCAATCATCCAGTCTCGCAAAGTTTGGCCCTGAACAGGTTCACAAATATGATAGAGGAAAGCGCTCTCTTCGCGGGGCGCGTAAATATGCATGATATTTTTATGCGCTAGCCTTCGCCCTACCCATTGCTCGCGAATAAACCCTTCTAAGTAGACAGGGTCATCGGCGAAATTTAAAGACGGTACTTTTAAAACATACTCTTTGCCATTGTTTGGCCCATTATCTGGCCCATTCATCGTATCACTCACAGCATAAATATGGCTACGTGTTCCTGTGTGCAGGATTTTCTTAACCTCGAAACCATCAAGCTTATGTCCGACCTTCATAACGGGAGGGATTTGTAAGGCCTGAACACGGCGATGGGCTTCGTCAATATTTTCGCTCGGCAATTCAGCGACATAAAGCAAGCCGCAGCTTACATTATCTTCACTGCCGCGAGACACGGCTAATTCACAAATGATTTTTGATACATCGTCCAGTTCTTGTGCCGTTTTAGGTTTGGTCGCAAGAAGCCTCGCAAAATCTTTTTCCTCTAAAACAGAGCTAACCCCGTCAGTCAAAAGGATCATAATATCCCCAACACTTGCACTGATTTTACTATAATCCACGTTCAGACGTGGATCCATACCGAGAGCGGCTGTCAAAACAGCCGCTTTGTTCATCACATTTAGATTGTGATCGCGGGTCAGCACACGTATTTCATCGCCACGACACCGATAAATCGCACTATCGCCTATGTGGAAAATATGGAATGTATGGGATTTTAGGATACAGGCGCTAAATGTTGTCACCATTGCGCTCGCTTGATTATGACGGCTCTGCGCGCATAGCCAATCATTCAATGCTTTTAACACACGAGAAGCAGAAACATCCACAGACCAAGCCTCTGGGGTTGCGTAATAATCGCTTATGAACTGTGTTACAGACATTTGACTGGCAATATGAGAGCGTTCGCTGACGCTTATGCCATCAGCGATACAGGCCACAGCACCTTTATACTGACTTTCTTGTTGGTTTTCTGGCAAACGGGCCGCCAAAGCATCATCGTTGCGCGTTTTCGTTCCTGCGTCACTATAGCCACCAAAAGACAATACGAGACCGATTGCTGAAACTGTAGTATCAGCTAAACGGTTATCGTTTTTTGGGGCTAAATTCATATCTAACCGATCTTGATCAATTGGACGGTGCCATCGTCGGCGATTTCAACGATTTCACCACGCGGTTCTTCTAGGAACAGCAAAGCAACAAACCCAAGCACGGCTGTTGACGCAATAATCAAAAAGAATGTGGACACAGGCAGAACCGCATAGGCAATCAAATACACTACGGCGCCAACATTACCATATGCCCCCGTCATTCCTGCGATAGCGCCTGTTTGTGACCGTTTGATAAGTGGCACAACCGCAAAGACGGCGCCTTCCCCTGCTTGTACGAAGAACGAACAGGCCATAGCGACGATGACCGCAAGCCATACAGGCCACGCACTTCCCACCATCGACATCGCCAGATAACCAAGAGCCAAGCCTGCTGTTAGTATGAGCAAAGTAGGCTTGCGACCAAACCTATCTGAAATCCATCCACCACCAGGTCTCGACATCAGGTTCATAAATGCATAACCCGAAGCAACCATCCCCGCCATGACTGCACTTAGACCAAATGTCTCTGCGAAGAATAATGGCAACATAGAGATTACGGCCAACTCGGATCCAAATGTTGCAAAATAAAGAATATTGAGAACCGCGACTTGCTTGAACTTGTATTTTTGAATTTCAGGCACGCCAATCCGTAAGGATTTTATATTTACGCTATAGGCTGCATAGGAATCACATAGATATATGATGACTAACCCCCCCCATATTACCGACTTCACAATTTCGCTTAACATACCCACTTGGGTTAAATTCCAAGCCAACGCGCCGAGCGCTAAATAAAGCGGTATTTTCATGATGATCAATAGGGTCAAATCACCTTTGGAGGTGACTTCCATTGCGCCCTTGCCCTTGGGTTTGAAATAGTGGGAACCCTCAGGTACATCACGTACATTGGCGTAATAGATAAAACTATAGACCAAGCAAATAATACCAGTCACAGCGACAGCATAGCGCCACCCCTCTTCACCACCAAAGAGAAGCGCGACAGTTGGTAAAGTGAAAGCGGCTACCGCAGAACCAAAATTTCCCCAGCCCCCATAAATACCTTCCGCTGTACCCAACTCATTATGCGGGAACCATTCGGATACCATACGCACGCCGATCACGAAGCCTGCGCCAATGAAGCCAAGCAAGAACCGCGCTATGGCGAGTTGCGTAAAACTCTGTGCAAATGCAAAAGCGAAACACGGGAAAGCCGCCACGAACAATAGACCAGAATATACTTTGCGAGGGCCAAAACGGTCTGTCATCATCCCGACAATTATACGCGCAGGGATCGCCAATGACACATTAAGCACCAAGAGCGTCTTAATCTGGGATTTTGATAAATCGAAGGTTTGTGCAATGTCTTGCAAGAGAGGCGCGAGATTAAACCACGTAATAAAAGTGATAAAAAATGCAATCCACGTCAAATGGAGCGTTTTCATTTTCCCCGTAAACGACAACAAATTAAACTTAGTATTTTGCACCTGATCTCCATATTCATCTGCCTAGGAACCCGTAAACAGTATAAAAGTGAGAAATTGGTCGAGTACAATATTACATCGTTAAATACACGAATAGCGTGATAGCTAATTACATTCTGCCTCATTCTTGGGCAAAAATTCATCCCATGACGATTTTAAGTGCAAGCGTAATTCGTTTCTTAATCGAATCCAATTCAGGTTTTAGTGGTTATATTTTCAGGCATATTTGCGCTTCAGGCATATCCCCCCCTTCTGTCTGTTTAATATAGGAAGCATTGTTCACATAAGCGAGATGGTTAATATCATTATCAAAAATTGCTACTTTACATTTGAAGAAAATGCGTATCATTTTGGTAAAATTTTCAATATTTATTTATGTACCCTGTTTAGAGAATTAGGTTTAGAGAATTAGGAGATCAAAATGGGGCAATAACCATTTAAGTGTGATTCAGTGACAGGCCCAAACTTTTCTAAAACCCAGGACACTGCATAGCTTGTCCCTGACCTACCAAATACCCCAAGCGAGTGCGTGCGCGTTGATCGGCTTGGAGCGCACTTTTTTCATAAGCTGCCGCTCCCGTAACTTGCCGTACCACGCCTCGATATGGCGTAAAGAAAGTTGCAGCGGCTTTAACGCCCGTGTCACGTAAATTTCCAAACCGTCCAACCAAAGTGTTATTCTCACGACGATATCCAACTCGGCGTCCCTCATTTTGTGAAATGGCTTGGTTAAGGTATTGTAGTTCAGCCGCTATCGCTTGGCATCCTTGATAAGGGCTTCGCCCAAAAGGGTTTTGTAAGTTTCGTAACTGCCTTGGAATGGGCCGTGTTGTGACATTGAAGTCCCGCAAGGCAGAAGATGCGGCAAATTTAAAATGGTCTGTTTCTTCATTTACACTTGCACAAGACATAAGCATACCGAGTAAAACACAACTCAAAAATAGCTTTGCAATTCGAAACGTAATACAACGCATTATAAGCTACCCTAGGAAAAATTGGATGACGAAAGCATTGGTGAGATCAACAAAGAACGCGCCGACAAGAGGCAAGATAATAAAGGCAGTCGGCGCAGAGCCATGGGATTTAGTCACCGCCGTCATATTGGCAATCGCCGTTGGCGTCGCGCCAAGGAGAACACCTGTAAAACCTGCGCTTAACACGACCGATTGATAGTCACTTCCCATCAATCTGAAGAAAACAAAGATAATAAACAAGGTTGCTACAATTGCCTGCATTCCCAACAAAATCATCAATGGCCCAGCAAGGCTCGCGACTGCCCACAACTGCATGCCCATTAAAGACATGGCAATAAACAGTCCCAACGAAAATTCGGAAAAAATTGCAAGTGATGGTGTATGCGCTGGCCATGGCATTTTTTTGAAAATCAAAGGAATAGTGTTGGACATAATAATGCCAACAAACAAACAGGTCACAAATAATGGCAGCCGTATGCCAATGGCGCTCACAACTTCATTGAGCATATAGCCCAGAATAATTGCAATGTGAACGACGAGCAAAACACTCATGAAATTAACATGGCTGAGGGTTTCGGTTTCTTCATGATCATACGTTGTACCAACACTTAACTCATCGTCTAAATTGCCAGAAATTTTATGACGGGCCATTAAATATTTAGCAATTGGGCCGCCAAGCAGGCTTGCGATAATCAAGCCGAGCGTTGCAGAGGCTACTCCCAATTCAAGTGCATTAGGAACACCATGGTTGGCGGCAATTTCAGGTGCCCACGCAATAGCTGTGCCGTGCCCTCCCATCAAGGAAGCCGAGCCTGTCAACAACCCCATTGCCTTCGGCAGCCCCATCATCTGGGCAACCGTCACTCCAATTAAATCTTGGAAGAAGATATAGCTCAGAGTGATGACCAGTAAAATGAGCAAAGGCTTACCACCTTTAAGGAGATCACTAAACCGTGCGTTCAATCCAATCGTCGTGAAAAAATAGATCAAAAGAATATTACGCATCGTCATTTCAAATGAAAGTTCTATCTTGAACACGACAAAGAGAAACAGCGCCACCAAGGAGGCGATAATACCGCCAGTGACGGGTTCTGGCACATTATACTCTTGCAAAAATTTGATGCGTCGTGTCAAAATTCTACCAACAAAATACACCATAATCCCGATGGTAAAGGCCATGAAATTATCAATTTTTATCGTATGGATTTCCATAATATTCCTCAAACAGAAGGGCTAACCCTATAGGGTTTTAACGAGAGCTTCATTTGGTTGCAGTTGGAACCGTCAAAACTTTAGGAGATATAGGCGATGGACATCCAATACCTAGGGCGAAACCTTTCAAAAACGCCCGACGGCGACGGCCTTGATCATAGTATGCATCAAACTTTTTTTGAGCCGCTTTGGCACCACTCACGACCCGAACCATACCACTAAAGGGGATTATGCTAGCTGAGGCGGAACCGAGCATATCAGTTGCCGTATCGGCGCGCAGTTGTTCCTCTGTTTTGTGTGCAGCCTCATCATCGGCGTCCGTTTCGCCAAGCGCTTCATTTAAGGCCGATAGTTCTTGAGCAATACTCTGGCACGAAGGGCGCGGGGATGCCTGATAGATATAACCGCTTTGTTGAAGATATAGAGGGGCTTCTTGTTTACGAATGTTTAAAACGTCCAAAGGAGATGTTACGGCCATAGCCAATGATTTACCAGTATCACGACCAGAGCTATCCCCAGAGCTATCCCCAGAGCTATCCATTGTCGCACAGCCAGTTAGGACGGATACGGCTAGGAATGTAAACATTGTTTTTTTAAGCATTTCATTGGCCCTCTATTTTTTTGCTGGACTATTTCCAACTACCGCCAAGCGCGAGGCTTAAATTGATAAATTGATCGAGTTCGCTGCGTTCTAGCGAGATAAGGTTGCTTTGTGCGCCGAATTTTCGTTGCTGGATTTGAAGAACTTCGAGGAGGTCGCTCTCACCTTCATTAAAACGTATTTCAGCAATTTTGAGAGCCGTATTAATTTCGCGTACAGCTTCGTTCAAATTACCTTTACGTTCACGTAAAACCACGCCTTGATCGAGGGCAGATTCAACCTCTCCAAATGCTTTCAGCGCAGTATCGGCATAAGCCGCGACAGCCGCTTTTTGATCTGCACCCGTAATTTCAATGGCAGCATCTGCCGCGCCGCCGTCCATCACTGGCACAAGGAGACTTGATGCCAATTTCCATGCAATATTAGTCGGGCTCAGGAGACTAGACAATCCATTGGATGCTCCGCCTAAAGAGCCACTTAAACTCACCGAAGGTAGTTTCGCCGCGTGCGCTTGATTGACTGTATTAATCGCCGCCGCAATTCGGCGTTCAGCAGCAATAATATCAGGGCGACGTTCAAGAATAGCAGAAGGTATGCCCGCAGGTGGTGGGGCAGGAACCGCAGGAAGTGCGGAGCGTACCTCGATATCTGCGCCGGGATAGCGGCCCAAAAGAAGCTCTAATGCGCGCAACGCATCTCGTTTGCCGCCTTTGGCCGAAGCCAAACTATCTTTGGCTGTCGCAAGGTCAGAACGGGCGAGTGACACATCTTGTTGCGTCGCGGCACCATTATCAAACTGTATCTGTACAATATTGGTAATTTTCCCAATCGCAGCCACCACATCATTGGCAAGCTTCTCTTGGCGCTGTGCTTCGATAGCCACGAAATATGACCGTGCCACGCCTGCGGCCAGTGAATGTTGTGCGAATTTATAATCGGCATCCGCTGATTCTGCACTTTGCACAGCCGCTTGCTGGCCAGAGCTAATACGGCCCCAAACATCAAGCTCCCAACTGGCCTGTACGCCAAGATTAAAACTACCTCCGCTGGCTCCATTCAAATTTCCAGAACCTCCGCTGCCAGCACTGAGACCAACTTGTGGTGACAAAGCTGCACCCGCCTGTTTTGCCAATGCCCAAGATTTATCAACATTAGCCGCCGCCGCTTGCAGGTTTTTATTATTGGCTTGCGCCTCATCAACCAATTTAGACAAAGTACGGTCACCAAGGGCGTTCACCCAACCAAGCTGCACATCCCCTACCCGTTCGCTAATGGCCGCCCAATCTGTAGGCACATTGGGTATACTGGAGCTAGCTATTGTTTTTGCTTCAGTGTTAACTGCGCCAGAGGTAGTTTTGCACCCCACGAGCAAAACGGCAATCGCCAGTGTAGAGACAGATAAACGTAAATTACGCATAGTATTTCCTTTTCATATCGGCTTTGACTAAGCCGCAGTTTCGCTCGTCTTTATTCTGAAGAAAACCACATAAAGTGCGGGAACCACAACCAATGTAAGGATGGTTGCGAAGCTAAGTCCGAATACCAAGACAACAGCCATTGCTTTGAAGAATGCATCGCCGAACAATGGGATCAAACCAAGCACGGTTGTCAGAGACCCCATCATCACAGGGCGCACCCGACTGGCCGCAGAATCAACCACGGCATCAAAGCGCGGTTTCCCTTCCTTGATCTCCAAGTCCATTTGATCGACGAGCACAATCCCGTTCTTAATCAACAATCCGGACAAGGCGAGCAAACCAATAATGGCCATAAATTCTAGCCCCGTATCGGTCACAAGCAATCCAAACACCACGCCAATTAAAGCGAGCGGCACGACAAGCCAGATAATTATTGGCTGTTTAAAGCCATTAAACAAAATGACCACCACAAGCACCATCGCAAGGAGGCCCAGAGGCAAAGTGGAGGCTAGACCTTCATTGGCTTCTTGACTATCGCCGTACTCACCACTCCATTCCAGATTATATCCATCGGGAATATCCATAGCTTCAATTTGAGGTTTGACCCGCGCGAAAAAATCACCCGAAGTTTCACCAGACATCGCGTCAGATTGTGCCGTAATGGTCAAAACCCGATTGACCTTCTTAAGGCGGCCATTACGCCATGTGGTTTGAAATCCATCAACCACCTGAACCAAAGGAACAGTTTTACCAGAGGCTTGACTGATAATTTGAATGTCCGCCATGCTATTTGCGTCCCCGCGTTCACGCGCAGGCGCACGTGCTATAATGGGAATGAGAGTATCCCCTTCACGGTAAACACCAACTGACCTACCAGAGAAATTTGTTTGGATTGCGTTCGAAATATCCTCACGCGAGATGCCAAGTCGGCGTCCGCGAACCTCGTTATACAGAGGTTGGATCACGCTCACTTGTTGACGCCAATCATCCTTGATCGAAATCGCTTTACCGTCAGCAGCATAGATCGCTTTAGCTTCATTAGCGAGGCGCCGTAATACGACAGGATCAGCGCCAGAGAACTCAGCCTCGATTTTAGAACCACCACCAGGGCCGAGTGAAAAACGCCAGACTTTTGATTGTGCATCGGGGTAATTTTTATCGATATAGGTTTGGATTTGTGGGATCATTGTATTGATCTCATTATAATCTTTCACCTTCACCAAAAACTGCCCATAGGACGAATTTTGGGGCTCTGATGCATATACCAACATATACCGAGCCCCACCCTGACCAATGAGTGTCTGTAGACCCTCTATATCATCACGCGCCGAAAGTTCGGCTTCAATCTTTAGCATATCCGCTTTTGTCACACTAATATCGGTACCTGCGGGCAACCAATAATCAACAACAATTTGCGGCGATGTTGACGCGGGGAAAAATGCAGGCCTCACCTTGCCAAAACCAACAATCGACAATGCAAACAAAACAATTACGGCTCCAATAACGGCCCAACGCGCTTTCAAAACACCGCGCATAAAGCTTTTATAGGCGCTCATAATTTTACCATCGGCCTTCACAGTGCCGAGCTCACCACGACCTTCTTTAAACAATAAGTCTGCAAATAATGGCACAGCCGTAATCGCGAAAATCCAACTATAGGCAAGCGAAATCATAATAACCCAGAATAAGTGCCCTGCATATTCGCTCATACTCCCTGGTGATAAACCAATGGGTGCAAACGCAAAAATGCCAACGAGGGTTCCGCCAAGCAGAGGCCACATTGTTCGTTTTACAATTTTTTTAGCGACCGCAAGTTTCTTCTCGCCATTTTGCGTACCGATAAGAATACCTTCCGTCACCACAATGGCATTATCAACCAACATGCCGAGCGCAACAATGAGTGCGCCTAATGAAATACGGTGCATAGGAATGTTCATCATATACATGGTCGCCAGTGTCGCTGCGATTGTCACCAACAATACACCGCCGATCACGACCGCAGAACGCCAGCCCATAAATATCATCAACGTTATCAATACAATCAAAAGCGCAAGCATGACATTGACAACAAAGTCATTCACGGCAATAGCGACAATTTTTCCCTGATGGTAAAACTCATTTAGCACGATCCCATATGGACGTTGGCTTTCGGTCGCTTTGAGTTTGGCGGTAATGCCCTCCCCCATTTTAACAACGTTGGCACCTGTCACATTTGCAATGGCCAAGCTGATCGCAGGTTTCCCATCATAGCGAATTTCCGAAGCTATTGGATCTTGGTAATCACGCCGAACTGTCGCGATATCTTTCAGATAAACAACCGTGCCGGAATTTCCAGTCGATACAATTAGATTTTTAATGGCTTCTACAGAGTCGATTGTGCCCGTCGGCTGTATAATCAGACGGCGATTGCCAACTTTTACATTCCCAGCGGGCGTGACCGAGTTTTGCTTTGCCAGATCATTATAAACCTGATCCACAGAGGCGCCAAGCGCGGCCGCACGTTCGCGAGAAATTTCCACATAAATAGCTTCGGGTTGCGTGCCTCCAATGGCGATCTTACCAACACCATCTACGCTCAATAACTCGGTTCGTAAACTTTTGGCATAGTCATGTAATTCCTTCGGTGTAAAACCGTCCCCTGTAATCAGGTAATAAATACCAAACACATCCCCAAAACCGTCATTGACCATAGAGGGCTGTGCTCCTGGCGGCATACGTATTTGTGCGCCATCAACACGCGCCCGCAATGTACTCCAAACGGCTTCTAAATCAGGCTTGGTCGGGGCAAATTTGGTTTTGATGTCTACAGTAATCTGCGACAAACCATCGGAAGAGGTAGACGTGACCTTCTTAACTTCCTGCATTTGCTGTATGGCGGTCTCTAATGGCTCTGTGACCTCGTCCGCGACTTCTTGCGGTGTTGCACCCGGATATTGGGTAATGACAACGGCTGTACGAATAACGAACTCTGGGTCTTCAAAGCGCGGCATGTTTTTATAGGCCATCCAGCCACCAATTAAGGCAGCCATAATGACGATCATACTGATCAGGCGATTTTTAATCGAGAATTCTGCTGGATTCATGACGCGCCCCTACTTGCCTTCATACCGACGAATTTTCATACCCTCGTGAAGATATGAAGCGCCCGCACCAACAATTGTATCTCCAGCTTGTAGTCCAGAGGTAATTTCAAGCGTTTCTCCAATGCTTTTGCCTACGGTTATCGTACGGCGCGAAACCGTTAAACTACCCGTATCTACAATCCAGACATAACGCGCGTCCCCATCAGACAGGATCGCCAAAAGCGGTACGTTAATTTGCTCAACACTTCCGTCTTTATTGGACAACGTAAATTTACTTTGAAGCGTTCCCGTCATACCCGGCAAAATCACGACATCACTGGAAGGTTGAAACGAATATTTTGCAGCAAAGGTTTGAGAGCTTGCATCCGCTTGCGTCGCAATAGACTTGAATGTCGCAGGTATACGAACATCAGGCGCAGCGTCCAACATGATGACTGTTTCTACCGCGTTAATACGACCACTTCCTGCTATCATCGTTGCAGGCAACTGAACCAGAGCTTCTGCCGCGCCTGTAGTTTGTAAGGTGACAATATCTTCCATGGGTTGAATGTTTTGAAATTTCTTTGCCTGAACAGCCGAGATTATGCCTGCGAATGGTGAACGCAGAACGGTGTCCTCTAAAGACTTATTCGCGTCATCCAGTTGCGCTCTCGCGACGTCCAGTTGGGATTTGCGTTTCTCAAATGCACTTTTTGAAATTGCACTGGCGGCAATCAAACGTTCAGCGCGTTTAAACTCGGTGTCGGCGCTGTCATAAGCGGTCTTTGCCTCTGCGACCTTGTTTAAATAGCTCCGCTGATCCAGCCGACCGATAATACTGCCACGATTGACCCTTTGACCTGAGGTAACAAGAAGTTGCGTCAATTGCCCACCGACTTGAAATGTCAGATTAGACGAATCGCTCGCTTCAATAATGGCAGGAAGGTTCATCGTGGTAATATTTGATGATGTGGCGATTTCAATCAGTTTGGCAGGACGAATGATTGTCACCGCTTCCACTTCTTCTTTCGGGGCGCATCCACTTATTAAAGCTGACGTTATTAGCAAAGCTGACGCCAGTTTTAGATATTTGGGCACACCCCGACCACGCTTTAAATATGACATTTTTACTTCTCCCCGATATCCAGATACAAAGCTGGATTTTTATTCTCTATTTATATTCAAGTTGAATGATCAATATACACGCTTACTTAAATGCCTGAATTGCCATCATATTTGGATGAGTGGCACATGTTTCCATTACATTCGCAATTGCGCCTTCAATGCGCGTTGCTGATTGTTCATTCTGGACAGATTGCCCTGCGCGATATCCATATACCAAAATTGCCGCATACCCCGCATCGGCTTCAGGCAGGGTGGAAAGTTCCCAGCATGTCAACTTAGTTATGTCGAACATCTCGTCGGCATTCACTGTTTGCGCGGCACTCATACTCTCCTGCGTCCCATACGCGCCCGTGGTAGATGTACAGCCAACTAACCCTAGCGCGGTTAAACTCATTCCAATCAATATTTGTTTTGTAAACATCATAATATTCTCATTCTTATTTTAATCGTAAAATCGCGTAGCAACAGGTTTAGCGTCCACCAGACATGCATGTTTGAATTTCGAACTGATAACGCTCGCGTTTCTTGCGTTGTTTATCCTTGGCGATCGCACGTTTTATAGCGCCTTCAAGCGCGCCATGTCGTGCAGCTCTCTTTCTCGCCTTACGGATTTCTTTTTTGCTACCACCTGCAATCCAGGCAATGGCACCAACAGTATTGGCACGTTTCGCCGCCCCGCGCAGTGCACCGCCATCCAAATATCTGTCTGGCACATCCCCATAATATCCAGAAATTTGTTGGGCACGCTGTTGGCACTGATCATACCTTGTTGGTTGCCCATAACTTTGCGCATGCGCAAGTGAACCAGAACCAACACTCGCCGTAAATGCGAGCACAATGCATGAAATATAGTTTTTCATCGTTCACAACTCCCCGTTGTCATTCTTTTCATGAATACATAGGGTATAAGTTTAACGCATAAAGTCCATCAAAATATTTACATATTGCATAATTGTCTACAATTTGCATAGATTTTAGTGTATAACTAGGCGCTTGCCGCTATCAACCATGTCAATTATAATTCCGAATCCTGAATCCCAGTCAATAATGGAAATTACGCAACAAGATGACCAAACCATGTAACAGATTGATGAAAGCACGGCGGATGGCTGGATATCGATCCGCGCGAGCGGCAGCAACGGCCTTGAAGGCCAGACCAGCAACCTATGCGGCCCATGAGAACGGCTCACGCGGCTTTGGCATTGACGATGCACGGCGTTATGCGAAACTTTTTAGTGTTTCACCTGGATGGATTCTGACTGGGGAATACTTTCATGATGACCCGCACCCCAGAGTGAGTGACGCCGCTATTGCTGATGACATCACTGAATCTTCATACTCAAAATTTGGCTCAAAATCTGACCCATATCTCAATATCGGCGAAGTTTTGTCGGATCAAGATATCTTTAATTTTGGCAAAAAAGCTCTTGAGCTTTTAACACAATTCACGACCTCGCCCCAAGCAAAAATGCCTGAGGAGAACATAAGCGTTGCAGAAGTCTTCATACCGCAAATGGTAAAGGGTAATATTGTCCAAGAAGAGAGTGAAGGATGGGAATTTGTTGCCCAATGGCAATTTCCAAAAAAGTATATTTCTGAGACTCTAAAGGTCGGCCCGAACGATATATCGATCCTTGTTGTTGTCGATGACAATATGTCACCTACCTACAAAATCGGAGATCATCTCATTGTAAATTTCCAACAAAAGGAATTTACGGTTGAGGGCGTCTATTTCTTTCTAACAGAAGATGAAAAAATTCACATCCAGAACATCAAACGTGTAAAAACCAAATTCATACTCTCCAATGACAATCCAACTCAGTCCGTCATGCATCCTGAAATAACAGTGGACAAAAAAACGATTATAATTCATGGAAAAGTCTGCGGTGTTATTGCCGCAACTTAACCCAGCCCTCTCCTTACAGTGCACACAGCATTTGGAGTTTCGATAAAACGCGATTAGGTGTTGGGCAATCAAATCACAAGGAGGCCGTAAATGTTTTTTCAAATATTCATAGGTTCGGTGTTAATTTGCATAACAATCATCATTCAGGTGATCTTTATCGAAATCGCCATGAAGAACTTACGTAAACATGCGCCCAAATTGATGGCCCACCCCAAACTTCACGCCCCTGTTATCCTGCTCACAACGGCAACCCTTTGGCTCCTGACCGCCCTAAGCCTCGCCATATGGGTTTGGGCGCACGCTTTCAACCTTTTAGGAGCTTTTGATACATTGGAACAAGCCCTGTACTTCTCCATGGTCGCCTTCACAACCCTTGGCTTTGGGGATGTCACCCTTCCTCAAGAATGGCGCCTCCTTTCAGGTATGATCGCCGCCAATGGCCTCGTCCTCTTCGGCCTCAACACAGCCTTCCTCATCGAAACACTCAGCAGAGTTTTAAAATCGAATGATTAAACCGACTTTCAATTCGCAATCGTGAATTAACGGTTTCGAGATTGCATTTCTGGAGAGTTTTATAAAAATTTAGTGTCCACATGTGCTTACTTTTTACAGTAGCAATGATTATCTGGTCAAACTGATATGAAAACTGATTCACCAAAAGCGATACCTGCAAAGTTATACCTAAGATTCTTGTTTCATTCTTTAAAAGTAGATATATCGCACCCGCAATATTAAAACCAAACTTATCAGTAGCCCCCTCAGTCCCAACTCCCACACTATCACAACGCTTAAGAAATTACAGTATTGAGGTTTTGGTAAATTGATTTGGAGAATTTCATACGCCTATTCCATACGAATAATCAGTGTACCGTATCCCTGTTACGCTCGACAAATAAACCACCTTGATCTACGCCCCCCCCCCTCACCTTTAAAAACAGGCCTGACCCTACAAGTGTCCTGATAGTAGATGAACGCACTCGCCTGCAACGAGTGATTGAAATTTTGTTTAGTTTAAAACATACCTAGAGTTTGGTTTTTTTTGCATGACTAAAAACAAAACCTATCCACATTTTCTTCAATAGCTCATCATGTATTTTTTGCTTCTTTTGCTTACGATACGCTTCCAACGTATACGCACAAAAAAAAGCCTCCCGTTTGTACGGAAGGCTATGTGTTTGTTATTATTTATTTAAGTTGGTTGCGGGGGTAGGATTTGAACCTACGACCTTCAGGTTATGAGCCTGACGAGCTACCGGGCTGCTCCACCCCGCGATATATATTTTACAGGCTTGG
>NVXK01000039.1 GCA_002733905.1 Robiginitomaculum sp. | reverse complement strand
CCTCATTTTCTTCCCCAACGCCCATATTCTGGCCGCGTGGTGTGAGCTACGTCAGGATTACCGTAATTTCCGCATAGACCGCATTATTTCGTGCACAGATACAGGCGAAAACTTCACCCGCCAAAAACCTGCACTCCTACGCGGCTATAACGCGCATGTGAAAGAACAAATGCGCCGCGAAAACTGTTCCGAGGCATAAAACACAATCTGACCTCGCTATTGCCATATTCACACCCATTTAATGGTTTTGTCTCATGCTAAGAAAATGGGGATATAAACATGGGTACACAGCCAGACGCATATTTAAAACTACGCACACCAGAGAGACGAAGCCTTTGGCTAGGTGCGGTATGTGCCTGTATTATACCCGTCGGTATAGGCATTTACATGTTGTGGCCATATTTCGAATATCTAAGATGGGAGTGCGCTTCAAGTAGTATTACAGCTAAGTGCTTTAAAAACCTACCCGACGGCGCCGAACAATTATTGTTCGTTTATCCATTCTCTCTGACTTTTATCTTTGGCACACCTCTTGTTGCGTGGTTAAGCTGCAAAAGGGTAAGCAAAGCAAAGTCATTATGTATGAGTGATATATTACGCATTGCTATAGATCAGGCTGGCAAAGTCCACCTCCTAGCGCTAACAATTATTGTAACACTTGATATATTAGCGAGTTTATCGAAGAATTCTTCCTCCTTTGATATTTTCGAATATATTTTAATTATTATGCCCATATGTATAGCAAACGCATTTTTGTATGGGCTTATCACCGTACCTCTTTCATGGTTATGTTCACATATTTTTAGATTTACTGCCCTCACGGAAATCGTAGCAACTGAGGAGTGAGCTAGCGATTTAACAACACCAAGGCCGCTAATAACCGATCTTTATCGGCGGTAAAGCCAGAGCGGATCCAGAGGGTTTTGAGGGCTTCCATGATTTTGCCCATTTTAGGGCCAGTTGACACACCTGCGGTGACCAAATCTTTGCCTGTAACGGGAAATACGGGACGTTCCCAATCACGCGCTGTTTTATAAACGCCAATCCAGCCATTACGGATAATCGGATCGTCTGCGCCTGCGGCACGTAAAATGGCACGGTCCATAGCAATTTGAGACCCTGCTTTGTATATCTCGATTTTTAAATCTTTATCGGACAAAGCAACATCAAGAGCCGACATATCACTGGCCCAGCCAAGCAATCGCGACTTTTCGGTATTGGACATTTTGAGGCGGCGAATAAGCCCTGCGACCGCAAATTCATCCCGCGCCGCCATCGCCATTAACCGCAAATAAGGATCAATTTTTAGCCCTGCTTTTTTTTCAACCTCGATCACACGCTGCAAGCCTTCGCTATTACTCGCTTCGGGCAAGAGTGTTTCCAACACGCCGTTCAGCAACATGACATTGACAGTACGGTGCGGCGATGGAGCGCTGAGAAGTTTTTTAAGCTCGGTCCAAATTCGCTCGCTTGAGAGTTGTTTCATCCCCGATTTCAGTTCACGGCACGCATCCAAAGCCTGTTTATCCATCGCCTTGTCCTGACCATACCACGCGTGAAAACGGAAATAGCGTAATATGCGTAAATAATCTTCGCGAATACGGGCTTCGGCCTCTCCGACAAAACGTAATTTCACGGCTTTAATATCGTCAAGTCCCTGCCCTGTCGGGTCGTAAATATTGCCGCCTAAATCTGCATAAAGTGCGTTCATTGTGAAGTCACGGCGCTGTGCATCTTCGTTCCAATTTTTGGTAAATTCTACCTCTGCATGACGCCCGTCTGTCGCCACATCTTTACGCAAAGTCGTGATTTCAAACACCACATCATTTGCAACAGCCGTAACCGTGCCGTGGGACAATCCCGTTGCGTGAACTGCGATCTTTTGTGCTTTTAAAAGTGCTGTTACCTCTTTGGGTTCGAGCACTGTTGCCATGTCGAGGTCTGCGACAGGCGCACCAAGGATGGCATTGCGGACACAGCCGCCAACAAAGCGCACATTGCCTTCACCAAGGGCTTGGAATATACGCAATGTCGCTTTACGCGCAAGCCATGCATGCGCCGTAATATCTAGCTTCATTTTTCCATCCTTTTATAGAGGCGGTGATAGAGTTGGTGCATGATCATCGCCGTCATGCCCCATATATTATGGGTATTGTTTTGTGCACTTGGCCACGGCATGTCGTAAAGCACGTGTTTTTCGCCTTCAAATTCGACGTCTCTGCGTATATGGTTATTTTTATTCATTACAAATGCGAACGGGACTTCGAAAATTTCTTCAACTTCCGCAGGTTGTGCTACCATTTTTGCAGCAGGGTTAAACACGCCAACAAAAGGCGTGACGCGGTATTCAGAAATGGCATTAAACGAAGGTAGCCGCCCTAACAACTGAACATCATCTGGTATAATTCCCACCTCTTCATGGGTCTCGCGCAGTGCGCCTTCGCAAGGAGTTTCGCCCGTTTCGGTACGCCCACCGGGGAAACTAATTTGCCCGGGATGGTTTGACATATGCATAGGGCGACGGGTCAGGAGAACGTGCCAGTCTTCGCCCCGTTTCACGAGTGGCATGAGGACGGACGCGGCGCGTTGTCCCTCACGTTTTGGCGTGTGGGTATCGTCCGAAATTGACAAAGGGTCCAACACGGATTGTACACTTTGGATAAGCGGGTCTTGCAACATGGCTTTAAACATTATTCAGCCTCATCACTATCTATGCCAACATGAATGTTGGCTGGACCGAGCGGGAAGAAAATGCCGTTGCTTTTTACCCCTAATTGCACGCCGTGCTTTGTCTTTATTTCTTGCGCGTATTCGACCAGTTCATAAAACACAGGACGCATGAGCAATGCCTCTAATCGGCCACGGACATGCAAGAGCGGCGTAGGTTCCAAACTGTCCGCGTCCGTCTCGACACGCAGGGCATGGTTCGCGCCAAGTTCGACGACCTCACCCGTTATCAAAGTAAAAAACAGAACTTGTTCTTCGCCTGCATTTTCAACATCAACGCGCATGGCCATAAAGGCCGCGCATTCAACACGTATGCGAATCTTCTCGGCAGGTGTCACAAGGTAATGATGGCCGTCTTCATCCTTGCGTAAGACGCTCGAAAACAGTTTCACAAGCGGTGCACGGGTGATTTGCGAGCCTTCGTGCCACCACGAACCGTCTTTGCGGATGACCATGTCCATCTCGCCGCAAAATTCAGGATGCCATTTTTCAACGGGCAAAGCGCCGTCTCCTGCCTCTTTAGCGGCTTTTATCAAGCTCGCGAGAGCATTTTGTGGTGTTTGAGTGTCTGGCATATCCGTCTATTTTTAAATGTACGCAATTTAATGGTGTTAAGCGTAATATTCCTTTTGCGATTCAGCGTGAATGCCCTAAACTTAATGACAAAATACGATGATGCAAGCTCGCAAAATATCGAGCGCAATATTAGGGAAGTGATATGAGTTCTGGTCTGGAAACAAAATTGAAAACCGCACACGGCAAACTCGACGCGGTAAAAACCTCTATTGGACAAGTGGTCATCGGCCAAGAAAATGTGGTTGAGCTTGCTTTGACCGCCGTTCTCAGTGGTGGTCATGCCTTGCTTGTCGGTGTGCCGGGCCTTGCAAAAACATTGCTCGTCGAAACATTATCGACCGTGCTTGGGCTTGACGGTAAACGCATTCAATTCACCCCAGACCTTATGCCTGCCGACATTATCGGCTCAGAAGTGCTTGAAGAAGGCGCCAAGGGCAAGCGTGCCTTTCGTTTCATTCCCGGCCCTGTATTTTGTCAGCTCTTAATGGCCGACGAGATTAACCGCGCCAGCCCCCGCACCCAATCTGCGCTTTTGCAAGCCATGCAAGAAAAATTTGTAACTGTCGCAGGCGAACGCCATGATTTACCTGCACCGTTTCATGTATTGGCAACCCAAAACCCGATTGAGCAAGAAGGCACATATCCCCTACCCGAAGCCCAGCTTGACCGTTTCTTGTTCCAAATTGATGTGGATTACCCAACATTGAAAACAGAACGCGAAATTCTTTTGGCAACGACAGGGACAAAATTTGGCACGGCCAAAAGAGTTATCACCTCAAAACAACTTATCGACATGCAATCCCTTGTGCGCGCAATGCCCATCGGTGACAAAGTTGTCGATTGTATTTTGGAGCTTGTACGCGGTGCGCGCCCAGAAGAAAGCGGATTTGATTTTATTAAAAACACTGTCGCGTGGGGGCCTGGCCCTCGTGCAGGTCAAGCGCTTATGCTCGCCACCCGTGCGCGTGCATTGCTTGATGGCCGTATATCACCTTCGATTGATGATGTACGTGCACTGGCAGCCCCTGTGTTGAAACATCGTATGGCGCTGAGTTTCGCGGCACGTGCAGACGGGCAACATATTAGCGATTTGATTGAACAGCTAACAGCGCGCATCAGCTAATTCATGCCAATCGCCGTTCCGAAATCTTTAGAGCTCCGCCGACAGGCCGAACACCTCGCCGCCCCTTTTCCGGGGTTATTGGCCGAGGCTGAACGTGTGGCTGCGATTGTGGCCCAAGGGGTGCATGGTCGCAGGCGTTCAGGGGCAGGCGAAAGCTTTTGGCAATACCGTAATTTTACCCAATCTGACACGGCCAATCAAATCGACTGGCGGCGGTCTGCGCGGTCGGATCATTTATATGTGCGCGAAAACGAATGGGAAGCCGCCAATACCGTATGGATGTGGCGCGATGGCTCTGCGGGTATGGCATGGCGTTCTCACAACAAACTCCCCACGAAAAAAGACCGCGCAAGCGTGTTGATGATTGCTCTTGGTGCGCTTTTGATGCGTGCAGGCGAGCGGTGCGGCGTGATGGGCGAAAGCGAGAAAGCCCGCACGGGGCGTCTTGGCGTTGAACGGGTTTCTCACCGCCTTGCGTCCAGTGAGGGGACATTAGGTTTCTTGGGGGCAGAGTTTTCCGCGCATTCTCGCATTGTCCTCGCGTCTGATTTCCTTGATCCTGCTGATGATTGGCGTACGCGGATTGCCCGATTGTCGGCGCGACCTGCGACGGGCGTTTTACTTCATATTGTTGACCCTGCGGAACGTAGCTTTCCGTATAAAGGGCGTATGCGTTTGTTTGATCCTGCGAATACAAGCAAATTACCATTCCTGCTTGGGCGTGCGGAAAAAGTAAAAGCGGAATATATGGAAACCTTTGTTGCTCATGAAAAAACGCTCGCCAATACGGCGCGACGCCTTGGGTGGACACTCGTCACGCACACGACCGATAGACCCGCGACCGAAGCTTTAAGCGCGCTTTATCTGGCGCTCGCGAAAGAGACATAATGGTTATTGGTTCTCTGACATTCCTAAGCCCGCTTGCCCTGTTTGGTTTACTGGCCTTGCCCATTATTTGGCTTGTGCTTCGCATTACGCCGCCCAAACCACTGGATCAGGTTTTTCCGCCACTCAGATTATTGGCAGGTGTCAATAAAGAAGAAGAGACGCCAAACAGTACGCCGCTCTGGCTGTTGGCCTTTCGGCTTTTCTTGGGCGCATTGATTGCCATAGCACTCGCCAATCCGATTTTATTTAAAACGGATACAGATACACGTCGCCCTATCGTGCTTGTCGTTGATAATGGGTGGGCATCGGCAGGAAATTGGCCCGCCATGATGCGCGAAGCCGAAGCAATTGTGAAACAAGCCGTGTCTAAAAACCAAACACTGGCCATTTACGCAAGCATTGATGTCAACGAAATGAACGCAACAGGTTTTGCCCCTGCAAGCGAAGCCCTGCGCCGCCTCAATAGTTTGCAACCACTTCCCTATGAACCTGAGCGCGAAGTCTTGGCGCAGAGACTTACTAAAACGAATATTAGCAAAGCCCATACTGTTTGGCTCTCGGACGGTGTGAATTATGGTCATGTAAATGCCCTCTCAGCCATTTTAAAAACAAGTGCCGCGCAAAAAATCTACCTCCCAAGCACAGAGCTAAGCCCTATCCTTGGCGGCGCGACGAAAGAAAGTGCGAACGGTTTTATCAGCACATGGCACCGTCTCGATACAAAAAGTCTACGGTCACACACCGTGGCGGCATATGGGCCGCAAGGTCGGGTGATTGCACGTGCGCCTTTGCAATTTAATCCAAGCGGCGATACTGCTGAAGCGCAATTTGATTTACCTGCTGAATTACGCAACCGCGTATCGCAATTGCGCGTAGAAGGCATTGCCTCTGCTGGCAGTGTGGTCTTGCTTGATGATAGTTGGGGACGTCCTCTTGTTGGCCTCCTTAAAGGTAGTGACAGCAACACCCAGCCGCTTTTGTCTGAATGGCATTTCATCGAAAAAGCACTATCGCCGAACGCCGACATATATAAAGGGGATCTTGACCAACTTATTGCTGTCAATCCTGCTATTATTTTTATGAGTGACCGCGCCAGAACCGAGAGCGCCGACCTTGTGAAATATGTCGAAGATGGTGGATTGCTTGTGCGGTTTGCAGGGCCAAAACTTGCCAAGCGTTCCGACAGTCTTCTTCCCGTTACCCTACGCTCTGGTGACCGTGACCTCGGCGGTGCGCTTGCGTGGGAAGACCCAAAAGGATTTGCGCCTTTCCCTAAAAACAGTCCGTTCTTTGGGCTTGCTGCACAAGAAGATGTGTTCGTGAAAAAGCAAATTATGGCAAGGCCAAGTGCCGAGACTGACGCGAATACATGGGCGAGACTGCAAGATGGTTCACCAATTATCACCTCTGCGTCACGCGGACTTGGACGTATTGTTTTGTTTCATGTGACCGCTGGGCCAGATTGGTCGGGGCTTCCCCTTAGCGGCATGTATGTGCAAATGCTCAAACGGATTTTACCTCTGGCACGTGCAACCACATCGAGTGTCAGCAATAACGAGGGCGATTGGACGGCAGGACGGACGCTGAACGGATATGGGCAATTAGGGACGCCGCCGCTCACCGCATTGACCATTGCCGATGCAGATTTTGCCAATACCAACGCAAGCCCAGACCACCCACCGGGGCTCTACCGCCAAGGCATGCGTCGCCAAGCCCTGAACACGGTTAAAGACCCGCAAGATTATAAATTACTTACGGGCAATGGTTTGGTTGCGACACCTTATGGTGAGCGTAAACCAAAATCACTCAGCGGATTATTGCTTGGGTTTGCGGGCATATTACTTGCACTTGATGTCTTGCTGTCGCTATTTGCCTCGGGCCGTATGTCATTGCCTTTGCGAAAAAGCGTGGCGGTTCTTGTCGCGGTAACGTCTTTTGCCCTCTTCGCGCCAAGCGACAGTTTCGCGCAATCAGGCATTGACCGCATGAATGACGCACAATCATTGCACCTTGCCTATATTGTCACAGGCAAAAGCGATATTGACAGTATGAGCCGCGCAGGGCTTGAAGGGTTAAAGTTCGAGCTAAACCGCCGCACGACAATCGAACCGGGTGGCGTACGTGCCATTAACCTCGAAACCGACCCTCTTGATTTTTACCCTTTTCTGTATTGGCCAATCCAAAGAGACGCCAAACCATTAAGCGACACAGCCGCGCGTAAATTAAATGCCTATATGGCCGCCGGCGGTACAATTGTTTTCGATACCCAAGATCAAGACCGCAAGAAATTATTTGGTAATCAGGCCCACCCCGGTTTGGAGATTGTTTCTAAATCTTTGGATATTCCGCGCCTTGGTCCTGTGCCAAAATCTCATGTTTTGACGAAAGCTTTTTATCTGATCCAAGTCTACCCGGGGCGTTATGCGGACGGTAAATTATGGTTAGAGGCTGACCAACGCGGGTCTGCACGGGACGGGGTCAGCGCGGTAATTGTCGGGTCAAATGACTGGTCTGCGGCGTGGGCCAAAGATGATAAAGGCCGCACACTTGCGGTGATTGAAAACGACATTCCGCGCCAACGTGAATACGCCTATCGGTGGGGGGTAAATTTGACCATGTATGCACTGGCTGGAAATTACAAAGCCGACCAAATTCATGTTTCAACCTTGCTCAAGCGCCTTGGCAATGAAGACGCCGAGATCCAAGATACGCCCATTGAGGAGCCTCAAAAATGAAGACCTCAATCATATTTGACCCACTTTTACCCATATGGATGATTATCACGATCACAGCTTTGATCGTCATCGCCTCAACCTTTGGGGAATGGCGTGGCCTAAAGAGTTTCGTCCTGCGTACGATAGCGGCCTTCATATTGTGCGGCGCACTGCTTAACCCACAAAGCCTGCTCGAAGAACGTATGACCCTGCCCGATATTGCCCTCGTCATTACGGATATAAGCCCGTCAATGGAGATTGGCGCGCGGCAGACACAGGCACAACATGCACAAGACGCCGTGGTTGAAAAACTGGGGGCGCTTGCCAATCTGGAAACGGTCACATTACGTGTTGAACCCGGGCAAGACGGTACGCGCCTGATCCAAACCATGATTGACGGGCTTGGGCAATTACCTGCGGGCCGCATTGCAGGCGTCATTGCGATTACAGATGGGCGCGTGCACGATATGCCCAAAGCCGTTGATAATTTACTGCCAGACAATGTTCCCTTTCACAGCCTGATCATTGGTAAAAAAGATGCGCGGGACAGACGTCTTGACGCGCTACTGACGCCAAAGTTCGGTCTTGTTGGTGAACAAGTCATGTTCGAAATCATGGTAGATGACCCCGGTCATGAAGGCGAACGTGCAGGGCTGGAGATACGCCTAAACGGTGTTGTACAAGCACGGTTTAATGCGACGATTGGCAATCGTATGTCTATACCGCTAAAGATCGAAAAACGCGGTCTGAATACGGTTGAAATTCGTACAGCCATTGCCCCCGACGAATTAACCCCGTTCAACAATACATTCGTCAGTGAAATTTCAGGCGTGCGCGACAGGTTACGGGTCTTGCTGATTACGGGCGAACCGCATATGGGGGGACGTGCATGGCGGAACCTCTTAAAATCTGACCCCTCTGTTGACTTGGTGCAATTTACAATTTTGACTAATCCAGGAGAGAAGAAAGTTTCGGCGGATACTAAAGAACTTTCCCTCATTCAATTTCCCGAACGTGAATTGTTTGAAGAAAAACTTGGTGAATTTGATTTGGTTATTTTTGATCATTTCCGCAGACGCAGCCTTAATGTCCGTGGACGTAAACGGCCTATGCTCAAGCCGTATTATATAGCCAATATAGCAGAATATGTTGAACGTGGTGGTGCATTACTTGTCGCGACAGGCCCTGCCTTTGCAAGTGAAGAGAGCTTAGCGCGTTCGCCGTTGATCGCCGTGCTGCCAGCCCGTCCGACAGGGGAGCTAAACCTTGGCCCTTTCCGTCCCAAGTTGAACGAAAAAGGCAAACGCCATCCCATCACTTCGGTCTTTGACGGCGAAGTTTCAGCGCGTTGGGGACGTTGGTACCGTACAATAGATGTTGAACTCATTGGCGGCGACGCATTAATGCAAGATGATAATGGCAACCCGCTTCTCGTTATTGATAAGGTGAAAAAAGGCCGCACAGCCATGTTGCTCTCGGATCAAGCTTGGTTATGGGCCAAAGGTCATGACGGCGGCGGCCCTTATAATGAATTGCTGCGCCGTGTTGCCCATTGGTTGATGGGAGAACCCGATTTAGAATCAGATCGCCTGACCGCGCGTATCGAAGATGAGATACTCACTATCGAAGAATTTTCGCTAAATGATGCCGAGAAGAATGTGAAAATTCTCAAGCCTGACGGTACAATACAAACGCTGGCGCTTAAACGTATCGGCGCAGGCCATTACCGCGCAAGCATGCCGACCAAAGACCAAGGGGCATATAGTATTAGCTCAGGCGATTTAACTGCAATTGCGGCCGTCGGCGCACTTAATCCGCAAGAATTCAAATACACAATTGCCACGGATACACTCCTCGCCCCTCTTGTGACCATAAGTGGTGGCAAGTCAGTTTGGGTCGGCGACAATACAAACCTTCCAAGCTTTCGTAAAATGAAAGCTGGTACAAAAACAGCCAATAAAAACTATGCAGGGCTGATATCAAATGAGCAGTATAATATTACCTCTTCGCGTCGCACACCGATTGGCCCGACATGGTTATATTTTTTACTGATCTTGCTCGCAATGCTTGGGGCTTGGCGATTTGAGAGCCGATAGGGTTAGGGTACTGTATTTTTATGTTGAAATTGTTTCGGGTTAAAGGTTTATAAGTCTGTATGGCGTAAATAATGGCGCTACACATTATCTTTACGCGGCACCAACCGTGGGCAATTATGATTGGGATGACTATGAATACCCGTATAAAACTATTTGCAATCCTAACGTCCATTCTCGTTTTAGGTGGATGTGGCACTGTAAAAACCATTGGTAAAATTGCCACATTACCTGTCACCCTGCCTGTAAAAGGCGTTATGAAAACAGGGCAACTTGCGGGGAGAGGTGTTTATGCCACAGGTAAGGGCGCCTATTATACTGGCAAAGGTTTATACAGAGTTGCCAAAGTCCCCGTGGACATCACGAATGCAGCCTTAGATACGAGCGTGAAATTTCTGACCGTCACGACACAAGTTGTCGATTTAACGGGAAAAGTGGTACAGGTAAGCCGTACGATGCAACGCGGCGAAGTTGATGCCTATATCAATCAAGCCAAAGGTGCGGCGAATATTCTCGGCATTTTTGTAGATGTCGCACACGCAGTTACAGGCTCGTAAAACCTCTTTGCACCTAACAAAAACCGAGCAGCAAGCTTGCCGACAGATTACGGCATTGTCACAGAAAACCCGATATACGTGAATTGCGAAGGTTTCGCATGTGTGCTAGCCTTGTGCACATAAAGTTCAGGATCGGAGAATACAAAATGAAAAAATTTGGTATGACTACCCTACTCGCGCTTAGCCTAAGCGCCTCTGCTTTAGCACTGCCAACACTGGCCCATGCAACAAATAGCAATAGTTTTACGACGACGGTCAAAGCGCTTAACGCACCTGTAAAAATCAATGTTATTCTGAGTGAAGACATGATTTACCGCGCCGACCATCTCTCTAAAAACATGCGTGATCGTTCAAACAGTATGCGGAGTTTGAATAATGGTTTTGCAGGCCAAGGGAAATACGGCCAAAAAGATCTGGACAGACTCACTGCGCGTATGAAAAGAAAAATGGAGGCTAGACTTGTCAAAGATGGCTTCACTGTTGATGATAATGCGGCAAGCGTCCTGACGATCACCATTGTTGATGCGCGCCCAAACCGCCCAACATTTCGTCAATCTGCCAGCTCTGGTTTAAGCCAGCAAAGTTACGGGATAGGTGGTGCGAAATTTGAAGCAAGTCTGACCCAAAATGGCCAAGACCTTGGCATGTTAAGCTATGGTTGGTATGAAACCGACATCAGAGAAGCACAATATTCTTCGACATGGGGCGATGCAAACCGGGCAATTGACCGTTTTGCCCGCAAGACAGCTAAATCATTTAAATAAGGTTTAGCGCACACCCAAATATTTATGGGTTTGCAGACTGAGACGCCATTGCGGATGGCGCATACAATATTCAAAAGCGGCGTTTTCGTGATTAGTCTCGGAAATACCGCTTTTTTTATGCGCTATTTTCGCCGTATCAAGTGGCTGTAATGAAAATGCTTTGAAATCCAAATGTGCGAAATTTTCGGGGCTATTTTCATCTTGTGGATAGACGAGCTTTAATTCGTCGCCAGATATTTGTTTCAGCGCGGCGTCCCCTTTCGGGCTCACACAGACATAATCAATGCCTTTTGGCGCTATAATTGTTCCATTGGTTTCGACCGAGATCAAAAATCCAACTTTATGGAATGCCGTAATCAAGGCTGTATTTACCTGTAAAAGTGGTTCACCGCCCGTAAAAATCACCCATGGTTGGCCTGCATATTTGTCCTGTGTTGGCCAATAGCTGAGCGCAGTTTCGGCCAAGGCTTCGGGTGTTTTAAATTTACCCCCACCGAGACCGTCCGTGCCAATAAAATCCGTATCACAAAATTTACACACCGCCGTGGCGCGATCTTTTTCACGGCCCGTCCAAAGGTTGCAGCCCGAAAAACGTACAAAAACGCTTGGACGACCTGTTTGTGCGCCCTCGCCCTGTACGGACATGAATATTTCTTTGACCGAATATACAGCCATTATATGCTCTTATGCTTCTCTGACGTGGCTACATATTCGTACCACCCCTTGGCGCGAAGTTCACAGGCAGGACAGGTTTCACAGCCATAGCCCCATGCATAAAGTTCGCCGCGCTCGCCGAGATAACAGGTGTGAGAGGTCGTAACGATAAGATCAACAAGCTTGGTGCCGCCCAGTTGTTCCGCCAAATCCCATGCCCCTGCTTTTGAGAGATACATGAGTGGTGTTTCGAGCGTGAACCGAGTATCCATACCGAGCGATATCGATTTCATCGTCGCGTCGAGTGTTTCTTTGCGGCAATCTGGATAGCCCGAAAAATCAGCCTCGCACATGCCTGCAATAATCGTGTGAATACCGCGCCTGAATCCAAGAGCAGCAGCAAAATTCAAAAAAATCAAATTCCGCCCCGGCACGAATGTATTGGGAAGGCCCTTTTGATCCATGACGATATCCATATCGCGGGTCAGAGAGGTTTTGCTGATTTTACCCAGTACAGACAGATCAAGCACATGATCTTCTCCCAAACGCGCCGCCCACTCTGGAAATTGCGCGCGCACATCTCTCAGGACATTTTTACGGCACTGCATCTCTATTGTATGGCGTTGGCCATAATCAAAGCCAATGGTTTCAACATGGTCGTATTTCTCTAACGCCCAAGCAAGGCATGTCGCCGAGTCTTGGCCACCAGAAAACAGGATGAGAACTTTGCTGTTTTTATTTATGTCATTCTTATTTATGTCGGTCATATTCATGCAGGGTCTATATCCCCTTCCTCGATGCCTGCATAGGGGCATGATATATGTGTTTTGTTTTTTATGCGTCTCTGGCTGCAATTTCATAAAATGCATTCATGGCGCGCCAAATCCTTCAATTCTCCGTTTAGTTGGCACGAGGCTTGCTTAGTTTCTTTGTAAATATACAAAGGATGACGGCAAAAGTGCGAAACCGAAACGTGAGAAATAAGAAAAAAAGTCTCAAGAAGAAGATAATTCTCACGTGGTTGGCGCTTGAGCTTGCGGCTATCCCCTTTGTTTTTCCAGTATTTGCAGCCCTGCCTACATTTGCGAAAATCATCCAATCAAGTCCTGAAGTCGATATGACACGCGTCGTCTCTGCAAATATCCCTGCGCCAGACGGGGTTTCACGCTATCTTGTCGCGTCTGACGCGTCATTTGTCATTATTGCAAACAATCTTCTTGGCGACGTTGAAACGAATATCATACAAAAGGGTAATATTGCAGGGGCGCGTTTCGGCGCACTTACCCAAAACATAGCCGTTAAAAATACCTGTTTGCGGACGCTGTCGACGACAGCGAGTATTATCTATCGCTCGGCCCATAAAACCGCCGATAATACGGGCAGTATCATAGATCAAACCGTATTGATCGAGATGCGATATGATCCGAAACTCAGCCCTAAATTCACATTTAAAACACAGTTGCAAATCAAGGCGCAAATCAAGACAGAAAATTTACGCCCGACCAGCCGTTGCGGCGTATAAAACAGCTAGCCAACTCAAGTCACGGGCTTCATAATGGCCAAATGAATTTACAAACAAAACGCATTATTATCGGAATTAGCGGCGCAAGCGGTGCGCTCTATGGTGTGCGAATGTTGTCTATGCTGAAACCGATCAAAGAGGTTGAAACCCATTTGGTCATCAGTTCTGCTGGCTTGATGAATATTGCTCACGAGCTAGACATGGACAAACAAAGTGTATTTGCACTTGCAGACAAAACCCATACTAATTTGCAAATTGGCGCGAGCATTGCCAGCGGGTCGTTTAAAACTTGCGGCATGGTCATTGCGCCGTGTTCGGTTAAAACGCTTTCTTCGATTGCCACGGGCTATTGCGACACTCTTATGACCCGTGCCGCCGATGTGTGTTTGAAAGAACGTAGACGACTTGTCCTCATGGTGCGCGAAACCCCGTTTCACCTTGGGCATATCCGTAATATGGCCAGTGTCACAGAAATGGGCGGCATTATTTACCCACCCTTACCTTCTTTTTACGCAAAACCAAAATCAATTGAGGAAATGGTTGACCAAACGATTGCCAAAGTCCTAGATGGGTTTGATATTGATGTGGGCAAATACCTGACGCCTTGGCCGGGTATTTAGTTACGGTCTTTCGTGAACGCGAAAAACCAATAGAGAGAGTTATTATGGCTGGATTATATTTTGAACAATTTGAAGTCGGGCATATTTTCGAACATGAACTTCGCCGGTCAATAACCGAGAGTGACAATATGTTGTTTTCCAACATGACCCTTAACCCTCAGCCCTTGCATATTGATTATGAGTTTTCTTCGAAAACGGAATTTGGCAAACCTTTGGTCAATTCAATTTTCACCCTTGGTCTGATGATCGGCATATCGGTCTCTGATACGACTTTGGGCACGACGATTGGAAATTTAGGCATGAGCGAAACCCGCTTTCCCCACCCTGTTTTTCACGGTGATACCATCCATGTGACCACAGAGGTCGAGAGCAAACGCGCGAGCAAGTCTCGCCCGACCCAAGGCATTGTTAATTTCATCCACCGCGCGTTTAATCAAAACGGTGAACTTGTTGCCTATACAAAACGGGCCGCCTTGATGAAAAAACAACCTTCATCTGAATAGCTTCTATTCCAATATTTCTCTATCTATTGCACATATCCCTGCTAAGGCATCTTCATGAGTAATTCAAAAGCCCCTAATGATCATTCCCGTAGCTCTGGCGCGGCCTTTTCCAGTCAAATCGAGCGTGACAAAGACAATCGCACTAAGGCGAAATCTTTTAAGCCCTTACTGCGGCTTTGGCCATTTGTAGCGAATTACCCGTTTCGCTTAGGCGCCTTTTTGCTATTTCTCATATTTTCAAGTGCAATGACTTTGGGGTTAAGTTTTGTACCGCGCGTATTTTCCGATTGCGGATTTAACAAACAGGGCAATGAAGAGTATTGCACTCAACTTACGAATCTAGACACAGGAAGTTTGAACAGCCTGTTATTCGTTGCCATCCTATTTTTTGTCACTTACGCGCTCATTTCTAGCACCCGCGCCTATCTTATCAACACACTTGGGCAACGTGTTGTCGCAGATATTCGCATTGCCGTTTACAAAAATCTGCTGCGCCTCAACCCTGCTTATTACGAACGTATCCGCACAGGCGAGGTTCTAAGTCGCCTAACAACAGATACGACACTTGTGGAAACCGTCGTTACAGGTTCTATTTCGTTTGCACTTCGCTCCATTGCCACATCGTCGGGCGCATTGATTTGGATGTTTTATTTGAATTGGAAATTAACGCTTACGTTTTTCATCATTGTCCCCATTATTCTGCTGCCGACCATGCGAACAGGTAAGAAAATCCAACGGCTGTCACGCGATGGTCAAGATACACTGGCCAATGCTTCTGCGCGGGCTGGGGAAAGCCTTTCGAACATTCAAACGGTACAAGCCTTTACCCGTGAAAGTTTTGAAGAAAAAAACTTCAGTGCAGATGTTGAAAGCACCTATGCCAAGAACCAAAAACGTTTGATGATACGCGCCTTCTTGATGACATTTATTTTGGCCGCCGTTATGATCGCCATTGTCAGCTTGGTCTGGTTTGGCGCGACAGGCATTAGCAAAGGTAATATGGACGCTGGTAAAATCACCCAGTTTGGTTTCCTTGGCTTTATGGTTGTCAGCTCTACGAGCATGCTTACCGAGACATGGACAAACCTTCTACGCGCCGCAGGTGCATCTGAACGTCTGAGCGAAATTTTAAACGAAGAACCAGAAATCAGCACACCGCTAAACCCTGCCAATTTCGAGAATATAAAAGGTCAGATCAAATTTGATAATGTGAGTTTTTCATATCCAACACGGCAGGAAGAACAAGCCCTCTCTGAGGTGAGTTTCGAGATTAAAAACGGAGAAACCATTGCACTCGTCGGGCCGTCTGGCGCAGGGAAAACAACGATTTTCCAATTATTGCTACGCTTTTACGACCCAAGTTCGGGCGTTATATCCGTTAGTGACTGCCCCATCAATTCATTAGACCCCACCGCATTACGTGAAAATATCGCCATTGTGCAACAGGCTACGCCGTTATTTTCAGGCTCGGCCATGAATAATATTCGTTATGGACGTGTCGGCGCAAGTGATGAGGACGTTATCGCCGCCGCCAAGGCCGCCAATGCCCATGATTTTATCGAGAGCTTGCCAGAGGGCTATGCAACGGATCTTGGTGAACGGGCAACAACCCTGTCGGGTGGGCAACAACAACGCATTGCGATTGCACGCGCTATTTTACGCGACGCGCCTATTTTGCTTCTTGACGAAGCCACGTCTGCGCTCGACGCCGAGAGTGAACTGGCTGTGCAAAAAGCGTTCGCCAATATGTCCAAAGACAGAACAACATTGGTGATCGCCCACAGGCTCGCCACAGTCAAAAAGGCCGACCGTATTTTCGTTCTTGATAAAGGCAAAATCGTCGACCAAGGCACACATAGCCAACTCGTCAAACGCGGCGGTCTTTATGCCCGTTTAGCCAAATTACAATTTAATTTGGAAGGCTAGTCTCCTCCTCCACCACTCTCGCACACCAACTCCCTTAAGCTTAGGCGCGGGCTTGGGTTTAAGCATGAGCGAACCAGTGCAAGTGCTTTGGGGTTGCGTTGAGAATGTCACAACATTTTTGCGGCGTCAGTTTCGAAGCGGAGATTGCAAAAGCGTCTGCCTGTGCAAAAAGTGCGTCAATTGAATGTGGCGCACGGCCTGTTTTCAGGCTTTCGAGCGCCGTTAAATCGAGCAAATCGTCTTTGGCATCCACATGTACCCATTGGCCCGTTTGGGTTTCATATGTGTAATACGGCAAGAGCTTGGCACCATGATCGGCAACCCATTCAATGGCCCGCATGAGCAGTTCGCAATCCTCTTCATTATAGAAATAATTAAAGCCCACGCGTATCCAACCCGGTTTGAGAATTTCAACACCGTCTGCGATAATTTTTTCATATTCGCGTGATACATCAAGATTGATATCAAGCAATCTATGGCCATATGGCCCCGCACAAGAACAGCCGCCGCGTGCCTGAATCCCAAACATATCGTTCAACAGCGCCACGACAAAATTATAGTGTAGATATTGTTCACCGCTATGGATGAGGAATGAGAAAAACGGCAAGCGTTCCGCTGTGTTCGAGCCTAAAATTTTGATGTTTTTGTTTTTGCCCCACCGCGTGATTGCCCGTTGTGCCAATTTAATTTCTTTGTCTTTAATACCTTCTATCCCCGTTTGATTTCGGAGATCGAAACTAAGGCCAGCACGGATTGCACCGACAATATCAGGCGTGCCGCCCTCTTCGCGGTGCTCAACACATTCCAGATATGCCTGTGCACATGGGCTAACATAGGACACAGTACCGCCGCCCGGGATTACTGGCGTTTTGTTTTGGGCCCATTTTTTCTTAAACGCCAAAATCCCTGGTGTCCCAGGGCCGCCGAGTAATTTATGGGTCGAGATAAAAACTGCGTCCATATAGGCATCACCGCCCTCATTCATATTTATTGGCAAATAAGGCGCAGACGCGGCGCAATCAAACGCAGCCAAGGCACCGTATTTATGTAAAATTTTTGCGACAGGCGCCGTATCACAAATAATACCCGTTACGTTGGACGCCGCCGAAAAACTACCGATTTTCAAAGGGCGGTCTTTATATTTAATCAATTGTGCTTCGAGGTCTTTCAGATCAAGTCCACCGTCTGGGCATTCCTTAATTGTAATGACCTCGGCAATGGTTTCGCGCCATTGCACATCATTGGAATGATGTTCGAACGGGCCAATGAAAACAATGGGGCGGTCTTTAGCGTTGACGCTAAAATCTATATTATGCCGCTCTGCGCCCTTTGTGACTTTCAGGCCAAGAATATTGATGAATTTATCAATCGCGCCCGTGCACCCCGTACCGCAAAATATCACGGCGTCATCTTGGGTCGCGCCAATTGCTGTTGCAATAATTTTACGAGATTGCTCCCGAAAAGCGGTTGTTTGACGCCCTGTGCGCGAGGCTTCGGTGTGTGTATTGGCATAGAGAGGCATTATGTGTTTTTGCAAAGCCGTTTCAATCGGCGCGTAAGCACGCCCACTCGCTACATAATCGGCATACATCATTTTACGTGTACCAAATGGCCCATTGATCAAAATGTCTTGGCCAACAATATTATCGCGAATAGTCGTGGATTTTTTTGGTTTTAAAAGCGTAGCAAACATAGTGTATCCTCTTCTTGCCTTATACCTACAAGGATTGAATTCTATAAAAACACTATTTTTTCGCTTAATGCCGAAAATTTAGATGGGAATACACAATATATAGGATAAAATCCTATAAATTATAGAATATATATCTAAATGAGTGAAAAAGGCTTTGCGCTGTATGCGATATAAAGGGGGTGTGCAGGATGGCCTGAGGCATTAATTTTCAAGGCAGATAAACGCCCGCCTTCTTGCCGAAATATTTCGAGTACTGCCTCGCCGCGTTTCATATGTGCACCGTGTTCCCCCCATCCCCCAACAATATCGGCAGCACCTTCGGCTTTCGCACTTTCACGTGCAATTTTGCGTAGCCATTCATCATTGTCAGGGCCAATAGGGTCGACATGAGCCCGCATGTCTTTGGGGTCGGTGGCACGATACGCGAAAATATTCAAAACAACGGAACCACCATAGCCCCACATGCGCGCACGGCGCTCACACCGCTCAACCGTAGGATCATTTTTCACTTCGTCCGCAGTGCTAGGGTTCAGCATCAACCATGTCAGTGGCGGTGTCCGCTCGTCCCAAATTTGTGACAAGCGGTAACGGTATTGGCGGCAGGGCGAGAATATTGCTTCGCGTTTTTCGTTGAGAAGATCAGGCATGTTTACTCACAAATGCATCTAGCTCTGACCGTGTTGGCGCGCTGTCGGCTGTTTTGCGGGTTACTGAAATCGCGGCGGCAGCCGAAGCTTGGCGGGCGGCGTCTGGCGCGCTCATGCCGCTTGCAATACCGACTGCGAACGCACCATTGAACACATCCCCTGCGCCTGTGGAATCGACAGAGACCACTTTATAAGGCGCGACGGAGATGAGTGTGTCGCCATTATGAATAAGCGAACCACGAGAGCCACACGTTATGACAATATTACTTGCGCCTTGGGCGGAGAGGTTGGCAATGGCCTTGGCAATATCTGCGTCACCTTCAGGATAAAAACCGCTTAGGGTTTGCGTTTCGGATTCGTTGGGGGTGATATAAGTACAAAATTTCAATAATGGTAAAACGGTTTTATTGGCGGGTGCAGGATTGAGGATTGATTTCACACCAGCCCCATTTGCAATTTCAAGCGCACATGTCATGACATCCACACTAACCTCGGACTGGGTGATAAGTACGTCTGCGCTTTCGATCAATTCACGGAATGCCATTACATGTGCAACAGTTAGCGCAAGGTTTGCGCCACTGGCGACGCTGATCATATTGTCGCCAGCGTCATTTACGGCAATGGTTGCGACACCTGTTGGCGTCATATCACTGACCATAACACTGTCGCAATTGACACCATTGGCAAGTAAATGCGCACACGCTTGGCGACCAAAATCATCGTCGCCTATACAACCAATCATGCTCACCTGTGCGCCGAGACGTTTCGCGGCGACGGCTTGGTTTAACCCTTTACCGCCTATCGCGATCTCATAGCCATGGGCGAATACAGTTTCGTTGGGCTGTGGAAATTGCTTAAGATAAGTGACGATGTCACAATTAATAGAACCGACAACGACAATTTTCGGGCTTGCATGAGACATATTGATCCTTTTGACTTTGTTGAGTAAAGCCTTCTCCTTAGCTATAGTGACTTGCGCCCATTTGACAAACATCAAAGACAAAAAAACCTTTGGCTTTAGGAACCGATGCAGTATGGTGTACGACCCGCTACACATGAAGCAAAGATAACAATTAGGATTTAGCGATGACACTCTCGACCAAAAAATTACCAGAGCTAAGCCTGCCAGAATACACCCAAGGGAGCGCCGCGCAAAAACTTGCCTTTGCGATTGCACTTAAAGAGAGCTTGATCGAATACGGCTTTGTCATCATCAAAGACCAAGACATGGTTGCACCAGAAACGCTCACTGACGCCTATGCCATTATGGCCAAATTTTACGCGCAGTCTGAAACCGAGAAACGCAAATATATCAATACAGGCGGCGGCCATCGTGGCTATACGCCCTTTGGTACCGAGAACGCCAAAGGTAATAAAGTCGCGGACTTGAAAGAGTTTTGGCATGTGGGGCAAATCGACGCGCCACAAAATGATGATAGTGGCTATTACCAAGACAATATTTGGCCCAACTTTGACCGGTTTGAAGAGACATTTACGTCTCTATTTTCTGGCCTCGAAGGCATGGGACTTATATTGCTAGAAGCACTTGCGAGCCAAATCGACCCTAACAATGATTATCTTCCAGACATGGCACGCCAAGGCAATTCGATTTTGCGGCTCTTGCATTACCCCCCTATCGGCGAAGATGTAACGCCCAACGCAGTACGCGCAGCGGCCCATGAGGATATCAACCTCATCACGCTATTGGTTGCAGCCAATGGCAAGGGATTGCAATTACTGACACGCGAGAATGAATGGCTAGAAGTGGATACGGATCCGAGCTGTATTATTGTCGATGCCGGCGATATGCTCGCCCATATTACAGGTCAAAAAATACCTGCGACGACCCACCGCGTTGTCAATACGGGTGATTTGAGCAAGAGCCGTTATTCCATTCCGTTCTTTATGCATCCACGTCCAGACAGCATGTTACGCCCGATTGAAGGGTTTTGCGAAAACCCAGAAAAAGTCGAACATATCACCGCACGCGAATCCCTTGAAATCCGCCTTAGAGAGATTGGATTGCTGTAGAGTTCGCAGACTTTATTGGCATTTATTCGAACAAAATACCACGCCCCGAACGAGGCATTACTCCACGCGCCCCAAACGAGGCGTTACTCCATGCGGCACGTGCGTTTAAGAATACGATTTCAGACATTTATTTAGCAAATCATAGACGCCTTCATCATCAACGCCATACGCCCAATATGTATTGTGTGGGCGTTCGTCTTCGGGCATGCCGTGCCAGAAGTCGACAGATGTATGACCAAGGGTAAGTTCTGATTTGGTTTCAACTTCGAGGTTACAAAGCTTGGTTTGAAACAGGCTTGGGTCAAGTACATAGGCAATTGTACACGGGTCATGTAAGGGGCCGCCGTCCGTGCCATATTTTTCAGAATCAAAAAAGCTGTAAGGGCCGAGAATAGCGGCGGCAGTGTCGGCGACTTTATTACCAATGGCTTTCATCGCCGCGATACGGGCTTTCGACGCCAAGACCTGATGCGTTACGTCAAGCCCCATAGAGACGGTTTTGATGCCAGACTTATAGATGATTTCTGCGGCGTGTGGGTCTGCATAAATATTATACTCCGCAGACGGTGTGACATTGCCACAAATCGCCATGCCACCGCCCATAAGCACGATTTCTTTGACCTTGGTTTTGATGTCGGGCGCTTGGATAAATGCGGCTGCGATATTAGTCATGGGGCCAGTGATGATCAGGACAACTTCACCGTCATTATGAGCACGTAGGCTATCAATGATGAAATTAACGCCGTTCTTTTTTTGCAATGGCATTTCGGGTTCATAAACGTCAACGCCGTTCATGCCTTCGTTGCCGTGCACTTCTGCGGCTGTATGCAAATCACGTGCGAGCGGGCGCGCACATCCCGCATAGACGGGGATATCTGTCTGACCTGTTATCTCGCAAATAATCCGCGCATTCCGCGCTGTTTTATCAAGAGGCACATTCCCTCCGACGGCCACAACACCAAGAATATTTAGCGTGTCACGATTGGCAAAAGCCATCATCAACATAATCGCGTCATCTTGCCCCGGGTCACAGTCAATAATTATCGGTAGTTTTGCCATGAACTCGTCCTTAAAATTAATTCCACATATGTTTGAGCGCCTGCGCCCTCACCCACATAAATAAAATGCGGCCCTCAGCTATACACTATTTCCCAAAAGCACGTACAGAAAAATCTGACATTCTTAATCGTCTATTTTACATTCGAGAAAAACCTTTTTACATTCAAGAAAAACCATGGGCAGGAAAATCTGCACTGCGTTGTATCCAGTTTTCGGGGGCATATTTTGATGTGCTGTCCGTGACATGGAGTGTGTAGGCATGGCGAGCTTTGTCAGAGAGGTTTTCGGCGCTATAATGTGGCAAACGGCCTTGGAAACAGACAAGTGTGCCCGCTTTGACTTCGACGGCGCGCGCTTCACTGATTTCGGGCCACGGTGTGTCGTCAATCGAGGTCATGGTGGTGACATCGCCGTCGCGTGTAAATACTTCGCGCAAGGGCGAATTATGGCCGCCGTCCTGCACCCACAAACAACCGTTTTCTAAGGTTGCATCATCAATAGCAAACCAAAATGTCGTCACTGTGATCGGATCGGTTTGGAAGAAGCTGGCGTCTTGGTGCCAGTCTACTTTGCCGCCAATTCTCGGCTGTTTAAAAATATACATGGACTGCCAAATTTGGGCATCGTTCAAGCCTAAATCTTTGGCGAGTTGCGCCAATTTATCACCACGTGAAAACGTGTCAAAGACAGGGTCAAGGTCGTGCAGGGCGTGACCAATTTTATTAATAGATTGCGGCAGGGATTGCACCAATGCCCCTGCTTTATCAAATGCCTTTTCTTCAAGGAAGCAACAGATTCCGTTCGCAGAGTTTAGAAAATATCCTTGTTCAGCGTCTATGTGCTCAGGGTCTATGTGCTCAGGGTCTATGTTTTCTTGGCGTTGTTCACCTGTTGAAAAAATAGTTTTATGGATATTAATGTCATGACCATTGGCGATTTCTATGGCGCGGTTTTTCAAAACGGCAAGTTCGTCCGCGGATTTAAAACCGGGGAGAACCAAATATCCATTAGCGTGATAGTCTTGAATTTGTTGTTGTGTAAGCATGGCCTACCTTAACAGGCAAAAGCATTGCAGCAAATAAAAAAGCCCCGCAATTCAATGCGGGGCTTTCCTTTTATTCAAATTTTGTGGGCCGTATTATTTATTGATACGGAATGATACGCCCATAATACGTGGTTCAGTTACGAAGCCTGTATTATTGTTGAAATCAATGCCGCCAGCCAAATTTACTTCGTCTGTAAGGTTACGTGCGAACAAAGCAAGTTCATATTTGTCATCTTCAAACGTCATGCCGACTTTAGCGCCAAGCTCGAAATTACCTGATGTGTTGTACTCAAGAGATTCGTACAAGAACAAGTTTGTTTTGCCTTGAATAGACCCGTCAAATGACGCGATAAATGCACGGCCATTTTCCAAAGGACGGTGATAATCAGCAACAAAGTTAGCTGTGATTTCAGGTGCATTCGGGAACGGGTTTCCATCTACAAATGCGAAGGTCTGACCAGCACGAACTTCTGTTAAATCTGTTGGTGTACACTGTCCAGAACCACAAACAGCAACCGCAAGGTTTTCGTCTTTAATTTCAGTGTGAGCATAACCTAAGCCAGCCGTAAGGTTAAAGTTATCAGAGATTGCCCATTGTGCATCGATTTCAAAACCGTAACCAACACCTTTATCAGCATTGACAAGACCAATATTATTGCCAGTACCACCAACAGCCGTAAACTGCTGATCATTTACAACATAATAAAACGCGGAACCGTTCAAACGAACACTATTTTCAGCAAGGATGGATTTAAACCCAAGCTCATAAGAGTTAATTGTTTCAGCTTCAGCGGTTGTTACCGCACCAAAGAACGCAACATCACGGCCTTGGATAGACGGGCCACGGAAACCACGTGCGATACGCGCATACACACTTATGTCATCATTCAGCTCTTGGTTCAAACTTACGTCCCAACTAATTTCATCAGCCTGAACATCTACATCTGAAACGGGGCCACCTGGTGCATTTTCAACATGCAGACTAGCTTCGTCATCAGTGTAGCGAATACCGACTGTTAATGTTGTCTCCTCAGACATTTCGTAAGATGCTTGCCCAAAGACAGCCCATGCATTTTTGTCATCAAACAAAACGGACGGCGCTACAAAACCTGGATCAGTTAAAGCTTCGAGTGTTGAGTTAAAGAAGAACGCGCCAACTTGCCAATTAAAGACTTCGCCGCCATTGCTTGCAAGACGGAATTCTTGTGTGAACTGAGTTGTATCATACTCATTACCCGTATCAGACGGGAATGGAATGAAGCCAGGGCCAGTTACCAAGTTACCGCCATCAATATCACCGCGTGACAGGCCATCAGCCACATCATAAGCGGAGATAGATGTTGCCGTCACATTGCCAAAATCAAGTTTGAACGTTGCGCTTGCACCCTTAGAATTGATCGCTTGCGGGTTGTTAGCGCCGCCATCAAAAGCAACTGCGTCTTTTACGTAATTGCTGTTAATTTTATTGCTGCCTGTTGTAAGGATGTTTGCACGGAATAATGTCGCCGTACCCGTTTCGTTACGACCATGAAACTCAAGCAAAGTTTCAAAATTATCTGCAGGCGTCCAAAGGAATTGCACACGGCCAGCCACGTCACGGAAACCACCCATCACGTCTTTTTGACCTGTGAATGTGTTATCTACATAGTCGGAACGACGTAGGAAAGCGCCAGAAACACGTACAGCCAAAACGTCTTCAACGATTGAGCCGCCAAATGCCGCTTGTGTGTTTGAAGAACCATATGTGCCATATGAACCAGAAAGGTTGATATCAAGCTCATGCGTTGGGCGTTTTGTTGTAATTTTTACGATACCTGCTGGTGTGTTACGACCGAACAATGTGCCTTGTGGGCCACGAAGGACTTCGACTTGTTCAATATCGAACAGTGGGAAGCTTTTCAAAAGTACGTTTTCTTTGACGACATCGTCCATGATGACAGAAACAGGCTGAGTTGCTTGGAGTGCAAAGTCAGAATTGCCAAGACCACGAATATAAAAACGTGGTGCGGTACGGCCGTTTGAGCTTTCCGCATAAAGACCAGGGGTACGGTTTGCGAGGCTAAGAATATCACCGCCGCCCGTAAGCACTGCGTTCACATCTTTGGCTGGAATAGCCGTAATAGAAATCGGAACATCCTGAATGTTTTCAGAGCGCTTTTGCGCCGTTACGATAATTTCGTCAATTTGTGCAAAAGCAGGTGTGCTCATCGCTACACTTGCGGCAGCACTTAAAAGTAGTGCGCGTTTTGTTGTATTTTTAAGTCCGAACATGATGGTCATGTATCCCTTCAAGAAGAAAATTTTATTGTGGGTTTTGTTAAAGTTATAACCCGCAGGAAGCATATAACCCCCAAAGAAACCTTAAGGGGTGTAATCGGTTGTCCACATAGTCAAAATAAACCTCATGGTCAATTTCAACTCGCCACCATCTAGTATAGTTTATTCGGGTTTTCTATCATCAAATGCACTTTTACTGCATATCACTGCACGGCTGTTGCATTAATGTCCCACAAGTTCTCGTGCAGGCTTCACTTTCCCATTTACCAACGGTTTTGCGCGCCCATACCCCCGTCAACAACAAGGTTATTGCCGCTAATCCATTCAGCGGCGGGGCTGAGTAGGAACAAGACCGCCTTCGCGACATCTTCTGGCTGACCAATGCGGGTAAGCGGCGCACGGTTTTCCCATGTCACAATACCTTCTGGCCACTGATCTTTCAAACTTTCGCGGTAAATAAGACCCGGCGAGACAGCATTCACACGTATCCCGTGTTCACCAAGTTCCAAGGCACTGGCGCGTGTATAACTTAGCAGGGCCGCTTTACTGGCGGCATAATGCGCGCCGTCTTGTGAGGGATCAATACCAGAAATCGACGCGATATTCACAATTGCGCCGTGTTTGTTCTCCGCGATCAGCGCGTTGGCAAAATGTTTGGTCAGTGCGTATACACCTTCGAGATTAATGGCATTGGTGTCTTTCCACACCTGCGCGTCCGCCTCTCGGATTGAGCCGAATAGATAAATACCTGCATTATTGACAAGTAAATCGGGCAAATTTCCTTGCGCCGCCAATTCAGCGATCATGTTTTTCACAGCGCTTTCGTCCGTAAGGTCAGCTTGCACGATTGTACCGCCGAGTTCATTGGCGAGAGTTTGCGCGCTGTCTTTATTGGATTGGTAATGTAAAACCACCGCCGCGCCCGCCAGTGATAATGCCCGTGCGATTTCACAACCGATACCGCCACTTGCGCCTGTAACCAAAGCTGTGCGTCCCGACAAATCCAGTAGTGTGTTTATTGTATAGCTCATATTCTTCTCTTTGTGTGGTGTTTCGTCTTCGCATGACTAACGTAGAACGGCTTTCCTGCACAAGCCATCAAATCTACATTACTATTAAATCTGCATTGCTATTTTTTAAAATTATTGCGAAGGTCAAAATATGACGAATACCCCCACACCCTTTGCTTCGCCCAACCCAGATGAATTTTGGTTGGATGAGCGTATTTATATTCGCGAGATTATGAACGCTCCCGAAGAACCCAATGTATCACTGGCACGATTTCGTGTGCCACCAAACAGTACAACCCAACTCCATTCTTTGAACATTTGCGAATGGTATATAATGGAGCTGGGTACAGGCATTGTCGAGGTAGACGGGCACGCTATAGACATGCGTGCAGGGCAAAATATAAAAATTGAAGCGGGACAAAGTCAGCGCGTTATCAATACAGGTACAGAAGACCTCGTATTTCAGTCCATCTGCATACCGCGCTGGACACACGCATGTTATAAAAACCTAGAGGACGACGATACATGAAAGTAAATGGCAAACCAATGCGCTCTATCTGGGTAGAAAATGATCAGCACACGGTCAGCATTATCGATCAGACATATCTGCCCCACCAAGTTGTCACGATTTCGCTCGACACTCTGGATGACGCGATGGTCGCGATTAAAGATATGAAGGTGCGCGGCGCGCCGTGTATTGGCGCGACGGCGGCGTATGGCATGGCGATTGCGGTTCGCGCAGATGCGAGCGACGTCAATATTAAACATGCCTATGATACGCTGAATGCATCGCGGCCGACAGCTGTGAATTTAAAATGGGCTTTGGATGAATGTATGAAGACTATGAAGGGCCTTACTGAAAGTGAACGTGCTAGCGCCGTCTTTGCCCGCGCCGCAGAAATCTGTGACCAAGACGTCGAAATATGTTCTAGCATTGGGGATTTTGGCAAAGGTTTGCTTGATGATATTTCCAAACGCAAAAACGGTGCGACCGTCAATGTGCTGACCCATTGTAATGCGGGTTGGATTGCCACGGTTGATTGGGGTACGGCGATTGCGCCGATTTACAAGGCCTTTAACGCAGGTATGGACATTCATGTTTGGGTTGACGAAACCCGTCCCCGTTCACAGGGCGCACGCCTGACCGCGTGGGAGCTTGAGCAACACGGGGTTCCTTACACCGTTATCACCGATAATAGCGGTGGGCATTTAATGCAACACGGGCTTGTTGACATTTGCCTTGTTGGCACTGACCGCACGACTGCGACAGGCGATGTGTGTAATAAAATCGGCACGTATTTAAAAGCTTTGGCAGCGTTTGATAATGATGTTCCCTTTTATGTGGCCGCCCCTTCGACGTCTATTGATTGGGAGATGGAAGACGGGGTGAAAGAAATTCCGATTGAAGTGCGCTCTGGCGAAGCCGAAGTTGGCTGGATTACAGGTCGTGACAAAGACGGAATATTGCACCGTGTCACCACAATGCCAGACCCAAAGAAAACCCGTAATGACGCCTTTGACGTCACGCCGCGTAAATATATTACGGGCCTGATTACAGAGCGCGGCCTTGTCGCCCCCAACCGTGCCGCATTGCGGGCTTTGTTTCCTGATAAGGGTTAAACCCGTTTAGCTTAAGGAGCTGTGTTTAGCGCGATTGCGAATTTATATTCGGCCATGCAGCACCACGTGTTTTCAACATAAAATTAACGCCTACATTGTATCATACATGAATGAAACACATCCATGAATTTCGCAAGACCCACAAAGCATTCGACGATTTCGACACGCATTATGAGGATGATATCCGTCCTTTTTTGATTGCTAATGAAGAAGAACGGAAAAAACGAAAATGGGCTGGCTCGATACTAGCTGTGCTCTTATTTCCTGTCGCAGTCTTTTTAGTATGGTGGCTCTATACCAGTGGAAACGCGAGTAATAAAAAAACATATCAATTATTTTGGATGCTGCCATTGGGTGGCTATTGGTTAGTCATGTATGGCCTCATAAAAAAGACTAAGCTAAAACTAGTTGGTAGTATCGCCCAACATTTAGAGTGGATACATAAGCCAGCTATTGGTGGTAATATTGACCGCCTAACCCAGTTACAAATATTCCCCCCTTATCACAACTTTCAATTTGAAGACTATATTGCAGGCAAACACAAAAATTGGTATTTTGACATTGTTGAAATTGCCCTACGGCGCAATGAAGGATGGGGCAAAAACAGACGGAGCGTTAAGGTTTTCCAAGGTGCAATCCTGTGCCTCGAAACCACAAAACATTTCGAAGGTTCTGCCGTATTGAGCCGAGGCCTTTTTGAACCCAAAGGCCTGTTCGCAAACACCCAAATGAGCAAACACCCAGAGTTCGAGACAAGCAAAGACGGGTTTCACCTTTATTCATCGAAAAGCACCGTTCTCGCGCCTCTATTTTGTAGTCGCCTTGTCAGTGCGGTTGAACATTTAGAAAAACGATTTTCCAACGCAAATGTGAAATGCATTTTGGATCAAGGTCGCTTGTTCATTGTCCTAAATACCCCTAACCGGTATGAAGTCGGATTGTTATTTAACAAAATGGACGACCCTAAACGTACTCAAAAACTGATTAGTGAGTTTGAAGATGTTCTTGATATGCTCGACATTCTGCTCACGAAACGCGTGCACCCTGAAACGGGGGAAAGCGAATATCCCAAATTCAGACAAAACGTGGGAACAAAAAAAATCTAATCCACGCCCCCGCCCCAACCTCTATATTCATTTTGTTCTCTCATCACAGGCGTCAAGCATGCGTATGGTTGAGGTGAGAGGGATGTTAGCATATGTGAGGTGGAAGTTTACGTACCACATCATTATATGTCGCGGCGCGTGCTAAGAGTTGGCCGTTGCGGAGACTGTGTTTCACCGTCTTGAACGTATAAAAAATAACATCTTCCGTGTGGCGTGTGTCAC
>NVXK01000028.1 GCA_002733905.1 Robiginitomaculum sp. | reverse complement strand
AATTTTCTCCATAACAAGATAGGATTTGGCCGCCACACTCTCCCCAATATAAATCGCCTCATCCGCCATCTCAACATGCAACGCATTCTTGTCCGCGTCGGAGTACACCGCTACGGTTTTGATGCCCAATTTTTGCGCCGTTTTTATAACCCGACACGCAATTTCGCCTCTATTGGCGATTAAAATTTTAGTGATCATTGTATTTTTCCAGTCAGATAATTGACAAAAGCAGAGCAAACGACAAGCATGTACTTTGCGTCATCAAAATCTATTTTATCTTCATCCAAAAGAGCATGACGAATACCACCTTTATCCGAAGTATAACCATATATTTTTTTGAAGGCTTCTTTTTGCGAAGGGTGCAGTCCATCCAGCTTATTTAATAAATTTCCTAACGTCCCTTTTTCATCATTCAACAAAAGTTGAACTTTACTTTCAACAGCAGAAATAGATTCTTTAATTGAATTTCGGTAATCTGGGTTTTGGCGATCTGAGAGCAACTCAAGACTCCGATGTAAATGTTTCCGCACAGAGGGTTTTGATTTATTTGTCGCAGTTTCAATTGTCTTAACTTCCTCGCCATCCGTTATTGGAGTGATCGTTCCATTTACAAACCGATAGGCCGACATTTCGGTTTTCATTATATAATTACAATTTTCTTGAAATTGTTGTTCTTGGTTCAATCTTTTTAAAAAGGCACACGTGAGTTCTAGTATATCATATATTTCGTGCCACTCGCTGCTAAAGTAAGGGTTGCGAACGGCTCGCTTCAAATCATGCCCCAAATAATCCCCCAAGACGTTAACCCCGTGACTTGGACAAGTATCAGCTGTTTGTTTTAAGTGCAAAACCCAAAACATTTCGATGAAGTTGTCATTAGGTTCTACAAACTTTCTAATGCAATTCCACAAGCCATTTCGCAGAGGGTCGTCCATGCTGTTAAGTTGAAATACTTCACGAACTTTCTTGTATCCAAATCGTTCAGAAAACTTCATCCCTTACACCCCACTCATAACGGCATATTCCCGTGTTTTTTCCACGGGTTTTTCAAGTCCTTGTCTTTCAACAACGCGAACGCCCGACACAGCCGTTTCCTTGTCCCATGCGGCATAATCACTTCATCAATGTATCCGCGCTCTGCCGCTTTAAATGGGTTGGCGAAGTTTTTTTCGTACTCAGTTGTGTGTTCGGCGATCTTTGCCTCATCGCCGAGGTCTTTGCGGTAGAGGATTTCTACGGCGCCTTTTGCGCCCATGACGGCGATTTGTGCGCTTGGCCATGCGTAGTTAAGGTCGCCGCGTAGATGTTTGGGGGCCATCACGTCATATGCGCCGCCATAAGCTTTGCGTGTAATGACGGTGACTTTTGGCACGGTGGCCTCGCCATATGCATAGAGGAGTTTCGCACCGTGTTTGATAATGCCGCCGTATTCTTGGGACGTTCCCGGCAAGAAACCCGGCACATCTACCAATGTCAGGATGGGAATAGAGAAGGCGTCACAAAAACGCACAAACCGCGCCGCTTTGCGAGAGCTATCACTGTCCAAACACCCTGCGAGTACCATGGGTTGATTGGCGACAACGCCGACGCTTTGACCCTCGAGGCGGATAAAGCCGCACAAGATATTCTTGGCATAGTCTTTCTGGATTTCATAAAAATCACCTTCGTCAGCGATTTTATGGATCAGCTCGTGCATATCATATGGCAAGTTCGGATTATCAGGCACGAGGGTATCGAGCGAATTATCAATACGGTTTGGATCGTCAAAGACTTCGCGCACGGGTGCTTTTTCGCGGTTATTAAGCGGCAGGAAGTCAAACAAGCGGCGGATTTCGGCCAGAGCCTCCATATCATTATCAAAAGCCCCATCTGCGACAGATGATTTGGTCGTATGGGTTTTCGCGCCGCCTAATTCTTCGGCGGTGACAATTTCGTTGGTCACGGTTTTAACCACGTCGGGGCCTGTCACAAACATATAGCTTGTATCGCGCACCATAAAGATGAAATCGGTCAGGGCTGGTGAATACACAGCGCCCCCTGCACACGGCCCCATAATCACGCTGATTTGTGGGATGACACCGCTGGCCAGTACATTGTTTTGAAACACATCTGCGTAACCGCCTAGAGAGACCACGCCCTCTTGGATACGCGCGCCGCCGCTATCGTTCAGGCCAATGATTGGCGCGCCGTGTTTGATGGCCATTTCTTGTACTTTGCAGATTTTCTTGGCATTGGTTTCCGAGAGCGAGCCGCCGAAGACGGTAAAATCCTGTGCAAAGACGAATGTCTTGCGGCCATTAATCGTGCCCCATCCTGTGATAACACCATCACCGGGGAAACTGGTTTTCTCCATCCCGAAATCCGTACACCGGTGCGAGACAAACATATCGAATTCTTCGAAACTATCCTCATCGAGCAAAAGGTCGATTCGCTCTCGCGCCGTTAATTTACCCTTGGCATGTTGCGTATCAATCCGTTTCTGCCCACCACCCAATCTGGCCTGCGCCCGACGATCTTCGAGTTGTTCAAGAATATTTTGCATATACCACCCTCTTTAGCCGCCACAATTGGGCGTTAACGTAAACCTTAGCCAAACCGTAAGGGATTCCTAGTCTTTTGTTGAAGTGATTTTAGAATATTTTCCCTATGCATACGCACATAATTGCATAATTATGCATTTTTGCATGATAGAGTATTGAGGATGAAGTGCAAAAAATGAAGTTCCTTGCTTGCGTTACAAAATGATACGCCTAGTTTAAGGTAAATGTATATTTGGCCCATTTAGTATTTGGCCCATTCAGAATTTGGAATGTTCAGAATTATGAAAATCAAACCTGCTTATATTATCGCTACCGTCATTTCGATCCTCATTATTGTCTGGTTTATTTACGGCAGCCTCATTCGCAAAAAAGAGCCGAAAACAATTGCGAAAACAAACACGTCTCAATCAGAGGCTGTTGCGCCGAGTGTAGAGGTTTTGGCAATCCGTTCCGAAATCCATGAAAGCTTTATCGAACTCCACGGACGCAGCGAAGCGGTAAAAGAAGTCGCGGTGAAAGCCGAAACATCAGGCATTGTTGTCAAAACGCCTGTGCGTGAAGGCCGTGTCGTTAAACGCGGCACCGTGCTTTGTCTCCAAGACGTTGATGCACGCCAAGCCATGCTTGACCAAGCCAGTGCGTTGTTACGTACACGTGAACTTGAATATAAGGCCTCACAAACGCTTGTCGAAAAAGGGTTTCGGTCTCCGACCCAAGCGCTCGGCGCGGCGGCAGCGCTTGACGGGGCGCGGGCTTCGGTAAAAAGAGCAGAAATCGAGCTTGGCAATGTTGTGACACGCGCACCTTTTGGCGGGATATTTGAAACACAAATTGCGGAAATTGGCGATTATCTAAGCCCTGGTGAACCGTGTGGGCTTTTGGTTGATCTTGATCCGCTTATCATCACAGGTGAAGCCACCGAAAAACAAATTGGCCGCATTAAAGTTGGCAGTACAACAGAGGTTAAGCTTGCCACGGGGCAAACGGTTACGGGCAAGGTGCGATTAATTCAAAGCCGTGCAAACCCAGCTACACGTACTTTTCGTATTGAGATTGCTGTGCCAAATGCATCTGGCGCATTAAAAGCTGGTGTGAGTGCGAGACTTCGCCTTCCTGCTGGCGCGCAAAAAGCGCACCTTATTCCGAGTAGTATTCTTGCCTTGGATGAGGATGGTCGTGTCGGCGTCAAATATATAAATCAAGACAAACGCGTACAATTTTCCACCGTTGACACCCTAGACGAAACGTCAGACGGGCTTTGGGTTACGGGCTTGCCAGATGACATCTCCATTATTGTCAAAGGGCAGGATTATGTCGCAGTCGGCATCGTTATTCGTACCCAATATGATGTGCAAATGCAGGGTGGAAACTAAACATGACGGGTATTGTTGAATTTGCAGTTCGTCAATGGCGTATGACGATTGCCCTTCTTGTGTTTTTTGTGGTTGGTGGTTTTTTGGCCATGTTTTCCATTTCTCTGGACGCGCAACCCGATGTAGATATTCCCTTTGTTGTTGTGCAAGTCGTGTTACCGGGTGTTTCACCAGAAGATTCTGAACGATTGCTTGTCCGCCCCCTTGAGAACGAGTTAAAATCTCTGGACGGGATTAAACAGATGGACAGTACAGCGGCGACATCCGTCGGTATCGTTATCTTGGAATTTGACCCTGATTTTGACCAAGATTCAGCCATTACAGATGTGCTAGAAAGTGTAAACCGCGCGCGCAGTGAATTGCCGCAAGACTCAAAAGAACCTACGGTCGAAGAACTGAACACCCAAGCCTTGCCGATTATTGTTGTCAATCTTTACGGTGACGCCCCTGACAAGGAATTACAAAGGCTCGCCAAAATTCTCCGCAATCGGCTTGAGGGAAATTCAAGCATTTTAGAGGCCAACATCCAAGGGGCACGCGAAGATATTCTCGAAGCCGTGATTGATCCTGTCCTTATGGAAAGCTCTGGCATTACCTTTAACGAACTTGCGAGCGCAATCTCTCGCAATAATTCGCTCGTCACAGCCGGCAATCTCCAGACAAATAGTGGGAAATTTGCCGTTAAATTACCAGGGCTTATTGAAAAGCCATCGGATCTGGCAAATATAGTTATTCGCACGTCTGCGAATGGCTCCATCATTCAACTTAAAGATATTGCAGACGTACGTCGCACATTCAAAGACCGCCAAGGCCATGCCATATTCGAAGGCCACCCGTCTGTGTCTATTGAAGTGTCAAAGCGTTCAGGCGAAAATATTATGAGCACGATTCAAATCGTGCGTGACATTACAGCCGAGGTGACAAAAGACTGGCCAGAAACGGTGAAAGTCGAACTGAGCCAAGACGCAAGTTTGAAAATTGTTGATATGATTAAGTCTCTGGTTTCGAGTATTATCAATGCAGTTGTCTTGGTCTTTATTGTCTGTATTGCGGCTTTGGGATTGCGCTCTGCCTTAATGGTTGGCTTTGCCATTCCTGCCAGTTTTTTGATGACTGTATTTATGTTCTACATTCAAGGGACAAGCATCAATATGATGGTCATGTTCGGGATGATTTTATCGGTTGGTATTCTCGTCGATAGTGCCATTGTGATTATTGAATATGCCGACCGTAAACTCGCAGAAGGCCTTGACCGTAGGTCAGCCTATGTCCTTGCTGGACAACGTATGTTTTGGCCGATTATCTCCTCTACGGCTACGACACTCGCGGCCTTTTTACCGCTCTTGTTTTGGAATACCTTACCGGGGCAATTTATGTCCTATTTCCCGAAGACATTAATCTATGTGCTATCGGCTTCATTGCTTATGGCCTTAATTTTCTTGCCGACACTTGGTGCGCTATTTGGCCCAAAGAAACTTGCTAATCCAAGTGATAGTTTAAAGGCTCTTTCTGGTGCACAGGGCAATCCAATGGCTATTTCAGGGTTTACGGGCACCTATGCGCGTATGATCGATAAATTAGCAAGATGGCCCAGTTTTGTGCTTGTCGTGATTTTAGGTTTGTGCGCTGGTATATTTATCTGGTTTAGCCATACGCCGCATAAAGTTGAATTTTTCACCTCTGAAGGCGGCGAAGAAATTTATGTTTATGGCCGTGCGCGTGGCAATACGAGTACTTTAACAGAGCATGAAATCGCACTCCAAATTGAAGCACGTCTACAAAATATTGAAGGCGTCAAAACCATGTTCACGATTTCTGGGAGCGAAGCTTCTCGCGGTGGCGGGTTTTCCGGGCCGAACGCGATACCACTTGATACTGTTTCGCGTACGTTTTTGGAACTGCTTCCTTTTGAAGACAGACCTGCAACGAAATATATTGAACAAGACATAAAAGAGGCTGTTGCAAATATTCCTGGTGTTATTGTCAATATTGAAGTGATTGCAGAAGGCCCCCCTATTGGTAAAGATATCTCTATCGAATTAACATCAGAAAACCTTGAAAGTTTGAATGCGGCGGCACAAAAACTAAGTGTATATTTTGATACGAACACATCACTGACCCAAACAGAGAACACGATGCCCCTGCCCGGTATTGAATGGCAGTTGGATATAGACCGTGAAGAAGCGGGCCGGTTAGGCTTGGATGTCAATGCCATTGGCGCGGCAGTACAATTTGTAACAGAAGGGTCCTTGGTTGGCTTTTACCGTCCGCTTGATACAGACGAAGAAGTCGACATTCGCATTCGTTTCCCCAAAGATGCCCGCGGCCTGTCACAACTTGACAATCTTCGCATTCAAACATCTGAAGGTGCATTGCCCTTATCAGCCATTGTCACACGTACCGCACAACCTCGCCAAGATAGCATTTCCAGACGCAATCAAAACCGCGTTTACGAAATCCGTGCAAATGTGAAATCCGATATGGCCATTAATCAAGTTGTGACCGATATAAAAACGTGGCTCGAACAAGACGCTGACTTCCCAAGCGATGTGAATTTTCGCTTTTTGGGTCAAGACGAAGAAACGAAAGAAGCAGGCCAGTTCTTTGCCAAAGCAGGCATTGCAACTCTCTTTATGATGGCGGTCATCTTGCTATGGCAATTTAATAGTTTTTGGCATGTCTTCTTAACCCTCTCAGCCGTTGTCTTTTCCATTGCGGGTGTGTTGCTTGGTTTACAATTTTATCCATTCATTAGTGCCCTTCTTTGCGGTACGGGCGTGCTTGCGCTTGCAGGTATTGTGGTGAATAATAATATTGTTCTTATTGACACCTATCAAAGGCTCTTACTCGAAGGTTATGAGCCCCATGACGCGGCAGTGCGTACAGCCGCACAACGTATGCGCCCTGTTTTCCTAACAACGATCACAACCATTATCGGTTTAATGCCTATGGTATTGGCGGTTCAAGCTGATCTGTTCACTGGTGTATTTTCAACGAAAGGCACATCGACGTCTGCTATCTGGGCGCCTATTTCCTATGTATTGGTCTGTGGTCTCGGTTTCTCGACAATTCTGACATTGATACTCACCCCCGTTATGTTGGCAGCCCCAAGTGTATGGAAACGCAATATCATTTGGGCTTTTCAGAAATGCTTAGGGGTTTTCAAACCAAACCGTCTTGCTAAAGTTTCCAGTAAAACCAACTCGGCTTAACGTTTACGAGAAGAAAATGCTGCGCTAATCATCAAGTGCAAGAGGTGCGTAAATGACTGTGAACTGATACCCACCGCCATATAGCTTGCGAACAATTTGTATATGGTCATCAAAATACTCGACACGCATATTTCGTATATTATCAGCTTCGAGTATTGGGGCCTGACGCTCAAATGGTAGTTCTAAACGGATTGTTTCTTGGTCGTTGTTTGAAACAAGTTCGATAGATATTTTATATTTCCCCAGAGGGAGTATGCTTCCAAAAATCAAACTCCAGCGACCGGTCTTATCAACACGGCTTACGCCAATCGGTGCACTGTTTGCATATATACGTACCTGCCCCTGACGTGAAGATTGGCCAGAGAAAATGACACCTCCAGAATTATCATAATCAATAGCTTCAATCACAAATCCATTTTCTTGCGGCAAATGGTGAAAAGGAGTTTGCAGAACGCGTGAATTTGCACCGGGCGCAGATAGTAAAATCAAAGTTTTTAGGACAGAGGTTTGCGGCACTTCAATATCATCAAACGCTATGGTTTTGCGCGCAACAGGGACGAAAGGCGCGGAAATCACAAGCAAGCTTTGGTCAGATTGAACCCTATTTCCATCGGGGGTTGCCATACGCATATGAATTTCAATTGCCGAGAATGGTGTTGCTAAAGCAAATTCAAGTGTCCATTCACCGTCTGCATTAATTTTCGTTGTCCCTAATGTCTCCCCTCCCTGGAATACAATCAAACCAGACCCAGCAACCCCGTGGCCAGTAAGGGAATAGCGTATCCCTGTTTGAGAAACAGACGCAATTGTTGCTGGCGTTATGCGGTATTCTTCTTTGTTTGTTTCGAGAGGTTTTTGTGGTGTGATACGAGGTTCTTGCGGACTATTTGATTGCGTGATCAAGACCAATGCCCATAGAATAAATGCCAGAACAAGCCCGGTAACAACCATCATCAAAGGTCTGTTCTTAAACATCTACACCCTTACTTTTACCTTCTGGCACGCACACATGCGTTTAAATATTTTCGCAACATGTATTATTTAGGTTATTTATGGCGTTGCTTCATATATTCATTAATCGCTATTACTAACCTGTTCACGTACCAAGAAACAACATACATTTAGGAAACAAGCGTATGAAGTCTGCAAAAAGTGTAAAAATGCCACATGAAACTAAAAGCATATGCGTGTTTTGTGGCGCGTCGGAAATTGTAGACATGCACTATATTGCCCTCGCCGAAGAAACAGGCATGAGCATTGCCAAACGCGGATACCGTCTTGTTTACGGCGGCGGCGGGATTGGCCTTATGGGTGCGTCGGCCCTCAGCGCACATCATGCTGGTGGGGATGTCCTTGGCATTATTCCGAAGTTTTTGACAGAAATAGAAGAATTGCTGACCGAAATAGAACACCGTATTGTTGATGATATGCATGAGCGTAAGCTTCAAATGTATCAAGAATCGGATGCTTTCCTCGTACTACCAGGCGGCATTGGCACGCTTGAAGAAGCCATTGAAATATTTTCTTGGATGCGCTTGCATTTACATACCAAGCCATTGGTGTTTTTGGATACAGACGGATATTGGGCGCCGCTTATTGCACTTTTAACCCATACGATTGATGCAAAATTTACCCCAGCTTGGGTCAAAGGACATTTATTTCGTGAAACAAATGTCGCCAGTGCGCTAGACCTTATCGAAGCGCAGTGGGATTCCCCTGCCCCCAAAGGTAACATTCAAATGTCGGATGTTACAGGGAGCAAATCTGTTTAAGCCTTAGGATAGAGAGTGGCGCAAATTGCTTCTAACCCGTCTTGATCAACGCTATCGAAAGCGGCAAGCTCGGTTGAATCCACATCAAGGATCGCGGTAATATGCCCTTGCGCGTCAAAGACAGGCACAACGATCTCTGAATTGGAGCGACTGTCACACGAAATATGGCCCTCGAATGCGTGTACGTCGTCGACAAGGACTGTCTCGCCCTTTTGCGCGCACATGCCGCAAACACCTCGTCCTATTGGAATGCGAAGGCATCCAAGTGTGCCTTGATACGGGCCAATGACCAATTGTTCGGGCTTAAGAGGGTCTATTGTATAAAACCCTGTCCAAAAATAATGGTCAAAAGCCTCATTCAGCAAACATGCAGCCGTTGCATAACGCGCAACGACTGATGTTTCACCTTCAATGACGGCGGCAATTTCTTTTGCGACACGCGCATATATTTCCGCCTTCATTTCGCTCATCAATACTTAGCCTTTCGCAGCTTTCACTTTCATGGACTTCATGGCTTTTTCAACAAACTTCTGAGATTGCTCAAAGCCTTGGGTCATTTCAACTTGTCCCGTAGGATCATTGATTTGATCGAAAGCGGCCATTATGTTTTCTGGTGTTTGGTTTTCTGGCGTTAGATAAATGCCATCAGTTTCATAGATTATTGTCCGCGCATACCCACCAGCACCCGCACACAGAATTGTTCTGTTAGGTGCGTTATCATGAACAAGGGCCACAAGACCAGCGGAAACGGATTCAGGTGTCATTAGTTTCAAAGCCTCAGGCGGGATAAGCCCTTCGGTCATACGCGTATGTGCCGCAGGTGCCAATGCATTGACACGGATGTCATATTTTGCACCTTCGATACAAAGCGTATTCATAAAGCCAACAACAGCGGCCTTAGCAGCGCCGTAATTTGTTTGACCGAAATTACCGTACATGCCTGACGAAGATGTGGTCATGACAATACGGCCATAATTTTGTGCCTTCATGATTTCCCAAACAGCTTTCGTACAGTTTACACTGCCCATGACATGAACATCCATAACCATTTGAAAATCGGAAATTTCCATTTTACTGAAAGATTTATCGCGTAAAATGCCTGCATTATTGATGAGAATATCAATACGGCCCCATTTTTCCATTGTTTGCGCGATCATTTCATTAACTTGCTCTGTGTTCGCAACATTTGCACCGCTGACGATGGCTTCACCGCCATTGGCGATGATTTCATTTGCGACTTCCTGGGCAAGGCTCATTGAACCGCCTGTACCATCTGTTGCGCCGCCAAGATCATTAATGACGAGTTTTGCACCGCGTGCAGCGAGAGCCAATGCATGTGTGCGACCAAGGCCTTGGCCCGCACCCGTTACGATCGCAACGCGATCTGTGAAATCAATTTTCATGGAAATTCCTTACGTTAAAAATTATCTATACAAATATGAGAGAGAGCCATTCTACGACGATAGCAGGTTTTTCGGCACCTTCTATTTCGACAGTGATCGCATACTCTAATAGGTATTGATCCGGCTTTTTTTCGACAACGGATGTGAGTGTAAAGCGACCACGTAAACGTGACCCCGTTGGCACAGGGCTTAGAAAGCGTACTTTGTTACAGCCATAATTCATACCCATTTTTATGCCATCAACTTTTAACATGCCTGTTTCCGCGAAACAAGAAAGCATGGAAAGGCTTAAGAACCCGTGCGCGATTGTCCCGCCGAATGGTGTGAGTTCTTTTGCTTTTTCTACATCAACATGGATAAATTGGTGGTCTTCGGTGACATCGGCAAATGCGTTTACTCGATCTTGCGTAATCTCTACCCAATCCGATACACCAACTTCTTTCCCGATATGTGCTTGAAAAGTTTCTAATATGCTCATGCTATTCCCCTATTGTTTATATGCATTTTGTTGCATAATAGTGAAATTTAACGTGAGCGCAAGCAAAAGCCGTTCACGAAGCCGTAAAAATTAAAATTTTATACACGAAGGCAAGCCTCCATGCATTATATATAGATTATTTAAGCTTTCGCTTCGTGTAAACATCGCGCCAGTTGGTCGCGGAGCATGATGTCAGATGGCCTAACATCGGGACTCTTTATGAGCTTTTTCACGCGTTGCAGGTTTCTTTCAATCATCATAATTGATTGTTGTTGTGTGGCTTTTGAGCCCATGAGTACCTCCTTCGACATATGTCGTAAGTTTAAAGTGCCCCAATTTAAGTAACGAAGTTTTCGCTTCGTCGAATCATCCACACCCCCCATATATAACAAGGTTAAACGCAATATGTTAATATTTTCTAGTCTTCTCCACAGCAAAGCAAAATAATATGAACAATTCCTCTACTCATCACTCCCCTTCAGTTGGGCCTTTAGCTGGCCTGAACATACTCGAACTATCAGGTATTGGCCCCATACCCTATGCAGGGCAACTCCTCTCTGATTTAGGTGCGTCGGTCACACGTATTGTAAAATCGGGTAGCATGACTTTGACGGTAGAAAATCGCGGCAAAAAACAACTCATGCTTGACCTTCGCCAAGACGACGCACGAGAAACCATATTAGAAATGCTTAAAACCACCGACATTCTGATCGAAGGTAGCCGCCCAGGCGTTGCAGAACGGCTCGGGCTTGGCCCAGATGATTGCCTCGCGGTTAATCCAAAGTTGATTTATGGCCGTATGACAGGATGGGGGCAGGATGGGCCGTGGGCACACAAAGCAGGTCACGACATTAATTATATCGGCCTGAGCGGCGCTCTGCTCGCCATGGGCGACGCAGATCAGCCACCTGTGCCACCACTAAATCTTGTGGGGGACTATGGGGGTGGATCGCTATTTTTGATTATGGGTATTTTAAGTGCGCTGATCGCACGCGGCACAACGGGTAAAGGTCAAATCATAGACGCCAGTATTGTTGACGGTACAATGTCCATGCTCGGCATTGTCCACTCGCTTAGTCATATCGGAATGTGGAATACAGGGCGTGCCAACAATCTTTTAGACGGCTCTCGCCCTTATTACCGATGTTACACGACACAAGATGGGGGCTATATGGCTGCTGGTTGTCTTGAGCCGCAGTTTTACACGCAAATGCTACAGTTGCTAGGCCTTGAGGAACACGCCTTTGGCGGACAGCACGATTCTGCCCTTTGGGAGGTTCAAATCGAAACCCTCACCACATGTTTTGCCTCAAAACCAAGGTCAGAGTGGGAAGATATATTTGATGCATCCGATGCCTGCGTCACCCCTGTATTGTCTTATGAAGAAGCCCCTCATCACAAACAGAACAAAGCACGGCATGGCGAAAATGCGCTGACCCCACCAATCGCACCTAAATTCAGTCCTCAAACTTAAACATGGATTGACCACGGCTACGTTCGTCAAATTGTAGCTTGCGATGAATAGGGGCATGGGCGCGAGACCCACACGCTTGGCGCTCACACACATAACAGTTCACACCAATCGGGGTTGGCTCTGTCATGGGAATGGATTTGGAATAGACAAGTCTGTCCGCGTGTTTTAATTCGCACCCCAAACCAATAGCAATCATTTGTGCGCGTTCCCCGTGAGAACCGCCGGGGCGAAGTACGGCGCGGGCCACACTGAAATATTGCACACCGTCTGGCATTTCAATAATCTGGGGCAAGGTTTCTCCCGGTGTTTTAAAACAGGCATGAATATTCCACAAAGGACAGGCCCCGCCAAAACGCGAGAAATGAAAACGACCATCGCTAAAGCGTTTGGACACATTCCCTGCCATATCCACACGCACAAAGAAGAATGGAATACCGCGCTGACCACGTCGATGGAGCGTCGTCAATCTATGGGCCGTTTGCTCATAACTCGTATCAAAACGCCGCGACAGCAATTCGACATCATAACCGTCATTCTCCGCCGCGCTCAACATGCGTTTATACGGCATAAGCGTGGCCGCTGCAAAATAATTGGCAAGGCTAACCCGCGCCAAGTCCTCTGCCTCTTTGCTTGGCAGGGACGCCTTGGCAATAATGGCATCAATAATATGACGGTGCTCAAGCAAAGCAATATGATAGGCAATCTGAAAACGCCGCCCCGATTGCGGCATAAGCTCGGAGAGATCAAGGCGCTTTGAATGTGGATCGAACGCGCTTAATTTACCCGGCAGAATATCCGCAGGCGTAATGCGTACACGAATGCCGTGCTCATTGGCCAAGCGGTCACTGAGCGCGATTTGTGGTTGGCGAGTCGCCAAGCCTAAATCATCGGCTAAATCTTCTGCGGCACGATCTATGGCATCGAAATAATTACTGTTCTCGTGAATAAAAACACGCACGCTGTCTACAGCGCTCACCCCGCCTTGACGTAATTCTACATTATCACGATCCGAAAGCGGATCATCGATCAAGCTTGTGCGAACCGTCATATCCTCTGCGCGGGCATGAACCGCCAAGAAAGCTTTTACAAAATCGGGGCTGGTATTAATGCAATCTTCGGCTTCCGACTTCGAAATCGAAAATTCTTTATAGGCAGGCTGCTTTAGGACTTCGTTCAATTCACGCACGAGGCGCAGATCAGATTGTGGGGAAAGGGTTGAGATATCAATCTCGTACACATCGGCAAGCCGCAACAAGACCTTGGCGCTCATGGGGCGCTGATTACGCTCGATCAAATTCATATAACTGGTCGAAATATCGAGATCCGCAGCCATAACAGCCTGCGTTAATCCGAGCGACTGCCGCAAGCGCCGTATGCGAGGGCCGATCATCAATTTTTGTTGCGTGTTGGTCATGCCTCATTATTTACAAAATTTACAAGTTTACAAGAACAAAGTTTACAAGACATACTTTTGCACCCGTTGTTTCTGGTCATCTCGGATTTTCCTGCGTATGCATAAGGTTCATACGAAACAAAAGGACAGAGCAATGACACTGCAAACACAAAAACAGCCCCTTCCACGTCACCGGGTGTTAGCAAAAGTCGTCGCGCCTTTAAAGCCAGGCTATGAGAACATCCTCACCCCTGACGCACTGTTATTTCTTGCCGACCTAGAGCGCCGCTTTGGTCGTCAACGCCGTAATTTACTCGAAGATCGCCAAGACCGCCAAGAACGGTTTGACTATGGTGAGTTTCCAACTTTCCTCCCAGAAACTTCCCATGTGCGTGCTAGCATGTGGGAGGTGGACCCTATACCGCCTGCCCTACGCGATCGCCGCGTAGAAATCACAGGCCCCGTTGACCGTAAAATGATGATCAATGCACTGAATTGCGGTGCAAAAATGTTCATGGCCGATTTCGAAGATGCAACGTCTCCGACCTTTGACAATATGATCCAAGGTCAGATCAATATGCATGATTATGCACGCGGCACATTGACACTGAGAGACGAAGCGCGCGGTAAAGATTATGCACTAAACGAGACAACAGCGACAATGCTTGTACGCCCTCGTGGTTGGCATTTGTTAGAAGCAAATATTACCGTTGATGGTCGTCCAATGTCTGCAAGTTTGTTTGATTTTGGTTTGCACATTTTCCACAATGGCAAAATTCTTGCTGATAAAGAAATTGGCCCGTTCTACTATTTGCCAAAACTTGAAAGCCATAAAGAAGCGCGTCTTTGGAATGATGTTTTCAATTTTGCACAAACATTTGCAGGTATTGATCATGGTACGATTAAATCGACAGTCTTGATCGAAACTCTTCCTGCTGCGTTCGAAATGGACGAAATCTTATTTGAGCTAAAAAGCCATATCACGGGCCTAAACTGTGGCCGTTGGGATTATATTTTCAGCTATATCAAAACCATGCGTAATCACAAAGATTATGTACTGCCAGACCGCGCAGACGTGGGTATGGATAAAGCGTTTTTACGTGCCTATAGCCTTAAACTGATTGAAACATGTCATCGTCGTCGCGCCCACGCAATGGGCGGCATGGCCGCACAAATCCCTGTAAAAGGCGATGAAGCCGCCAATGACGCAGCCTTTGCAAAAGTACGTGCGGATAAAGAACGCGAAGTTATGGCGGGTCATGACGGTACATGGGTGGCGCATCCCGCTCTTGTTGCAGTTGCAACAGAAGTCTTTAATGAACACATGCCATTACCGCATCAAATTTTACGCAAGCAAGTTAACCCGCATGTACCAGAAAGTTCAATGCTGGCCCCGCATCAAGGTAAAATTACCGAGGGTGGTTTGCGTACGAATATTTCTGTTGGCATCACTTATATTGCTGCGTGGCTTTCGGGTCGCGGCGCAGTGCCGATCCATAATCTTATGGAAGATGCGGCTACGGCTGAAATTTCACGCTCACAAATTTGGCAGTGGCTTCGTCACGGCGCAAGTATTGAGCTTGCAGATGGCAGCACAACGAAAATGACATCGGCTGTGTTTGACAAAACCCTAAAAGAAGAAATCGGCAAAATAGAAAAAAGCATGAGTGCGGAAGCATTCAGCAAAGGACATTTCACCAAGGCAGCCGAGATTTTCACCAAGACAGCGACGTCAGTCGATTTCGTCGATTTCCTGACTTTGCCTGCTTACGACCAGCTCCAAAAATTATCTTAAACCACCTTACTACACACGACTAAAGGACAGTAAAATGACACAACGCCAATCCTATAATGAGATTAAACAACAGTTTTCGAAACGCTACCCAAATGGAAGCGCACCGGGTGATATCAGCATTGATGACCTTGTACAGCTACGCATTCAAAACACGTATAAAACACATTTGGACATTGCCAAAGACATGGCGACAATTATGCGTCAAGACATGGCGATTTATGACAAAGATAGCTCGAAATTCACCCAAAGCCTTGGCTGTTGGTCTGGCTTCCACGCGCAACAAATGATCAAATCCGTGAAGCGTTCCAAAGGTACAACAAAAGGTGTTTATGTATATCTTTCAGGTTGGATGGTTGCGGGTCTTCGCAATCAATTTGGACATTTGCCAGATCAAAGCATGCACGAGAAAACATCTGTGCCAGAGCTTATCAACGAAATCTACATGTCACTTCGTCAAGCGGATGAAGTTGAACTGAATGACCTTTTTGCAATTTTGAAAACTGCGAAAGAAAGCGGCGACGCTAAGGCTGTTGACGCGGCAATCGCAGAAATTGACGGGTTTGAAACAAATGTTGTGCCAATTATTGCCGATATTGATGCAGGCTTTGGCAATGTACATGCCACATATCTTTTGTCTAAAAAAATGATCGAAGCGGGTGCATGTTGTATCCAAATCGAAAACCAAGTTTCCGATGCCAAGCAGTGTGGACACCAAGACGGTAAAGTAACGGTGCCTCGCGAAGACTTCATTGAAAAACTCCGTGCTGTACGCATGGCGTTTGAAGAAATGGGGATTGATGATGGCGTCATCGTTGCACGTACCGACAGCCTAGGTGCTGGTTTGACACAGAAAATCCCTGTGTCCCAAAGCCCTGGCGATTTGGCATCGGAATACACAAAATGGCTTGAATCAGAAGAGGTTCTCTCTTTTGACAATTTGAACGACGGCGAAGTCGCGATCAAACTGGACGGCAAGCTCGTCAAGCCTGTTCGTCTTGCGAATGGTCTTTACAAATTCCAAGCAAATACTGGCACTGAACGCGTTATCGAAGACTGTATTGCCAGCCTAACGCTCGGCGGTGCTGATCTTTTATGGATTGAAACAGCAACACCAAATGTTGATGTTATCGCAGACATGGTCAATAAAATCCGTGAAGCGGTTCCCAATGCAAAACTGACATATAACAACTCACCTTCGTTTAACTGGACGCTAAACTTGCGCGCTCAAGTGCGTGAAGAGTGGATTGAAAGCGGTAAAATCACTGCGTCTGAATACCCAGATGGCAATGAACTTATGTCAGCGCGTTTTGACGATACAGAAATTGGCCTAGAAGCAAATTCTCGTCTTCGTAGCTTCCAAACAGATATCGCAGCACGTGCAGGTGTATTCCATAACCTTATCACCTTACCAACATTCCACATGACTGCGAAGTTCATGGATGATCTTTCAATCGGGTATTTTGGCGATGATAAAATGATGGCCTATGTCAATACAATCCAACGCGAAGAAATTCGCGGCGGTGTTTCAGCCGTGAAACATCAACACGAAGTAGGCTCTGATTTGGGCGATACTTTCAAAGAGATGGTAGGTGGAGAGCGCGCCCTCAAAGCAGGCGGGCACAAAAATACAATGAACCAGTTTAGTAATGTGGCCTAAACACCTTCGGTTCATGTAAACACCTTCTATAATCGTCTCCTGTTTTCCCTAAATTGCAGGGGGCGATTTTTTTACCCAGTCCCTATCGCTTACGCCGAGACTGGTATAGCAAGACCTAAGAATATTTATTTAAGGTCATGCTCATGCTTAACGCCCTCTTCCCCCCCATTGCACCATATCATGTGTTCTCGTTTGAGGTTTCATCCCTGCACACGCTTTATGTTGAAGAATGCGGCAATCCAAATGGCCTGCCAGTTATCTTTCTTCACGGTGGCCCTGCGGCAGGGTGTTCAGAAGCCGACAGACAGTTTTTTGATCCCGAGAAATACCGTATCATTTTATTCGACCAACGCGGCGCGGGGCGTTCGACGCCTCTGGCTAGTATTGAAGACAATACAACGAATGATTTGATTAAAGATGTTGAAGCCTTACGTGAACATTTGGGTATTGATAAATGGGTCGTGTTTGGCGGTTCTTGGGGGTCTACATTTTCGCTTCTTTATGCACAAGCACACCCAGACCGCGCCCTCGCCTTAATCTTGCGCGGTATATTCCTCTCGACCAAAGCGGAATTACATCATCTTTTTCAAAATGGTATGCACAAACTCTTTCCAGAAGAATACGAAACCTACCGTGATTATATCGCGCCTGAAAAACGTGGCGATTTATTGGCGGCCTATTGTGAGCTTGTGCAGAGCGATGATGAAGCTATTCGCACCGAGGCCGCCTTTAATTTTGTAAACTGGGAAGCAAATGGCATGACAATGCCGCCCCAATCGGGTCTCGTGGATATCAATGTAGCTACAGACATCGCGAACGGCATTATCGAATGCTATTACCTTGCCAATCAATGTTTTATCGCAGAGGGTCAAATACTGGAGAATATTGACACGATCAAACACATCCCGATATATATCGTACATGGGCGTTTTGACAGTATTTGCACACCGTCAAGCGCTTGGGCCTTGCACAAAGCGCACGGCAATTCGGTTTTGAATATCACCAAAGATGCGGCGCACGCTTCGCGCGAACCAAGCACAGCCTCTGTGCTCGTCGATTACACAAATACAGTCGCAAACAAACTTGGCTATTAACCCCTAGAGCGCGCCATAGGCGAGCATTGCATTCGCGACTTTATCAAAGCCTGCAATATTTGCGCCTTTGAAATAGTCGATACTGCCGTCAGCGTTTTTACCCTTGGCGACACATTGTGTGTGAATATTCACGATAATTTTTTTCAAATGCGCATCCACTTCTTCGCGTGACCAAGACATGCGAAGGCTGTTTTGGCTCATTTCTAAACCTGATACAGCGACACCACCTGCATTCGCCGCTTTGGAGGGTGCGTGCATTATATGAGAATCACGGATGATATCGATTGCGTCAGGACTGCTTGGCATATTCGCGCCTTCGGAAATACCCTGACAGCCATTTTTTACAAGTGCGCGTGCATCCGCAGCTTCAATTTCATTTTGCGTTGCACACGGGAATGCAAGATCACAAGGTAAGGCCCAAGGGCGATTACCCTCATAATATTTTGCGCCGAAACCTTCTGTACATTCTGACATGCGGCCAGAGCGTTTGTTCTTCAAATCCATAACCCATTGCAGGTTTTCTCTCGTCATGCCGTCTTTGATATAAATCGTGCCGCCAGAATCCGACATAGAGACAACTTTAGCGCCAAGCTCAATAAGCTTCTCTGCACAATATTGCGCGACATTGCCAGAACCAGACACCGTACAGGCTTTACCCTTCAAGCTATCGTTTTTTGCGGCCAACATACAATCCATCATATAAACAACGCCGTAGCCTGTGGCTTCGGGACGAATAGCCGACCCGCCAAACTCGACACCTTTGCCTGTGAGAACACCTTCGAAACGATCCATAAGTCGTTTGTATTGACCAAACATATAGCCAACCTCGCGGCCGCCGACACCAATATCACCAGCAGGTACATCAGTATTCGGGCCAATATATTTTGAAAGCTCTGTCATAAAGGCTTGGCAAAAACGCATAATTTCGCTGTCAGACTTGCCCTTAGGGTTGAAATCTGCACCGCCTTTACCGCCGCCCAAAGGTAGGCCTGTTAGGCTGTTTTTAAGGACTTGCTCAAACGCAAGGAATTTCAATACACTCTGCGTTACTGTTGGGTGAAAACGAATACCGCCTTTATAAGGGCCAATCGCATTGTTTTGTTGCACACGGTAACCACGGTTTACACGGATATTACCTGCGTCATCTTCCCAAACGACGCGAAAAGAAATAATGCGGTCTGGCTCGGTCATGCGCTCCAAAATCCGCATTTTTTTGACGCGCTCATTATCTTTAATATAAGGGATTATATCAATTGCGACTTCTTGAACCGCTTGGTGAAATTCCGTTTCACCTGGGTTTCGGCGTATAACGCCCTGCATAAATGCTGCTAGATCGGGGTCTTTTATATCGCTCATAGTCTATCCTTTATGTTTCGCCCAAGACGATTAAAAGCATAAAAACTATAAAAAACTGATAATACGCTTAAAAAGCGAAAATTATGGCTGATTTTCTCCTGCGATTATCGTGTGCCATTTGGTTGATCCTCAAGAGCAATACATTCAATATGGTTCAAATTATGATTTTGGTTCTATTTTTGTTATCAGCGCGTCATAGCGTTTTTGTTCATCGTCACTGAGTTGCGCGATTTTTACACTTTGTTTCGGGCGGCGTGTTTGCACGATATACCACAGCAAAAACAAGACGAGCAGCCCCATAGGTGCGAACCAAAGAATATATGTATTGGGTTGAAATGGTGGTTTAAGAAGTACGAAATCCCCATAACGGTCGCGCATATAAATAAGCACATCCTCATTACGGTCCCCTGCCCGAATACGTTCACGCACGAGCAGGCGCATATCCGCAGCCAGCGGCGCATTGGAATCGTCAATAGATTGGTTTTGGCAGACGACACAGCGCAGAGATTTTCCGACACTGCGCGCACGTTGTTCCACTTCGGCCTCGCTGATGTGCGGCGTGGTTTGGGCAAATGTATTCAGGCCAGAAAACAGACAAAATGCGACGAGAACTATAGTGTATATGCGTTTCATTCTGCCCCCAGTTTTTCTGCCTGTAAGTCTACCACAATTGGTTTTAGGATTTCATCCCAATTTTTACGCGTGATCGGACCAATATGTTTATAGCGAATTTGGCCCCGTTTATCGACAATAAAGCTTTCTGGTGCGCCTGTTATTCCGAGATCAATCGCGAATTTACTAAATTCATCAAAAACGACATTGGTATAAGGGTTACCACGTTTTTTGAGCCAACGCTTCCCCTTCACACGCGTATCGCGCCAATCAACACCGAGGATGGGCAATTCTTTGTTTTTGGCAATGCTCATCAGCATTTCATGCTCGTAATCACAGGCCATGCACCATGAGCCAAATATATTCACAAGTGTCACCTGACCGCTCATATCTGCTTTGGTCAGCATGTGTTCTTCGTCAAACAAATCTGGCAGTGAAAATTCGGGGAAAGGTTTATCGATAAGTTGAGACGGTAATATGCTGGGGTCTTTGGTCAGGCTAATAGCAAAAGCACTACCAAGGGCAAGGAACATGAAAAGAGGCACTAAGCCTATTAGCGTGACTTTCATGCCACTCATAGCAAACCCCGTTCCTAGATCCTCTAGGCTGAGCTTAATTCCCTTCCACTCCAAGCTAAACTTCATGCCGTCTCCTTTGCCTTCACTTTGCGACCAAAGAGAGAGACAAACCCAGCCAGAGCCATCATTAATGTGCCAAACCATATCCAACAAATCATAGGATGAATATAGGCGCGTACCACCCAACCCTTGCGAGAATCTCCATCGCCAATACCCACATAGAGGTTTCGCATAACACCAACCTGAATACCCGCCTCTGTTGTCACCATTTCACGTACAGGGTAAAAACGCTGTGACGATTTAAGGGTTGTGACTTTCTTGGTGAATTTTTTTATGTCTATTGTGGCTTCCAGATATTGGTAATTTTCTTCGCGGCCTGGCGTCATGGCTTTGAGGGTAAATTCATAAGCACCGACGCGCATACTGTCATTAATTTTCAAGAGTTGCACATCTTCTTTGGCCCATACGGACATAGAGACGACCCCTGCCATCGTGATAGCCATACCCATATGTGCAAGGAAAAACCCGTGGCTCGCCCCCGGTTGGGCGCGAAAACGGCGCATCATGCCCGCTTTGCCAAAACCGATTTTACGGCCATAGGCAATGCAGGTGCTATAGGCTAAATACGCAGCAATCCCCATTGACAATGCGCCAAGAACAGACTTGCCATAGATATAGACAAACAAGCCAACCACTGCGATGAGCAAACCAGATTTAAACGCATGTTTGCGAACTGTTGTCCACGTATCTACGCGCCATTTCAGCAAAGGCCCAACGCCCATAAAGGCAATAAGAACAATCATGACAGGCGCAAATGTTGCATCAAAATACGGTGTACCGACAGAGATTTTTTCGTTCGAAAATGTCTCGACAAGCAAAGGATAGAATGTCCCGAGAAAAACGGTGACTGCCGCTGTGACCAAGAGCAAATTATTCAACACCAATCCACCTTCTTTCGAAACTGTCGTATAGCCAGGCCCACCGCGTAGCTCGTGTGCGCGCAAAGCATAAAGTGTCAATGCCCCCCCCGTTGCCAAGAGCAAGAGGAAGAGAATGACAACACCCCTTGCCGGATCAACGGCGAAGGAATGCACACTGGTCAAGACGCCTGAGCGTACAACAAATGTTCCGACAAGGCTGAGCGAGAATGCGGCAATGCCTAATAATATTGTCCAATTGGCCATTGTATGGCGTTTGCCGAGCACGAGTATGGAATGCAAAAGCGCTGTGCCGACGAGCCAAGGGAGGAAGGATACATTCTCCACAGGATCCCACATCCACCAGCCGCCCCAACCAAGTTCGTAATAGGCCCAGACACTGCCCATCGTGATGCCGATTGTCAGAAAACTCCATGCCAGCAATACCCAAGGCCGCAACCACTGCGCCCAGACCGCGTCGACGCGGCCTTCGATAAGGGCGGCAACAGAGAATGAAAATGCCATAGAAAACCCGACATAGCCAAGATATAAAAACGGCGGATGAAATGCCAAGCCGGGGTCTTGCAAGAGTGGATTCAAGCTTTGACCATCTAGCGGCACGGGGTTAAGGCGCAAGAATGGATTGGACGTGAAAAGAATGAAGGCCAAGAAACCAACGCCGATCATGCCCTGTACAGACAATGCCCGTGCCTTAAGGCTGGCGGGCAATGTTTTGCCGTACATGGGCACAAGACCGCCAAATAGGCTAAGCATTAACACCCATAACATCATGGAGCCTTCATGATTGCCCCAAACGCCACTAATTTTATAAATGAGAGGCTTGTTTGTATGAGAATGTAGTGCTGCGAGTTTTACCGAGAAATCAGACGTAATAAAGACATATGTCAGGGCCAAAAATGCGATTGCGATCAATATGAATTGCGCGATTGCTGCACGGTCACCAAAGGCCATTAAACGCGTGTCTTTTTGATATGCCCCGACCATCGGCAAGACCGCTTGTGCGCCTGCCACCAACATGGCCATGATCAACGCAATTTGTCCAAATTCAGCTATCACCCAACACCTCTAACTATTACTTACGCCCTACATATACGCAGGAGTACACACGTACAATGATAAAGCGATTTAGAACAACAGATACTTTGACCAAGCCGACATCACTAGATAGGGTATTGGAAATTGCGATAGGGAGAATCGAAATGCAAAAATTTAAAACAAAAAGTGCGAAAGCTTTATTATTAAGTGTCAGTGCGTTTGCGCTTGTTTTTGGTGGCTGTAACGCTGCTGATACAAAAACAGATACGCCAAAGGCCCATGTTGAAGAAATGGCACAAAAAACCGCCAATCATGACAAATTCACATTTGCCAATTACGATGAAATTCGCGTGACCCATCTTGATCTAAACCTTGATGTGAAATTTGATGAAAAAGTGTTAGACGGTATTGCGACACTTGATTTCAAGCGTGTTCTTCAAGACGCAAATGTGCTTGTGCTCGACAGTCGTGATCTTTTGATCAAAGCGGTTTCTGTTGCCGATAAAAACGGTGAATGGGTGCCTGCGGCGTATACACTCGGCGAGTCTGATCCTGCACTCGGATCTGCGCTAACTATTCAAGTTGGCGACAGTGCGAAAAAAGTACGTATCGCCTACCGTACAAGTCCAGAAGCAGAAGGTCTACAATGGCTGCCTCCTGAGCAAACTGCGGGTAAAAAACATCCGTATTTATTCTCGCAAGCACAGGCTTTGAACGCGCGGACAATGGCGCCATTACAAGATACGCCTGCGGTTCGGATTACATATACGGCGACATTACGCACACCGCCCGAACTTCTCGCGCTGATGAGTGCAGAGCAAGACGGCGGGCCCCTTGACGGCGAGTACAGCTTTAACATGCCCCAACCTATTCCGTCATATCTGCTTGCGATTGTGGTCGGTGATATCAAATTCAAGGCTATTAATGACCATATCGGTGTGTACGCGGAGCAATATATTTTGGACGCTTCCGCAGCAGAGTTTGAAGACACGCCGTTGATGGAAGACAGTAATGCCAAGCTTTACGGCCCTTATCGTTGGGGACGTTATGACCTTATCGTTCTGCCGCCAAGTTTCCCGTTCGGCGGCATGGAAAACCCGCGCTTGTCCTTTATGACCCCGACATTGATTGCGGGTGATAAAAGCCTGACCAATGTTGTTGCTCATGAGCTCGCCCATTCTTGGTCTGGCAATCTAGTAACCAATTCCAACTGGCGTGATGCGTGGCTGAACGAAGGATTTACGTCATATGTCGAGAACCGCGTCATGGAAGATTTATACGGCGAAGACCGCGCGGTTATGGAACAAGCCCTCGGCCTTGAAGATTTAAAGCGCGACATTGCAGGGGCAGAGCGCCCTGAATTGACGCAACTTAAACTCCCTGCGGACATTGCCCATCCTGATGAAGCTTTCTCGCAAGTGGCCTATGTTAAGGGACAGTTCTTTCTTATGTTCCTCGAAGAGCGTTTTGGGCGCGATAATTTCGATGCATTCTTGAAAGAATATTTCAACCATTTCGCGTTTCAAAGTATTACCACAGAAGACTTCATCACCTATTTACACGATGAACTTCATGTTAAAAACCCGAAGGCGCTGACCAAAGCAGAATTACATGAATGGGTGTATATGCCGGGTCTACCCAAGTCTGCGAAAAATCCGCAATCGGACGCTTTTAAAAATGTTAGCGCCCAACAGGCCGATTGGCTTAAAGGCGACATTGCCGCCAAAGGCATCAAGACTGCGGACTGGTCAACCCATGAATGGCTACATTTCCTCAATACATTACCCGAACTTAGCCAAGCCCAGTACAAAGAACTGGACACTGCCTTTAGTCTTACGGGTACGCAGAATGCGGAAACGGCCTTTGCGTGGTATATGCAAACGATTAAAGGAGGATATGCCCCGGCGATGGGCGAGTTGGAAAACTTCTTGATGAGTGTTGGTCGTGGTAAATTCATCTACCGCCTCTACGGTGCTCTTGCAGAATCGAAGGACGGTAAAGTCTGGGCGCAGGACGTATTTAGCCGTGCTAAATCTGGCTATCACCCTATCGCACAACGCCGTATTAGCGAAGGGTTTGAAGCGAAATAGGCAATGGCGAGAAAATATACTCACCATGACTAACGTTCACATTAGGCGGGATATGTTTGGTTTCAAACCAATCCCAGCCTTGCTTTAAATTTTTCCAAAATGAATAATGGGGGCTGCCTTTGGCGGCCTCCATATTTGTTTGCGTCATTGGAAAGGGAAATGCGTGAACGCGGACAATTTTTTGACCGTTCGCAACGGCCTTATACGCCAGTGTATAAATTTCTTCTATGCCTGCATCCGTCATTGCGTAACAGCCAATCGACACGCAATTCCCGTGTACCATTAAATAATTCCCCGTGCGGTTATGGGCGCGGTCAAAGCTATTGGGATAGCCAAGATTTAAACTTAGATGATAACTTGACCACGGATTAAACCGTGACGCGCTTACGAAATAAAACCCTTCTGGTGATTGGCCATCGCCTGTTTTCATTTTTGGGCCTTGTGTGCCAGACGCGGCGCAAATGTCATATGATTTGAAAAGTACATATTGCCCTTCATGCGATTTCACATAGACTTCCAATACACCATTCTCGATATGTCCATTTTTGGGTGATGGAGATTTTATGACGCGTAGGAATACGGGACTACCGAGGCTTAGTCCTTTTGCCTTTAAGGCTTGCGCCACATCAGGGGTCACACGCGCGATCACCGCTTCGCTCTTATCTGTCGAGGCTATAGGTTTAGAAATTATGGGGGTGGCAAGCGCAGAGTTTATAGATACACAGAACGAAGCGCATAAAATTGAAGACAAAAGAATAAGTGATTTAATCCGCATATCAAAAGCATACACGCCCGAAACTTCACTTCAAGACGTAACACTGACGATATCCAAAGTTTAATCTTGATCCTTACGTTTAAAAAACGCGATTTTTTTATGAACATAACCTAACAGAAATGTCGAAAAAGGGATGAAAACAGAGTTTCCTGAACAGGGCATAAACCGAAAATGAACCTAAGATAAATGTGGCATAAATATGGCTTTACCGTTCATATAGGGTTCAATCGCATACCTTATACAAAGACTTGCGTGCGTCCCAGCTGTCCAATTCTCCCCCTTGAGATTGGTTACGTAGAAATGTAACCGACAGTACCATGCAGCAAAGCGGTTGAAGACTTTCTCTCTCTCTTAAGTCTTCGCCGCTTTTGTCTTTTTTGCATTCCCGGTCAGTCGCAAGCTCCTTCCTCCCGCCCTGAGCGTAGCGAGGAAGTAGTCTTGGGGTGCTGATTACGTACCTTCTTTTTGTTCGTAGAGATGTGACAAGCAAGCCTTCACCATTGGCTCGGGTGTAAAGAAATATTTATTTTTAGGCGTTTTCTTGATATTAGGGCTTAAATAGCCAGTAGAGTTCGGGGAATGTTCAAACAAACCAAAAGAGCGGATTAAGCATTCTGAAACCAACCGTTTCTTCTCCGCCAATTCTAAATCAAAAGTGACGTAACATAATGTTGTCGAAATTTCTGGAAAAGTGTGTGTTTTACCTTGATCATTATACTTACTTTTTAGAAACATTTGTCCATCAACATTGCGCTCTGACATTTTTCTATCACTCACAAGCCTGCGCCCTATAGAAGGAAAAACAAAGGCCACTGAAAGCCTTTCAAAACCATTAAAATCACGCATCTCTCCCTTTATATAGGCGCCCATATTTTCTCCTACATGATATATTCCATCCGTATGGGGGAACGCATGTATAATACGGTTACATTTTATTCGATTCCTATAAGCGTCTATATCAGGATAAAACAGCTTATACTCACCTTTTTTACAAAAATTATTCCCATAATAATTCCTACATCCATCTCGCTTCACGCGGCAAGTTTCAACAATAACAATGCTGTTTCTGATTGCCAACTCCGCACTTAATGTAATGGGTAAGCCTGTTGTTTTTTCAATTAACGTCCTAACACTTTCAATATCCTCATCGCCGAGTATATCGAGTGCAGGTTCACCAGCCATATCAAAATATGACAAAGTAGGTGCTACCAGACGCTTTATAACGCCTTCTTTAAATGGTAAATCGCAAACCAACCTAGGTTCGGAACATCCCAGCAATAATGGGCAACACAACACCGCGGCCCAAGATATTTTTTTCAAAACCTTCATTTTCCACTCTCACATTTCTTCCCACCCGGCACCAAAATTACTCGCCCTACGTCACAGGATCTCTGTTTCGAAATGACATTAATGCTCTCCTAAATCATACGTAAAATCTTTTGCAGCCCTTAAATCACTTAGGAGCAGCGGGTCATCCAACCCAACGTAATCACCCAAAGCAAGCCCTGTGAAATATTTTTCTAAAACTGTCATACGCCCAGAATATTTATTGCCATATTTGTGTTGCAAATAATCATTACACAACAGAAGCAAAGCTACCTCCCGATCCACCAAAGTCGCTCCTCCAGGATCAGACCACCCAAACTCTTCATAGTTTTGAACAATTTTACGTTTAGCATCTAGAAGGTAAGGGCGTGACATATACTCATTCAACATCATCAACACTTCACTTACGGGCCGCTTGGGAATATCCACCCCCTTAAAATTAGCGCCATAATACTTTGACTTTTCAAAAAATGCCCTAGTCGTCATTTCATCAAGCCAGTCATACCTGTCAGGAAGAAAAGTCGCAGCTTCCATTGGGTAATATTTAAGGGCATTTTGAATATACTCTTCATCTACTGTTGATTGTGGCATCTTAACGTCTTCTCTAATATTGTCATTCTCTGTAATAAGGAAGTGCTAGGTTTTTCAGCCATCGGAGCAAATTTCAAATTTTCTTGACGGGTTTTCAGGCCAGAAATTTTTATGGCTCGTAACGATCTATTCCTCCTGGCACTTTTCTATTAATTCAAATCCACGCAAGTAATTTGGTTTATCAACTGGGGTGTAGTTTTGAACGTGAAAATGTGAGGCTTCGCCCCCACCATCAGGATCAAATTCAATAACTCCAGGAAACCCTTCCGCACGAAGAAAACACTCTTGCAATAACGTCTCATAAAGTTGTTCATTGACATCAGTAGATATATTACAAAAGACATGATGTATTTTCCCAAGACTTCGTGAATGAACTATCCGTCCTGTAAGAACTTCTGGTGAAGAAGCCGTTGTTCGAATTCCATAAGAACTAGTATGATTCAAGTAACCAAGTTTAGTGCTTCTATAGGGTATCGTGTTATATATACCAAAATTTGCAAATGACTCAAAATGACTTATACTAGGTGGGCGAATTTCACTGTGACTAATAAATTGATTTTTCTTCAAACCGGCTCGATTATAATTGATGATGTTTATATCGGCATAGACTGGATTGTCATAGAGATTTTGGTCATCAGTTATTAGGCTCAAGTCATACTTTGAATATTTAGAATGCTCCGTAATAGCCCTTTTTAGCAAATCTTTACGGTCAACAGTATGAAAACTTTTGTCCGGGAAAAGGAAAGTCGCCACACTTAAACGCTGACGATTCCATTTTGACTTAAATGCTTTTCTTTTAGTCACGCCCCCCTTATATTCTCGGAGCCTATCACAAACATTTTTCTTGAGGGTACACTTCTCTCCCTTAGGCACCAAAATCACCCGCCCCACGCCACCGAGCTTGAGTGGTGGTTGATAGATTTGCTTGAAGCTGGGTTTACAGGTTTTATTATTGGAAGGTGTGTTTAATGTAGAGGGTTGCGCGCTAGATGAAGCCTCAGCAATATCCCCGTCACTCGATTTAGGTACACTTTGGCACCCCATAAGCGCAAATAAAACCAATCCACACACAGGTAAACGCAATCCCATAACCAGCCTTCTCACAACATCTCGTTTGAACTCGCCTGTATACCGTATTCCTGTTCCCATTTGTAAATCTCCTTGCTTCCACTTTCACCAAACAAAATGTCTACAAAGCTAGGGGCACATCACATATCGCCCTCAGCCTGAACAGACCCCAACATCACGATTGGCAGAAAGAATTATTTATCTTGGCTGCATTCTGCCGCTATTGCCTACAGCTTGATTGAGACGTAAGCTTAACAGTGAGTTGGCTGACCTATGCTCTTGTCTTGCTGCGTAGGAAATATAAGATAATAAGTGCAACAACATAAAATGCGAAAATCACTACTTTAATATTGAAAGCCTTAAAATTCACGATCCCAACTATGAATAAAAGGCAATATGCAGTCATAAAATAAAACCCCCAATTTTGCTTGAGAAGTATGCCTATCGTCCCGACTGCCATAGTTATCCCAACAACTGCAACATAGGCTAAATAAATACCGGGGGAGACTTTAATAAATGCTTGCGGGTTGAGCTTATCCATGCCTTCGGTGATTTTTTTGATTATCAAAGCGCCAACTTCACTTTTAAACCAACCAGTAATTTGTCCAAAGAGTGCAAAATTACCAAATAGCCGTATCAACGCATAAACAAGGAACGGCATGCATAGAACGTAATATGCAATATTTTTTACTATGACACCCCCCTTTTTTGTCCAACAATTCTTGCGTTCTAGTTACTCGGACGTTGCCAGAATAAAGAAAAAATCACAAGGCAAAAATACGCGCTGGGCAGTTAATATCTACACAAGGCGGGGTTCACCAAACGCTTACGTTTTTCATTTTTTAGGTTTTCTGCTTTACGCAAAGTAAACCACAAACCATCTTTTATATGAATTCTGGAATACAAACCTAAAATAGCGGTCACTGATATTGGGATTATTACAAGCACAACTATAATAAAATTCTTATAAAATAACGGGGTCTTTTATTAAATTTCTTAATTTTCATCCCATTTCCTACCCTGTAAATTCTTAATTTTTGCAAGTTCAGACGGTGTAAAATCAGATACTGTATCTGGCATAAAGCCTCCTATTCACACGGTACGCGTATGGATTTCAATTTGTTCTCAATAAGGTCAAACACTTCGGCGATATGAGGCGTGGCAAATGTCGGAAGGTTAAAAACAACATAATACTTACCATCTGAACTAGTATAACTACCCTCACCATATAGATAACTCATCTTATCTTCATCTATCGGGTAGTTACCAATAAAACCATGTGGCCCATTGTTTTCGTTAATCCATTTGTCGTCATTATAATAAGCCCCATTCACAATATCTACACCAACAAAGGAACTACCTGTTTGCGCATATGGCGCCCTAGGAGAATATACGCGCATGCCGTACTGGGTAAACGACCACTTTCCAGATGTTAAAAGAGGTTTCTTTGAGGACACTAATATTTTGCTTTCGTCAAGAGCGCTTCGTACCCACTCCTCGGAAACTTCCCACATTCCTGGCCCCCACAACTCTTTTTTTCTTTTTTTCTCTCGCGTCCCGCCCCACACCAATACAGTAAAATAATATTGGTCATTCAAAATCACACTGTCACTCTCCACAGTCACATGCGGAAAACCGAAATAATCCATTTCAGCGCCGAGCCTGAAACCTGTTGGAGGGCTCCATCTCGTTGAAGCCAATTTATCTTCACTCATCACATACCATGGATATTCAACCTTACTTAAATCAAAACAAGCTCCAAGCGGCATTTTATAAATAGGGTTATCAAGTTTAGCATGCATGGGTTCCCCCCATTTTTTTATGCCATAAACCTCTTGTTGTTTCTTGAAGCGCTCGCTTTGCGCTGCTTTCTTTTCAAGCTTTGCTACATATTTCTTAAGGACATTTTTTTTTGTCGCTTGTCTTCGTTCTTCTCTTTTTTCTGTGTTTTTCTCTGAATTTACATTCATAGCGTCACAAGACGACAAAGGTAACATCAACGAAAACATCAGCCCCATACGGATAAGCTTTATGCTATTTCCGTGACGCATCCACATACCCAATACAACCTTCGCCCCTTAAGGCATCCTGCTTTCTAATACTCAGATTATTTTTATTCACAAACACCACCAATCTTGTGTATTGCGGCTAGCGTACAAACACTTTGTTTTTTCATGATTAAACTCTCGAAAACATCCCCATCAGACATCAATTTTTCTGCGGCATTATCATAAAAAACGACCAATGTTCTTGCGCTTTGACGCCAAACAGTACGGTTCATTTTGGGTGAAAATGTCAATATATGCATTTCTAATTTATCTATAAAATCATTTATCCCTGTATACCAGAATGGAGAGCGTTCATCTTTATGCCACCTACTCCATGATTCATTATAATTTTCATAAATAAACACATATGTGCTCAAGTATAAAACAATCGTGGCCTGTTTGGTGAAACCATCGTCAAGCAAGAGCCTTTCCCGACCACTAGGAATAGATAATTCAGTTCTTCTTTTTTTTAGTAATTTCACCTCGAATTCCTTCAACTGATCTAATGCGACATCTGCAGTTATTGCTTTTGATAGCAGTGAATTATAAATATTTGAAATTTCTAATATCGAAAACCCTGTGTACGGGGCCCTTTCCCATTCAGCACATTTTTTATATTGTTCTTGAAAGTCACTATCTTCAGACAAAACCCCATTTGAAAAGTACTTAAAGTTTGCGGTAACCTTGTTAAGCGCTTTTGTTTTTTCTTTTTTATTAACGCTTGTTTTTGCATATCTATATAATCGTTGATAAATGAGATTTGAATACAAAGCAGTTTTACAAGATTTAGAATTTATTATTTCTGTTGAATCACTCATATTGGGACGGTGAGGGTCCTCAAGAATATCAGGATTAATCCACTCTGCCGTTGAATACCCTGCAATTGATTTTAGCACTTCTAAACTTTTCTTATAATGTTTATCACCTAAACATCGGCCAACTTTATTACATGGTGCATGAAACATATAGTTTTCAGCGAGAGAAAAATATTTAAAGAAAGCGGCACTCATGTCACCTAAAGAGTTCGAACAATTAAAGTCATATTTTGCGAAAAAATTTTCCTCTTCACACCAATTTACGGCTTCCCCCTCATGCAAAAGAACTTCTAACCGTCCGTCAATTCCTTTTAATAATAAATTATAATCTGTATTTACTTTCACGTAAAAATCAACAATATCCAAAAATGGTTCATCTTCTAGTATTGATTGGAAATCCTCAATAGTATCATGGAAGTCAAAATTTTCATCACTATAATCCTGATAAGAAGCCGCCGTCACAGGGACTTCATTTTTTTGAATTAACTTCTTGGCGATACTTCCTCTACACCTCTCCCCACTCGGCACCAAAATCACCCGCCCCGTGCCACCGAGCTTGAGTGGTGGTTGATAGATTTGCTTGAAGCTGGGTTTACAGGTTTTATTATTGGAAGGTGTGTTTAATGTAGAGGTTTGTGAGCTAGATGAAGCCTCTGCAATATCCGCGTCACTCGATTTAGGTACACTTTGGCACCCCATAAGCGCAAATAAAACCAATCCACACACAGGTAAACGCAATCCCATAATAAGCCTTCTCACAATGCTATTTCCGTGACGCATTCACATACCCAATACAACCTTCGCCCCTTAACCATAAGACGTAACAGAGTCACCCACTCGCCACCCCGTAAATCCAGAGGAGATATGTACATTTCTTGGAATTCTGCCATAATGCCCTATTAAATCTATAGTTCTATAATTTGAACCTAATTCACTCATTGAAGCCTCTATTTTCACTTAAACAATTTATGGTGTTCACGATCTCTTCCTCAGATAACTCTACAGCCCCCCAAGGCGCCCTTCTTTTAACCGCAAACAGGCTGGACAATCCCTCAATGCCCTCAAACTTTGCAGGGCCAAAGGCATATTTGGAATACCCAAAAGATCGGGCAAAACATTCCGTATACCTACGAAGATAATATTCTTGGCTGGGTATATTCATATTTACACGCTTTCCGTCTACAATAACCACTTTAGATTTAACCTGAGGAGGAGAGCCGAGGTTAAAGCAATAGGTTTCCGCTGGAGCGCCATCTTTATATTTGATAAAACCTGAAATACTTCGCATTGCGGGCAAGTTTTCATGGATCCCGTCATTGGGGGACAGCGCGGAACAGGTATAGTCTCCTCTACAGTGAAAATGTTTATACTGACTCATAAGTCGCCTAGGAGAAAAATTTATCGCGTCAGCAAGATAAGAATTTTCATAGTTTTCTTCGAGAGGGTGTCTTGGGCCTTCATGTTTTGACCCACCTTGCCTTAGAGCATAGTGAATAATATTTACCCGAAGCCTCTCCCCCGACGTAAAACCTCCATTATCTACTTTTAAAAACTTTATATCAAATTGTTCTTTTGCTCTCTCAAAAAAAGGGCTTTCAATCACCCACTTAAAATCTATCGGATCAATGGCCTTGTTATACTCATTATAAGAAATGATTTCCACGTTACTGCCTCTGTACACCCCCAAAGGCGACATAGCATCTTTGCAATGTAATCTTTCCACTATATTGTTGAATTTTTTTCTTGTTTATCACTTAGAGGAGATATATTCACTTCATCTTCATAAACAGGCTGCACATCATTTTGGCATGCTGTGCACACAACAGTGCAAAACAATAGGACACGTAGTTTCATCCGACCACCTCACATTTTCTTCCACTCGGCACCAAAATCACTCGCCCCACTCCGTCAAGCTTGAGTGGCGGTTGATAGATTTGGTTGAAGTTGGGTTTGCAGGTTTTGTTGTTGGGGGTTGTTTTAGATGTAGAGGTTTACGCGCTAGATGATGCGGCCTAACTATTCGATGTGACATCTACCTTCTCCACCCAATATTTTCCAATCGGAAGTTGAAAAATATCACTAAATTACTCCTCACTCTAGACTTAATGGCTCTACCATTTCGTTCATCGGAGCGTTTAAAGCCGTCTCTCAATACAAGTCCACCACTCTTTAAACGGTAATGCGCCCAAGCCTGAATATCATAACCTCCAAAAACGTGCGTAGCTAAAAGGGAAAGAGCTATTTCAAGTTCCTCAGATTTTTGCCCTCTTATATCCTCTATAAAAACAACACTTTGTGCATCACGAATTGCCTTTGAGAAATTATAAGCCAAGTCATTACAAACGGCTACATGCAGTAAAAACCTTGCCTGTTTTACATGTTCGTCGGTAACGTATTTCAATTTATCATAGAGGCGCTGTTCATCAATAATTTTAGAATTACCGCAGGATAAAGTATGGTTTTTCTTGTAAGCTATTGATGCGAGTGACGGAAAGAAGTTTTTGGGATTCTTCATTGGGTCAAGTTCATCTTGTTTTGGCTGTTGCTTTTGCGTGATTATTTGTGCAGGTTTTTCATCATTTTTTTACGCCTTATCTTGCGCCGCAGATGACGGCGCATTACACCCAACACATACAAGGATAGGCAACAAAAAACTCAAAGCTTTCTTCATTCTTACATTTGTCATCATAACTTTATTCATCTCCACTCTCGCATTTCTTTCCACTCGGCACCAAAATCACTCGTCCCACTCCACCACGCTTGAGATGAAACATTTAGGGCCGCGCAGTTTGCACTGCGCGGCCCTAAATTAAATATTACGCATGCATCTCTGCGATGCTTGCTGTGTTAAATATTTGCGTCTTAAACGCTTGTTTCTTAAACACTTGATTCTTAAACACTTGTTTCTTAAACGCTGGCTTTTGCGTCTGCAGGGATGCGGAGCATTTGGCCGACGTAGATTTTGTCGGGGTGGGAGAGCATAGGTTCGTTGGCGTGGAAAATTTCCATATAGCGGTTGCCTTTACCGTAGTAAGTTTTCGAAACACCCCAGAGCGTATCACCACTGACAACTTCGTGAAATTTTGAGGCTACGCCGCCGTCTTCGGTTTCGGCTTCGTCATTGACTTCGCCAACGCCAGAGACATTGCCGACGGCCAGAATGATTTTCTCTTTCATTTCTTGGGAGACAGCTTTGCCTGAAATGGTCACTTTGCCGTCATCGTCCACATGAATATCTACGCCTTGTGAATTTAGGCCAAGGTCGCTGACTTCTTTTTCAAGAATTTCTTTGCCCTTCTTGCCTTTGAATAATCCCTTTAATTTACTTCCTGCCGCTTTGGCAAAAATCATTGCTCCAAACATGGTTTTCTCCTTTTAATTCTTTTAGGTACACCCGTGTCGAATCACGGTTTATCTTCCCACAATTCAATCTTTACACCTTCGGGGTCAATAAACCAACCAAAGACCCCATATCCCTCATCGCTGATCTCGCCGACAATTTTTGCGCCGCCTGCACGTGCTTTTTCGAGCATGCCAGCCACATCGTCCACCCGTAAATTTATCATAAATTGTGCGGTTGAGGGTTGCATATATTCTGTATCATCAGAGAAGGGAGACATTAATGTGAACGATTTTCCATCGCTTTTCCATTCCATTGCCCCCCATTCAGATACGGCGACGCCCATATGGGTTTTCCACCAGTCTTGATAAGCTTTGGTATCCTTGCATTTGAAAAACACGCCACCCAGTCCAAGTATTTTCGCCATAAAGCCTCCATTCATACTGCGTTCAACACGATAAGGCATAAACAGGCCTAGCTCTAGGGCAAAATTTTAGGCGTGACGAACACTCTCCCCTTGGCCTTTGCCCATAAGGACTGTATAGAGCGACCAGATACATAATTTTTGAAAGATTCTTTTCAAGGCATTTTTCTTTGCGTTTCATATAAGAGGCATATCATGGCTAACATTTCTAATTTTGTTCAATCTGGCGTCGATATTTTTGGTCTATTTACAATGGACCCTGCATTGTTCGCCTTCGCATTGGCAGCCATTCTCTTTGGTGGCCTGAATTTGCTCGAATTCAAAAAATTCTGGTAGGCTTTTCTTTTGTCACCGCTCATTATTCARTTYCTCCTGCTSTGYGCAGGTGTTGTYCTCYTGCTTCTTGCAGGCGAYCTTCTTGTRCGCGGTGCTGCYGCACTTGCTAGCAAATGGGGTATTCCGCCGCTCATCGTYGGKTTGACGATTGTTGCCTTTGGTACATCGGCCCCCGAACTCGTCGTGAGTGTGCAAGCGGTSTTGAAYGRTTCRAGTCARCTWGCCATYGGTAATGTRGTTGGTTCYAATATTGCCAATATCTTGCTGGTACTTGGTGTTCCTGCGCTGATTATAGCGATWCCKACWAATGTTGCAGGYGTTGGCCGCAATTCTGCGGTTGCSGTGTTTGCGACAATTGTCCTYATTATTCTCATGCTCTTGCCKGGGCCGCTYGTTTTCTGGCAYGGCATGGTGTTGTTTGGCGGYATTATYGCTTATCTTTTATGGATGTTTGGACTTGCRAAATCAGGSGCRGACGATCCAGCCTTGCACGACATGGCTGATATTGACCAGATGGAAGGCCTGCCCAAAAACATGGCRGTGCTTATATTYTTCATCCTGTTYGGYATTGCRGGCCTTGCWTTTGGCGGTAATCTTATCGTTGATAATGCGACTAAAATTGCAGAAGGCATGGGCGTTAGCGAAGCGATGATCGGCCTGACCATCGTCGCGATTGGCACATCCCTGCCAGAGCTAGCCACCGTTATGGTCGCGGCATGGCGTGGACAAACGGATGTCGCCATTGGCAATGTGCTTGGTTCTAACGTTTTCAATATTTTCGGCGTGCTTGGCGTGGCGGCAATGTTTGGCAATATCGAAATCCCTACAGGTTTCTTGGTCTTTGATATTTGGGTTATGCTGGCTGCGATTGTGGCGCTTATGGTCTTCATTATGCGACGTACAGAAATTGGCAAAAAAACGGGTGTTATTTTCCTCCTCGGCTATGCACTATTTATTGCGGCGACGATTAAATCCTCAATGGGTATTTAGTTCATTAATATTTAGTTCATGCGTGTTTAGTTTAAGCCCCTTCTCTTCACAAGAGTGACGTGATAGCTTTCACTCTATGACCCAATCCGTGACAAAATCCGTCCTTATCACTGGCGCAGGAAACCGCATTGGCCGTGCTCTTGCCAAAGGCTTGCACGCCGATGGTTGGGCTGTGGCGATCCACTATAACCGCTCAAAAAATGCAGCGAAAGAACTGGCGAATGCATTAGGGGCACGCGCAGTTACCGTGCAAGCCAATCTCAATATTCCAAACGAAGTTGATACACTTGTTTCACGCACGATAGAGGCTTTGGGTACGCCGTTAACGGCGCTTATCAATAATGCGTCGACCTTCACACCTGACAAGGCGCAAGATTTTACACCAGCCCTTTATGATCATCATATGGATGTGAATTTAAAAGCCCCTCTCCTGCTCTCGCAACACTTTGCCAATGCACTTCCCCATGACAAACAAGGCGTGATTATCAATATGATTGACCAACGTGTTTTGCGACCTGCGCCTGATTATTTCAGTTATGCCATTTCAAAATCGGCACTCTACAGCGCGACACAAACGCTTGCCCAAGCTCTTGCGCCGCGTATTCGTGTGTGCGGTATTGGCCCAGGGCCGACACTGCAAAACAGCCATCAAAATGACGCGGACTTTGACAGTGAAATCGAGGCAACTTTACTCGGAACAGGCTCGCCTCCTGACACAATCTTGCACGCAGTACGGTATATATTATCGGCAAACGCAGTAACAGGACAAATGATTGCCGTAGACGGTGGTGAACATCTTATATTTTAACTGGCTTATGTTTACTGGGTTATGTTTACTGGGTTATGTTTACTGGGTTATGTTTAAACTGGTTATGAGATCATATGAATAAAACAGACGAAATGCCTATAATAGACAGCCCCAAACATGACGCGGACTTGCAAGCGGTAGAACTGCCTGAAACAAAATTATATGGGGCTGACTTGATTGCGGCCTATGTAAAAACATTGACCAATGCACCGGGCGTATACCGCATGTTTGATGCAGACGGTGTTCTCCTCTATGTAGGCAAAGCAAAAAGCCTCAAAAAGCGAGTTATCGCCTATACAAAATATGATCGCCATCCTGTGCGGATCAAGCGGATGATCCGCGCGACGACCAATATGGAATTTGTCATCACCGACAGTGAAACCGAAGCCCTCTTGCTGGAAGCGAGCCTGATCAAACGCCTGAAACCTCGCTATAATATTTTACTACGTGACGATAAGAGCTTTCCTTATATCCTTATGCGTAAAGACCATGAGGCGGCGCAACTGATGAAGCATCGCGGCAAGCGGTCTAAAAAAGGGGATTATTACGGCCCTTTTGCCTCGGCCCAAGCGGTCAACAGAACCCTTGATACTTTGCAACGGGCCTTTCGTCTACGCACCTGTTCGGACAGTGTGTATGAGGGGCGGACACGGCCTTGTATGTTGTACCAAATCAAGCGGTGTTCTGCGCCATGTACGGGCGAAATTTCGATAAAAGACTACGCACAGCTTAATGATGATGCCTCTGATTTTCTAAGCGGTAAATCCGAAGATTTGCGTACAAAAATGCAAGCTCAAATGAGTGAAGCCTCCCACGCGCTTGCGTTTGAAAAAGCGGGCGTAATCCGCGACAGACTACAAGCCATGGCTTTCGTCAGTTCAGGACAAACCCATGTGACGCCTTCAACATTTATGGAAGCGGACATTGCCGCCATTCACATGGACGCTGGGCAAGCCTGTGTGCAGGTTTTCTTTTTCCGTGCAGGGCAAAATTGGGGCAGTAATGCCTATTTTCCGCGTCACAGCAAAGACCAAGAGGCCCCCGATATTCTCGATGCATTTCTCGCCCAATTCTATCTTGGTAAACCTATTCCGAAACAGGTTTTCGTCAATCAAGACCTGCCCAATAAAGACCTGCTAGAAGCCGCATTAAGCGAGCGTAAAAACGATGGTATAAGCAGGCCTTCACATTTTAAAATCTTCCGCCCCCAGCGCGGCGAAAAGGCAGATATTGTCGAACTGGCGCGTAAAAATGCCAGCGAAGCATTGGCCCGTAAAATGGCAGAGACCGCGTCTCAAACCAAGCTCTTGCGTGCCATTGCAGAGGCGTTTGATTTAAAGACGCCACCAGAGCGTATCGAAGTCTATGATAATAGCCATATCCAAGGCACAAATGCCGTCGGTGCCTTTATCGTCGCGGGCGTTGAAGGTTTCCTAAAACGTGAATACCGCACGTTTAACATCAAGGATCTCGGCACAGAACCCGGCGATGATTACGCCATGATGCGCGAAGTTATGCGTCGACGGTTCTCTAAACTGTTAAAAGAAGACGAACTTGTCTGGCCCGACCTCGTCCTGATTGATGGCGGCAAGGGGCAATTGTCAGTCGTCACGGATACATTACGCGAGCTTGGCGTTTTAGAGCGCACGACCCTTGTCGCGATTGCCAAAGGCCCTGACAGAAACGCAGGGCGCGAAAGCTTTCATATGAACGGGCGGCCAGAATTTATATTACCACAGCGCACCCCCGTTTTATATTATCTGCAACGCCTTCGCGACGAAGCCCATCGGTTTGCAATTGGCACACATCGTGCACGCCGTAAAAAACAGATGCACCAAAACCCGCTTGATGCTATTAATGGAATCGGTGCAGCGCGAAAAAAAGCCTTATTGGCCTATTTCGGCTCTGCGAAAGCGGTGGGGCAAGCTTCGGTCGAAGACTTGACGCGTATAGAGGGGGTGAGCAAAACGCTTGCTAAAGTGATACATGACTATTTCAACGAATGATAATATTCCGCAAAAAGGCCTATTTGGCGGCGCGTTCGCAGATGCTCTCACCCTGATCCGCATCCTCCTCACGCCGCTGATTATGTTTGTGATTATCAAAGCATGGTCAGCGAAACCAGACGACCCGATGGGTTTTGTCTCGCTCGATTTACAGCTCGTACTTTTGGCATCTATACTGTTCGTTATTGCCGCCCTTACTGATATTGCAGATGATTTTATTGGCGGTGATGAACGCACGAGCTCCCGTTTCCTTGGGAAATTTGATGATGTTGCGGATAGCATCCTCATTGCGGGTACACTGCTTGCTCTGCTCTATGTGAGCAATACAGCAGGATTGCTACACTGGACATTCGCCGTCCCTGCCTTTGCACTTCTGGCGCGGGACATTATTGTTAGCCTTATTAAGTCTCATCAGCTTTCAAAATTTGGTCTCATTGAAACCCGTTTGGGGGATATTAAAGGCGTATTGGCTATGCTCGGCGTTTGTATTCTTGTGGCCTCACCTTGGCTTTCCAATATTGTCGACAGCGTGCGCGCAGGCAATACCGTAGAAAGTGCATTAAATGTTTACGACAATGCTTCACCACTTGTTTGGAATATTGGGCTTTGTATCTTGTGGATGGCTGCAATTTTGTCTTTAATCACGGGACTAAAACTTCTAACATCGGGTAAGACCGAAACAATAGACTCACATGAAGCGATATAATTATGAGTAGCTCTCAATCCCGCCATAAATTTTATTGGCTCCCGAACGCCCTGACACTTAGCCGCATTGCCGTTATTCCCATTTTAATTTGGGGAATTTTGGCGCTTGGTGGTAATATAGAAAGTGCGCTAAACGGGCCTTTTTTAGTCGTGTTCATTTTTATAGTTTGTGCTTTTACAGATTTTTTAGACGGATATCTTGCGCGCAAATGGGGACTGGTTTCAGACTTTGGACGCATGCTTGATCCGATTGCGGACAAGCTCCTCGTTGCGGGGTGTTTGATTGCATTTATGATTAGCTTTGGGCCAATCTGGTATGTGCTTGTTCCGTCTATTGCTATTATTTTTCGGGATATTTTCATCAGTGGCACACGTGAACATGCGGCCCTGTCGGGGATAACCATGCCACCAACCAATCTTGCAAAATGGAAAACTGCGGCGGAAATGCTCGCAATTTTACTCTTGCTGATTGGGATAAGCACACGCGAAATGTTGCCAATATCTGGCATGATTCCAGAAATATCTGGATATGCGATGAAAGCAGGTCTTGGGTGTTTGTGGCTGGCGGCATTTTTGTCCGTATATACGGGACTACATTATATCCGCGCAGCCTTTAAATAATATCTGGAAATAATATCTGGAAATAATATCTGGAAATAATATCTGGAAATAATATCTGGAAATAATATCTGGCGCTTATAATTTAAGCTTGCGGTGCACAAGATTGTCGTAATCTTCGACCATATTGCGGGTTAAATCGCCTGGCGTGTATTTATACTCTTCGATTAACCGTACAGGTGTGATTTCAGCCGCAGTGCCCACAATAAAGCACTCAGAGAATGACGACAATTCATCTGGCCATATGTCACGTGAATTGACTTTGAGACCACGGTGCTCCGCCAGTGCCAAAACCGTTTTACGTGTAATGCCATCGAGAAGTATATCGTTCGTTGGCGTATGTAATTCCCCGTCCCTGATGAAGAAAATATGCGCGCCCGTACATTCTGCAATACGCCCTTTATAATCGAGCATAAGCGCGTCATCATAACCTTTGTCGGACGCCGCATGTTTTGAAAGTGTACAAATCATA
>NVXK01000038.1 GCA_002733905.1 Robiginitomaculum sp. | reverse complement strand
TGGGAACAAAAGTGGGAACAAATTTTATCGTCCACACAATATACTAAATAAATCAACTACTTAACCGAAGGCAATGGCGGAGAAGAAGGGATTCGAACCCTAGAGCAAAATCGAGATAAACGGTATGCCAAAAACATTCGACTTGGAGAGGTTAAGAGCAAACTTCCCGCAATTTTCCCTTAAAGCCTTCCGGCACAGGGTGCATAATTTTCAAAAGTTCATCTCTCCGAAAAACCAGCGACCCGCCGTCCCCATATTGCGGGCGGGTGTTTTTGTGCCCCATTAGTAAGCACCGCAAATCATGATCAATTCCTGCTTCAAGCATCCTTTTTTCAAATGAATGCCTAAAGGAGTATATGCGGTGGTTTGGCGTTGGAAATAGGCCGCGCCGCCTGAATGTTTTAAGAAGAGACACAGAAAGCAAATTGCCTTTATCCTGATAACGCGGAAAGCAGTCTTTTGCTTGCTGCATAGCTATCAATGAAACTCCAACAAGCGGAATGTCCCTAATTGATGAAAATGTTTTGAGCTGACGGTTGTCCTGTACGCGGATGCGAATATGCGGCACTTCATGATCGAGGACTACATTCTCTGGCAAAATATTCGCTATTTCACTTGGCCGGCATCCTGTTTCCATTAAAGCGTAGACAAGACAAATGGCTTGATCATTCAGTTTATCAAACACAGATGGGTCAAGCACCCGCTCTCTTATCCAATCATCCTCAAAGTGAGGTACATCTTTGCCGCCCTGCTCTACAAAATTGAGGTTTCTAAATGGGTTTAACCGCTCTTCCTCGCCTTCAAACTCCCAGAAACAGCGATAGAGTTTTCGCAAATTCCCTAGGTCACGATTAGCCGTATTAGGCATTAGTGGCTTTACATTGCCATTTGGGAAGAGCTTCTTCGCCCACCAATTGTAGAATTCGCGTGCTTCTTTACGAGAGATCGCATCCATAGCCATATCACCATGCATTTTCACGAAGTTGCTGACTGACCGTTTCTTGATTTTCTTCCAATCAGCTTTTTGTCGGACTGATTTACCTAATAGATCACTAACCGCGATTTCATTGCAATACGTTTCAAATGCTTGCGTAATAGGGATAGACGGTTTGGGGGCAATGCCCAAAACCGCCTCCGCTTCATCCTGCTTAGGCAATGTGTGATTTGGGAGAACAGCCAGCCTATTTAGCAACTCAGTTACGTCAGGCTGCTCTATCAACTCACTGTTGGGCGTATACATAAACCCCTTTGCCATAGCCCTTCGCTTTGCCCCCTCATACCGCTTGATGGCCAAACTAGCTTGCTTTGCTTGCCTCCCATCCGATGACACACCATCAGCGGCACTAGACACACCAGCCCAAAATAAATCATCGGCTTCAACAAGAGCGTCTCGTCTGGCGCGTGCAACATCAATCGAAGTAGTTTTTAGTGATTTACGAATATAGCGTCTTTTGTCAAAATCAGCATATTCACGCGGCACTCTACGCTCATAATGGTAACGCTCATTGCGCCTCATCAGGTATGCATCTTGGTTTCTCATGTAGAAATCATACCACATTGACACACAAATTGACACACAAAATGACCCACAAAATATAGATTTTTAGAAACCAAACCTCTAAGCAATAAGATATATTGTTATATTTCAATGACTTATGTAAAAATAGGGAGAAAAAAGTGGTGCGGGCGGCCGGAATCGAACCGGCACTCCTATACAGGAACAAGATTTTAAGTCTTGCGTGTCTACCGATTCCACCACGCCCGCTTATGCGTCTGTGTACGTTCTTTGAACGCAAGGTAGGATGCGCAATATGGCGAACATTTCTATGAAAGCTAGTTAAAAATTGCATGAATTGCATTTTTTTTGCATATAGACCTTATGAAGTTCAAAAACACCCTCATCAAAGGTCGCCTCTTGCAACGCTATAAGCGTTTTTTGGCTGATATAGAGCTAGATAATGGCGAGATTGTTATCGCTCATTGCGCCAACCCTGGGGCCATGACAGGACTGAAAGATACGGGATGTCGTGTATGGGTTGATAAAGTCAATAATCCTAAGCGTAAATTACAGTATGACTGGCATATCATCGAAGAGGCAAAAGATAATGTTCTGGTTGGTATTCATACCAGTTGGCCAAATAAGCTTGTTGCTGAAGCGCTAGACAAAGGAAGAATATTAGAACTACGCGGATATGACAGTATTCGGTCAGAAGTTAAATACGGCGAGAACAGCAGGATTGATTTTTTATTGGAAAGCGAGGGAAAACCACCTTGTTATGTTGAAGTCAAAAGCATTACTTTATCGCGCACGAAAGGACTGGCAGAATTCCCCGATAGCCCGACGGCGCGCGGCACGAAGCATTTAGGTGAACTTCAATCCATGACCGAGCAAGGTGCGCGGGCTGTCATACTCTATATTATCCAGCGCGAGGATTGCGACCGTTTTTCGATTGCAAAAGACATTGACCCCGCTTACGAAACGGCACGTGTAAAGGCTACAAACTCTGGACTTGAGAGCTTGGCATATGCGTGTAAGATAAGCCCAACAGAAATTTACATCACGCATCCCGTGAAGACCGTATTTTAGAGATAAAAATGAATTTGACTGAAACAGAATACTCAGACGCCAATGCAGACGACTTATCTCGCGATGGCTCTATACGCATTCATACCCCGCAAGATTTTGAAGGCATGCGTAAAGCTGGCCAAATTTCTGCTGCGTGCCTTGATATGCTCGTGCCTATGGTCAAACCCGGAGTAACGACAGCAGCCATTGATGACGCGGTTCGTGAATTTTTTCTCGACCACAATGCCCTGCCTGCGACACTCGGCTACCGTGGATATAAGCATTCATCGTGTACGTCGATCAACCATGTGGTTTGCCACGGTATTCCGAATACAAAACCTCTTAAAAATGGTGATATTGTCAATATTGACGTTACCTGTATTTTTGAAGGTTGGCACGGGGATACATCCCGTATGTATGCTGTCGGTACGATTAACCGCAAAGCCGAACGCCTGATCAATATTACATATGAGAGCATGATGCTCGGCATTGCCCAGATTAAGCCAGGCAATACAACGGGTGACATTGGTGCCGCCATTCAAGATTTTGCCGAAAGTCAACGCTGTTCTGTCGTGCAGGACTTTTGCGGTCATGGTCTTGGTCGACTGTTTCATGACGCGCCCAATATTTTACATTTTGGTACTCCGGGTGAAGGTGAAGTGTTAAAAGAAGGCATGTTCTTTACTGTAGAGCCAATGGTCAATCTTGGTCGCCCTGATACAAAAGTATTGGCAGATGGTTGGACAGCGGTGACACGGGACAAAAAGCTTACCGCCCAATTTGAACATTCTCTTGCTGTCACTAAAACAGGTGTAGAAATTTTTACGAAATCACTTTGCGGTTTTGATCGCCCCCCTTATACATAAGATTATATGACGGGGATGAACGCAGAAAAACAACAGGCAGTTAAGCCACATTATCATGGACATCGTGATAGGTTACGCGCTCGTTTTTTAGAAAATGGTGCTGAAGCCCTCGCAGATTACGAACTTTTAGAGCTTTATCTTTTTCGCTCCATCGTACGGCGAGATGTGAAACCGATTGCCAAAGACCTTATCGAAACCTTTGGTAGTTTTGCGGAAGTGATTGCAGCCCCCCTTCATCTGTTACAAGAAACAAAAGGCTTGAGCGGAAAAGTTGCGCTTGATCTCAAAATATTGCAAGCAGGCGCGGTGAAACTTGGTCAGCAAAACATTATGCACCGCCCTATTCTTTCCTCATGGACGGCTTTGTTAGATTATTGCCGTTCTGTGATGCAATTTGAAAAGCATGAACAGTTTCGCGTTTTATTCCTAGACCGCAAGAACCGCCTGATTGCTGATGAAGTGCTCGGCAAAGGCACAATTGATCGTGCACCTGTTTATCCACGGGAGGTTATAAAACGCACATTAGAGCTTGGTGCCGCGGCAATTATACTCGCCCATAATCATCCGTCGGGTGATCCAACACCAAGTCGTAGTGATATCGATATGACTCAACAAATTATCAAAGCTGCAAAAGCCATCAATATTAATGTGCATGACCACCTTATTATCGGACGCAATGACATTGTGAGCTTTAAATCATTGGGGTTGATGTAAAACAAATACGAAAACGTGCCTAATAATAAAAAAACTAAGGGGACTAAAAAAATGCATACGAATAAAAGCTATCGAACACTGGTCTTACTTCTGTTGACCCTTGTTTACGCGTTTAATTTTATTGACCGCCAAATTGTTGGCATTCTGGCCCCATTTATCCAAGCGGACTTAGGTTTAACAAATACTCAGCTCGGGCTCCTAACAGGTTTATTATTTGCTGTATTTTACACAATGATTGCGATCCCGATTGCTTTGCTCGCGGATCGGTTTAATCGCGTGAATATTGTCGCGATTGCATTGGCGATTTGGAGTGGATTCACGGCATTAACGGGTATGGCAAATAGCTTCTTGCAAGTTGGCCTTGCTCGCATGGGCGTTGGTGTGGGCGAAGCGGGCGGCAGCCCACCATCACATTCTATAATTTCTGACTTATACGCAAAAGACGAAAGAGCTAGTGCGCTTGGCATTTACTCTCTTGGCATCCCTATTGGCATAATGTGCGCTTATTTTGCGGTTGCGGCGATTGCAGGAAAATCTGCGGAAGATGTGCCGTGGCGGCAAATATTCATATTCCTTGGCATTACAGGTGTAGTGCTTGCTTTATTCGATCGCTTGCTTTTAAGAGAGCCAAAACGTGGTGCTATGGAAACAGCAGAAAATGAAGTTATAACAAGAATTCCGTTCTTTAAGTCACTTGGCATATTACTGGCCATACCTTCATGGTGGACAATGTGCTTAGGAATTGCGACGGCATCCTTTGCTGCTTACTCATTTTCAGCATTTCAAACTAAATTTATTTTTACATTGGATCCAAAGTTCAATCTACAAACGCTAATGATTACATTGGGGATTATTAACGGTATCACATATACAAGCGGAACCTTTTTAGGTGCAAAAATTGCTGATAAATGGGGGAAAAAAGATATTCGCGCTTATGGGTGGGTACCCGCAATTTCAGTATTAATAGCTTTCCCAATAGGTGTAGCAAG
>NVXK01000027.1 GCA_002733905.1 Robiginitomaculum sp. | reverse complement strand
CACAACTCCGTGACCCGTTTACCAAGTCCGCTGCGTTGCGAGAGGCACTATATAGGGGTCAGTTTTTAAACTGTCAAACACCTTTTGAAGAAAAATGCATGTTTTTGTGTTTTATTTATGAACTTATCCACGTGCCTGCAAAAAACCTGAATATAGCGCGGTTTTTTAATAAAGAAAACATTAAGCAAAACCGAGAAAACTTTAAAATTTACTGCAATATTCGCTCAAGCAACAGATATCCTTACTTCTACGCACCAACCGACCAACAAACGTCGACAATCAGAGCCTGAACATGCACACGAAAACAGCTTTAAGGGTGTAAAAATCGATTAGATCATTTGAAGTCGACTCGACTTTCACATGACAAGACACTCTACAAGACACTCTCAACGCCGCCTTCATACAAATACCTAGGGTTCGCAGTGCCAGCACGTCTCCATCACGTCCATACCGATTGGGCCACCTGGTGGCATGGACTTAGCGCTAGGCGCAGGCGCAACGGGTGTTATGGGTCTGTACTGGAAAGCCCTAATTTGCGCGCCCAGCCATTTGGTATGAGCATTCTCGGCTTTATTGAGATCAAATGCCAAATCTGCCAAAGCTGCACTGGCACGGGTTTTTACAGAGTTCGTAGCATTCGGGTTCTCGACAAGCCCCATCAAGGCAAAGGCGAAGCGCGTTTGCACTGTATTTGCGATTTCTCGTGTCCGATGTGTTGTCGCACGCGCCATAACAGAGCGACGTATGACCGCCAACATATCATCAAAACCAAGTTGACGTGCATCACGACGTTTAAACTCGACCATGCGTGCGGCGCGGCGAGGGTTGAGAAGTACGTCAAAAGTCAAATCAACAGATGTATCGGCGGCGGCAGTGATATCGAATGCAGGATGTGCGGTACGCTTGAAAAGCTCACGGGTTGAATCCGCGACAAAAGAAGACTGAAGAGAGGGTGTCAGGAGTGCGAGCGTCTCATCACTTAAATCCAATGTTTTTGGATCAAGTGTCGCGAGCAGTGCATTTAACGCGTCACGTTGGCGAGAAGATGGCACAATTTCAGCAACCCCCTGCCCGTCACCGTTTAATCCATAATTGAAAGAGACACCGCCAATGAGTTTAGCCGCAGCCTGTACTTGATAACGGTGATAAAGATAAATCGGCACAATAACTTTGTTGAGATCGGAAACAGACTGCCCCGTTTTCACACGGTCTATGCCAAAATTGGCGAGCGCCAATTGCCGCACTTTCATGGCTTCGCGTAATCCGCTCACTGGATCAGAACCATTATCCCATATATTACCAAGAGGATGTGCGCTTCCGATACTACGAGCATCACTATCGGCGACATATATAAGGCCCGATTTTATGGCATTTTGCAGAAGGGCGTCCCGTTCGGCTTTGGTATTATCACCATAAAGCCAGTTGACTGTAAAATCATCCCACGCGCCCACGCCGACGCCATAAGTATGACTGAAATCCATTTTTCCATTGGTGACGCGCACGTCTGGCGCGGGATAATCCATAACGGAGCCTTTGTCATATGTGCTGGCCGCAAAATTATGAGCAAATCCGAGCGCGTGACCGACTTCGTGAGCGGCCAATTGTCGGATACGGTCAAGCGCCAACTCAACGGGGTCGTCATCTTCGCCCGTGTCAGTTTTCGCTGTTCCTGCAAGACCTTCAAATATCATACGGTCTTGGCGCACACGTAGCGAACCTAGATTCACATGGCCTTTGAGCATTTCACCTGTACGTGGATCAGAAACCCCACCGCCATATGACCAACCACGCGTTTGTCTATGTACCCATTGCACCACATTATAGCGCACATCGAGCGGATGCACACCTTCGGGTAAAACCTCTACGCGGTAGCCGTCGGGATAACCTGCGTCAGCAAACGCGGTTTTCCACCAGTTTGCGCCTTCAACCAGAGCAGAAAGCATGGGTTCTGGGACGCCACTATCAATATAGAAGACAATCGGCTTTATGGTTTTGCCTGTCGCGTCTTTTTCAAGCCTGAAACGGCGTGCGAGGCGTTGTTCGATGGGTTCAGACAGTGCGACGCTATAATCAAAATATGTTTTTTCCACGATACCTGCGCGGCGGTCAGATTTAATGACTGAATATCCATTATCAGGAAGGCGCACGAAGGAATGGTGCTGGATCAGTGTTACGTCACGTCCATTGGCCGCAGTTGTGCTGACTTCACGCCCCGCCGCAGACGAGGTTAATGTTATGAATACGTCGATCTCATTATTATCGGGAAAAGACAAAACATTATGTGTGTCCACCAATGTACGGTCTTTGGCAATTTTAAAACTGCCTTGGTCACTATTTTCCAAATGTTTTGCAAGACCGAGAATATCGCTTGTCAGGAAATTTGTTAAATCAACAACAATTCCGTCTTCTGCGCTTAACACATCAACACTTGCGAGGAATGAGCGCGCAAAGCTTTCACTGACGGCGCGCGCTTCAAGGGGGTTATTTGGATCGGCGCGGTATTGTAGGTTTTCTGCCTCTATAATGACTTTATCGCCCATTTTTCTAAAGACCAATACTTGACCAGAATCCCCCCAGCCACGGTCGAGGCCAACGGGGTTGGAACCAAGGCCAGCTCTGAGGCGTGCCGTATGGATAAAACGGAGTGCGACGCCGTCCTCAGCCGCCTTAGGCAATTTTGCGAAAACTTTATTCTCGTGAGTGTCGACATATAAATCGAGAAAGCCTGTACGGTGATCAAGCCCTACCAGACGATTTGATGATTGGCTCGACAGATTAGCTGCGCCACAGGCTGACAAAACAAGACCTAGATAGGCTAAAAAAAGTATCCGCATTATAATCCCCTAAAAGCATTCGTTGATGCCAAATATTTGGCACATACTCTTCGGAAACGAAATGTGTTGCAAGGGTATTTTTTAAGGCAAAGCCCCTGTTTTACGAAACTTTGTTTTGTCTGTTAGCAATCAAGTCGTCAACGACCTCTGGATCGGCAAGTGTTGAAGTGTCCCCGAGATTGTCAAAACTGTCTTCGGCGATTTTACGCAAGATACGGCGCATGATTTTACCAGAACGCGTTTTTGGTAATCCAGAGGCAAATTGAATAAGGTCAGGCGTCGCAATTGGGCCAATTTCTTTGCGTACATGTTTGACCAATTCCTTGCGAAGTTCATCGCTGAGTTCTGTACCCGCAATCACAGTGACATAGGCGTATATGCCCTGCCCTTTAATATCGTGCGGATAACCAACAACGGCGGATTCGGCGACAGCGGAATGACTGCCCAATGCGCTTTCCACTTCGGCGGTGCCCATACGGTGACCAGATACATTAATGACATCATCTACACGGCCCGTAATCCAGTAAGACCCATCTGCGTCACGACGACACCCGTCACCCGTGAAATAATTCCCCGGATAGGCACTGAAATATGTTTCGATAAAACGTTGGTGATCGCCGTAGACGGTTCGCATTTGCCCCGGCCAAGAGCCTTTGATGATAAGATTACCTTCTGTCGCGTCTTCTAATTCTTTGCCGTCCGCATCAACAAGTGCAGGTTCGACACCAAAGAAAGGCGAGCTACATGCACCGGGCTTCATGTTTTCAACACCCGGTAATGGTACCATCATTGTACCGCCTGTTTCAGTTTGCCACCATGTATCAACGATTGGGCAACGCCCTTCACCAACAACATGAAAATACCATTCCCATGCTTCGGGGTTAATAGGCTCGCCGACAGTGCCAAGAAGCCGCAATGATTTTCGTGACGTCGCTTTGACAGGGCCGTCACCTTCACGCATCAGTGCGCGGATCGCAGTGGGCGCGGTATAGAAAATAGAAACCTGATGTTTGTCGCACACTTGCCAGAAACGCGACGCGTCAGGATAGGTCGGTACACCTTCAAACATAAGTGTCGTGGCCCCATTGGCGAGCGGGCCATAAATTATATAAGTATGCCCCGTAACCCAACCCACATCGGCCGTACACCAATACACATCGTCTTCTTTTAAATCGAACACATATTCATGGGTCATTGCGGCCCAGACAAGATAACCGCCCGTCGTGTGCAAAACGCCTTTTGGCTGTCCTGTCGAACCAGATGTATACAGAATAAACAGAGGGTCTTCGGCTTTCATCGGTTCTGGCGGGCAATCGTCCGATACAGTTTTCAACGCGTGGTGCAACCAAATATCTCGGCCTTCTACCATTTTCATATTGGCACCTGTACGGCGCACTGTCAGAACAGTTTTTACAGGTGCGCCTTTGGCGGCTGCAATATCACAGGCGGCGTCACAGTTGGCTTTAAGGGGTACTTTTTTCGTGCCGCGTAGACCTTCATCTGCGGTGATGACAAATGTACTATCACAGTCAACAATCCGCCCTGCCAAGGCCTCTGGAGAAAATCCGCCGAAGACGACAGAATGAACCGCCCCAATACGCGCACATGCAAGCATTGCGAGAGCGGCCTCGAGAATCATGGGCATATATATCGTTATGCGGTCACCCTTTTTAACACCATTTGCTTTCAGCACATTGGCGAAACGGCAAACTTCGAGATGTAGATGATGATAGGTAAGTGAAACACTGTCCTGCGGACTGTCCCCTTCCCAAATAATTGCCGTTTTATCACCGCGCGTTTCAAGGTGACGGTCTATGCAATTGGCCGAGACATTTAAAACGCCGTCTTCATACCAACGAATATCAACATTGTCCTTGTCCCAACTTACATTTTTGACTTTGGTGTAAGGTGTCATCCATTCAAGACGTTTGCCTTGCTCGCCCCAAAAACCCTCTGGGTCTTTGAGAGAATGGGCATACATATTCGCATATTTTTCTGGAGACACATTTGCCTTAGCCAAAAAGGCTTTCGGCGCAGAATAGGTTTTCGTAGCGTTGGTCATGTTATTCCCCAATCGTTTTATGCGCGGGCCCTATTTAAGCAATAGGCTCTTAAGTAATAGGTTCTTAAGTAATAGGCTCGACGATCATCAACAAATCTTTTGCGTCAATACTATCGCCAACGTCTACACACAATTGCGTGACCTTGCCGTCTTTTTGCGCGAAAATGGAAGTTTCCATTTTCATGGCCTCTATGGTCAGTAAGAGATCATCCTTTGCGATCTCTTGGCCTTCGCTTACTGCGATTGACATAACGGCGCCCGGTAATGGCGCGCCAATATGGTCGACATTTGCGTCATCCGCTTTGCGTGCTTTTTTCACACTTGGGGTGACAGAGCGGTTGGGAACTTTGATTGAGCGCGGTTGGCCGTTTAGTTCGAAGAATACTTTCACATTCCCCTCTGCATCCACATCTGAGACCGCCATGAAACGGACGCTCAAAACTTTACCAGCTTCAAGCTCGATATTAATCTCGTCACCTGTTTCCATGCCATAGAAAAATGTCAAAGTCGGGAGAATTGATACAGGGCCATATTCGATCCACGCGGCGTAATACGCCTTGAAAACGGTTGGGTAGAGAAGATAGCTTGTCACGTCTTCGTCGGTAACAACACGTTTGAACATGTTTTCAAGTTCTTCACGCGCACCCTCAAAATCAGCAGAGTCTAAAAACTTACCGGGACGTTCCGTGTATGGTTTTTCACCGCGTAGGACTTTGTCTTGTAACGCTTTGGGGAAACCACCCGGAGGTTGGCCAAGTTCACCTTTAAAGAAGGAAACAACAGACGCGGGAAACGGGAAATCCTTGTCAGGGTTTTCAATGTCTGATCTGTCTAAATCGGCACTGACCATCGCAAGGGCAAGATCGCCAACCACTTTGGACGATGGTGTAACTTTTGGAATATCGCCAAACATTTCATTTACATCAGAATAGGTTTTCGCAATTTTTGGCCATTTGGCATACAGGCCTAGCGAACGCGCTTGTTCTTGTAGATTTGTAAACTGCCCACCCGGCATTTCGTGGAGATAAACTTCGGAGGCGCCTGATTTCAAATTTGGCTCGAACGCAGCATATTGATCGCGCACATGACGCCAATAATTTGACATTTCCAAAATAGATTGCGTGTCGAGACCGCTATCGCGCTCTTGGCCTTTAATGGCATTGACCACCGATCCAAGATTAGGCTGAGATGTGAGGCCAGAAAAACTATCCATGGCTAAATCAACGGCGTCAACGCCTGCATCGATTGCGGCCAAAACACTCGCCGAGGCAATGCCTGTACTATCATGCGTGTGAAAATGAACAGGCAAGCCCGTTTCTTTTTTCAAAGCTTTGATGAGAATTTCTGCGGCTTTGGGTTTGACCAATCCCGCCATGTCTTTCAGTGCAAGGATATGTACACCTGCCGACTTAAGTTCTAGTCCCATTTTGATATAGTAATCGAGGTCGAATTTTTTACGGTTTGGATCGAGAATGTCGCCCGTATAACAAATTGCCCCCTCACATAATTTTCCCGTTTCAAGAACAGCGTCGATCGCGACACGCATGTTTTCGACCCAGTTCAAACTGTCAAAGACACGGAATAAATCTACGCCGTTATCAGAGGCCTGTGTGATAAATGTTTTGACGACATTATCAGGATAGTTTTTATACCCGACCGCGTTAGAACCACGCAAAAGCATTTGTAAAAGAATATTTGGTGCACGCACGCGAATTTTGCGAAGACGTGCCCACGGATCTTCTTGTAAGAAACGCATGGCTACATCAAATGTCGCGCCGCCCCAACATTCAAGGCTGAGAAGTTCAGGGAATTTCACCGCGTAAGCATTGGCCGCTTCTAGAATATCATAAGTCCGCATACGCGTTGCCAACAAAGATTGGTGCGCGTCACGCATGGTTGTATCGGTGATAAGCACTTGCTTTTGCGCCACCATCCATTTTGAGAAACCTTCTGGGCCAAGCGCGTTCAGCCTGTCTTTGCTCCCCTGCTGCAAGTCCGCACACAAAGGCTGATCGGCCATAAGCGGGATTGGTGTTTTCACACTTGCGATTGGTCTCGGGCGTCCTTTGGCTTGTGGATGCCCGTTGACGGATACATCTGCGATATAGCGCAACAAACGTGTAGCGCGGTCTTTGCGCACGGGGAAGTCAAAGAGTTCGGGGGAATTGTCGATGAAACGAGTTGTGTATTCATTATTGCGGAATTTGGGGTGATTTATCACGTTTTCAAGAAAGGGGATATTCGTCGAAATTCCGCGAATCCTGAACTCGCGCAACGCTCTGTCCATTCGCGCAATCGCTTCTGCTTCGCTCGGAGCCCACGCGGTAACTTTTTCAAGAAGCGAGTCATAATGGCGTGTAATGACCGCGCCTGAATAGGCAGGCCCACCGTCAAGGCGAATCCCGAAGCCCATCGCACTACGATATGTCGTAATGCGTCCATAATCAGGCACAAAACCTGCACTTGGGTCTTCTGACGTAATGCGACATTGAATCGCGCAACCATGCAGTTTTATATCTTCTTGGTTGGGTACACCGCAGGCTTTCAGATCACCAATTTTTGCGCCTTGAGAAATCAAAATTTGCGCTTTGACGATATCAATGCCTGTGACTTCTTCAGTGACTGTATGCTCCACCTGCAAACGTGGGTTGACCTCGATAAAATAGAAATCATCCGTATCTACGTCCATAAGGAATTCAACAGTACCCGCATTTTGATAGCCAACATGGCGCATTAATTTAAGGGCTTCGTCACAGACGCGTTTTTGTTGCTCTGCGTTCAAATACGGCGCAGGGGCGCGTTCGACAATTTTTTGGTGACGGCGCTGTACGGAACAGTCGCGCTCGAATAAATGCACGACATTACCGTGACTATCCGCGATAATTTGCACTTCTACATGACGTGCACGTTCGACTAGTTTTTCGAGATAAACCTCATCACGCCCGAATGCAGATTTGGATTCGCGTTTACCCGACTCGACTTGTTGTTCCAATTCGTCCTCGGACATTATGACCCGCATACCGCGACCACCACCGCCCCAACTGGCTTTTAGCATAAGCGGATAGCCGACCTGTTTGGCGATTTTGTGAATCGTTTCAAAATCCTCGGGCAATTCATCCGAAGCAGGCACCACGGCAATACCAGATTTAACCGCAAGCTCTCTCGCCGACACTTTATCGCCAAGCGCACGCATGACATCTGATGTCGGGCCCACGAATATAATATTTGCGGCCTTACACGCATCTGCGAAATCAGGGTTTTCAGAAAGAAAACCATAACCAGGATGGATAGCGTCTGCACCAATTTTGACCGCGACGTCAATAATGCTTTCAATTGAAAGATAGGCATCGATTGGCTTCAGGCCTCGCCCCACTTGATAAGCTTCATCGGCTTTAAATCTATGGAGAGAAAACTTATCTTCCTCGGCGTAAATCGCGACGGTTTTAAGCTGTAGCTCGTTGGCAGCCCGCAAAATACGAATGGCAATTTCGCCACGATTGGCGACAAGCAGTTTTTTGATTATTTTTGACATAATGCCACCTAAGACTAAATATAATGTTTTATTATTGTTAGACTGGTTCCTGAATGCACTGCAAGTGCTCTCTTGTAGAAATATGATATTATTCTATTAAGCGCTCAACACTGCATGCACATTAGTCGGATCGATAGCCTACCCATTTTAGCAATTCTTTTGTCAACATAGGTTCATATCTCCGCCCATGAATAAATGCGCGATAGTCAGGCACACCCTCCATGCCCATGCGTTCTAAATTCGCTACATATTCGGGAATATCATCGGTGTTTCCTGATTTATTTGCTGCGGCCAACAGCATTATATTTGCAATAGCAACATCACGATGCTTAAGTTTTAAAGCGATCGTATAGGCATGTTCTGGTGAAGAAAATAGCAGCGTATTTCCTGCCTCGACATAATTAACAAAAGACGTCCTATGACCATCAATACGGTTCACAGTTTCTGCCATGCGAGAAGCTTCCATCCAATTTCCAATTTTATAACCGGATGCAATCGCCGCATCATTCAGCGCCTGAACATTATACGGCTGATGCCGCTCGAGCGTTTGGATTGCCACTTTTATCTCTTCTAAATTTTGCGCAGGCGATTCGATTTCTATCCATAGCTTTGCGCTAAGAACTTCTGCATTCAATGGGCCTAACTCCAAACCAATTGCTATATATTTACGTGCCTCTTTCAAAGGGTCCTCTACCGTTTTATCGATATAACCCCTTGCCTGCTCAACATAAAACTTAGCAAGTAAACCATATGTTGCAGGGTCGTTTATATTGTCAGCAATAGATTTTTTTAAACACGCAAGTGTTTCAGTATATTTATTCTCTTTATGCGACAAATACCAACTATATGCATTCACGTTACATGAAAAACTTGCTTTCTTTGCAATATCGTCCCAATCGCGCTGCGGCGCATCTATTAAGACCGCACCTTTGCGGTGTGCGAGAACTGACGCTATTTTATAGAGACGATAATCAAGATGTTTAAAGTGAATGCCCTCATCATCGCTTAATTCTAAAACCTTGGAATAAACAATACTCTGGCTATCATTATGGATGAGCTCCAAGAAAAGCTTTGTATGACCGTCGACCTCCAACACCATATTATTCATGGTGTAAAGCGGCGTCGTTGTTTGTGTGCATGGCGCGCCTGCGACGGACACACTCACATTGGAATATTGTGATAACCCTGTACGCAAATAACGATCCGTCAACAGGGCGGCATTGTCATTACTCGTACTGCCTGTCATATTTTTCGTCGGAATCAAGACAATATTTGGGTGAATGAGCGAGCAAACCCCAGATCGTATATTATTTGTAAAAGGGATGGTCGCACGCCATATCCCGGCACCACTCACCAGAGCAACAACGAAAAGTCCCATCATAGACACGGTTGCAGCAATCGCGATTGGTCTCTTTTTTGTTTTAAAAATACTTCTCTGTATTTCTTCAATATTCACGCTATATTTTGCTGGCGGGATGTCGAGGTGGAATATATTTGCAGTGGCATTATAGAGCTTTAAATTTTTTCGAAGCCGATACATTTCGACACGAACGATACTGTCCATGCTATTATCGAAACTCTCGTCACGCCCAAGAACATCTATGGCAATGCTATAGGCCTTAATAAGATGACCACGCCCTTCTTCATTCTCACGCAAGAGATATTCAAACAGGGCGCGTTGTCGCTCGGATTGGCCCAGACATCCTGAATCAATCACGGCTTTTAAAATTTCGCCCGTAGATCTGCTATTACTTATCACAATAAACTCGCCGTGTTTCATCCCACATTTACATAGCAATGGTGTATTAGTATCTTCCTATATATTAGTCATTATATTAATCCAAGCGATTTTGCAAATTAAAGTCCAACCTTGGCATGTTGATAGTGCCTACGGTTTGGGCGAGCTTTGGCGGCGAGTTCAAGATATTTCTCTTTAGATTTTTCCGCCTCTCGGAAAAGTTGGAATTGACCTGAGTGAAGTTGCCCTGGCCATTTTTGTGTACGCACTCCATATTGCCCAGCCGCGTGACGTGTGAAATAAGGCGTATTAAGATGTGGCCTTGCGAGTGCACAGAGATCGGCACGACCAGCCGCAATAATGGTGTTTATTTGCTCGGGCAACGTAATCGCCCCGACCGTAATCGTTGGTATATCTGCTTCACGGCGCACAAGTTCGGACAAAGGCGTTTGCCACATACGGCCAAAGACAGGTTTTTGCCATTTCACGGTTTCTCCTGATGAGACATGCATAATATCTACATCTGCCTCTTTGAAAGCTTTGGCAATACGAATAACATCAGCCTCGCTAATGCCGCCTTCCGCCCAATCACATGCAGAGATACGTACGCTCATCGGTTTTTCTTTCGGCCAAACCGCGCGCATGGCTTTGAAAACCTCAAGTGGGAATTTTATACGGTTTTCAACTGTACCGCCATATTCATCTGTACGCGTATTCGTGAGCGGAGACAAAAAGCTTGCAAACAGATATCCATGAGCACAATGATGTTCAATCATATCGAAGCCAGCTTTGTCTGCATTTTTTGTTGCCATCACGAACTGATCTTTAATCACGTCCATTTGCGCTTTGGTTATCTCACGTGGCGTATCTGAAATACCTTCCATATAAGGAATTGGGGACGCGCTTATCAGCGGCCAATTGCCATCATCTTTGGGCATATCCATCCCATGTTCTGGTGTTTTGGTAGAGCCTTTGCGTCCTGCATGGCCAAGCTGTATGCAAATTTTGCTCTCGGTTGTCACGTGAATATTATCAACGATTTTTCGCCATGCCAGCACCTGTTCTTCATTCCATATACCTGTGCAGCCCTCAGTAATACGCGCGTCCGCAGATGGGCATGTCATTTCAGTGAAAATCAGTCCCGTACCGCCGACAGCGCGACTGGTATAATGATTAAAATGCCAGTCATTCGGCACGCCATTTACGGCGCAATATTGCGCCATTGGTGCCATGACGACGCGGTTAGGCAATACCATATCTCGCATTTTATATTCTGTGAACATGGGTGTCGGTTTGTCCTCAGAGACATCATTGCCAGTGGCAATTTTATAACTCTCATAATATTGCGCTTCGACTTTATCCATAAAGCCAGCGTCACGCATTTGTAAATTATCCCATGTCACAGATTTGGCCCGTGTCATGACCGAGAAGGCGAATTCATAAGGTGTTTTTTGCCAATGTGACGCCATGTTTTCAAACCAGACCAGCGAGACTTGAGCATTATGCTGCACGATTTCTACAGGCGTACGGCGTGTGTCCTCATATTGGGCGAAGGCAGCTTTATAATCTGTGAGGTTTTCAACAACTGCGTCTGACAAACCAATCGCGCAATCCATCGCCAGTTTTGTCCCAGAACCAATTGACCAATGGGCGGTTGCTTTATTGTCCCCGACCATGACGATGTTATCAACGTCCCATTTCTCGCATGTTGTTTTCGGAAAATTCCGCCATAAAGAACGGTTGGTGATAAAGCCGTGCCCCTTTAAATCGTCTTTGAACAAAGCTTCTAAATAGTCGGCGCTTTCTTGTTCACTCATATCTGCAAAGCCGGTTTTGTCCCAACATTCCGCAGTCGTCTCTACCACCCACGTTGAAATGGCATTCGCAGAATCGCTCCCTTCCGCTTCATATTGATACGTATGGGCGCAGAAATGACCATGTTCTGTTTCGCGGTAAAAGAAGGTGAAGGCATCGAGTGGGCATGTTGAGCCAAGCCAAACAAATTGGTTCGGACGTATATCTGTTTTTTCTCCAAAAGCCTGTGCATTCGCACGGCGAATTGGGGAGTTAATACCGTCGGCGGCAACAATAATATCGCTATCCTTAAACTGGGTACGAATTGTCTCGGGATCTACGACATGTCCAAAGTGTAAATTCACCCCCAATTCTTCGCAACGCTCATGCATTTTTTGCAACATGGTCATACGCGAGCACCCTGCAAAACCATTGCCACCAATGACAATGCGCTCGTCTTTGTGTTCGATAACGATATCGCTCCAATTGGCAAATTCTGCGCGGATCATATCATAGGATTTTTCGTCAGCCTCGCGGTAGCCATCTAATGTTTCGTCTGAAAAAACAACGCCAAAACCAAATGTATCATCAGGCTGATTTTGCTCATACACATCGATCTGAACATCAGGACACCGCTTTTTCGTCAGTATGGCAAAATACAATCCACCTGGGCCGCCACCAATGACAGTAATTTTTTTCATAGGGTTTGACATAATATACCTCATTTTTTGATTTGCCCCACCCTATCTAAATTTATATTACATGTAAACAATAATATTTTACATGTAATATATTATTGTGTAAAATACACCTTGGTCATTTTGACAACCTGCCTATAGTGCCTCTATGTCCAAATCATCCACATCACTCAGCATATGGCTCCAGATCGCTAAAATATCAGCGCAGATAGAGCAAGACGTGAATGGAAAATTGCGTGAAAACTATGGGCAATCTCTGACGCGGTTTGATGTTTTGTCCCAATTCATCCGTACAGGCGATGACGAGATGAGCGTCGGCGCATTGTCTCGTGAACTGATCGCGTCATCTGGAAATATAAGTCGTTTGCTAGACCGCATGGAAAAAGACGGGCTGCTACGGCGCACACATTCAAAGACGGACAGACGCTCGGTTTATGTACATATTACAAAAGCAGGGCACGAACTTTTTGCCGCAATGGCCGTCGACCACCATGATTGGATTAGTCAAATGCTAAAAGGATTACCGCAGACACGTCAATCCCAATTAAATGAGCTCCTTAAAGAGCTTCAAATGGCTATCGGCCCCAATAAATAGTCATTTACAGGCCATTATATTACAGGTTACTATATTTCACATTACTCTTTACTAGGGAGAATGCGATGAAACTCAGTAAACTTATAGCGGTATTTATCACAATCAATGTTTGTAGCCTGAGTGCATTGGCAGACCAAAAGCATTCCGAGCTCGCGCACAAAATTACAGATTTAGGGAATGGGCTTTATATGGAAACCATTCCAGCAAAATACGGAACTTTCATATCAAGCGAAAAAGCCCCGCTTCCGACAGAAGAGTGGGTACGCATACCTGCTGTATATGAAACCATGACGAAAACAATAACTGTTAACGAGGCCTATACGTCAATTGATATAAAATCTGCAAAATTCAATAGTGATCACAGCCTGAAAGCCCTCGCACGCGCAGAACTTATTGTCATTCCAGCCGTTACACAGGACGTTACACAACGCGTTATAAAAACGCATGCCAAATGGCAAAAGCGAATTATCCCTAGCCTCTACCACCCACCTACAATAAGAAAACAGATAAACCCTGCACACTATATCATCCGCAATAAAGAGAACGAAATTGTGCAAGAATTTTCTGATATAAGAGCCCTCGCGGATTTTTTAAATACACGCGAGTAACCCTTATAGATATCTGATTGCCCCTAAGGGTCTACGCCTAGTAAAAGGCTTGCAAACCTGTGATTGCACGGCCCAAAATAAGTGCGTGAACGTCGTGCGTGCCTTCATAGGTATTCACGGCTTCGAGGTTCATAACGTGACGGATGACATGAAATTCATCAGAAACGCCATTGCCGCCGTGCATGTCACGTGCAGTTCTAGCGATATCTAGCGCCTTGCCACAATTATTGCGTTTGATCAGCGAGATCGCTTCGATCCCGAGCTTGCCTGCGTCCATCAAACGGCCCACTTGCAAGGCCGCATGAAGGCCAAGTGTGATCTCTGTTTGCATATCTGCGAGCTTTTTTTGAATAAGTTGGGTTGCCGCAAGTGGACGGTTAAATTGTTTACGGTCAAGTGTATATTGACGCGCCGCGTGCCAGCAAAACTCTGCCGCGCCCATTGATCCCCACGCAATGCCGTAGCGAGCTTTGTTCAGGCATGAGAACGGGCCTTTCAGACCTTTAACATCTGGGAATTTATTACCCTCTGGCACAAACACATCTTGCATGACAATTTCACCAGTGATCGATGCACGTAGTGAAAACTTGCCTTCAATCTTTGGTGCTGACAGGCCTTTCATGCCTTTTTCCAGAACAAAACCACGAATATCACCCTCGTCATCTTTGGCCCAGACAACGAATACGTCTGATATCGGTGAGTTGGTAATCCACATTTTCGCGCCGTTCAGGATATAACCACCATCAACAGATTTCGCGCGCGTTTTCATACTGCCAGGATCAGAACCTGCGTCAGGTTCGGTCAGGCCAAAACAACCAATATATTCACCACTTGCAAGTTTTGGCAAAAACTTTTGCTTCACTTCTTCCGTACCAAACTCGTTGATAGGATGCATAACGAGAGATGATTGCACAGACATGGCAGAACGATAACCAGAATCAACCCGTTCAACTTCGCGTGCCACTAAACCATAACACACATAATTGAGACCAGCACATCCATAACCCTCAATCGTCGCGCCGAGCAGGCCTTGTTCGCCCATTTCGTTCATGATTTCGCGGTCGAAGACTTCATTTCTGTTGGCATTCAAWACGCGCGGCATTAATTTATCTWGGCAATAATTGCGTGCGCTRTCCATYACCATGGTTTCCTCATCGCTGAGGCTATCATTCAARTTTAATGGATCTTCCCAGTTAAATCGTGCGTATCCCATATGACTACTCTCTTTTACTATGGTTATGACGGCAAYACYGCTGTCGTTTCAATCTCAATTTTCGCCTTTGGCTCYACCAAAGAYAYCACCTCTACACAGGCCATACAYGGGAAGGTTTTYCCTAAAACYTCACGCCAAAYCTCRCCCACATCCYTAAGRCTRTCRCGATAYGTCTGCATGTCTGTTACATACCAAGTCATACGYACRATGTCAGYAGGTAAAGCGCCTGCYTCGGCTAATATTGCTTTGGTGTTGATCAGKGCTTGYYTTAACTGRGCAATCAGTTCTTCGSTTTCAAATTCTTCATTTGCATTCCAGCCAATAACCCCAGCAGTAAAGACCATTGCCCCTTGGCACATAATTCCATTTGAATACCCTTTTGGACGCGGCCAATTTTCGGGGAGTAATGTTTTTTTCATAGGAAGCCCTATCTGTTACGAGCACATGATTGTGTTATAAAATATGCTCTTTTGCTATTTTCATTGTTGTAAAATTTGACGGGCAATGACTATTTTTTGTACGTCTGACGCCCCTTCATAAATTCGCAATGCCCGATTATCACGATAAAGCTCTTCCACTTTGGAGCCGACCGTGACGCCAAGGCCGCCAAAAAGTTGCACAGCTTTATCAATGACAGTTTGTGCATGATCAGTTGCGTAGAGCTTGGCCATGGCCGCTTCACGTGTCACGCGTCCCTGTTTAACATCTTTCGTCCATGCAGAACGGTAAATCAGCAGTGCGGACGCATCAATATCAAGCGCCATCTCGGCCAGTTGTGCTTGGGCAAGAGGTAAATCAGCCAGTGTCGCGCCGAACATTTTTCGTGCTTTTGCGCGCGTCATTGCTTCGTCCAGTGCCCGTCGCGCAAATCCAAGCGAGGCCGCGCCAACGGTTGTACGGAAAATATCAAGCGTGCCGAGCGCGGCACGAAAACCCGCGCCTTCACCGCCGAGCATCATATCCGCAGACACTTTGCAATCTTTAAAAACAATCCGCCCGAGTGGGTGCGGCGCCATGACTTGAATACGCTCGGCGACGCTACACCCCTTGGCATTCGCATCGACAATAATGGCGCTCACGCCTTTTGAGCCTTCGCCCGTACGTCCAAACAGTGTGTAAAAATCAGCTATACCGCCATTGGAGATAAAAGTTTTTTCGCCGTTGATAATATAATCATCGCCTTGTTTTTCTAGGCGCGTTGACATGGCCGCAACGTCTGAACCTGCATCAACTTCGGTGAGGGCAAAGGCTGCGATTTTCTCGCCGCGTGCAACATAGGGCAGATAGGCACGTTTTTGCGCGTCATTGCCATATGTCGAAATTGCACCAGATCCCAAGCCTTGCATCGCAAATGCGAAGTCCGCAAGCCCGCTATAATAGGCCAAGGTCTCGCGGATAATAGCAAGGGAGCGCACATCAAGATTTTCCAGTGCACCGCCATATTCAGCAGGGACACAATAGCGCAACCAACCGCCTGCGCCTAAAGCTTTCACAAGCTTCTTGCACGTATCGTCCGCATTGGCATGTGCGCCAGGCGCGTCACAAATGGGCGGGATTGTTTCTGCGGCCCATACACGTAAGTCCTTGGCAAGGACGCGGTGATGGTCTTCGAGAAACGGCCAGTCAAGGAAGGAAGTATCAGCCATTAATTACCCTCGAACACAGGTTTTTCTTTGGCGACGAATGCATGATAGGCGCGTTTAAAATCTTCGGTTTGCATACAAATTGCTTGCGCCTGCGCCTCGGCCTCTATCGCCATATCAATACTCATGCTCCATTCCATATTCAGTTGGTTTTTAGTGATGGAATTTGCGAATGTTGGGCCAGATGCAATACGCGCAGCAAGCGTGTGGGCTTGTGCCTGTAAATCTTGCGCGTCAACAATTTTGTAGAAATAGCCCCAACGTTCACCCTCCTCAGCACTCATAGAACGGCCAAGGAAAAGAAGCTCGGACGCACGGCCTTGGCCAATAATTCGCGGCAGTATTGCACACGCCCCCATATCACATCCTGCAAGACCAACGCGGTTAAACAGAAATGCCGTCTTGGTCTCTGGCGTTGCAAGGCGAAAATCTGACGCCATAGAAATAATAGCCCCTGCGCCAACACTGACACCATCAACCGCCGCAATAATGGGCTGTGGGCAGGCACGCATTGTTTTCACAAGGTCGCCCGTCATGCGGGTGAAGGCCAATAATTCAGACATGTTCATTTTGGTCAATGGCCCGATAATATCGTGCACATTACCGCCCGAACAGAAATTTCCTTCATTGGAACCAAAGACAATGACCTTTACTTCGGTCACATAACGCAAATGCGAAAATACGTCGCGGAGTTCTGCGTAAGATTCGAAAGTAAGTGGGTTTTTTTGTGCAGGGTTATTTAGACTAATCGTACCGATACCGTCTTTATACGTCCACAAAAAATGCTTTGGCTTAAAGCTCTCTGGTTTGAAATTAGTCGGATTGAAATTTGACGCTTTCATAATTTATCCTATTTTTTCTTGAAGTTTGTCTTCATCATTTAAGTTTAATTTGCCAAGCAGGGTTTTGAACGTGCTTAAATCCTCTGCAGTAAAGTTCACGAAAATGCTCGCGACTTGCTCTGCATTACAGACCGCCATTTCTTGAAACAGCAAAGCCCCTTTTTGCGTAAGTGCGTAGATTACACATCTACGGTCTTGCGCGCTGGTGCGACGTTCAATCAAACCATCGCGAACAAGTTTGGTCGTGACTTGTGTTGTATTGCCATCACTCGCAACGAGTTTCTTGGTCAGATCGCCCGCTTTCAAACCGTCTTGTCCTGCACGGTCGAGCGCAGACAAGACATCAAATCTGGATATGGATACGCCGTATTGCTCTTTTAATTTTGCATCTACGGATTTTTTAAATATGTCTGTTTGGCGTAAAAGCACGAGCCATGTACGTAATTTTTCTTTATCAAGTATGCCAATATTTACATTCATTGTATGCACTCGCCGCCATCAATGACAATCGCTTGACCGTTAACAGACCCAGCGTTTTCACCGCACAGCCATGCTATACTATCCGCGACTTCGGCAGGTGTGATCAGACGGTTCATAGGGTTGTCTTTGGTAAAGGCACGCATGGCCTCTTCTTTGCTACGTCCCGTTTTCTCCATGATATTTTTGACGGAGTTTCCTACGATATCTGTATCGGTAAATCCCGGACAAACAGCGTTACAGGTCACACCTGTTTTCGCCATTTCGACGGCCAAACCCCGTACAAGACCAAGCACGCCGTGCTTTGCCGCAGTATAAGCCATTGTATAAGGGTATGCTTTTAGGGCCGCCGTAGACGCGACGACGATAAAACGCCCAAAGCCTCTTTCAACCATAGACGGCAGGCTCGCCTGCGCGCACAAAAATGCACCTGTGAGGTTTACCGCTATCATTGCGTTCCATAAATCGAGAGAGGTTTTTAAKGCGGGYGCGGTTTGCGCCGAMCCTGCATTACTAATGACAATGTCTATAGGGCCGTTTTGCGTGACGGCTTTTTCAAAGCCARATYTCACACTTGMCTCGTCACTYACRTCCATAAYGACATAAGGRAAACCTGTYGCTTTCATACGCGCCTCRCCTCGCCCAGAAATCGTGACGCTATACCCGTCYGCYTTCARACGTTCAGCGGTCACGAGACCAATGCCAGAGCCGCCRCCCGTTATCAATACATGYCGTTTCAAATCCATTWTCCCTCTYATATTGRTWTTTATTTTAGAACTAAAGTAAATATTGTCAACACYGYCRCTATATTTATTTTAATATCATTTGATTTTGCAAATAAATTAAACTATTCTTCANRAACAARATACAMAGAARGCTGGACCAATGGCTGAACGATCATTTTACAAAGAAGTTCAAGATTTAAAACTTAAAGACGGCGAAGAGTTTCACGGCGAAGGCATTTTGGCCGTCACCAAAGCCCTGCTCCAATCGGGCGTAGCCTATGTAGGTGGTTACCAAGGTGCGCCGATCTCGCATTTGATGGACGTGCTTGCAGATGCACAGGAAATACTCTCGGATTTAGACATTCATTTTGAGGCAAGTGCCTCGGAAGCCTCTGCCGCCGCCATGTTAGCCGCGTCAGTGAACTATCCTTTGCGCGGCGCGGTGACGTGGAAATCAACAGTGGGTACGAATGTCGCGTCTGACGCGTTGGCCAGTGTTGCCTCGAGCGGCGTTATGGGAGGTTGCCTCATTATCATTGGTGAGGATTACGGTGAAGGTTCATCAATTATGCAAGAGCGCAGTCATGCTTTTGCTATGAAATCACAGATTTGGCTTCTTGACCCCCGCCCCAACCTGACCTCTATTGTTGATATGGTGGAAATAGGTTTTGAGCTGTCCGAAGCGTCCAACACGCCCGTCATGCTTGAATTACGTATTCGGGCCTGTCATGTGCATGGACAGTTTACGGCCAAAGATAATAAACGCCCTGCCTTTACTTTGCGTGAGGCCATGGAAAACCCAGTGCGTGATTATGGCCGCGTCGTTCTGCCGCCCTCTAATTTCCAACACGAAATTGAAAAGATTGAGAAACGTTGGCCAGCCGCTGTTAAATTTATCAAAGACAATAAGCTGAACGAATTTATGGGTGGGCATAAAGGTCATGAAGGGATTATTGTCCAAGGAGGGCTTTACAATACATTGATGCGTGCGCTCTCTCTTGTTGGGCTTGCGGATATATACGGCAATACGGATATTCCCATTTATTGTATGAATGTGACCTATCCGATGATTGATGACGAGATTGCAGGTTTTTGCGCGGACAAAAAATCCATCCTGATCGTCGAAGAAGGTCAGCCAGAATATTTAGAGCAGAATATAAATACGATATTACGCCGCCGTGATATCGGCACGCGCATTTACGGCAAGGACGTCCTGCCAATGGCGGGGGAATATAGCGGGCAAGTTATGGTCGAAGGCTTGCGAAAGTTTTTTGCAAGCGCTGCGCCCAAACGTATTGCAAAAGAAACTCTCCCGACGACAATGCTTACCAAAGCCGAGCACACCTCCCTCATAGAAACAGTCCCAGGTCGCCCTGTAGGTTTTTGCACGGGCTGTCCAGAGCGGCCAATTTTTACGGCTATGAAATTGGTACAGAGAAAACTTGGCGATATACATGTGAGCTGTGACATTGGCTGTCACTTATTTTCCATCCTACCCCCGTTTAATATTGGCAATACGACGATGGGCTATGGCCTTGGTTGGTCTGGTGCTAGCGCATTTAACACGGAATCTAACCGCCGTACGATTTCGATTATGGGGGATGGTGGGTTTTGGCATAACGGCCTAACCAGCGGTATCGGCAATGCTGTGTTTAACAAAAATGACAATATTTTGATTATTGTCGACAATGGGTATAGCGCCGCCACAGGTGGGCAAGATATATTATCTTCACGTGCCTTTAACAAAACGAAACTTACCAACAATCCGATTGCAAAAGCGATTAAAGGCGTTGGCATTGAATGGCAACGCTCGGTCAATACTTATGACCTTGGCAAAATGACCAAAGTCATTACCGAAGCGCTTACCACCCCTGAAAAAGGCCCCAAAGTTATTCTTGCCCAAAGCGAATGCATGCTAAACCGACAACGGCGCGAAAAACCCATTCGCAATAAAAGAATAAAAGATGGGAAACGCGTTGTACGGTCTCGCTTTGGCGTTGACCCCGACACATGCACAGGCGACCATTCCTGTATCCGTCTTTCGGGCTGCCCGTCCCTTACGATTAAAGATAATCCCGACCCATTACGTGAAGATCCAATCGCCCATGTCAATAATGATTGCGTAGGCTGTGGGGTTTGCGGCGAAGTCACTCATGCGGCGGTATTATGCCCGTCTTTCTACCGCGCTGATCTTATCTACAATCCCAATGCCTATGACAAAATCAGGACATGGGGACGCAATTTGATCATTGGCTCTCTGCAAAAACGCGGCGAAAAAAAACGCGCGGAATATAGCTTTGGAGACGTGTAAGACATGGCAAAATCTCAAAAACTCAGCAAAGATAAATCTATTAATATCGCCATTATCGCTATGGGCGGTCAGGGCGGCGGCGTGTTGTCCAAATGGATACTCGACATGGCGGAAACTCAAGGCTATCTGGCGCAATACACATCGGTTCCCGGCGTTGCCCAACGTACAGGCGCGACGATTTATTATATCGAATTATTCCCTGCTCACCTCGCGGAGCGCGAAAAGGCAAAGCCTGTCCTCGCACTCACGCCGATACCGGGTGATGTGGATATTGTTATTGCTTCGGAAATGATGGAGGCCGGCCGCGCGCTTATGCGTGGTTTTGTCACAGAGCAAACAATTTTGATTGCTTCGGATCACCGTGATTACGCCATTGTTGAAAAGCAGGAAATGGGTGATGGTCGCAGAGAGCTTTCCAATGTGCGTGAATACTCCGCGAAAATGGCGGCAAAATACATTTGCTTTGATATGGACACCTCCGCACGGAGCGCTGGCTCTGTCATTAGCTCGGTGTTATTTGGTGCATTGTCGGGATCGGGTGCACTGCCATTTGACCGTGACGTGTTTGAAAAAACGATTGTCGATTCAAAACGAGCCGTGCCTGCTAATTTACGAGGTTTTGCGCTTGGGTATGAAAATGCACAGAATAAACAAAACTTAAAAGAGAAAGATAGCGATCATGCCGTTGCGACCAAATCTGCGCGCGTGCCTGCTCCGACAATTGCGCCTTTACTGGCACGTATGAAAGCAGACACGCCTCCCCATGCCCATTTCATGATTACCGAAGGTTTGAAGAAACTTGTCGATTATCAGGGCCCTAAATATGCAGACCTTTATCTGGACCGTCTTAAAACATTCACAGAATTGGACACAAAATTTGGTGGTGCCAAGAAGAACTGGCGGCTTAGCAAAGACATGGCGCGCTATCTCGCCCTTGCCATGAGCTATGAAGATACGATTCGGGTGGCAGATTTAAAAACGCGTGGCACACGGTTTGAGCGGTTTAGAGAAGAAGTAAAAGCAGACGACAAGCAGATCGTCAATGTGTCAGAATATATGCACCCGCGCTTACAAGAAGTCTGCGATATATTGCCCGTCATGATCGGTCGCGGCGTTTTGAAAATGAAATTTCTCAATGTATTTTTTCGTAAAGGGCGGCGTATTACCACGACAAAATTACGTGGGTATCTACTCTTATCCCTCATGGCCAAGCTTAAAGTGCTGCGCCGATTTAGCCTACGTTATGAAATAGAAACCACGCGCATGACCGCGTGGATGGATGAAATCATCGATATTACACCTCATAATTATGACCTCGCGTGCGAGATTGCGGGTCTGCAAAGACTGGTAAAAGGGTATAGTGACACGTATGACCGTGGTCTTGAAAATTCGGCTATCATCATGGAGGCCTATCTTGGTTTCAAAGATGACAAAAATGCCGCTACGATTTTGAGCACACTTAAGACGGCCGCTTTGAAAGATGAGGAAGGCCTTGCCTTTACAAAAGCTTTGCACGCGCTCGACACACGCATTGCAGCGGAATAATTAAGGCAAATATTTTTGCATATTGATCGCAATATCATCTGGCCATGGCGCAGATGAGCTGAGGTCCGTTTTGGCGCATACGAGTACGCCCCGTGTACGAATATGCAGGGCGTCGCCAATTCTCGCGTTCACAATAATGACCGCAGATGAAGTCCCCGCTTTTTCAAGGGACAAGCTGATATCCAAAAGATCGTCCAAACGGCATGGTTTTAGAAACTCAGTTTGAATATCAACCATAGGCGTGCCAATGCCAAAATTTTCCAAAAGATCACGGAAACTATGACCAAGTTCATCGCAGAACCAATCCTCGACGACGCTATTCAAAATTTCAAAATAGCGGGGATAAAAAATTATCCCCGCAGGGTCGCAATAGGCAAAGCGCACTTTAACCTGACGCGTATAAACCGCCATTACTACGGTATGAGCGCAAGAACCCGAAGCGGCGATCCTGATCCATTGACGATTTTCAAGGGTGCCGCGATAATAATCGCACCTGTTGGCGGTAATTGATCCAAATTCGTAAGGCTCGCCAGACCGAATTTATTCGCGCCGTGCATAAGTGTATGACATGGAAAGGCAGGGTCGAATGCATGAGCTTGACCTGCGTCAGTCCCCACAGTCTCTACACCCGCGCCAAGAATATCACGCTGCTCGGCTAGGAAAGGGATCACGTCTGGATGCCAGCCTGGTGAATGTGCGCCGTCTTCTTTAAAGTTCAAAAACTCTTTCGGGTCGAGACGTTTTGACCAACCAGAACGAAATAACACCCACGAATCTTTTGGGATGCGCCCATGTTTTGCTTCCCATTGTTCTACAAATTCAATTGTAATGAGGAAATCAGGATCAGCTTCCACCTCTGCTACAGCGTCAAGAACGCAGGCAGGGCCAATAAATTTCTTTACAGGAATGGTATCCGTCGCATTATTTTCATAATCCTTACCCGTGATAAAATGGATTGGCGCGTCAAAATGTGTGCCTGTATGCTCGCCACATTTAAACCAGTTCCAATACCATGCTGGCCCACGCTCGTCATATTTTGACAGTTCATGAAGTTCAAACGGAGGGTTTTGCACATATTCTTCGGGGAGTTGCAACACAGGCGTTGTTGGCTCTAACGGTTGGGTTAAATCAACAACCTTAATACCACCATCCGCCATTGCAGCTGCTAATTCCACTAATAAAGTTGCACTCATATCTTCCTCCTGCTTCATTTTTATTATACGAATATTTAATAAGCGTACTTGAATTTATTTCATTTTTCAATTAAATAATCACTGAAATAAGTTTTCGTCGCATTTATTTTCGCTTGGCACATATATTAGGGAGCCCATTTTGACCGCATTACCTGGACAAGAAAATTTTGTTTTAGACGATTACCCATTGTACAACCTCAATCGTACCTCTGCGACATATATTGACGAGTTGAACAAAGGACTCAAAGAGATTGGCATGAACCAAAGTCAATGGCGTGTGCTCGGCATTTTGGGCGATAAAAACCCAAGTACGGTCACTGGCATAGCGCGGCGGAGTGTTTCAAAAATGTCCACACTCACACGCATGCTCGACCGTATGGAAAGCGAAAAACTCCTGACCCGAAAGCTTTGGGAAAAAGACAAACGCATTGTCCATGTCCATATCACGAAAAAAGGCAGGGACGCCCTTGCGAAAGCTGTGCTTGTTGGCGCGCGCGTTTATGAACGTACGTTTGACGGCATTCCAGACGAAGACGCGCAGCATTTAATGCAAATATTGATTCGTATGAGAGAGAACCTTAGCCGTTCTCCTTACGCGCCTAAAATGTGAAAGGATGATAGCACTATATGTGGAAACCACCTGATCGTATAAAACACGAGACCAACACAGGTAGCTGGCCAAGCCAAACAAAAGCCGCAAAGTCGCTTTTGTTTTCTCCGCTACAAACGGGGAATTTAAGCCTTGCTCAACGTTCTTGGATTCCCGCAATGGTGCCGTGGCGCGCAACATTAGAAGGCGAAGTTACCGACGCCGTTGTTGAATGGTATGCTCGTTTTGCAATGGGCAAGCCGGGTGCGATTGTAATCGAAGCGACAGGTATTCGTGATATTGCCTCTGGCCCCCTGCTCCGCATTGGGCATGACAAATATATAGAGGGGCTAAAGCGTGTTGTAGACGCCGTACATACAGCGAGCCAAGGCCAGACAAAAATCTACATTCAGTTGATTGACTTTCTCTCTATGCGTAGACGCCCTGCCAAAGATAAATATTTTGAACGGTTTTTAAAGATCACAGAGGCGCATAAAGAGGCATTAGGCCTTACGCGCGAGCATGATATTCGAGACGCACTCTTAGCCCTTGATGATGAAGCGCTTGAAACCATCCTGACCCAGAGGGAGTTTGAAGCCTATCAAAGAGGATATCGCCAACGGGTCACAGATACAGAATTTCCGCACATTGCAGAGCTTCCAAACATATTGCCCGATCTTTTTGCCGATGCCGCACTACGGGCGAAAAAGGCAGGGTTTGACGGTATAGAACTTCATTACGCCCACGCCTACACAATGGCGTCATTTATGTCTCGGATCAATACGCGCACAGACGGGTATGGCGGTGCGTTAGAAAACCGTGCGCGGCTTCCCCTTAAAGTCTATCATGCTGTACGTAAGGCAGTGGGTGACGACTATGTTATTGGGTGCAGAATGCTTGCAGATGAATGTATTGAGGGCGGCAGCGATATTTCAGACGCGTTATATTTCGCACTTGTATTTGCCAAAGCAGGTATGGACTTCCTGTCTTTTTCACGCGGTGGTAAATTTGAAGACGCGGCACGGCCAGCCAAAGGTCAAGCCGTCTACCCTTATACCGGGCGTAGCGGGTATGAATGTATGCCACATTTTATCTCGGATAAATCTGGCCCCTTTGGTCGCAATATTTCCCCCACAGCAAGTTTACGTGCCCATTTACGCGCGGAAGGTTTTGATACGCCCATTGTCGTCGCGGGCGGTATTCACGGGTTTTCGCAAGCAGAAGCTATTTTACAAAATGAGCAAGCCGATATCATCGGCATGGCACGTCAAACCCTCGCTGACCCTGATTGGTTCTTGAAGGTAAAAACGGGGCAAGGCGAAAAAGTGCGCGTGTGTAAATATACGAATTATTGTGAAGGGCTCGACCAAAAACATAAAATCGTCACTTGCCAACTTTGGGATAGAGAACAACTTGATGAAGACGGCGTACACAAAACGCCCGACGGCAAACGACGTATGACGGCTCCGATTTAGCTCAGATTAGTCGAAAATAGCCAAAATTAGTTGAGGCGCTCTTGTTGGCTTTTTATGAGTATGGTGAGGGTTTCGCGAAATCGCTTGCGATCATCATCACTTAGTACTGATAGAATTTGATCTTCGTGTTGCATAGACTTTTCGATGAGTGGCTCCAAAAGCTTACGGCCTTTTTTTGTGACCACGAGGCTTAAATTCCTGCGATCATTTTTTGTAAGTGTCTTTTTCAACAGCCCGTCGGCTTCGAGTTGCACGACTTGATTTGTCACACGTGGCTGTTTGAGTAAAACATTGTGCGCTAAATCTGTGAGGCGCATATTTGGCGAGCTCCACAAACAATACAAGATTCGCCAAGCAATAGGCTTTAGCCCGACTGTTTTCAACTCATCGTAAAACTCGGTCGACATATTGTGGCTAGCCATCGCCAATTGATACAAAAAATAATCGTCAAAATGTTGTCTAGACATACATATCCTTTGACACTTTTTGGACAGTGTCGATTTTAGTTGCAAAATCAAATAATTTATATTATATCATTTTTAATATAATATTCGAGAATCAGACCATGATACATTCTTTAAAATATATGACAGTGCGTGTCGCGTCCACCGTGCTTGTCACGCAAAGCGTAAAAGAGATTATTCTCGAAAGCATGGACGGACGCCCCCTGCCCAGTTTTAATGCGGGCGCACATATAAAAGTGGTATTAGGAAATGGCAATATAAATAGCTATTCTCTTATGCCGTCTTGCATGCAGAACCCCTCCCCACAGCAATACAAATTAGGGATTTTACGTGAGGAAAACTCGAAGGGTGGTTCTCGCTTCATGCACACGCTTAATGTCGGTGATGAAATTGAAATCACGGCGCCTATCAATGACTTTCCCCTTGTAGAGCAATCCCCCTACTCACTTCTATTTGCAGGGGGAATCGGCGTAACGCCCATATTGGCAATGGCTGTAGATTTGCATAACAATGGTGCGCGTTTCGCAATGCATTACGCGGGGCGCACACAGTCGAGCATGGGTTTTATAGAGCCACTTACTGATTATATTGGCGATGCATTACATTTGCATTTTGACGATAAAGATAATGCTCTCAACCTTTTAGACACGCTTAACGCTGCGCCGCCCGATGCACATATTTATGTATGTGGGCCAAAAGGATTAATTCAGGCCGTGCAAAAACAAGCGGAGATTTGTGGGTATCCCTCCGCGCAAATTCATTTCGAACTGTTCAGTTCATCGGCGCAACAAGACGGCGATGTTCCGTTTGAAATCGAGCTTGCGGATACGGGGGACATTTACACAATTCCAGTTGGCAAGACGATTATTGACGTTCTAGAAGACGCTGGGCATGACCCTATCTATGACTGTGCGCGCGGCGATTGTGGCGTCTGCAAAACCAAAGTCATAAGTGGGGATATCGACCATAGAGATGTTGTTCTTAGCCCTTCTGAGAAAGCAGCAGGCAATGTTATGCAAATTTGCGTTTCACGGGCTAAAGGCGGTCGGTTGGTTTTAGATATGCAAAATCAGGTTCAAGAACAAACTGAGCCTACACCAACACTACAAACTCAAATCAAACCTCAGGCCAAACCCCAGGCAAAACCTCAGGCAAAACCTCAGGCCAAACAAAAGACAATCCATGAAAGGAAAAAAGTGGAAGGGCTAGATTTAGATTTCCTCATTCGGCCAGGCGCAAGCGAAATTCACCGTGATGTCTTTATCGACCAGGCGGTGTTCGAGCAAGAAATGCGTACCGTATTTCGTCATACTTGGGTCTATGTTGGCCATGACAGCCAAGTCCCGAACAAAGGTGATTTCACCACGACGACGATTGGCAATCAGCCCGTTATTATGGTGCGTCACCAAAACGGTGAAGTTCAGGTTTTATATAATCGCTGTCCTCATAAAGGTGTGCAATTGGTCAATGAACCAAGTGGGCATACGGGGAAATTTTTCCGTTGCCCTTATCATGCATGGACATTTAAAACCGACGGGTCTCCCTTGGCAGTACCATTCGAGCAAGGGTATGAAAATACGGGTTTCGAAAAATCATGTGCCAAGAAAGGTATGTGCGGCGTCAAGAATGTCAAAAACTATCGTGGCTTTATCTTTGCACGCCTCAGCGACGAGGGTGAGAGCTTTGATACATTTTTTACAAATTCCCTGTCCAGTATAGACAATATGATTGACCGTTCTCCCGAAGGGAAACTCGAAATCGTTGGCGCACCTTTGCGCTATCTTCATCACTGTAATTGGAAAATGCTTGTCGATAATCAAACCGATACCTGTCACCCGATGATTGCACATGAAAGCTCTGCTGGTACGGTCAAAAATATATGGGAACGTATTGGCGGCGATAGTGAAAAACCCATGGTCGTCGAGTTGGTTCTTCCCTTTATGTCCACATATGAAATGTTTGAAACCATGGGCATTCGCACGTGGGACAATGGGCATGGGCACACAGGGGTCAGTAGTTCTATTCATTCAGACTATGCGGATATTGATGGATATTTCGAGCAGATGAGCAAAGCCTATGGCAAAGAACGCGCACAGGAAATCATCTCGGAAGCCAGACACAACACCTGTTATTTCCCTAATATGATGGTGAAGGGTGCGATTCAAACCTTACGGCTATTCAAGCCAATTGCCGCCAACAAAACCATCGTCGAGAGCTGGATATTCAAGCTTGTTGGCGCACCCGATACATTCCTAAAACGCACCGCTATGTATAACCGCATTATCAATGCCCCCACATCTATTGTCGGCCATGATGATTTGGAAATGTATGAGCGGGCTCAAGAAGGTTTGAAAGTTGATGCCAATCCTTGGGTGAATATACAACGTCATTACCGCGAGGGTGAACTGGGAGATGAGCGAGGAGAAGAGATTGTTCACGCAGGAACCTCCGAAGTGCAAATGCGTAATCATTATGTGAACTGGAAAAAATATATGGCCCTTGGCACGAATGATGAGGGTTCATCATGAAAATAAACAGCCAATATATTATTGACTTCATTTACGCAGAAGCGGCACTTATCGATGACCGTAAGTTCGACGCATGGCTAGCGCTGTTTAGCGATGACGCCATTTACTGGATGCCATTGGAATTTGGCCAAAAGGAGGAAGAGCTCACCACATCGTTGATGTATGAAGACAAGCTTTTACTGACAGTACGGGTCGAGCGGTTACACGGGGAACGTACATTCTCGCAACGCCCCAAAAGTCGTTGTCACCATCTTTTACAACGGCCAGAAGTGCTAGAACTGCGTGATGGTATTATTAAAACCAAGACCGCGTTCCATTACGCAGAAACCCGTTTGGACGAACAATTTATCTTGGTGGGTTGGGTCGAGCATACCCTGCGTATCGAAGACGATAATTTAAAAATCGTACGCAAACGCGTCAACCTCCTCAACCCTGATTTTGCCCATCGCAATATCCAATTATTTGTTTAAAGGATTTTGATGTCTATTCTCCTTTCCCCTCCACTCGAATATTCCAATGTGTCGGCACTGTTTAAAGCGACAGCAAAGGCATATGCAAAACGCCCTTTTCTCAATATATTATTTGAAACGGCCAAAGCCTATAATATTCCTTCTGGTGAAATTTCTTATGGCTCCATTCAAACCGCTGCCAGTATTTTGTATAAAGCCTATAAACACGCAGGGTATGGACATGGGCACCGCGTTGGCATTTTGCTTGAAAACCGCCCCGAGTTTTTTGAACATTGGTTGGCGTTAAATGCGCTCGGTGTTTCCATTGTGCCAATTAATCCAGAGCTTCGGACTGCGGAGCTTGAATATCTCATTTCCCATTCCGAGATGATCCTCGCCGTCGCGCTACCAAACAGACATGATGATTTAAACAAGGCGGCGCCTGATGGGCTCGTCGTTATCAGTGCGAACGACACGATACCAATGGCCATTCACACAGCGCGTACAGGCAAAATTAGCCATAATACAGAAGCCGCTTTACTCTACACATCTGGTACGACAGGCCTGCCCAAGGGCTGCGTTCTTACCAATGCCTATTTTCTAAATTGCGGGCAATGGTACCGCGATGTTGGTGGCTATTGTGAAATTTTTGAAACAAGGCCAAATGGTGAGGGCGAACGTATGATCACGCCTCTGCCTCTCTTTCACATGAATGCGCTTGCGTGTTCGAGCCTTGGCATGATGGCTGTGGGGGGATGTGTGAGTTTCCTCGACCGCTTTCATCCACGGTCTTGGTGGGCGAGTGTCGCGCAATCTGAAGCCAGCATTATTCATTATCTGGGCGTGATGCCAGCCATGCTTATGGGCGCGCAACCGAGCGCGGAAGACACAGCACATTGTGTACGTTTTGGCTTTGGCGCGGGCGTTGACCGCGCCCTTCACGCGCCATTCGAAAAACGTTACGGCTTCCCTCTTATCGAAGCATGGGCCATGTCGGAAACAGGAGATGGTGCCGTAATTGCGGCCTCCGAAGACCCACGCCATGTCGGGACAAATTGTTTTGGAACACCGTCGAAAGACATAGAGGTTAAACTCGTCACTGACGATGGGCAAACCGCCCCTATCGGTACACACGGGGAGCTTCTCGTGCGCGGCGCAGGCGAAGATCCTAAATTCGGGTTCTTTGACCGTTATCTTAAAAACCCACAAGCCACAGCAGAGGCATGGGAAGGCGGATGGTTTCACACAGGTGATATTGCTTGCGAAAACCAAGACGGCAGTTTCACATTCATTGACCGCAAGAAAAATGTTATCCGCCGTAGCGGTGAAAACATAGCGGCGGTTGAAGTCGAAAATGCCCTGCTCCAACATGAAGAGATAGAGGCGATTGCCATTGCCGCTACTCCCGATTCTGTGCGCGGCGATGAAGTGTTCGCGCTTGTCGTGTCTAAAGGCCGCGCAGGTTCGCAAGCCTTTGCCGAGGACATCGTTCGTTATAGTCTTTCGCACCTCGCCTATTATAAAGCGCCAGGCTATATTGCTTTTGTGGACAGTTTGCCGCTAACATCTACCAATAAAATAAAACGCGGAGATTTAAAGGCATTGGTAGCGACATTGGTAACATCAAAAGACACACATAATGTGTGCAAACTAAAAAAGCGTACAACAAAATGAGTGCGCCTTATGATAATGTTGTTCTTACCGCTCCTGTTACTGTGCCCTATGAACGCTATTCTGAGCGACGGGCAAATTACTGGCTTGGACGCGCACTCGGCATGCTCGCAAAAACAACAGGCCTCGACAAAAAACACATAGACGGCCTGTCCGTATCTTCCTTCACGCTTGTGCCCGATAGCGTTGCGTCTCTCACCCAACATTTTGGTATGACACCTCGCTGGATTTGCCAAGAACATACGGGTGGTGCTAGCGGTATTACCGCACTGCGAAAAGCGGCGCGCGCCGTGCAAATGGGTGACGCGGATATTATCGCTTGTATTTCGGGTGATACAAATCCGAAAGACGGCTTTACCAATATCCTCGATAATTTTTCAACCGATATGAGCCAAGCCGCATTGCCTTATGGCGCAGGTGGCCCGAATACGAGTTTTGCTCTTATTACCAAGGCCTATATGGAAATATATGGAGCGCGGCGTGAAGATTTCGGCAAGCTGGCTATTTCTCAACGTGACAATGCACGCACGACACCGCACGCCCTCATGCAAAAACCCTTAAGCCTTGATGCATATATGGACGCACGTATTATCTCCGACCCAATACATCTCTATGATTGTGTCATGCCGTGCGCGGGTGCGGAAGGTTATCTCGTTATGAGTGAAGACCGCGCACGTGAGCTTGGCTTGGCATATGTCTATATTCGCAGTGCCATTGAACGTCATAACGCCTATGCCAACGACCCCGTACAATTACGCACGGGGCTTGCTATGGACGCCGATATGCTTTGGCAAACGGCAGGTCTAACGCCACGCGATATTGATGTGGTGCAGACGTATGATGATTATCCCGTTATCTCTTTCCTCCAGTTAGAAGATTTAGGGTTTTGTAAAAAGGGTGAAGCCAATATTTTTGTCCGCGACCACGACTTTACAATACAGGGCGACTTCCCTCACAACACATCAGGCGGACAACTCTCTGCTGGGCAAGCAGGCGCGGCGGGTGGGTTTCTCGGCATTGTCGAAACGATCAGGCAATTAACAGGCACGGCATTAGGTGGGCAAGTGGCGAATGCGCGGCTGGGACTGGTATCTGGATTTGGCATTATCAATTATGACAAAGGGCTTTCATGTGCGGCCACTATTTTGGAGCGCGGACAATGATAAAACTACAAGTCTGTTCTGATTGTCAAAACGTCCATTATCCTGAACGTGATATTTGCACCTCATGTTGGAGTGAAAATTTACTCTGGTCTGAAGTTTCCGCACACGGCACAATTACGAGCGTAACTGACTTGCACATAAGCGCGAAGCCACAGTGGAAAGATAAATTGCCCCTACGCCTTGGGTTGGTGGCGTTAGATGCAGGTGTCAATATTTTAGCGTTTCTAGACAGCGACCTTTGCATCAATGATAAAATCGTCCTTTGTATGGACAACGGTATTTATAGCGCGACCCTAAAAAGTGAGAATTAAATGACAAAATTATGTGCAATGATTACGGGCGCGAGTAGTGGGATTGGTAAAGACCTCGCCCTTCGCATGTTAGATATGGATTATCATGTCATCAATGTTTCACGCCGTGATGCAGATTTTTCTCATGACAATCTCAGCAATTACAATTGTGATTTAACCGATGCGGAGGCGACCAAATCTGTCGCGCGTGAAATTGCGAACGCACATAATGTCACACATTTCATTCACAATGCAGGCATGATTTTGCCTAATTTATTAGAAGATGCCAGCTGTGAAGACATCCTTACACTCAGCCAACTCCATGCAGGTGCGGCATTGATTTTTGTGCAAGCATTTACACCTGCAATGAAAAAATCTAATTTTGGGCGTATTGTTTTCAACTCTTCCCGCGCCGCTATGGGCGTTCCGACGCGCACAGCCTATTCTTTTACCAAAGCTGGTATACACGGCATGGCGCGCACGTGGGCCCTTGAGCTTGCGCCGCACGGCATTACCGTAAATGTCGTTGCGCCCGGGCCAATTCTTACTGATAATTTTTGGGACATTGTTGAAAAAGGCAGTGCACGCGAACAAAAACTCGCGGAAAGCCTGCCCGTGAAACGCCTTGGTCGTGCGGTCGATGTGAGTAAAGCCTTGCTCTATTTTTGCGATAAAGATAGCGGATTTGTCACAGGACAAACCCTTTATGTTTGCGGTGGTGCAAGTATTGGCGGCGTTAGTATTTAGACCTATTCACCTACCGCCTAACCACCTTGTTTTGCCTTTTGCAAGTCGAGCAAGAAACTATCAATCATCGATTTTTCGACATGCATCATGGTGACAATTTTCACCCATTTCGGATAGTTAAAATCGTCTGCGACGAGGTGATATTTTTTAGCAATTTCCTTCGGAATATCAGTAGCTTTCATAGCAACAATATTCATCTGTGGGTGACGTGAGTACTCAACGCCTAATTTATCCAGCGCGTCACAAATAATATCTGTGCGGTCAATAAGGGTCTGCATAAGGTATTTCCACCCCTCATAACCATGGGTCATAAGTATCATCCAGACTGCGATGGCATTTGCACCAGAGCGACTACCGCATAGGGTGAAATCCGTACCTTTTACATAAGAGGCTTCTTCGGTTTGCGTATATTGCATATAGCCTTTGCGACATAAAAATATTCCAGTGCCGTAAGGGGCTTGTAACATTTTATGACCATCAATCGTTATGGAATGAATATCTGGGTTAGCAAATGTCAATGCATTATCATCGCTCGTGAACGGATAGATAAACCCGCCAAAAGCGGCATCTACATGCGTAAACACATCATCAAAATATTGTTTCACTTCTGCCAAAATTGGCGCTGGATTATCAATACTTCCAAACATGGTTGTGCCCATCGTTAGATGTACAATTACGTATTTAATACCGTCTGCGCGTGCTTTCGCGAGTTGTTGTTTTAGGTGGGTTATATCCCATTGGCGTTGATGATCGCCGCCTTTTTCTACATTAACCTCAATCGGTTGAATGCCGAGAAGGTTGCAGCCTTTGTACACAGAATAGTGATTATCTTCGGAAAACAACAAACCGATTTCATGCGGCTTTGCATTTTTCTCTTTTTGGAAATAATTTCTGAAAACCCACTGGGCTTGAATATTTGCTTCGGTTCCTCCGGGTGCGACATAACCATCATAGCTATTTTCTTTGGCTTTAAAAATATCGACAGCGCATATTTTGAGTAGTTCTATTTCCAGAGCCTGTGTCCCTTGGAAGACAGTTTCCCCCTGATTGAATGTATGGCAACCAATATGATTAGGGTTGTGTACCAAGACAGACAGAAATGGGGATTGTTTCAAGAACGGCGCGTCCAGATAAAACTGTTCTTGGTCAAGATATGTCGCAGGATAGCCGAGAATAGCGGAATCATGATAGTTTAAATTATTACCTAGCGCCTCAAATACCCGCGCATTTAACGTACGTAATGATAATTTTTTCCAACTCATGACGCCATACTCCTCAATAAACTTCACAAAAAAAGGCGATATTGACCTTCGCAAGTCAGCATCACCTTTTTACAGTATTTCCTAATATTTCTTAAGCAAAAATTGCCTGAATCGTTGTATATTCTTTTAGCCCTTCAACACCAAATTCGACGCCGATGCCAGAACCTTTTACGCCGCCAAATGGCACATTCGGTTGGATCATGCCGTGTTTGTTTATCCAGACACTGCCGCATTCCATACGCGACGCAATCTCTTTGGCTTTGGAGATATCATTTGACCAAACAGAGCCGCCGAGACCAACATCAACATTGTTTGCACGCGCAATCACATCATCAATATCTGTGTATTTCAAAATGGGCAGGGCGGGGCCAAATTGCTCTTCGGCAACGATCCGCATATCGTCGGTACAATCAGCGAGAATGGTTGTTGGGTAAAAATAACCTTTGCCTTTTGTCGGGTTTGCCCCAAGCAGCACACGCGCACCATTGGCAACAGCGTCCTCGACAAGTTCTTCAACTTTTGAATATTGCATAGCATTTTGGATCGGGCCAAGCACATTGGCCTCGTCCAATCCATTCCCCATAGGCATGTTTTTTGCGAATGCAGTAAGATGCGTACACACATCATCATAGACATCAGCGTGCACATAAAGACGTTTTAGGGCGGCACATGTTTGACCACTATTGATAAATGCCCCCCAGAACAAACCCTCTGCGATTGCTTTTGCATCAACGTCTGGCAGAACAATCCCTGCGTCATTACCGCCGAGTTCTAATGTCAAACGCTTGAGTGTCGGCGCGGCGCTAGCCATGATTTTTCCGCCTGTTGCACATGAACCTGTGAATACGATTTTTTGAATGCCTGTATGTTCACTCATCATTTTGCCAAGCTCATCAGCACCGCTAACAATATTAAGCACACCTTTTGGCAAGACACTCGACAACAATTCGATCATACGTAGAGAACTGAGCGGCGTATAAGGTGATGGTTTTATAACGACGGTATTGCCCGAACGAATTGCTGGAATAATATGCCAAATCGCAATCATAAGCGGCCAGTTCCATGGTGTGATTGAACCGACAACACCAAGAGGTTTGCGGTGGAGTTCTACACGCCCCTCTTCATTGTCTTGGATAACTTCGACAGGGAGTTCAAGGTCAGCTGTGAAATGCGTCCAACCGACACACCCACCAAGTTCGAAACGAGAACCGACGCCGTTCAGCGGCTTGCCTTGTTCTTGGGTCAGGAGTTTTGCCAGTTCTTCGGAATTATCTTCAAGGACTTGCCCCATTGCGTGACAGGCATTTTTACGCTCTTCGTCACTGGTTTTACTCCATGTTTTATAGGCTTGTGCTGCCGCAGCGACGGCTGAATCAAGTTGCGCGCGGCTTGCCATGGGACATGCCCCAAGGAGCTCGTCAGTTGCAGGATTAAAAATATCGATATGTTCATCGCATGCAACGGCTTCGCCGTTTATGTGTAAGTTATAAGTCATGTGTTCCTCCGAAATATTGTTTTATTGTCTCTCTTTTTTCGCGAGTTTCGCGAGTAATATATTGCGTGTTGCTTCCGCTTGTGTAGCCAGTGGTTTCCCACGAAGTCCCGCCACTTCCGCCGCCGTGTAATGCGTGAAGTCTTTAGGAAGATGCTCGGGATCAAATTTTATGAGCACCCAATTTATCACTTCGGCTAAATCCGCATCATCCAAACTGGCATTCGTAACACCGGGTACACGCGAAAGATATTCACGCCCACCCTCAACATTTAAAAAATTGGCGACAGAACGGTTTAAATCAGGCAAGCCTTTTTCAGGTCGGCCAGATCCGTCAATGGCGTGACAACCTTGGCAGTTTAACATCCAGTTTTGCTTTGCTTTTCTCGCCGTTTTTGTTGCGAAATATTCGTTATAATTCACGGCCTCTGATGACTGTTTTTCTTGCGCCCACGACGGCATGCCCGTCACGGTCAAAAACACTGCTATCATGGTAAGCTTGGCCCAACGCATCTAGCCTGCCTTTGGCCTTAACGCTAAAACTTTGTCACCGCTCAGGCGCCCGTTCTTGTCGGTAATTGCTTTGACTTCTTCTGCGCTGAATGGGGTGAATTGCAAGTCTGTATAGAAATCTTTTAAAACGTAGTTTAGCAAATCCGCAACATCCTGCGGTTTTTTACCGCCTGCTTGGCGTACCATAACACCTCGAAAATCGCCGCGTTCAGTTTTCAAATTACCGCGCAAACCATTATAAACAACCAAGACGACATAGGTACGCCCCTCGTCTGTAGCCGCCAATATATCGAGACCAGCGTTCAAGGAAGGGAAACTACCTTGAACGCCTTGCCCGTTCGCCATGTGGCAAGCGATACACTTTTTATAAAATCTTTTTCCGTTTTGCTCTGGTGTACGTTTGGGTTTCGTAGCCACCACAACAGGTTTGGTTTCCTGCGGCATTTGCGCTTTTGACTGCGCTGCTGATGTTTTTACTATTGTTTTTTCTTGCGTTTTCACAGGTTGTGACGTGGAAGACTGTGTTTCCTTTTCTCCACCGCATGCGCTTAGGGCCACGCCCACTAAAACTGATAGTATAAGTCTTCGCACTTCACCCTCCTTAATCATCTATCGCTACTCCTAAAATCACCGCCGTTGAACAGGTGTAAGAAATATTGGTCGTGCCGAGGCACCAGTTAATATCATTAGAGGCTTGGGGACGGTTCATTGGTCTGTCCCCTTCATTACGGTTACACATACAGCGCGAACATTCTGGTGCGCCGCAACAATCATTGTAAGAAATAATATATGCACGCCCATCGGCAGGGTTCTGACATGTACCAATCCACGTGATTGGTGACATTTCTGTACCTGCTGGGCATGTGTTTGGACTGCCGCCACAACAGGAACACAAAAACCCATCAATCGCGCAATACCGCCAGTAATCACAGCTTGTTGGATCACCTGGGTCTTGCGGGTTTCCTGTGGTTTGCGCGCCAACACCTGGATAGCCCCCCTCTTTCGCGGCGGCGCGGGCAACGGGTAATAACGGCACTGCCGCAACGCCAGCAACCAATGTGCCTAGTTTGGTTAACAGCGAACGGCGCGACGTCGTGTGCGCCAGTTTGCGAGATGATCTTTCTACGAATTTATCAAAAGCAGACATGCTATTTCTCTTTCTTTACTCAACGAGTATAATTGATTTCAATCGGACTTCATTGATCTTAATCATGTTTATGATTGCGCTTGGCCATATAATCTTGAATCGAAGCAATACCCGTTTCTTTGGCGATAAACAGGCTTTCTAAATGCTCACGACTATTGACCATACCGAGCGAACGAATGATGCCATTCTCGTCAACGAGTGCCGCATAGGGTAATTTTGAAACTCCAAATTTTTTACCCAAATTTTCCGAGACAACATATGGCCATGCTTCGAGATCATATTTACGTACAAAGTCTTTGTGGATTTCAGGAATGGAACCATCCGAAGCCAACACACATTCCAGCCATGATTTTTCAGCTTTCAGTGCTGATTTCAGTGCAGGCAAAAGCGTTTTACAAATTGGGCAATCTGGGGATAGGAAAAAGACCAATGTTGAAACATCTTTTTTATTGCCGATTTCGACTTGGCGACCATCTATTGATTTTTCAATTATGTGCGGTGCTTTTTCACCCACTTTCAAAATAGCATTCATGGCGAGTGCTCCCGCAGGGGCGATACGTTCATGCAAAACACCGACTTGGCGTGCGAGAGCAAGTACCAATACCGTCAAGACGATGATTGCGAGCCATAAGAAAACTTGTGAAACCAATATTGCTTCAGGCATGTCCGAACTCCCGCATACGGCCGGAAACGGCCATTAAAGTAAAACTGGTTTTAACCGCTGCAAAGACAAAACCCACACCAAAAATAAGGTTAGTCCAATCCGTAATGCCCAGTGCACGCATCGAAATTGGGATAAGTGCGAGGGCTAGAATACTGACCATGGCCACATTACGCAGCACATGCGCCCATGACAATTTCGGGAACGCTGAGATATCTCCGCCCCACATACAGCCACAATCAATCTGCGTATTTCCACGGGCAATATTGAACGCCATAATCAGCGCATATAAGCAAAGCAATCCACCTGCTGCAAAAACGCCAAAATACGGCAAAAGAATCAACAGAGCCGCAACAGCTATTTCCATCAATGGCAAAACCATTGCTAAAACGGGAAGTGTTTTTAATGGCATAATATTATAGCCGATGAGGATATTTTTAAACCCCGATAAATCCCGTAATTTATGCCAAGCGGTCAACACAAATATCAGGGAGAACCCAGCGCGTAAAAATAAGGATATGAACGGGTCAAGCATCATTGCGATTATTGCCCCTGACCAGAGTAGACGATAAATGGTGTAAAAATACCATCACCGAAAGTGTGTGAAAACGCGCCATTTGCGAGGTCATAAATATCAAGCTGCATTTCAGCATTCGTGACGATTAAGCGCTCTCCTGCCACAGCAACAGATACACCCCATGTTTTTAGCTCAATTTTGCGGGTACGCGTTTTTGTATTCACGTCAAAAACCCAAAGCTCGGAGCCACCATTCTTGTGTGTGCCCTCTGCGCCGTCTGGATGCATGAGAATAAAGAGAGAATTTTTATTATCCCCAGCGATAAGTTGCCAACCACCGGGTCTCCAATTCGCTTCGCGTTCTGCCGCGCTGACCAGTGACCATTTTTGCAAAGGTTTAGGTGTGTCCGTTGATAAATCTACTGGCTGGATACTACCCTTGAATGTTGGGAAATATAGGATATCGCCAAAGCGCGCATGTTTTAAAAACAAGGCATTATCATCAATATTATTAAAACGCTCTGAGCGTGTTTCTTTTACCACATTACCGACACTGTCTAGGCTTACACCAATCATTGCACCGTCGCCGCACATTGAGGCGAAACCTTTCGCGCCCATTGGGTATGCGAGCGTACAGCCCGGAATCGGTACTTCGGTCAAAAAGGTTTTTGTATTCATATCACTGACACTGATCGACGCGGCAGGTGTGAAATTATATGAAAAAGAAAGGCTGTCATCACCACTCAGGCGGAAAGCATTTTTGAACGGCATGTTCGCACCGCGCTTTGGCGGTAAAATAATTTCGCCCGTCTTTTCCAAATTTCCCAAATCGTGTATCGCGATAATGTCTGTGCGCTCACCTGAAATACCACGACTTTGGTATGTCGTGTTAATGTAGATTTCATTGCGCGCCACAGAGACATCCATGCCAGCAACCAAACCGCCATGCATAGTGCCTTTATAGGATTTAGATTTGGCGGCGCTATCAAAAACAATAAAGCGTCCATCAATCATGGAATGGAAATTTGCATCATGAATAATCGCCCAGTTTTTATCAAATGGGACAGGGAGTGTATGTGAAATTCCTGTTTCTTCTTCACCCAGAGGTGCTGGGAAATCCGCTATTTTAATCGGCGCAGTTTCAGTCTTTGGGCTATTAGCCTGTGACTGGTCCGTATCATTTGGTGAACATCCAGAGACGCTGAGCGCCCCGAAGTTAAGGGCGAGAAGAAGGGCTGTAAAACTGATGGATTTATACGTCACGGAATTCTCTCTCATTATTGTTTTGTGCAGACCGCCCAAAAGAGCGGCCTGCTTTTTACTCTTAACGTTCTAGAAACGTGTACGTAAATCTACACCGATTGTACGTGGACGGTTTGTTACCAAACGCTGACGCCCTGGTGTTTCCGCTGCAATAGAACGGCTATCCGCAAGGTTGATATGCTCATTGGTGAGGTTTTCAACGAAAACCGCAATTTCCCAATCACCGCGAATAATACCGGCACGTAAGTTTACTTCCTGCCAAGCTGGACGCAAGCGTGGATTTGCACGTCCATTATTCGCACTTTCGCTTTCGCCATAATGATTGACATCTGCGCGTAATAATACATCCATTTCAGAGGAAACGGGGAATACATACTCAATCGCACCTGAATATGTCCAATTTGGTACGCCTTGGATCAGGTCGCCCACTTGCACGCCAATCGCATTACCTGTATCGGTAATTTCAGTATCTGCATGGCCAAGCCCACTTGTGATTGTGAGGCCATCAAGTGGCACAAAGACAAGTTCTGCTTCGAAACCCTGAATTTTGGCTTCACCCGCATTGGCAATATATTGGAAACCACAAGCCAGACGGTTTTGTTGTGAAATATTACTCCAATCAATCTGATACCCTGCAAGGTTTAGGGAGATACGGTTGTCAGCAAATTTTGACTTCATACCGACTTCATAACTCCAAAGCGTATCGGAATCATATGTTTTGGTCTGTGAGGGATCAAGGCCAAGCGCATTGACTTCTGCTTCACAAATGCCGCCACTGCCTGCGGGGATATTACCGTTAATGCCGCCTATACGAAAACCTTTTGAAGCACTTGCGTACAAATCAATGTTATCAGAGGCTTCCAATTGCACGAGGACTTTTGGATTAAAGCCAGTTTCACTTTGCTCGCCTTCATTATGTGAAGGGCCATCATTTGCAAAACCATCAGCATCAGCAATTGCATCTGTCGATGTTGAATACCAACGTCCACCTGCTGTTACAGAAAACACATCATTCACGTCATATGTAAATTCGCCGAATACAGCATATTCTTTGGTGTTAAACTTAGCGTCATTAATATAGATCAAATCACCAGGAGCGATGTCAAATGTCGGATCACCAACAGCGGCTCTATAAGCCTCGGTCAAGCCAACTTGCAAGGCAGCTGGGTCATAACGCAAATGATTTTTAGTCCGTTGATAAAAAACACCAACCGTATAATTAAGCGCGCCAGAATTTGAAGACGTATAACGTGTTTCATGTACAAGAGATTTGAAACGCTCGTTTTCGGTAATTACAGAGGCAAGCGGTGCGATAGGAATACCGACAACATATTCGTGCAAGAAATGYAGAAAATGASTTTCYTCTTCATTCTCATTGAGATAGCGATCAAARTACGATGTTGTTGAYACGAYCTTACCATGTGACARRTTCCAATCAAATGTACCACTSCCTAACCACCAACGRTCCGARCCATCTTCTTCGATATTAAAGAARCGYGCTTGCGTGAAATTATCWGGTGTAACATCRGCRAATGGMARGCCRTCWGCTTCAATTTTTTGRTACATAASTTTAGGGGTAAATGTAAGRTTATCCGTGATCTGTGCTTTTACACTRGCTTGRAAACCATAGTATTTTTCTGAATCAACGTCTTCKAYAATGCCAAAGTCTGTACCYGGRTTTTGYTCGACAGTGCCATCTGCACGCGTATARSTKGGYARRTATTCACGRTCAAAAATKCCTGAATTTGARCCRTAATAYGCGGTGAYACGCGCCGCCATTTTRTYCTCGACWAGCGGTATATTYACACTGCCATCTACGGMCCAATTTTCRCCACCTTCTTTAACRCTRGAAAGCGTTGCRTGTACKKTACCMGAAACGTCACCATCAAGATYAGGYTGYTTGGTRATCAWACGAATTGTGCCGCCCATTGAACGCGCACCATAAAGAGAACCTTGAGGCCCMCGRAGAACTTCGACACGYTGYACATCAATCACACGCGGYTGRATYGACATTGGTACMGGTGTATCATCAATATARAARCCTGTTGTATTTGCGCCTGACACGCCGCGAAGTGCAGGTGAATTCGCATTAAAGCGTCCATCGGATTCATTACCAAAACCAAGATTTGGTACGCGCACTGCAAAGTCTGCAAAATTAACGGCACCCATTCTTTCAAGCGTTTCGGCCTGAACAGCTGTAATGGCAACACCTGCTTCTTGGAGTGTTTGTGATTTTTTAGAGGCCGTCACGATGATCTCATCAATTTGGGCAAATGCCGGCGTTGCAGCCGCAGCCGCCATTAGTGCAGTTAAACACGCCGCGCTCGCAAGCTTGTTTAACTGGCTCGTATTTCTAGATTTTCTCATTGTATTCCCTTCTATGTTAATATTTCAAACTTCAGCAGCGACAACTTTTAACAATCATTCAACTGGTTATTTACGCGGGCTTTTTCATTGCCTGAATGAAAACTCAATAATGCCCTTAAAGATACAAAATATATGTCCCTTGGCCTTTATTGGTAAGGGAATTTTCTTCACGTTTCTTGCCTGAGAGTGACAAAACAAAAAACCGCGACGAATGTAAAATAAGAGTGTAAAAATGTCACAACCATATTTTCAAATAATCTGAACTTTAAATAAACTGAACGTGTTCGAAAACTCTATACCAGCAAAATACGTATGTATTAACGTGCCAGATCACGCGTTTGCATTTGGAATTTTTTCGGCGGCACACCAAATTTATTTTTAAACACGCGTGAAAAATGCGGGGAAGAATTAAACCCATAAGAGAAAGCAATGTCTGTACATGTTTCCCCGTCTTTACAATTCATAATCGCTGTCCGCGCCCGCTCTAGCCGACGCATACGTATCCATGTAAAGGGTGACAAATCGGCACGTTCAAAAAGACGGCACAAAGAACGTCGCGTAATGAAACACCCGTCTGCA
>NVXK01000009.1 GCA_002733905.1 Robiginitomaculum sp. | reverse complement strand
TTGCCATTATCGTTTTGGCGTACATATCCGAGTGCGTTTGCCATTTTTAGTCTCCATATTTGCCAGATAATTTACGGGAGGAAATCTCCCTTCTGACGCTTGGAAACATGACTGTGAATAAAGACTGGTCGCCCTCCTCTTCAAAAACCATAATTATGCGAGGGGGGTCTTGAAGGGTAAGTCGATGCTAATTTGGACACGCAGTGTCGTGCGCGAGGAGACATTTATGTCGGGGAAATTAGTGACTATTTACCCTTGGCCTGGCTGTTTCATAGTCTAGTGCCCCATTAGTCAGTAGGGGTATTTTTTCCACTTACTTTATCTATACAGACAAATATTGAGGCGAAAAATGGTGAATGTGTTGGTGTGTGTATGACAAGACGAGTACGGAAAGTTTTAAGAACTGGACGCGTGTATGGAAATCCTTCCCTCAGTAGTGCTGTGAATGGCAATAAAACCACAGGGAACTATTCTGATTATTGGGAGTATTCGTGCAAAATTGAGAGATCAGCGTGGATGGGAGCGGTGCGTTAAAATGTCAGGCAAGCCTTTTGATAAACACATACTTGCTTATCTCGCGCTTGGAACTCGCAAGGTCTATGCCTATTTAGGCGAGTTCAAGGGATAGGGAATAAAGGTATGTTTGCACACATTGGAATCTGGAAACTAAAACCCGTCCTGAGTAAAATAACCCATTCGGGCAAAGTCGAAGCGGTATATTTAGGGGGATTTAAACCACCCACACAACACAAACGGCTCGCGCTCCAAGGGGGGAGAAGCGCGAGCCGAATAACAGGTGGGGTGTTTGGGGAGACTAAGCCACCTGTTTTGTCTTTTTGCCTTTCTGTTCTGATGTCGGTTTTAGTTTCGATTTCACCTTTTGCACGGACGCAATCTTCGCGTCCCGCTCTTTGGCTATCGCGCCTACCCATTTCCATGTATCGAATACGGAACCTTTTCCGCGATAGCTTTGAGAAGGGAATGATGCCCATTTTGGTCGCCAGTTTGGACTTGGATTTTTAACGCCTTGCCCTGCAATCCGATTAAGAATAATCTGCTTTTGGCTCTTGGCTGTATCGGTCAAGGCATACTCGGCTGTGGATTTTCCCGCTATATCCTTAACCATCAAATTGAGAACACTTTTGTCTCGAAGCAAATCAAAGAACCCATCATCGGGAACCCAATATTCTTCGAACTTGGCACCTGTCAGAACCGCGACAGCTTCCACGGCTCCGCTCTCATTTTTGAGAGTTTCGCACATGCAAAATGTCATTATTCGCATGACGGACTTATCATCCATTTTGATAAGTCGTCCGAACACATCTTCGATATTGAACGGACTTGAATAGCGTTGGTATAGCTGAAAATGCTCGCACCTGTACTCAAGCAAGTTACAAATTTCTTGCCGCTCTGCGCTAAGTTCCTGTTCTGCGCGTGAATTTGTCAGGCTTAAATCGGTGCTTTCCTTAGTGGTACGTTGATAGTCTCTCTCTACTTTCCAATTGCCTGAACTGGTGAGCATGTGTGCCACCGTTAAACGCAATGCAATTTTTGGATGCTTTAACAAGTGCGCTCTTGCAATCGAATGGCGATGCAAACTCATATACTCGCGCAATGGCCCCGACATTTCAGGGCGTTTACTTCCATTGGAATCTGCATTGGGTTTCTTGTGCAGTATAGCGTCAATACGCTTGGCTTCTTCTTTTGGCATGAAACCTTCGTAAAATTTTACGTCACCATTATCGCCAATTTGAACATAGACATTACCGCCTTGTTCTTTTGTACGCTGTGCATATTCGTAACGAGCAAAGTGCCGCCCAATATCCCCGACAAACACATCACGCCAACCGTCCTTTTTGTACTCGTCGGCCTGAACAGAGATGGCGGCATTTTGGGCAGACCAGAATTTTTCTATGTCTGCGAACTGGTCATGCTCGCCGAAAAGGTCTGTGAGAATAGTCCCCTTATAGTCCTCCATAGGAAACAAAGCTTTCTCAACTGTTATACACCCTCCCCCTGAAAGCCATGCTTTTAGCTGTTCGCCTGTGGGCGTGTATTCGTCTGTGCTGAACAAATCAAACCAGTCATTTTGTTGTGTCTTGGTTGCCATCGTGAGCGCAAAAATCGTTTCATTATCAATTTCGCTATCCGTATAGGCTTGCTTCAAAACGGGAATGAGTTGGCCAAGGGCAAGCCGTTGTTTGACCATTCGGGTGGTAATCCCGAATACACTGGCAATATCGGCAATACTCTTGCCCTTCTTTGACAGTTTATCAAAAGCCGTATGTTGCTCCATCGGAGTCGGTGCAAGCCTTGCCATGTTTTCAATAATGCTCGCTTCTATGGCTTGGGCATCGTCGTCTGCATTCATAATGCAAACGGGTACACCGCCTACTTCCCCGCCTTCCGATACAATAGCTTGCAAACAAAAATAGCGGCGGCGACCTGCAATAATACCGTAAGCGTTTTTATTCTCCTTGGTAGGCTCTGGCCTGACAAGCAAGGGTTGGCGAATACCGCGTTCGCGTATACTTGGCAAAATATCGTCAAGTATAGGCTCGTTTGAACGGCCTTTCGTGGATTTTGGTTTATGGCGCATATTCAAAAGTGAAATATGCAAACCGCTTAAAGCTACGTGTTTAAGGTCGAGTGGTTTAGTCATGGCTAGTCTCCTGTGTTGCCAGTTGGGTTTGTAAATTTATGAAATCGAATATGTCCATTTGGGCGCGGCCTACTTCGTCGAATAGGCCAAGGTCGCAGGGCTTTTGCTCTGCGCTTGGATTGCGTTTCGGGGTCATGGGGTGGAAAGTGCGAGCAGTCAAACGCTCGCCAAGCGTAACGGGGCAAACCCCATTTATGAGGGTTTGCTCTCCGACTTCCGTGTCCTCGGATTGTAAAGTTTGGGCTTTGCTGGTCACGCTATCGACTCGCATACCAGTTTGCACAAACGAGCGCGTTCCGTTTTGGCTTGCTTCAAGGCTTCATCTAAAAGTTCATTTGCAACTTCGAGCAAATATGAATTATCAGATTTTGGGAAGTTCGCTTCTATTCCCCAAAGGCTTGCGGCATGGTCGGTTAGTGATGTTTCACCAATGCGAACGGATAAGATTATCCCGCAATAAAACCATTCATCATTTAACCATGCGTCCATGATGGTTTGGGCTAAGGCTTGCTGTTCATCAAACCGTTTGCGCCATCCATTCCCTGAACCAATAAAACCTGCATCTTTTGCGTATAAGCTCGGCCAAAAACCGTCCTGCCTTTGGTCGGGACGTTCGGCAATATCATCATGGAATATACGCGCCGAAATGGAATAGTCGCCTATGTCTACGCTTATGCTATCGCCAAGGCAGACATAGGAATCAAACGGAGTTACAAATTCTGTTGTGGGCGTATCCATGTTAGTGACACCAGAAAATATGGATTTCTTTATAGCCTGTTTCGATGGTAAAAACGTCCCCGCCTAACTCCATGTCACGACCCATTTTTTCATAGTCGATATAGAGCCGTAAGTTCTCTGGAATCTCGGTGCTTTCGTCTGTTAGGCTTTCGGCGTATGCGGCAAGGCTCCCATATTCTCCCGAATAATTCTCTAGGGCTTTCTCTGCGTCCTCAATATCTTCGTTAAAATGTGAAAGTAACTTTCCGCCAAACCCATCACAATTTTGGATAAATTCCGCTATTTGCACTACGCGGGAAAAGCTAGTGTACTCCCCAATCTCTGCACCCTCAAAACCCTCATGGTCGTGAATTGCCCATTCTTCCGCGTCAGGTATAGGTGAGGATTTGAGGATAGTTTGCACTTCCTCCAAAATTGTGTCCTCGTCCTCAACGTCTATCCATGCGCCGTGTAATTCGCCGTTATTATAGGCGGCAAGGCAAGCAACATAGATGCGGATGGGGTCGGGGTCTGGCTCGATGTATGGAGTCCCGACTGGTAATTTTGGGTTTGGTGGTTGGGCTTGGTTCTTTGTTTGTTGGTTTTGCTCGGTCATAACGGCAAGTCTCCCTCTTTTTCGCACGAACCTCCCCGGAAGGGCGGGGCTGGCGGCGAGAGAGGGCCAGTTAAACGGGCGTAATAGGACCGCATCCCGCGAGRGATGGGGCAAGCGAAGCGTAGTGCTGGTCAGGGGTTTTGGTAGGGCGGTGTAAAATACATAGACGGAATTATGCCAAAGCCCTTGACCAGTAGCCGCGCTCGTTTATCAGGACCGACCGCCAGCTCCGTCCTTTCGGAGAGGTTTCTACTTGGACAACTTGAATAATTGATACGATATTATTATGGAGAATTACTTGGCCAATAAAGGCAAGAAATATCACTTACTTTGCGTCAGGGATGAAAGCCCCCCGATAGGGAATGGGGGCGAGACAAGCAAAGCGCAGACTTGATTTACGCTAGCCCGATCACGAAACGTGAGACGCCCAATCTAGAAATCTTCGAGTTCTGAAGAATCCTTGGGAGCGGATTGTACGAGTTTTAACTGTCCGACGACCATTTTAAGCGAAAGAACGCCTACGGAATTATCCCGCAATGACATCCAAGTCAGCAAGCTATGAATATCATTAAAGTTTGGATTGGAGGGAATGGCAAATACGTCATAGCCATTTTCCCGAGCAAAGAGTGAAGTCGCCAATAGATCAGGGTCTGTAATATCGCCAAATATCATAACTTGACGCAAGCGTGGTTCGCCAAAGTCTTCGTGAATTTTTTCATTCGCCCAAGACGGCGGATCCGCAATGGTAAGAGCAAGTAACGGAATATCATATTCCCGCATAAGAGTAACAACACGCCCTCCATCACTGAATGAAGGCAGCAGGATACCACTTGAATCATCAATAGAAATCAGGTTGCGAGGCGGAGTATAGACTTTAGGCTTAGGTACAGGTTTTCTCATCAAAGCTCCTTAAACAAACATCTGTTACACGGGTATATATTTGAGAGGGAGCGCAATACCTTCCTTGGCGGACCTTACCACGACGCTTGAACTCACATCGGATACGACATCCAAACAAAGAATATTCATACGTAAAAAACTGTCGAACCTGTCGAGGTTCAAAGTCACAATATGTAGAATGAAATCAACATCTCCAGAAACACCGCGACACAACAGGACTTCGGGCAAACACAAGACAACACGTTCAAACTTAATAATGTTCGCATTGCTTGGCTCTTTAAGTTTGATCTCAACAAATGCCTCAAAATCAAACCCAAGCGCCTTACGCGACAAATACGTAACCCGCTTCGTAATAATTCCCACGTCACACATACGCTTAATACGCCGATAACAAGGTGAAGAGGATAGCCCGACCCTTTCGCCAATTTCTTTTGAGTTCAGGCTCGCATCATGCTGAAGTACATCCAATATCCTAATATCTAATCTATCCAATGCGGCTGACATAAAACTCATTTCGTAATTTGTGACGGCATAATCTCTGATTATGATATTGGAAGTGTGACGAGATCAACAGCATGTGGACGGTCGCCCCACCACACTTCCAACATGTCTTGATTTTGTTTTGAAGGTGGGCAAAACCAAGACAATTCTTTTTTCAAATAATTTTTCAACTTAAATGCGGGCCACTTCCACACAAAAAGTGACCCGCATAGCTAGGCGTGAATTAGCGACGAGGGATCGCTAGTTCACGACCAAGTTCGTCAATGTCAACAATCGGGTATGGAAGCGTTTGTAAATCCTTCAAGATTTTAGCTTTGTCACCAACCACAACAATAATCATGTCATTGGATTGCAGATGTGCCTTTGCCAGACGTTGTGTATCTTCAACAGTAAGACCATCCAAAACCTTCTTCTGTTCGGCTTTATAATCTTCAGGCAGATCATAATTCAGCAAATGCCCGATCAATCCTAGTTTTTGACGTGCCGTTTCATAAGCGCCCGCATCCTTTTGACCTTTGGCGGATTTTGTAAAATCTAGTTCCTCTTGCGTCATACCCGTTTTTGCAAACCCATCAATCTCTTTGAAGAACTCGACAATAGCATCTTTAGTGGCGTCACGTTTTACCCCTGCGGACGCACCAAAACTACCTGTGTATTTCCCGCCGCTAAATCCGGCTCGCGCCCCGTAAGTATAGCCTTTGTCTTCCCGTAAATTTAGATTAATGCGCGAGTTAAATGCCCCGCCCAATGGATAGGCAATAAGCTTGGTAAGATAGTTTTCACCTGTAGCGTCATATATAAGTGAGCGTTTTGCAATCCGGATTTCAGATTGAGCGGCATCTGGTTTATCAATTAGATACAGCGTACCGCCTGCAAGTTTCGGGAAGGGTTTAATGTCTGCGGTTTTAACCGGTGTCTTTTGCCAATTATTAAATATAGATAGTTTTTCGGTCAGATCGGATTTGGACAAATCGGACACCGTAATAATCTCTGCGATAGAAGCTGAATAATGGTCTTTATAATATTGCTTCACATCAGCCAGTGTCAGATTAGAGACTGTTTCCTCAAGTCCAGAACCCGGATAGGCAAACGCATTATCACGACCATAGAGTAATAAGGACAAGGCACTCCCTGCATTTGCGGCAGCCTTCTTCTTACTGGAACGAATGCCCTCAAGCATATTATTTTGAAGACGGTCAAAATCCTCTTGCTTAAAACCTGGTTCCATAAGTTTTTCGCGGGCAATTTCTAAGGTCGCATCAAGGTTCTCACTTAAAGAAGAGATAGACAAGCTGGTACTATTAGTCCCTGCTCCAATTCCAACGCCCGACCCTAAGAGTTGTAGCTTTGTCGATAGGTCCTCTGCACTTGTATTTTTAGTGGCTTGGTTCATCATAGCCGCAGTCAAACCAGCTAGGCCAAGTTTACCAATCGGCTCATCCTTTTGCCCAGTCCTCATACGTACGGTAATTGCTGTGGTTGGAATTTCCGTGGATACAGAACCAGATACTTTAATGCCATTATCTAGTTGTGTGTGCCATAGGGTGGGGATTGTAACAATTGGCACTTCTGTAGACGGCGGTTGTATAGAGCGATCAAAATTGTCATTGATCTCCGCCTGAACGATAGATGCACTTTGGCTTGATGATTGAGGTAAGGCACGTTTTGTCGGCCACCAATTGTCAGCCTTGGCGACTTTGTGCTTTTGTCCTTTTGGTACGACACTCATCGTGACGCTTGGTTTGCCTTTGATATATTGGTGATAGACACGCATGACATCATCAGATGTAACGGCTTCGTATCGGTCTAGTTCTGCTTGTGCCAAATTCGGATTATTATCAAAGGTCTCCCAACGGGCAAGACTTGAGACTTTGCCCTGCACACTTTCGAGACCATAAATGAAACCCTTGCGGATACCTATCTTCATGCGGTCTAAATCAGACTGTAATACGCCTCGGCTCTCAAACTCTATGAATGTGTCGGCAATGATGGCATCCAAATTTGCCAAAGATTTACCCTTTGCCGGACTTGGCAAGGCTGTAACTGTGAAAGTACACGATAGCTCTGAACACCCATGACCTGCATTGGCTTGTACCGCATAACCATTCTTGACCATATTCTGATATAGAAGCGAAGTTTTACCAGAGCCAATAATTTGCATCAGGACATCCAATGGCGCTTCATCCTCATGGCGCGCATATACCGTCGGCCATGATTTTTGTATCAATGGCAGTGTGATATTATCTTCGAGAGATACATAACGGTCTTTATCCAATGTAACCTTGGTCTTCTCAAGATCAGTGACTTCTGGACCGCGAGGGATGGAACCAAAATACTTCACCACCCAATCTAGGGTCTGTGCGCGATCAAAATCACCGCCAATCGTGATGACTGCATTATTGGGACCATACCAACGTTTGAAGAATGCTTTTAAATCATTGACGTCAACACGGTTGAGATCGGCAGTGTGACCAATCGTCGGCCATGAATACGGATGTCCGTAAGGGTATAATGCTTGCGAATTTTTCTCCCTCACCAATCCATAGGGCTTATTATCAACACGTTGACCACGTTCGTTCTTCACCGTGGCGCGTTGCACTTCAAAACTTTCTTGGGTGATGGCAGGTAGAAGAAAACCCATACGGTCCGCCTCTAACCAGAGCATTTTCTCAAGGTGGTTTTTAGGCACTGTCTCGTAATAATTGGTTTTGTCCAAATTAGTCGTACCATTCAGCGTACCGCCCGCTTCGGACACGATTTTGAAATGCTGTTCATCCCCAACATTCCTCGAGCCTTGAAACATCATATGCTCGAAGAAATGTGCAAAGCCCGATTTGCCAAGTTCCTCGCGGTTAGAACCAACATGGTAAGTTACGTTTACATGAACGATTGGGTCAGAGGCGTCATGATGTAAAAGCACAGTCAGGCCGTTATCAAGTTCCAACTTTTCATAAGGGACAACCAATGTGTCTTTGGATGTAGAGGCTTTTTCAACAAAGGTTACGCCATTTGGCAACGTGCTAGACATGGTCGCACACGCAGAAAGTAAAAGCGCGGCGGCGCAGCTAAAGTTTAATAGATATTTTTTCATGTGGGTTTCCCGATTATGTATGCTTTGGTTATTTTGACGTTTATGTGAATTGCTATGATGCTTTTTCAATGCTTTTTTTGAGGATTGCCGGAGTGAGGACTTGAGGCAGAAGAACGCCTTGGTTGGCTTTAGTGCCGGGTTTAAAATAGAGATACATGGGCACCCCAGCACGTTTATATTGCGTTAGAATTTTAGTAATCGCGGGGTCTTGGCTTGTCCAGTCACCGACCATAACGGTGATGTTAGCCTCTTTGAAGAAGGTTGCTGTTTCTTGTTTCTTGATGGCGACACGCTCATTGACCTTACAGCTAATGCACCAGTCCGCCGTGAAATATGCAAATACGGCTGTGTCTTGAGATAAAAGATCATCCAAAGCTTGCGGCGTGTAGTCGACCGTTTCAAACAGCGCTGTCGATGTACCGCGCTTACCTGTATCGGAAGCTGCCCCCGGTGGTATCTGCACCAATGAGAAAATCGCAAAACCTGCGATCGCAAGGCCGATAAGAGACACGGCTTTCCATACTGTGCCACGCTTGCCATATGCCCATGCAGCAAAGCCAATAAACAAGACCGCCAACAGCCCGATTGTCATACCGTCTTTTCCGGTTTGACCACCCAAGACCCAAAGTAACCAAATACCGGTAGCGAACATCGGAAAGGCGAGAACTTGTTTGAGCACATCCATCCATGCACCCGGTTTTGGGAGTATTTTACGGGTTGCAGGTGCGATACTTAATAACAGATATGGAAAGGCAAGTCCAAACCCCAGAGCCGCAAAGATCACAATCGCAATCGGGGCAGATTGCACCAAGGCAACACCAATAGCCGACGCCATGAACGGCGCTGTACAAGGGGCAGCCACCACAACGGCAAGCACGCCGGTAAAAAAAGAGGCGACAAGGCTATTTTTTCTCGTGGTCAGGGATTGGCCTGTGCCTTGTATAGAAACCTGAACTTCAAACACCCCAAGCAAATTCAAACCAATCAACATCATCAATAGAGCAAGCCCTAATACGATTGCGGGCTGTTGTAATTGAAAACCCCAACCGACTGCGCCTAAACTTGCGCGAATTATTAGCATGACAATAGCGATAAGAACAAAACTAAGGACGACACCAAACGCATAGGCAAACCCGTCCAACCTTGCGGCGCGGGCGCTTTCACCCGAAGACTTTGCAAGCGATAAGGCCTTCAAAGACAAGATCGGTAAAACGCACGGCATTAGATTTAGAATAAGCCCGCCCAGAAATGCAAATGCGATTAGTTTAAGCAATGATATAAGGTTTTGCGGCGTTGCGTTTTGTACGCCTGTGCCTGCCTCTTCAATCGGGACGTTGATCAAGACACCACGGTAATTTCCCTTAGCATCCGTGAAAGCCAAAACGCCAGAGAAGAGTTCCAGTTCGGGTTCATAATAATTGTCTATGGGCAAGGTTGCGACCAAACCGTTCTTATGCACCTCAAAATTCTGCGCTACGGTGTGCCAGATAAGTTCATCATGAGAGAAAAAATGTAGCTCTGTGATGGCCTCATCCGCTTTAACCGAGAGTACAATATTATCGCCACTATGTACGGCGGATATCGTCCAATTTTCGCCTGCTTCCGGCATGGGCATTTCAGCCAATTCAGCCCGCACCTCTTTGTTCGGAACGGCGTTATCTGAAACAAACAATGAGAGTTTCAGGTTTTTCGTGCCGGGCACACAAAAATCATATTCGCACACCAAAAACTCGACCTTGGCACGAAGAATAACCTCACTGCCTATTTTCGCGTCTGCGGATACAAGCATACGCACAGGTAAATAGCTTACCCCGTCAAAGCCATGACCAGACACCTTGCCGTCGCGCAAGAGTATTTTATGAGGGACAGGCCAGTCGATATCATCTGCAATCCAACCCGTTGGCAAACTCCACTTAATAGTAGTGGCGTCGCCAATGCCGGGGGATTTCCAATAGGTATGCCAACCGTCCGAATGGTCAAGGCGCAAGGCCGCGATAAAACCGTTACCGGGGGTAACTTCGCTTGTATCACTCACAAGCAAGGTACGTACCATTTTGTCCGTAGATTGATCTTGCGCGGCTGCATTAATCCCTGACGCGAACAAAGAGACGAGCAAAAACCATACCCAAAGTACACATACGGTTTTGGTCAAACTTAGAATTTTCATGAGTATATGTCTCTAATGTAGGAGGTGTAGAAAAGTGTGCGCTCCTGAACGAGCGCACTTTATTTCATTTGGACGCGATTGATTATTTGTTCGTCGCCGCTTTTTCAGCGGCTAACATTTCATCAAGAAGAGCTGGTAATCCTTTAGCCACCACATCCCCCGTACCAGCATAAATGGTACCATCACGGTTCAGCAGCATGTATTGTGGATAACCTGGATAGCCATATTTATTTTTTATCAAACCTTCTTGTGATTCTCCGTCCACAGTTGTCCAGGTAAGATCGAGTTCTTCTTCAACCCTCAATACAAGTTTCTTATTTTCGGTCGCGTCATAACAGATCGATAAAACTTCGAACCCTTTATCCTTATATTCTTGGTATGTTTTATCAATGCTAGGCATGCCCCTGATGCAGGCAGAACAACCCGTATTCCAATGATCAACAAGCACAATTTTACCGCGCATATCATTCATGTCAAAATCTTCACCATGAAGGGTTTTGGCTACAAATTCAAAGGGCGTGCGTTTCAATTCAACGAAATTGAACGCGGCCTTTGCCAAGTTTTGTAAATCTTCATCTTCATAAGAAAGCATGGGTTCAAAAAAGGTGAGCACATCATCATCACTCATGCCTAAGATTTTATAGTCTCGGATAATTGCAGTGGAATGTGTCCGCGGCCCATGAGCTGTAGTATAAATGTCGGTATAATTTTTACCGCTTCCATACTTCGTATAAAGCATATGAATATTGTCAAGTAATGCTTGAAGTCCTTTTTTATCCCTATTGTCCCGCCAGGCGGCGCGCACATCCAAAAATTGTCTACCGATTTCCTTATTTAAAATATATCCACGTTGGGAGTTAGTGGTTTGTAGATCGCTCCAAATTTCAGCCCGTAGTTCGGCATAGGCTTGCTTCCATTCGGCGGATGCCTCTTTATCTGACGAAGCATGGTTTATATGGATTGAATCTACAAAATTCTGATAATAGGTCACGGAATCCCTACCTCCCACTACCCCTAACCATTGAATTTTTTCGGCGTGACCAAAATACTCATGGAAGAATGTTCTACCGATTTCTCGGAATTTCCAATAATTGATAATTCTGTCATGGTTGGCGGCGATACGGCCCTCGCTTGTCGACGGGTGATCGGTCAAGGTACCCGGCAGGGACCTTAACAAGCGCGTGCCCTCACTCATATCGGCTATTCTATTTTTGGCTGCTAGTTGTTGTCTTTGTCTAGCCAATCTACCATCAATATTTGCGTATGACTTATTACCCGTATTCTTAAGCTGTTCAAAAAAAGCAAGACTTTCTTGTTTCTGTTTAAGCCCAAATACATCAGCATGCTCAACCGTGACATATGTAGTCAACATCTGTTGGCCCCAACGAAAATTACTCTTATCATTTTCTTTGAGAGCTTTGGGGTAGGTTCCGATAAAATCAACAATTTCGTCCAAAATCGAAACTCTATTGACACTCTCACCACCAGCGTGAGCTTCGACCATGCGCAATATTTTCTGCTCAATCTCTCCCACCCATAAAAAACGGCGCTCAATATCTGTGACCTCTGACGATTTTTGAAAAGATTCACGCATGGCGGGATATGCCTTTTCCCATTTAGCAAGTTCGTCCGTACTGACAACAGCAGTATTCGGAGCCAACACCGTTTCATTCTTCGTCCATTCATAAATGTCTTGGGCATAATGGGGAGGCATATGGACGGTCAGGGTTAGCCATTTGTACCGACGTGGATCGTTTGGATAGTCATGCCAAAACTTTAAACCCAGTTCCCGGCGGCGAATGTCGGAAAGTTCTACCTCTCGCATAAAATATTGCAGGCTCCCCTCCCCTGCCAACCGCTCAGAGCGTTCCCCGCTTGACGTAAGTGTTTCCCAAGCCTGATCGGAACTGGTGTGTTCAGAGGTAAATTGAACTATTCCTTGTTGGGGAGCATTGGTTTCAGCATTGCCGCAAGCGGTTAGACAAAATATTGCGGGTAGGAAAAAGACAGTGTTTGAGAGGGCACGAGACATGGCGGGGAGTGACTTTCAATTGAAGAATATAAATTAATAAAAAACAACCCACCGCTTTATTTTAGATAAAGCGGTGGACTCATTGTTTAACAATACTGCAAAGTTAAAATTTCGCCGATACACCGACTTTGAACGTACGTCCGCCGTAATATGTGCCACCGGTGTAGTATTTAGGGGTTACCCCGTCATCGGCACCTATACTTGTTTGTATATATGGGTCATCGGCCCCGCGAGTCAGATCAGCACCTTCGAAATAAACGCGGTACTGAGCGGCCCCTTTATCGAAATTATATTCTATCCGAAAATCAAGGGTGCCATAACCTTCCTCGAAATCATGCAAGTTAAAATCGTCATAACCTGTTTGTCGCCGAGCCTGAGCTGTATAGGCAAGATTAGCATCAACACCATATTGGTTATAGGTCAATCCAAATGTACCTGAATGTTTCGCTTGGCCATCAAAACGAACATCCGAAACGATAAAATCTTCCGTTTCATAGCCTGTGACAGCTCCACTTTCGTCCAACACTGGATGTTTAAACCATCGATCTGGCTGTTCCTTAGAACTATTCGTATAAGTATAATTCGCATAAACACCAAAACCCTTCCACACGCCAGGTAGGAAAGTAAACTGTTTCTCTAGCGAGGTTTCAAACCCCCAAATTTCCGCCTTAGTGTCGTTATTTTCCGGCACGACTAGAACAATATCATAATCAGTTGGATTATCTAATACATCTTGAAACCTTGGATCGTCAGGCAATATATTTGCTACTTCTGACAGAAACCCCTCACCATTAGAAACACTACTTTCCAGTAGATCATCAATGCGCTTATAAAAAGCTCCGATCTTCAACACGCCAACTGCATTATCATAATATTCCGCACTAAAATCAAAACTATGGGTCTTTGCTGGCACTAGATTTGGGTTACCTTTTACGATCGTAAGGGTTGGTTGATTACCGCTAGGCCCGAAATAAGGTGCGAGGGCGAGAAATACATTCGGCGTTGTTGACAAAAGCTCAATCTGTGGCCTCGCAACAGATAGATAATACCCTCCGCGGAAGACAACATTATCTTTGTACCGATAATTGGCCAAAAGCCGAGGAAGAAAGTCGGTCTGTTCGGCAGTTTCTCCTTTCAGCACACTATTATCATCATAAAATTCCTGATCAAAACTGAAAAATTCATCATAAACCGATGGCGCCACGAGATTCACGGCCTCAATCCCTACTTTTGTCATCCGTACACCGCCAATGACCTCAAGCTTGCCGATCTCAAACGCACCTTGCACATAAGCTGCAAACTCGTCCTCATTGGTGTATTGTTGCAAGAGTAGCGGGCTTGCCCGACTAACAGATCTCCGTAGTAAGGTTCCAGTCGGACACGTACTACTTGGGTTACAATCCACGGCGATCGAAGGCACATAATCTACCAGAAAAGGCACGAGATCGGCCCGTGATATCTGATTAAGTTGGGTACTCACTCCAATATCTGCAAGGGAAGATGAGCGGGGAACAAGGCCAAAATCCGCCAAGGTCAGCCCCCCTATATCATAATAAGTAGTATTTTTATGCAAACCACTACGGAATTCAGATTCTTTATAAGAGAGGCCCGCTTCAAGATATTTAAACCGTGATCCATTGAAATTATACCGTGCACTCAATTCGCCAATATAGCGTTCGTTTCGACCTTTATTGACCGTGTGTCGTATTGTACCAAAACCATAATTTTCGGGATCATTGATGAGGTTAAACCCAGCCTCAGATAGCAAAGGCTCTGGAAAACTGCCATCGCCCGGCAAGAGACGTGGGAATGGTGAAAGCACGCGTCCCTCTATCGTGTGGAATGCTTCTGGCAAAAGTTCATTAGACGTGAGGTGGAAAGTGGGCACGGAGACATTAAGAACATTTATTTCTCGACTTGTCGTTCCTTCCGTATATCCAGCCAGATAATTTAAATGCCAATTGCCTAAATCACTTTCTCCTCGGAAACTATATACGTCAGTTATAGCTTCCGTATCTGGCAAATAATTATAGCTGGACGTTATATTAAGCCGCTGATTGGACTGCCACTCCAAAGCTTGACGAGGCTCCCCCCCCAAGGAGTTGATATCGTGAGTCCCATAACCAAGTTTAGCCGTTATTCCCGTACCCGACGTATAACGGGTATCGTTTCGGTCAAGCCGTTGATAATCAAAGAATAGCCTTGAATGACTACCCACTTCCCAAGCCCCTGACAGAGTAAATGCAAGGTTCTCTACTTCCACTTCGGAACTAGTAAATCCGAGCTGGCCAATATAAACTTCATCTGCGCCAGACTCAAAAGGAAAAGGGGTGCGCGGATCTACATAGTTAATACCCCTAATGGACGGTGTACCGTCCACTTGAAGCGGTAGATATTGGCCGAAAAAAATAGTATCGTCACGTGTGTTATAACTTATTCGCGTCGTTTCGCGCTCCCTGTATTGCAAAGATACCGCAAGGCCAAATTGATCATTTTTTCCGAAAGTGCCAGAAACCGTACCTGCTGCCATGTACCCCCCTCCAAAACCACTTCCCTTTTTTGTACCCTCTAGCAAAAAGCTAGCATATCTCTTTGGCCTATCAAACGGGCTTTTGGTCTCAATCTCAACAAGGCCGCCTGCGCCACTAGAATCTTGGCTTGGCAAAAGTGTTTTAGAGATTGTAACTTTGCTAATAGATTCTGTAAGAATATTGGAAAGATTAGCCGACCGCCCGACGCCTGTACCGTCAGGCAATTCAACACCATTCATCTTAATGACGTTAAAGTCTGGCGCAAGACCACGGACCACAATATTCGCGCCGTCTCCAGTATCAGAGCTTCGTTCGAAAATCACCCCTGGTGCACGACGAAGGCTTTCAGACAGCGTCGTGCCTGTAAAGCTTCCCAACAAATCGGATGACAAAACGGTGGACACATTCGGTGCCATACGCTCAAGGTTTAACGCCTGCGCTCGTGCGGAACGTGAGCCGTAAACATAAACCGCGTCTTCTTCTGTACCACCTGTTAGCGTGAAGTGTTGCTTGACTTCCGCGCTGCCATCAACCGTAATAACAGTAGACTGAGGAGCGAAGCCAAGATAATCCACACTAAGGGTGTATTCACCCGGTGCCACATTCGTAAGCCGAAATCGACCGAGGTCATCTGTAGATACTACCTGACCAGTTTCTTCAATTTCAATCCGTGCCCCTTTTAACCGTGCGCCTGATCCTTCAGCGAATATAACCCCAGTAACCTCAACAGGCACACCATCACCAGACGAGCCTTTGGGTTTTACAACAGTGCGCGTTGTCGCTATCGGCGTTTCCACCTGTGCATATTTTTGAATGCTCTCCGCTTGCTTCGCACCTTTAGAAACAAAACGATCACCTACAAGAAGCGTACCATTTGCATCAACGCTGTATTGAACCCCTGTTTCGGCAAGCAAAACTTTAATCGCCTGATCGGTGGTATAGTTACCGTTTAAACTGGCGGCAGACATACCTGCAATATCGGCGTCGTTAAAGAGAACCTGATTGCCAGTTGTTATGCTAAACTCAGTCAGCGCGGTTCCAAGGTCTACACTGTTCATTTTAAATTCGAATACTTTTGCTTCTTGCGCAAAGGCTGATCCATATGTTGCCAATACGGAAAGCGCACATCCTGTTAGCGCCCATTTTTTGAAAGTGTTGGTTTTTAAGGCGCTTGTTTTAAAAGCGTTCGACTGTGTTGATCTCGACGTCTTGCCTGTCATGTTTGTTCTCCCCGTCCTGTTCGGACTTATGTAGTTTAAGAGAAACACAAAAACTGTGCCCCTTAATTGAACAGACGTGCGCATGTTAAAAACACTACAGCAAAAACTTCATATTTATTTCCCGAAACTTATATGTGTGTGATTTTCAACACACTTTTCGTTTGCTGCTCTTAATTTTTCCAGACAAGTTTAAGCTCATTTTCGCCGCTACGCTTGGCTTCTAATGGATGCATTGCTTCAAGCGCGTCGACAAAATCCGATGGTGGCCCTCCCGTATTAAAAACACCACTCACAAGTAAAGCGGCAACACGAGTGTCACTGTCGATAACCAGTTTTTGTGAACTGTAGCGGTTCATCTCAATAACAACGTCGCCTAAAGTACGTTCTCGAAACACCAAATACCCTTTGCGCCAACTGGTTTCTTCTATCGTATCGGTTTTCACAACCACGGATTCCGCATTGGTTTTTGCAATAAGCCGTTCTCCGGGATTCAACTCTACAGTCGCATTCGCTATTAATTTCACGCCGCTTTCAGCCACTTTAAGGTCAAGAGCAACATCATCAATTTTCACCCGACCTTCGACCAATGTGACTTGGATTTCATTATTGCTATCAAACCGTACATCAAAAACTGTGCCCAGCGCGACAACCCGTTTCCCTTGCGCAACAACAACGAATGGCCGGTTTATGTCCTTTGCCACCTCGAAATAACCCTGCCCCCACAAAAGATGTATTTCCCGAGTTTCAGGACTATAATTGACTTCAATTTTCGAATTTGTATTGATCGTTACAACGGAACCATCGGCCAATGTAACAGTTGAACGTTCGCCCACTTTAGTTTCAAAGACTTCGACATTTCTATCAATGGGTGTTTTTGCGACCAGTATTGAGTTTTGATCCACATTTGTTTGCGATGGCCCAAAAAAACCAATACTCATAACGGCAAATAATACGCTCGCAGCCATAGCCCAACCTATATACGGACCTGCAAAAACCCTTTTGGCAATACTAGGGCGGGTTCTATTTCGAGCAAGTTCAATACGGTCTTGAAATTCCGGCGTCGCCATAAAACGGTCCAAATAATCATTGCCACGCTTGACCCGCAGATAAGCATCTTCATGTGCAGGGCTTTCCCGTTTCCATGCGTCAAAAGCAAAACGGCTTTCTGGTGTGCAATCGGCAGCATTTAAAGTGACAAGCCAGAATGCGGCCATACCGTCAATATCATCCAGTAATTCAGAATCCATATTCTCACTCATTGTATTCACCAAAAATTTGACCCACTTTTTTTGTGGCAATCATTAAATGTTTATCTATCGCGCTCACGGATATACCCATCCTTTTCGCAGCTTCATGTCGTTTGAATCCGTCAAAACGGCACAGAAGATAGATGTCCTGTGTACGTGTCGGCAGTTTTGATAAAACAGACAAGATTATGTTTACCGCCTCTCGCCCTATATATTCCCGTTCAGGAGAAATGCCGCCGGGCGAATGAGAAAACTCATCAAACTCCTCTTGCATATCTTCATGCCTACGCTGTTTTGTTCGTAGAAAATCATTCCAAACGCTTGATGCGGTTTGCATAATATAGGCGGCGGGATGTTCTATTTCACCAGATTTTTTGCGTCGCAATAAACGCATGAATACGTCTTGAACCAAGTCTTGCGCAATTTCAGAATGGGTTGTTCTACGACTAAAGAAAGCTAACAATGCTGGCTTAAATTGCTGCACATACTCTTCTATGCGCTCATTATCCAATGAACGTTCATTTTGATTAGCGGTAGGTTCGTTGCTTTTTCGCATTATTTTTTAAACCCGCCTTCCATCATAGAAATGGTCGGAATTGCAGGATATCGGTTGCACGACCATACCGATTTATGACGTTGTTTACAAGGTCCAGCGATGCGACAAAACTTGTATACCCAAGCCCGTATTTTCAAATTCACCATTTGAAACACCATATTTTTAACAAACCAATACGCCATATTTTTGTGTGGAATGTGCTTAAAACAAACCTCTCCTTATCTATAGAGACGTTCATTTCATCAAAACCCTACAGCAGTTTTACCATTTATTTTAGATTTGAGAAGCATAAACCTAGCTTTTGGGCTATTTTTCAAACAAAACGATCTGTTTTCGTTCTTATATAAACCCATCATAAACCCCATGAGCAAACGCCCTACTCTAACCTTACGAGAAAAAAGGCGTCGCGCCTGCGCGGTGACATTTCATCTCTTAAACTTTATTGCGGCAGGGATGAAAGCCCCCCGCCAGGGAAATAGGCCAAGACAAGCGCAGCGCAGGCTTGGTTTACGCTAGCGCGGTCGCGGAACGCGAGACGCCCATGTTTAAAACTATCATTGACACATATAGTCTCAATTTCATGAAAGCTGATACAAGAATGACAGACTTATTTTAACGCATTCCCTTAAGAGGCACAGAGACATCGCCTTTAGCAATTTCTCTTTTCAAATAACTTAAATATATGCAATGTTATAATGTATTGACTCAGGATAAAGTTTTCAATACTGGGTGCATATGACACTTACGTCTTCAAAACGCTGGTTTACCGCTTTTCTTGTCGGGTTGCTCCTGTGCTTGCAGCTTGTTTCAAGTGCTCATGCCACTGGATTTGACGAACAACCCCATGAACATGACTGTATTATGTGTCTTGTTAGTGTTAATCAGGGGGATGATCAGGCAGTTCTACCAACACCGCCAATCGTTTATGTTAGATCTGTATTACAGCCTTCTTCCTACGTAACTTCATTTACCTCTGCTCTCTATATACGCCCTTTCGGTCGCGCGCCGCCGCCCCGAAGTCCACCCGCTCCTCTTCAATAAACACTCATCCCTGCCGCAATACTGCGGCTATTTTAGTTTATTTGAATGAAGAGTTTTCATCATGACCACATCCTTTCTTTTCCGTCTAGCAAGCGCTGGACTACTTACATCTGTTTCTTATTCTGCTATGGCACAAACACAGCCTACCTCAGCCCCTGAAGACGAAATTATCGTCACGGGTTCACCATTAAGTCGCTCCATAGATGAAGCCATTACGGGTGCATCTATTCTAACGGGCGACGAACTCGCGAACCGCCTTGCATCGACCATAGGCGAGACATTAAAATATGAACCTGGCGTCTCATCCACATTTTTCGGCGCAGGTGCCTCTCGCCCCATTATACGTGGGCAGGGTGGTGACCGCGTACGGGTTTTGAACAATGGTATTGGTTCCATAGATGCGTCTTCCGCCTCCCCCGATCATGCTGTAGCAGCCGAACCCGCACAGGCTGAACGTATTGAAGTGCTGCGCGGGGCAACTGTTTTACGTTTTGGGTCGTCTGGTTCTGGTGGCATTGTCAATGTCATTGACGGACGTATTCCTGACGCTATGCCAGATGGAAAATTTGACGGCGCATTCCGGATAGGCGCTTCCAGTGTCGATAGCGGCCGTGAAGTTGCAGGGTCGTTTGATACCGCAATCGGTTCTAATCTGGTTCTACATCTTGATGGCACGTTTAAAGCAACAGACGATTATTCCATTCCTGGTTTTAATGAAAGTGCTCGACTTATTGCAATTGAAGAGGCCGAACACGAGGATGAAGATCATGAGGGCGAAGATCACGAAGAGGAAGAGCATGATGACCTCATGACAGGACGCCTCGAAAATTCTGCTGTTGAAACCAAATCTTTAACGGGTGGTCTTTCTTATATTGGCAGTCGAGGTTATTTCGGCGTAGCTTTACATCGTTATGAATCCGATTACGGAATTCCCGGCGGCCATCATCATGAAGAGGAACATGATGAGGAGGAGGAGGAAGAAGAACATCATGAAGAGGACGAACATGATCATGAAGAAGAGGCTGGTGTAACCATTGCCCTACGTCAAACACGTTTTGACGTGAATGGCAGCTTAGAGTTGGACGGTTTTTTCGAAAAAATTCAGCTCTTTGGTGGGTATGCAGACTATACCCATACTGAATTTGAAGGTCCCGGTGTCGTAGGTACAGTTTTTGCGAATGAAGGGTATGAAGCCCGTATAGAGGCTATTCAGACGGAGCGCGGTACATGGAGAGCCGCTTATGGTGGCCAAATCCGTCACCGTGATTTTTCTGCTATTGGTGAAGAGGCTTTTGTGCCACCTACCAGCACCGATCAGATTGGTATTTATACATTCCAAGAAGTCGAAAAAAACGACATCCATATGGAAGCTGCTGCGCGTTATGAAAATACCAAGCATGAAGTCTCAGGAAGTACGGTTGAACGGAATTTTAATCTTTTTAGTATCTCGGCAGGTGGCGACATCCATCTTTCAGATGCGTTTCGCATGGGAGGTACGGTGTTTAGAACCGAGCGTGCACCGACAACGGAGGAGCTATTCTCCAATGGGCCACACTTGGCAACCAACCAGTTTGAGCGCGGTGACCTAACCCTTGGCAAAGAAATATCTACGGGCGTGGAAGCGGCATTACGGTATCGCAGTGATGACCAGTTTATGACTGCAAATGTGTTTTACACCGACTATTCTGATTTCATTTTTGAAACCGAAATTGGTGAAGAAGAAGATGGGCTTTCCGTATTCCAGTTCACCTCTGCCGATGCCAACTTTAAAGGGTTCGAGCTACATGGTGGAACCAATATTGGTACCCTTGGCAGTTTCACACTGAAAGCTGATGCCTTAGCTGAATATGTACGCGCACAAACGGATACAGATAACCTACCCCGCATCCCGCCCTTGTCGATACTTGCTGGCTTAGAAGCATCTAATGACCGTTTGTCCCTGCGTGCAGAGGTAGATTATGCAGCAGCACAAAGCACCATTTCCGCACTGGAAATCCCTACGGATAACTATGCTTTGGTCAATTTGTTCGGTACATGGAAATCCCCAATGGATGCACAAAATGTACGGATCAGTTTGTCGGTTTTAAACCTGTTCAACGAGGACGCACGTCAACATACATCATTTTTGAAAGATGTCGTGCCTTTGCCGGGACGAAATATTAGGTTTTCGATTAGTACTGCGTTCTAAGCAGCAATCATCTAGAACTGTTTCAGGCGATTGAATCAAGCAAGTGTTTTCTTCATAGACTCTCGGCCAGAAGCTGGGGTCTATGAAGGATCTGCCCTAAGCTCTGCCTATACCGTTTTGTGCTCACATGTTAAGGCTCCCGCTCAACGCCGTTGACACCGTTGGCGTCGAGCGGGCTATTGCCGACCCGTAACCGATGCACAATAACAAGCGGACAATATCGTAGAACAGGAGCAAGCCCGCAAGGTGGGGTTAGCCAAACGCTTACGTGAAAACAGTGTTACTGGGGGTATTACCATCTAAGAGTAAAAAAATTTAGTAATGTTGGGCGAAGTGAGTCGCTAAGAATGGTGATTTTACGTTTACTTTCAGAATCAATTTTAGGCGTTAAACGAATTTATTCTGAGCTTGGAGTTATCGAATTATTCCAGATTGCTAAATATACGTCTTAATGCACTTACATGTCTACCTTGCAAAATTGGAATTGAAATCCAATTTTGCAAGGTAGACTGAACAAGAAAAATCCCAACAACCTAGCGAGCTATGCCGTCACCCGAGCAATGAGCAATAAGCAATAAGGCTAAAACAGCTAAAACCAAGTTGCGAGTAGGGCTAACAGGAGGATTACCGTTGCACCTGCCTACTTCACGTCCACCCAAAATACTTGTATGGGTCTAAAGGCAACCGCTAAATATAAAACTTTGGAGAACTACTCTGTAGTAGTAGTATTTAGGAATTCTATAATAAGTTCAATTTCTTCAACAGATAGTGGTTCGGGCAAAGACATCATTTTTGACCAATTCGCTATTCTCGACAAATCCTCTCGTCGCTGAGTAGGCGTTCTTTCTTTTCCATTGTAATTAGCCAATGGATCCACGTGTGCAAGAATTATGTCGTTAAGGTTATGATATGCTCCAGAATGCGAATATGGCCCAGTCTTGGCGACATTCACTAGCGGTGGTGTCCTGAACTTATAGATGTCGTCAGGGTTCCTAGTTGCATTGAATCTTCCATAATCAACGCCAAATCCATTTTTTCCAAATCCAACTTGCTCAAAAGGCATGACATAAAATTTCAAGTCCGACATTAACGCACCTGAATGGCAAATAGAGCACTGACCTTTCCCGTAAAAAATCAACCCACCACGCAACTGTTCTTTTGTGAGCGTTCCTCCATTAAAAACAAATTCATTAAATTGGGTAGTTTTGATCTTGAATTTTTCTCGAATAAATTCGGCAATAGCTTCTGCAACATTTGCAAACTTCAGGTTGCCAATTTTTATGTTAGCAGCTTGTCCTAACTCCGTTCCTAGGACTGGGTCATTTTTGACGCGTTCAACTAAAATGGCGAAAATTTCTTCAGCAGAATTAAAGTTCTCTTTCTCGTATTTCTTTTTGATCCTATCGTCTCTAACAACCATCTCACGGATTTCCACAAATGGAAGGTGGACAGCAACAACAAGTGGATCATTTGATGGAAGACTTGCACCAAACTGACTTTCTATTCCCTCTGTAGTTTTACTCACTTTCCCGCCCCAAAAGAAGGTGTCAAAACCTTTAGTGCCCCTTCCCCATAATGGAAGCGTATTTCGTGGAACTATGTCTCCTTTTGAGTTTTGGCGTTCTCTGCCCTCCCCAAAACCTCCCGTACCTATTGCATTTGGTAATCCATCCGCTGAAGAAAACGCATCGAGATGGCATGTCTGGCATGACATTTCACCATTGAAACTTAATAGCTTAGATTCGAATAATTTTGCACCAATATCAGCCATTGCCGAGTTAGGTTCAATGTAGATTTCGCTCAATGGCTTAACGCCAGCGTTGATCGCCGCCTTACGTAACGCCTGTTCACGCATGGGCGATTGTGCCCGTGCAACGGAACTACCAAGCAATGTCAACAACAAGAGTGTATTAATCGCGAATTTCATGTGCATCCACAACGTCTTTCAATCCTTCAGCATCGGCTTCTATCGAGCGCAAACGCATTAAACCCAACTCATTTTCACGTAGCCCCCATAACATCAATTTCTTTTGCAGAATGTCATAATCTTGACAATCGATAAGTGCGAGTTCCGCTCGTTCCAAAGCTTCAACTTGTTTTTCACTTGGACTGGCAGCAGTTCTAGCCTTGGCAATATAATGGGTTCTCATCGCACTATCACAAAGGTAGGTTAATCTACCGTATTCGGTTTGATTGAAATTTACCAAAACAAATCTCCAGAAAGGCAATGCAAGCAACCCTAGCACCACTCCGAACAATAGCGCCACAACGACATTTTGAGAAAACTTAGGAAATGCTAAATGCACTTAAAACTTCCGGTGTGATTGTTCCTGTAATCTTGTATCCGTAATCTTTCTGAAATTTGGACAAAGCGGCTTTAGTATCGGGCCCTACAATACCGTCAGCCTTACCATTGTAATATCCATATGCAGTCAGACCTGCTTGAACGCGTTTTACCTTTAATGTAAATTGTTCAGTTGGTGTTAGATAACTTTTTGACGATAAAGAGCTTTTCGGAAGAATTGACGAAGGCGGTGTACTCTCAGATCTGCGTTGCGTAGGGACGGGCGTTGGTGTGGGAGTTGGATACGATCTCCTGCTTCCTCCAGAACTAGACCTATGTGAACCATGGCTTTTATGAGATCTATGCTGCGCAGTTTTTATTTCTTTTTGCGCGGCGAGGACTGTGAAGAGTCCCTGCGGTTGAGATTCCTTTACCAAGTTTTCAAGATCAATATGTGTTGGTGCTGCCGCTGCTGGCATAGATAACCCTGCGGCCGCTAAACCTTGAATAACAAAACGTCTCTTTTTCATATTACCCCCCCGTATTTATAATCTTCTAAAGTACTATGCCATTCAAAGAAGCCTGTGCATATAGATTTTACGGAACATTTTTCACAGTCAGCAGGAAATGACCTTTTCCAATCCGAGATAGATTGGCTCAAAAAGCCTCGCAACTTCTGAGGAACCGTGCAGTAAGGTATGTTATACAAAGAGATATCCAACCCAACAGATTTCGCCACAGAAACGGCAGCCATTAGGGGTTCGGAATTTTCAGAATGATCGACAAATTGTTCGAACCAGCGATTTTTTGCGAATCCAATACGTTCCAATTGCATAATCGCCCAAACTGAAACGAACGGAAGTTTACTTGAAATAAATCTACTGAGTTGTTCAAATTCATGGTAATTTTGTTTAAGCAGAACGCTTCGTAATTCAATCTGCAATCCGGCACGAGCCATTATCGGCAATGATGTTACCAATTGCTCAAAAGCACCGATTTTCCCAACAATAGAATCATGTGTGCTGGGGTCAGAAGCATATAACGGCACTCCCCATAATACAGATTTAAAAGCGGTTTGGCGCAAACGCTCGACATCATCCTCTTCGAAGTGTTGTGCATTAGTGAGAACATGAAATTTTAAATCTGGGCGAACCGTATGCACTTTCTCAAGAAGTGCAAAGAGTTGTTCTTTATACAAAAGTGGTTCTCCCCCTGAGAAACCAATCATCATATTTTGTGGCGCCAACATGCATGCTTGCTCCATAAACGTAAACATATCGATATGGCTCTTTTTTGGTGGCTGGGAGCACATAATACAAAGTTGATCACACCGTTCCGTTACCAATAAAGTATTGTGATCTGACCTTTCTCTAATCCATCGAGACACTCGATTGTAAGCAGGTTCCACAAAAACTATATCACCAATTATATCCTCGCCCACGGGTTGAACTATGCTGATAGTTAGATCTTGAAACTGGAACATGAGCTCATCTCCAATTTCCCCTACAAGAGTTGCCGTTTGATGACCATCTATTCGGCTCAACTTTGCAATGAAAGGCAGGTGGGAACTATCACTAAAATTTGCAGGAAGGCTTAGTTCAATCATTGCAATACGTCCCCTAAGAAAATTGGACTGGGTAGGCCTAACCAAAGAGCTAAAGAGTGTTGGTTTTTTTTGTCTTCAGAATAAATCAACTTCATCGCAAAATCAAAAATGTGAAGATGTTTTTGGCAATATGCTGTTGCAGGTTTTGGAACATCTGCACGACCATGTCGGGCCAGATCATCTATTGGGTCAGAACCGCAGGCCGCTTGATATGGACACTGGCTACACCAAGGATCAAGAGCGTTAAATGCACGGCCCTGTAATGCACCGCGTTTTTCTTCATCTAGACCAGCGAAAACGTCGCCAATAGAGAGATCAACTTGGCCTGTTCGTGCCATCATTCTAGCTTCGTCACTTGGGTAAATTCGGCCATCATAGTCAATTAATTGATGGTCATAGCCAAGCCAATTCGGTGAACGTAGGTCAATGTGGTTATCTTCACCGGGTCGTAATAGGCGCTTCAAAATGAGAGTTAGGTAATATTCTTCATAGAAATCAGACGTTTCCCCAATGTTCCGAGCAATCATTTCATAAATGCAAGCTTCATAGAATTTTTGCCATACAGATTGATGATCTTTTGATGTCGGGTGACGTTTGCGAGCAAACCCATGGTAAACCACTGGCCTAAGGAAAACACTACGCATATTGTAATGATCAAACGTGTCAAGGAAGTCAGAAGGCGCGGGTAGGTTTTTAGAATCCAATGTCGGAAGCGCGGACAATCGATCTCCAATAAGCTCACCAACCCTACTAAAGTTTTTAAAAAACTCGTCCGTCTGCGACTTGGTATTTGTTCGTTGTTTCCTGTGAAGATCAGGCGATCCGTCCAAAGAGCTACTAACGAAAACATCTTCAGCAGATATGATATCAACAAATGCCTCATTTACTACGGATAGATTGGTACAAATGATAAATCTACTTTCCTCAAAGTGTTCGCGACAAAAATCCATTATTTGAGACATCAAATCCAACCTTAAGGTTGGCTCTCCCCCCTGAAACTCTACCTGAATACGTTTTGATACCGATTTACTGAGATAGGATTTTACATTTAAGAGCGTTTCATCACTCCAATCAAACCCTTTTGCATTTATAGCTGCTCTGGAAACTTGACAATATGAACAAGCCAGGTCGCATCTTAACGTCGGGACAAGAATAACATAAGATAAATCCGTTGGCGGTCTTAGCCTTGATGCGAGACGATGCAAGTAGGACATCTCATTAATGTCACCAGCCCGGCGGCTAGCCATTGCATGATCAAAAAGAAACTCTTGATCTGATTTGGTAAGTTTTTCGTTATCGAGCCTTTCTAAAAACCTGTCATTGGATTTAAAAAATTGACCGGCTTCGTTCGCAAAAACAAGAGAACTTTCAGAAAGCCTGCGAAACCGCAAAGGAAATACACTGCTCACCGTAGCAACCTAGTATAAAGCATATTACGTAAATTCGCGGAATTAGCATCGTACCTTGATCTGATTAATTGATCTAATGCAACCTGGCGAACATTTGGAACGTCAACGGCCTCTACATTACGAATAGAGATAAACTTATCATCGTACTCAACCAAGTTATCTGGATAAATCACTCCAAGTCGATCAACCACATCTTGTATTATCTGAGCATCCTCAATCGTATGTTTCACTTGAACTTCCATAACTACGTATAGCTATTTGTTTTAGTACTATCTAGGGTATAATTTATAACTAAGCTTATTTGAGGCTCTATATGCGTAGAATACCAAAGTTTGCTATCGCGTTAGCCTTGTTAGCCCCCTCATTTACACAAGATGTTCAATCTCAAGAAGCTACCGAAACCAAAACTATTTATTGGTCTGATGGGGATAGTGGGCGAATTAATGGTATTCGCTTTAGATTGGCAAATGTAGACGCCCCGGAAACTGACGGAATTGGGGCAAGAGGGGGAGCTAAATGTGAAAATGAACGAAAGCTCGGTTATGAGGCGAAACAATTTGTTGTCAATTTTACGCGTGATAAAACTCTCAAAATCGCAAGTAACTACGGATATGATAGATATGAACGCTTAGTTATAGATCTACAAGCAAATGGCATTGATGTAGGAACGGCTGCTATAACGTCGAACTTCCTAGCTCCATGGCCACACAAAGGACGTAAAGCTCTGTCACAAAAACCAGATTGGTGCAAAATGGATAGTCGACGTGAAAATTAAGTTATTTCATTTTCTCAATATTTCTAAAATCGGTGGAGCGTTCATAGGGTTATTGATATTTTTATCAATTCTTACATTCACATTGGAGACAGAATATACGGAGTCGAAATTTCTCAAATCTGCAGGGTTTTATATAGCTATAATATTTATGCTTGAGTATTTCGCCCGAATTTGGACTGCAGGCGTTACCTCAAAAGATAGAATGAATTCTCGGTTAACGTATATTTTTTCTTTTTACGGGCTAATAGACTTACTAGCCTTTTTACCTGCCCTCTTAATACCTGCCGCTAACGGCAGCATATTGATAAGAGTTGCTAGAGTTTTGCGCCTTATTCAAATCATCAAATATAAGCCTCTCACAAGAGGTATAAAAAGAGTAGGAACGGCTTTACGTGATTGCAAAACGGAGTTGCTCGTCAGCATGGCCATTTCGCTATTACTCATATTCATTGGTGCCGTAAGTATGTATTTAGTTGAAGGCAAAACTCAGCCTGAATCATTTGGCTCTGTACCGAGGGCTCTCTGGTGGTCCGTCGCCACATTAACAACTGTCGGCTATGGTGACGTCTACCCTATAACGTCTATGGGGAAATTAATTGCAGCAGCAATGTCGTTGATCGGAATTGCTGCGGTCGCAATGCCCGCAGGAATATTAGCAGCAGCTTTTTCTAGAGTAACCCAAAGCGATGATGAGTATCGTCGTAGATAAATGTGTGTAACAATTATATGGAACAAGAGCCTTGTACGCATCATCTCTACATGCCTCCCAGTGAAGGAAAAATACACAAATTCAGTACATTTCGCATAATTTTAGCTCCATTTTTTTAATGGTGAAAAATATTGTAAGCCGTAAAATCTACTATGGAAGAAATACTAATTGCAGATATTGAAAAGGCCACAAAAATCGCTGCCAGCGTCGTAAAGAACTATGGCGAGAAATACTGGCCCCTGTTTGCAAGACTCGAAAGAGAACTAGAAGAACGCAAATCTCGTTCAAATCGCCTTGCAAAATATGAGTGACACAATCTAACTCAAATTTTTCAAACCTTCGACGAAGCCATTTGGAACAGGATGGGCTATCTTCAACAATTCGTCGCGTCTATATGTCATTGATCCTCCATCACCATAGCTCGGGCGAGAGTTTTTGTGGCCCATCAACAAGCACCTCAATCCGTAATCAACACCCGCTTCCAACATACGTTTTTCAAAGGAATGGCGGAATGAATATATGCGGTGGTTTTCGGTGGGGAATAATCCTCGCACCCTGAATGCTTTCATTAATGACGCAGATAACAAATTTCCTTTATCGCGATAATGTGGAAAACCTTTTGGGGCATTTTTCATCGCGGCCAGAGAGACGCCCACTAAGGGAATTTCACGGACTGAGGCTTTTGACTTTAATTGCCGATCAGTAGCGGGTCTTATCAAAATATGAGGAACGTCATGATCAAGAATGATGTTTTTTTGTGACAGGCTAGAAAGTTCGCTTGGCCGACATCCAGTTTCGATCATCGCGTAAACTAACAGCATGGCTTCGGAGTTTAATCCTTTGAACACGTCCGGGTTTAAAAATTTGGTTCGTACCCAATCATCTTCAAAATGCGGGATGTCTTTCAGACCATGTTTGCCAAAGTTCAAATTACGAAAAGGGTTGTCTCGATCTTCTTCACCTTCATATTCCCAATACTGGCGATACAGTTTTCGGATGTTTCCCATATCCCTGTTGGCGCTGTTACTGGTTAGCGGTTTTCTGTTTCCTCTCGGCTGCAAACGTTTCGACCACCATTTGTAAAAATCTCGCGCGTGTTCTCTGGTGATCTCGTCCATACCAAGGTCGCCGTTCAGCTTAATGAAATTATTCACAGCACGCAGCTTTACCTTCCGCCATGATTTCTTTTGTGCGTCTGATTTGCCAAGTAACTCACTGACCGCAATTTGCTCGCAGAACACATCGAATGCCTGCGAGATTGTGACTGATGGTTTCGGAGTTAAACCCAAGACCGCTTCCGCCTCAACTTGCTGCGGCAAACTATTCACCGGTAAAGTCTGTATGCGGCTAACCAATTCGGTGATGTCTGGGTACTCAAGCAAATCAGCATTAGGTGTGTACATAAACCCCTTTGCCATTGCCCGACGTTTTGCCGCCTCATAGCGGCGGACGGCAAGCTTTGTTTGCTCGGCATTCAAACTGCTTGCTGACAGCCCATCAGCGGCACTGGATACACTTGCCCAATACAAATCGTCTGCCTCGATAAGTAGGTCTCGCCGTTCTCTGGCGACCTCGACCGATTTGGTATCAAGACCTTTCCTGATATAACCACGTTTATCAAAATCCGCATACTTTTTAGGTACGCGCCGCGCATAGTGCCAGCGGCCATTATTGCGTTTTTGAAGGAATTTATCCTCATCTTTCATATCACGATGCCTATTTTGATACACCAAATGATACACCATTTGATACACCAAAACAAGAACTAACCACATAGGGGTCATGTTGAAATATAGTTTATCGTTATATTTCAATGGTTTAGTTGATTTTTAAGAGAGAGAAATGGTGCGGCCGAGAAGACTCGAACTTCCACGGGTGTTACCCCACAGCGACCTCAACGCTGCGCGTCTACCAATTCCGCCACGGCCGCACGCCAATGATCATTGGTAAGATCAGAGGGGCGAATTAGCAGTTTATATGAGGCTTGCAAAGTAAAATCTGCAAGATGCATATAAATAATCAGAATTACCCCCTTTTTATGGCAAGACTTGATTTTACGCATGAAACTCGCCATGTCACATCTATGAACACAACAAGTCCCCTATATTCATCAACCCCCGTTATCTGGGAAACAAGTGCCAAGAGTGTGGACTATCCGTTCGCCGTTGAAAGCATGGAGGCCCATGTGCAATCCATTGCAAATGGGCAAGCGGTTGAGCATGTTTGGTTGTTAGAACACGAGGCCATGTATAGCGCAGGCACAAGTGCCAATGCCAACGACCTTATCACACCTGACAGATTTCCCGTTTATACAACAGGGCGCGGTGGGCAATATACCTATCATGGGCCTGGCCAACGTGTTGGCTATTTCATGCTTGATTTAAAAACCAGAGGGCGTGACGTCCGTGCCTATGTCTGTGGACTTGAAAGCCTGATTATCGACACACTCGCCGATTTCGGGATTGAGAGCGCACGCCGCACAGGGCGTGTCGGTGTATGGGTCAATATGCCAGATGGGAGCGAAGCCAAAATTGCGGCTCTTGGCGTTCGCATTCGCAAATGGGTGAGCTTTCACGGTATTGCCATTAATGTAAATCCAGACCTTAGCCATTTTAGCGGCATTGTCCCCTGCGGTATTTCTGAACATGGCGTGACGAGCATGCATGCGCTAGGTGTGAAAATTAGCATCACTGAACTTGACGTCGCCCTAAAAACTAATTTTATAAAACGATTTGGCCCGATTGAAAACTAGTCAAAGGCCTTCAGATAATTTGCATTATATTTATTGTTTTGGAGTTTAATTTTCATCCGACTTACTGCAGCACACCCAATGCTGAGAAACAGAAGATACACACAAATGACGGGTAGGTAAGTCCTATCAAGCATTTGTCGTCTATGATGCCACAATTGCTCCATTAACACATCACGTTCAATATTCTCATCCTTATAATATTTCACAATTTTTTGGACTTCATCCACATAGCCTTCGTCTAACATATAATATGCCGTAATACTGCTCTGGGCCACAAAGCTTAAGACAAGAAAAAGGAGAATTATCAGCACTGCCCATACGCCACTTTTTCCAGAGGCATGTAATCGTTTGACCAACACACAAAAGAACGGATATATAAGACACAGCCGAACATTAAACAGCGTGTTTATCAAGATAAAATTACGCGTTTCAACATCCTGAGTCACAAAATAATACCACAACAGACTCATGACCAAAACAATGAGAATGAGGATAAGGCTCCCGATCCCAAATTGCCGATTTTCTATACATCCACGTGGATTGAAGAATAAATTTAACCATTTCATTACGAAAGCTTATCAGTAAAACCTGAAATTGTCACGAAGGCGCTTAAGGCGTATCACCTTCATATTGAGGGATAGCACGGTCAGCTATGAAAAGAGTGAGCAGACTTGCGAGCAGACCTGAAATGGTGAGCGGCAAGAATAATTGTTTACTAAACCCCTCTATGCGTTCCATATATTCAGTCTGTGAAATTTCATTGGATATTTTTTCGTTTAAAATCCCCACAAATTCTTCGCCACCAAATCCTATCAAAACGATACTGGCCCCAATCACAAGAAAGGCGAAATACATGGCCATATAGGCCATAACCATCCAGCCCGATTTATCGCCTGTACGTAACCGCTTAACCCAAATAATAATCCATGGGAAAGCCAGACAATAAGTAAGCAGACCAAATAACACGCCCAATGATTTACTCACACTGCCTGGTACAGACAGTGCCGCCCCCACAAGAATGAGAATAAACCCTGCGCGTATAAATTCAGCTGAACCTATTTTACCATTTGGTGAAAGAAATAAATTTCCCATCATGTCCTCGTATCAAAGTTGTTATGTGCTCGGTGGATTTCCGTAGCGATTATCACCAGTTTGTCCCGGTGCAAGCAAGAGCCAAAGCGCGAATAATGCAGGTACAATTGACATCAAAAAACTGCTTTGCGGTAAGTTTTTAGCGAGGTTATCTTGATAGGTCGCATGAACTTGGCGCATAAATTCAGGATCATCTTGTTTCTCTGGGTTTTGCATAATGGTATCGAAGTATTCCAGCCCGCCAAATTTCAAAATCACGATCATCATGACAGTAAATAATAAGCAAAACACACCAATTAATGCCCAATTACTGCGCCCTAAATCATGCAGGCGTTTGCCGCACACACAATAAATAATATGCAAGCCGAGAAAAAACAAAATTGGTGCAATATAAAAATTCGCCATACCTGTACCCAGCATTGGGTAGATTACAAAATGCTGCAATGCCCACAAAGCGCACAGAAACAAAACACCAATACCAAATGGCGCGCGCCCGATCCGCCCTTTAGGCGACAACAGCAATGAATAAGCAGTTTTCAACATAATTGTCCTTTTATAATCCACGCAGTATATACGTAGCATTTATGCGGCTCTTTGTGACAAGGTTTAATCCTATGTTCAAGTTCCAATAGTAAAGTCTGCTTTGAAAACCTGTATTTTTTACACTCAGCAGGTCAAATAGGATTTAAAACGGCATTCTAGTTATGAAAAACATAGTATTTACAAGCCTTATAACCCTCAACCTACTTGCACTTAGTGGCTGTGAACCCACCGAAGCAGCGCTTGTGGATGAGCAAATGCCCGTGGGACAACATAATACGCAAAAGCAAAGCCCTAAACATACAATAAGAATCACACAAACACACAAAACAAACCCTATGACAAGGCGTGCACAAGCCCGAGAAACACTGCAAACACAAGCTAAATTTCACACACCGAACACAATAAAAACGCAAACACAAAAATCTGTACCTATACAGCATGCCCAGATGCAACCACGGCAGCACGTTCAGTTCAAGCCTCAACCCGTAACACGCGCTCTGGCCCCACGCACACCATTTCGGGTCAAGCGGTGTATGAACCTTGGCAATGCTCTCGAAGCCCCTCGTGAAGGCGAATGGGGCTATACAATTCGGGCCAAAGATTTTCGCATTATTGCCAATGCAAGGTTCGACACAGTCCGCATTCCTATTCGTTGGTCAAAACATGCATCCACGCGGCCACCCTATACCATTGACCCAAGCTTTATGCGCCGTGTGCAAACACTTGTTGGCCAAGCCCAGCAAAATGGTCTTGGCGTGATTATCGACGTGCATCACTACCGCAAACTCATGGACAATCCTGCGGGTCATGAAGCGCGACTGCTCAGTTTTTGGAAACAGATATCCCTCGCCTTCGCCAACGCCCCTGAAAATGTGTATTTCGAGCTTTTGAACGAGCCAATGGGAAGTATCGACACAAACCATATGAACGCCCTCTATGCCAAACTTGTTCCCATTATTCGCCAGCATAACCCGACACGTAAAATCATTATCGGCGGTGAACCTTGGAATCATTTAGAAACAATGGAAACTGTCAAATGGCCACGCGACAACAATCTCGTCGCCACATTCCATTATTACGGCCCTCATAAATTCACCCATCAAGGTGCAGAATGGGAAAACCCTGTACAGCCTGTTGGCGTGCAGTGGGGGTCACAAGCAGATTTTCAAGAAATGCAAAAAAGCTTCGCACGCGCACGCGCCTTTGCCAAAGCATCTGGCCTACCTATATTTGTCGGGGAATTTGGCGTGATCGACAAAGTCCCCCTCGCCCAACGCAATCAATGGGTCAAAGCCCACCGCCAAGCCCTAGAGGCAAGCGGATTTAGCTGGTGTGCATGGGACTTTGTCGGCGCGTTTAAAACTTATGATTTGCAAAAAGAAACATGGCTACCAGGATCTCTTAATGCTTTGATGGGGCGTTAGGCCACAGCCACTAGGCCACTCTTTATGTCGACAAAAAACAATCCCCTTCCCCTCCTGACTGCGACACCTTCGCCGACACTTGATTGGTCACGAGAGGGCACACCTGCCTCACATGAATATGATGATATATACTTTTCCGTAGACGGCGGCAAAGAGGAAACCGCCGCCGTATTTTTTCAAGGCTGTCATTTACCACAAGCATGGCTTGAACACGCCCCTAACCTTCAGCCCTTTACCATTTGCGAACTTGGTTTTGGCTCGGGTCTCAATTTTCTGGCCACATGGGCGCTCTGGCTAGATTCTATGAACAGTGACGCAGCGCCTAAAAATGCACGCCTTCACTTTATCTCCATAGAAGCCTATCCTTGGACGAAAGAAGATTTAGCCAAAGCCCTCGCACATTGGCCAAGCCTTGCCCTTTTTGCCGCGCAACTAATTGCAAATTGGCCCGGGCAAGTAAAAGGCGTTCACCGCCTTCATTTTGGCAATGTCACATTGACCCTTTACCATATGCAAGCTCGATCCGCCCTCTCGGTCATGGATTTCAAAATGCATGCTTGGTTTTTAGACGGGTTTTCACCGTCAAAAAACCCAGACATGTGGTCACAAGAAATATTTACTCGCCTTGCACAACGTTCACACATTGGCGCGCGCCTCGGTACATTTACAGTCGCAAGCCATGTAAGACACGGCCTTGCAGAGGCTGGATTTCACGTCGAAAAGAAACCCGGGTTTGGCAAAAAACGTGAACGGTTAGAAGCGACCTATACAGGCACAAACACAGACAGCTCCGCAAACACGCCCACCTCGACCCAACCCATAATTATTGGCGGCGGCATAGCAGGAGCGTCGATTGCCCGTGCATTTGCACGGCGCGGTGTTACACCTCTTTTGATAGACCCAGAACCCAATTTAGACAGCGCCGCCAGTGGCAACCCTGCGGCGCTCGTCATGCCGCGCCTCGACTTACAAGATAGACCTGAATCACGGTTCTTTTTATCGGCTTACCTATACGCCCTTACCCAATACACGCAAACACATCCTCCACTACAAACAGGCATCACTCAAATTGCGAAATCAGAAGCCGAGAGAAAGCGGTTTGTGAAACTGCTCACACAGCAAGTATTACCACCTGACCAAATGCAAGCCCTCGATCATATTGGTATCAAAGATAAAACGGGATTAAGTCTCGAAGACAATATGACAGGTCTATATTTTCAAAACGCACTTTTGATTGAACCCAAGTCTATCATCCAATCTTGGACATCAAAATGCCAACGCCTTGAAGCCACAGTTGAGCGTCTCGAAAAAATTGGTGGGGTCTGGCACATATATGATAATGACAATATCTGCATAGCCAAATCGCAAAGCGTGTTTTTATGTGTCGGTGCGAATGTTCAAAAATTCACATCAACAAAAATACGTTTCATACGTGGGCAAATTTCTTGGGGGGACAGCGATTGTATTCCGCACGCATCACTTATCTATAGCGGATATGCCGCACCTTATAAAAACGGGATATTACTAGGGGCAACTCATACCCATATTGAGAACGGCTATGATATAGATATTCGTCCAGAAGACACGCTGGCCAATATTGCACAATACGAAGCTCTCATTGCTCAAACCCTTGTCCCTATACAATGGCAAGCACGGGCATCCATACGGGTCACAACACATGATACATTGCCAATCGCGTATCAAAATGATGAAGGTATATTTGTCATGAGTGGGTTAGGAGCGCGGGGTTTTATGATGGCGCCTTTACTGGGAGAAGCCCTTGTGTGTCAAAACCTCGCTGAACCATCCCCTCTTTGTTCGGAAACACAATTACGGTTCACACCGAAATGAATGCGCTCTGGAGCGAGAGAGAAATCAAGATCCAGAGCGCACTCTGATAACATAATACCCCCATCGGAGAAGGAGGTATATGTTATTTGGGGGTTGGGTTAAATTTGCCGTGGACCAAACGGCTGAAATATTTAGCGGCCTTTTACGTGAACATCACCTGCACCACTATCGGAAGTATGCAAATGTCCTGATGGCGCATGCATATACACATCGCTTGCGCCGCTTGCACGTGCCTCGGCACTGTTAGAAGTACCGCCATATCTCACATCACTCGCACCAGACGCACGAATGTCAAGTTTATCAACGCTGCCTTTTTTAATATCTACGTCACCGCTACCACTGGCATGGATAATCAAATCACCACCAGAGACAGACTTAATGCGGAGATCACTCGCGCCCGAACCTGAATACTCTAATCCATTGCCAAGGTGTTCCAGTTCAATATCACCTGCACCAGAACTTGCTATACGTACAAAACCAGCTATGTCACCTGCGTCGAGATCACCACTACCAGAGACACGAATATCAGCGCTGACAAAATCACCAGCTTCAACATCCCCACTCCCTGAAATACGTATCGTAGCAGGGCCAGTGTCGCCAATATCTAGATCACCCGAACCAGAGATATAAAGGCCAACTTCGCCAGCAACATCTCCAATTTCCAAATCACCACAAGAACGTATATGAATTTCCGCTGAGCCTAAATTTTCAACATCCCCAAAAATCACAGAGTTGGTAATAATAAGATGAGTATTCTCAGGCGCAGTTATTTTTAGCTTTGGGTATGTATTGAGATCTTTGTAACCACCTGAGCGTTTCAAAACTTTCCAGCTTCCCATGCCAATCTTGATATTTGATTTGCTGGATTTGCAATGCGTATTTTTAATTTCCACACCATCATCAATCGTTACACCATCACCGTGTACATCTATTGATGCACCGTCTGCGTCCTGCACAGAGATTTTTGAACCCGTGCTATTCACTAAATCAAGCGTACCAATAAAGTTTTCAATACGTAAGGTTGGGCTATCTGCCGCCATTGCCGGGCTTGCAAACAAAGCAAGAGTTGTGGCACTTAGTAGGACTGTCATAAATTTCGTCATAAGGTTTCTCTCTTTATATATTTGTTAATTTGTTTTTTTAGGGGGTAACAATGCGCCGCTATAATTTTATTTTAACACGATGATCATCTTTGAATATAAATGTGATTATCATCTGTGTATGGCTTTCCATATAAACTGTGAAACCTCTGCCCTTAACCCCTGCACTTTCTATACGTATTGGGCCGACACTCATTTCGACGCCAATCAGAAACATATTCGGATGATTTAGCGTTTTTGTCTCAACAACATTTACACTTGCTCCCAACATCCCCGTACTCATTACGCTAATTATAACTGCTTTCACGAACATGGCATCTCTCTTTTACTCACCACATTAAATAACGACAAATGTCGTTTATGTCAAAATTTTAAAATTAAATTACGCTCATCTTTGAGCGTGATGGTCAAAGATATTCCGGAACCGTTATCAAAACGGGCGTTAAAAATTTTCCCGTTGCCACTTTCAATATGCAGAGGGCCTGCGGCGATTTCAATACCAGTTGGTGTGCCAACACTTGCACCCGTGCCGAGCAAACCTGTACCCATTACGCTTATGATTATTGCTTTGCCAATCATTTTATTTCTCTCTATTTGATTTAAAAAATGAACCGGATTTATGTCCGGTTCAACTTTTTCGGGGGGGCTCGTAAATTTTAAGTATCTAACTCACGAAAATCGCGACGTAATTGCCATTCACTCGACGTGATAGACTTTTCCATATCTTGTAGGCGTGTTTCTAATGAACGAAACTTACCTTTAACGTCACGGTATGTCGCCGTTGACACCGGTTTAGCTGGGTTCTTACGATACGCTTTACGCGCCTGTCTATATTCACGACGGTAAGGCGCACGTTTATCACTTGGAATGAATATCCACAAAATAAAGTAGATAAATAACGGCACACCCAAAAACAAAATACTGAGGACATACGCGATACGCACAACAATCGGATCAATATCGAAATAGTCACCAAGTCCCGCACAAACACCGCCAAATATACCGTCTATTTTATTACGACGAAGACGTTTCTTGCCTTCGCTAGCATATTGATAACCATCATCTGAACCGTCCCAGTTCGTGTCATTACTCATTCTGTGGTATTTACTTTTATATCGTTTTGTCATTTTGCTCTCTCCAATTTGGAACTTCATCATCAAGTATTGATTCAACAACCTTGACCCTCTGATCGAGGATGTCTGCGATACGCGACATGCGCTCTAGTTCCGCCATTTGATCTTCACTCATATGTCCCATCATCCGCTCTTTGTGCGAGAAGTAAGACTTGATTACGCCCGCCCCAATGCCGCCGACAATGGCAACAATTGGGATCATCAAAGCTAAAGTTTCTGCAGCCATAATTTTTTCTCTCTCTTATAATATTAGACGTTATGTCGGACTTATTTAGATGCAACTTTTTTAGTTGTCTTGCTAATGCTCTTTTTAAGAGCTTCCAATTCAGCCTCAACAGACTCATCCGCTTCAAGTTCCGCAAATTGGCTTTCCAATGATTTACCATTACCAAGGTCAAAAGCTTCAACATGTGCTTCTAGCTCGTCAACTTTACGTTCCATGCGTTCATAACGCGCCAACGCATCATCCACTTTGTTTGATGTCATATGTGTGCGCATTTTAATTTGGTTGCCAGCAACCGTACCACGCATCGTCAACGCTTTATGTTTTGCTTTTGCTTCGTCTAATTTCGATTGTAACTTACCCAAATCAGAGTCAGCCTTTGCAACGGCTTCGTCCAAAATTTCAATTTCTTTACGCACCACAGTCGCCATTTGCTCTGCTTGTTGTTTAGCACTTACCGCGCCACGTGCCAAGTCTTCACGGTCTTTACCAAGAGCCAGTTCAGCCTTTGCACCCCATTCGCTTGCACGTATTTCATAAGCTTCTGCTTTGCGCTTCAATTCTTTTTTCTCTGCAATATTACGTGCAGCAGATGTCCGAACTTCGACAAGTGTGTCTTCCATTTCTTGAATGATAAGGCGTGCAATCTTTTCTGGATTTTCTGCTTTTTCAATCATTGAATTTAGATTGGAATTGATGATGTCGCCCATGCGTGAAAAAATTCCCATTTTAGTCTCCTAGTTTAGTGTCTTGAATTAAGTCTATTTAGTTTGAAGTGAATTAAAAGATTGCCGAGAGTATATAACCGGCGAGGAAAAAGCCCCAACATTCTATCTTGCGTGTGCTGAGATATTTTACGAACCGCCAGAACTTCCCTTGGAAACTTTGGCGGTCTTGGATGCGGCTTTCAAAATCAAATTCGTTACGATCGCTCATGTCTGCTCCTAAATTCCAAAACCGCTAACACTTACGCCAACGGATCGGCTTCTTAGTGCGGATGCGTAACGGCGGCGACGTAAGTGGCGAACCGGTGCGCTAACTGATGCTGGTGTGTGAATTGTATTGTCGATGTCATTTGTACGGTAAGTCATAATATTCTCTCTCTTGTTATGCTGTGTAGCGCTCTTTAATTTTAGGCGCTCTCTAGCGTTTGTTTATTCAGCCTTTAGAAACCATTTCTATTTTTCCGTAATTATCGGCGGCTATGCCAATTACATTGCAACACCCGTGCCAGTTTGGAATTAATCTTATAACCTATTGAAAAATAACGGTTTATTTTATGTTTTCACATATTCAGTATTTATAATTTAGCTAAATAAACTATTATTTGGTTGATTTAGCCATCTATATTTGGTAAATTTAACCATTATGGCAGCTATACCACCACAATTAATAGGCCAATCCCCCGCTTGGCTTGCAACATTAGACCAAATATCAGGCAGCGCAGCGCTTGATCGCTCTATGCTCGTAGTTGGAGAGCGCGGTACAGGCAAAGAGCTTGTCGCCGCCCGCCTTCATTTTCTCTCTCCAAGGTGGGAGCAGGCATATATTGTCGTCAATTGCGCGGCCCTTTCTGATGAATTACTGGATTCAGAATTATTTGGTCACGAGGCTGGTGCATTTACAGGTGCATCAAAACGCAGGCTTGGTCGTTTTGAACGCGCGGATAAAGGCACATTATTTCTAGATGAAATCGCAACCGCCAGTCCTCGTGTCCAAGAAAAGCTTTTGCGTATTATAGAGTACGGTGAATTTGAGCGCCTTGGCGGCGAGAAAACCATCACCGTAGATGTACGTGTTATTGGCGCGACAAATATCGATCTGCCCCAAGCCGTAAAGGACGGCGACTTTCGCGCAGATTTACTTGACCGCTTGGCCTTTGACGTTATCACCCTGCCGCCTCTAAGGGTCAGAGGCGCTGACATAATGCCCCTCGCCGACCATTTCGGTAAACGCATGGCCGTAGAATTAGGCGCAGATAGTTTTCCAGGCTTCACCCCCAACGTGCTTGAGTTTTTGTCTACATATGAATGGCCAGGTAATGTACGAGAGTTAAAGAACGTTACCGAACGCGCAATTGGCAGAGCCTTTAATGAATACGGGGGTCTTTACGATCCAATCGCAAAGATCAATCTCGACCCCTTCGAAGCACCATGGCGCCTAACCTCCACACCCAAACACACTGATATAGCCACGCAAGACAACGAGACGAGCAAAGTCATATTGCCAGAGGGCACAAATTTCACAGACCGTACAAATGCCTTCGAACTGGGCCTCATAAAAGACGCGCTTGCCCGTTCAAAAAACCACCAAGGCAAGGCCGCAGATATTCTTGGCCTCAGCTATCATCAATTTCGCGGCCTTTTACGCAAACACGGCCTTCGGAAATAAGTGTAAAATCCCATCCATGAAACCACCACGCGTAAACCCAATCTTTATCATCTTGTTGTAGTCCTATCCATCGATAGGGAACATTATGACTGCACAGCAAAACTTAATACCAGTAATTCCGCGCGGCGAAGATCGCCGCTCTGACTCACGTAAAAAGAAAGACTGGCGCGTCAACACACGCAGTTATGAATTTTGCGGCGCTCTCTTTGATCCACTTACCCCAAGCCAAACTCTTGAGCGTTGCAAATGGATAACAGTGAACCATGCCTTTCGCTATATTGTGACACCGAATGTCGATCATATTGTACGCCTCAACAAAGAACCCGAATTATATAAACCCCTTTATAATGGCTCATGGCTATCCGTATGCGACAGTCGCATTTTAGAAATGCTCGCAAACTTTACAGGCCTCCCGTTAAAAGCCGTGCCAGGTTCTGACTTAACCGCACAAATATTTGATAATATTATTAAACCTGACGAAGCCATCAATGTCATTGGCGGTGACGATGATGTCATTGCCAAAGTAAAAGCGCGGTACGGTCTTTCAAAATTAAACCATCATCAACCTCCAATGGGTCTTCGTAAAAACCCTGACGCCGTAAAAGCGTGTGCAGAATTTATCGCCAAAAATCCAGCCCGCTACACTTTCATTTGCGTTGGATCCCCCCAGCAAGAAATGATTGCCGTCGCAGCGCAAGAACGGGACGACTGCGTAGGCCTAGGTCTCTGCGTTGGCGCAAGTCTTGATTTTTTGGCAGGCAAGGTCAAACGTGCGCCAAAATGGATGCAATACATCAAAATGGAATGGTTATATCGCCTACTTTCCGAGCCAAGGCGTCTTTGGAAACGGTATTTAATCGATGGCCCAAGAATTTTTCTCATCTGGACGAAATGGGCTCTTAAATATGATAAAAATCAATGAGTTTTCAATACTGTAACTGCGTATTAACATGCTAATTCAAAACCCGTCTTTTATTAGCTTTTATAGCAAAAACTGTCATTTTTGACTTGAAAACCCTATATTTTCATGGCTAGATATCTGTGTTGGTTCCTGTCATGGGATTAAACGGGAAACCAGTGTAATTCTGGTACTGCCCCCGCAGCTGTAAGCGTCGAGGTGTGAGCATAAAGCCACTGGTTGCCAATGTGGGCGGCACTGGGAAGGTGACTCCACCGTTGAGCCGTAAGTCAGAATACCTGCCAACGACCTTTTCTTATCAAAATCCCCAGATGATAAAGACAATAAGTTGGCTGCAAAAATTAATCTTGCGCTTCAAACACCAAAGAAAATGTCACAGGCACATTTGGTGATATGGCATCAAGACCCGCGAGTGCTTGCAATCTATTTATGCCGCCAATAAAATTATAATCCGAAGCGGAAATAACAATCGGCGCACGCGTTTCAACCCGCACACGACCATCACCAAGATTACTCACCCGTATATCGCAAACAACACTACCACTGACCCCATGCATATCCAGATTAAGAAAAATACTTGCGTCTTGACCATCGCCCACAGAAATAGATTTAAAAGACACAAGATCAATGTCCGCCGTAATGCTTACATAAGGATGTTGATTGGTTTCAAAAACAAATTGGCGCATACGTGAATCACGAATATCTATATTGGTCGATACACTGTCCAAAATGATTTTAAGCTCAGCTTTGCCGTCCGCGTTAATTTTTCCTATCAAAAACTTAAAACCATGTGTTTCAGAAACGGCATTATTTTTTACGCTAACAAAAGATACTGCCGAATCCTTATCAACAAGCTCCCATGGCCCACTATAAACAAGTTCTGTCTCAGCCTCGCTCCCCGAGCAAGCACCCAAACCAAAGCTTGTAACCGCCAATACACATCCAATAAGTAATTTTCGCATACTACCCCATTCTAATCAATCGACCAGGACGTGCCGCTGTCAGCTCGCCATTATCTATTACCTGCTCCCCAGACACAAATGTCGCAACATAGCCCGTAACGGGCTGTAATAATCGCTGACCACCTGCTGGTAAGTCTTTTACCATAATAGGGACTTTCAACGCAAGTTTATCATAATCAATAATATTGATATCTGCTTTTTGTCCGACCGCAATACGGCCTCTATCGCGTAAGCCTAAGAAATCTGAACCATCAGAGGTCAGCATTTGAATGGCGCGTGCCAAACTAATTTGATCCCCGTCCCTATCCCGTGCCCAGTAAGACATAAGGTAAGTCGGGAAACTCGCATCACAAATATACCCCACATGCGCCCCACCATCCGTAAGCCCCGGCAAGGCCAAAGGATGGGTCATCATTTCATACACTGCGTCATAATTCATATCCGTATAATTATAGATCGGGAAATAGATCAACGCCTTGCCGTCGTCTTCCAACATCCAATCATAAAGAACAGACCAAACACTCACACCTTCACGGCCAGCCTGCGCCGCCGCAGAACTTTCATAGCCCTGCTCATAATACACCTCTCCAGAACCATCAGGCGAGAGCTTGAACATTTTGCCTGCAATCTGTTCAGTCATCGCAATCATAATATCAGTCATAGGCGGCACAGACGAACCCGTCCCTGCAAGCTTCACAACTGTCTCGGCCAACATTTTTTCTTTAAACCCATCCGCATTCATTTTTGCCACGCGGTCTTCAAAAGAGAGTTCTGCAATTTCAATATAACTTGGAAACGCCATCATAGGATGGAAAGTCGATTGCAGGCCAAGAAACAAACCAATCCCACGCGGCGCAGCTTGCAGCCGTAAATCAATACCTTGTTCTTGTAAGGATTCGGCCCGTTTTAAGATTTTCCTCCAATGGTCTGGCACCAAATCTCTTTGCATCCATGTCATAGATGATTTATGATCAGGTGCAGCGCGAAAATAGGTTTCCATAATATCAAATTCGACATCAAATTGATCCCCCTCGCGCTCTTGTTCAAAATCATTAACCGCGTGAAGCACCCCATAATCCAAACCGTTGAGCGCGCTTGCGATACCCGAAAGTTCAGACGGATGCGCTTCACTCGACGGCGTCCATTTCCCGTCGGAACAACGGTGCGCGTCAGACCGCCCCGTCGAGAAGCCAACAGCGCCTGCCTCCATAGCTTCACGAGTCAGTTTTTTCATTTCATCAATATCGGCTTGCGTTGCACGTTCTTCCAATACGGCGCGGTCACCCATGACAAATACCCGTAACGGATCATGAGGCACCATAACCGCAAAATCGAGCGTGTGTGGTTTAGCATCTATCGCGTCCATATATTCAGGAAAACTTTCCCAGTCCCATGTAAGCCCCTCAGCCAAAGCCGTACCCGGAATATCTTCGACCCCCTCCATAAGCTTGATAAGCTTTTCGTGATCTTCCTTACGACACGGCGCGAAACCAACGCCGCAATTACCTGTCACAATTGTCGTTACCCCGTGATTAATTGAGGGCTTCATCTCTTCATCCCAACTAATTTGACCATCATAATGAGTGTGCAAATCAACAAAACCCGGTGTCACAATCGCGCCCTTCGCATCAACAACACGCACAGCCTCTCCTGCACATTCACCGACAGCCACAATTTTACCGTCCGTAATTGCGATATTGGCAATAAAAGCGTCTCCGCCATTACCGTCATAAATTTTGCCATTGGTTATTTTTAAATCAAACATATTGCATTCCCTTACTTTTATATTTTTACCAGCCCTGTATTACGTAAGCCTTGTATTAAATAAGTCTTGTATTACGTAAGCCCTGTAGCTTCATTTTTCTTTTCTGCGCGGCGATCCGCATTTCTAAACAAGAAGACGAGAATCCCTCCGCCAATCATATGCCATAATCCCCACATGCCCGTTATCCCAGCAGTGCCGCCAAGTCCGTTTAACTGGGTCAAAAGAATGATAAATCCTAGGCCAGAGTTTTGTATCCCGATTTCAAATGTCATCGCCCGCCGCGTCGGCACATCAGCACCGCTCAACCGTCCACTGAAATACCCAAGCGCAAGGGCAAGAGCATTGTGCAAAACCACGAGAGGAAAAATCATCATGCCTGCACCAAGTACCAATTCACGGTAATCGTAAAACCCTTTGAGGATAATCAAGACAAGCCCAATCGCACTGATCATTGCCAAAGGTTTTTGTAATTTATCAGCCAGTTTAGGCAATTTCCACACCGTCAACATGCCCAATAAAATCGGCAGACCTAAGATCAGTAATGTCTGTAAAAGGAAATCCACCGCATCAAAATTAATTTCATTCAGCAATGCCCGTGTCGGCCCATAAAGCGAAGACCAAAACAAAATTGATATTGGCGTTATCAAGGCAGCCGCCACACTCGACGTAGCTGTCATAGAAACAGAAAGCGCCGTGTTCGCCCGCGCAAACAGTGCCAAAATATTAGAAATATTCCCACCAGGGCAACACGCCACCAAAATCATGCCGAGCGCCAAGCTAGGCGGGGGATTAAGTGCGTAAACAAGACCAAGCGTCAACAAAGGCAATCCAAGAATTTGTGCGACAACCCCTGTAAAATAATGTTTGGGATCGGTTTTGAAAAAAGCAAAATGTTGCGGACGTAAACCGAGCGCCACGGCAAACATCATAGTCCCCAATATGGCAATCAAAACAAGCTGTGATCCTGCACCCATTTCGATGACCATATTGTCTAAGTCTTCAATATTCATTATATATTCCCTGTCGCGCTCATGCGCTCTGCACGCCCTGAACCTGAATGAAGAAGTGCCTGTGAGGTGCCTCATGATAGGCATCCCCTGTCAGCACATAACTACCCTTAGATAGCTCTTGTCATTATCCCTATGAAAACCCGCATTTTGCACGCATTTAGCTGCGTTATTTTTTATTGAGAGATCAAAATACTCTCTTTTTTCTACACTGTGACATATTTTCACAAAGGTCACGTGTTTTATGGCTATTCAAATATGATTAGACCGCTATAAGCCCTCCATGGCTCCACCTATTTTAACAATGAAAAATATCCATTTGTCTTTTGGCTCCACACCTCTCATCGAGGGTGCAGAGTTTCAGATTGATCAAAACTCTCGCATCTGCCTTGTCGGGCGCAATGGTTCGGGTAAATCCACCTTGCTCAAAATCGCGGCAGGTCTCATACAGGCTGACGAAGGCGAACGTTTTGTCAAACCTGGCACGACCATACGCTACCTGCCCCAAGAACCAGATCTCAGCGGTTACAAAACCATCGAAGATTATGTGCTTGCTGGCCTTGAAGGTGCAGACGAAGGCTACCGCATTCCGTATTTACTGGATGCGCTTGGACTTGACGGTACCATGAGCCCTAAGAATTTATCAGGCGGTGAAGCCCGCCGCGCAGCGCTTGCGCGCACCCTCGCCCCTGAACCTGATTTACTTATGCTCGACGAGCCCACAAACCATCTCGACTTACCTATTATTGAATGGCTAGAGGGCGAATTGGAAAGTTTCCGTGGCGCGCTTATTCTTATCTCCCATGATAGACGTTTCCTCACCAAACTGACCAAGCAAACTATTTGGGTGGACCGCGGCGAGACACGCACCATCAATCATGGTTTTGGCGAATTTGAAGACTGGCGTGATACATTTTTGGAACAAGAAGAACTCGACCGCCACAAGCTTTCGCGCAAAATAGAGCGGGAACAACACTGGGTTGTCCACGGGGTTTCAGGCCGTCGTAAACGTAATGTACGCCGCCTAAAAGAACTGGGTAATTTACGCAGCGAAAAAACCAATGAGAAAAAAACCATAGGCAAAGCCAATATGAGCGTGGTCACGGGTCAAACCTCTGGCAAGCTTGTCGCCAAACTTGATAATGTCAGCAAAGCCTTTGACGGACGTATCATCATTGACGGATTTTCTGCGCGTATTGCACGCGGTGACCGTATCGCCATTATCGGGCCGAACGGTTCGGGTAAGACTACATTGTTAAAACTTATCATGGGGGAATACGAAGCGGATGACGGGGATATTAAACTCGGCACCAATATCCAGCCACTTGTCCTCGATCAAAAACGTGAAGGCCTTGATCCAAACACAACACTAAAAGACGCSCTCACRGGCGGCGGYGGTGACAGTGTAATGATTGGCGAYCAACAAAAACAYGTYATWGGCTATATGAAAGACTTCCTCTTYYTGCCYGAACAACARCGCACMCCTTTGCACGCTTTATCTGGYGGTGAACGCGCCCGTGTMGAATTRGCRCGTGGATTACGCYTGCCTTCAAACCTACTCATCCTTGATGARCCTACCAATGATCTRGATTTGGAAACACTTGATTTATTGCAAGAACTGATCGCCGARTATAAAGGCACMGTTATTYTKGTCAGYCATGACCGTGACTTTATTGACCGTACAGTGGACTCGACCATTGCCTTTGAAGGCGAYGCAAAATGGCAGCTCTATGCRGGCGGTTATACAGACATGATCAACCAACGCGGRTTTGGCGTTCGYGCTGCTGAAAAAGCAAGCTTRCACAARAAGAARTCARGCAARGACAGCGCRGWCACAARTGCCRMTCCRCAAAAARYCAAACTTAGCTATAAGCATAAATTTGCRCTTGARAAYTTRCCAAAGACCATTGCCGCTCTTGAAGCCGACATTGCCGCTATYAATAAAAAACTCGAAGACCCTGAATACTATATCAAAGACCCTGACGGTTTCACCCATAGCATTACACGCCTAGACGAGGTGCAAACCAAATTAGAAGAACACGAACTTGAATGGCTAGAACTTGAAGAGTTACGCGAAGCTGCTGATAGCTAGTCCTTAATATCAGTGCACCAACCGTGCGCCTTCATCAGAGCGCGGCAACATTGGCGGGATACCGCCAGCTTCATGATCAACATGAACCGCCGTATTGCTTTTGCCAGCAAATAAAAGTCGATAGGCAATAAATGAAGTTGCAGGGGATTTCGACGTTACCCAACGGTCGCTCGTGATTGTCAATTCCTGTGTAGGGAAATAGGCCGTCCCAACAATGTTAAGCCCCCCACTCGCACTGATCTCGCTTTTACCAGAAACCCCTGTCGGCTGCTCTTTGTTTTTGTCATCTTTATCCGCATAGACCTGCCAAAAAACCAACCCCGCTGTCGGCCCTAAAGATGGTGCTTTAAGCTCTACAATTGCGCTATTATCGATCTTCAAGCTATTGCCTGTACCTTTCAAAATAAAAGTTACGTCACGACCATATACATTTGCTGTGCTTGTAAAGAGCAACTCCCCCCAAATATGATAAATACCCGGACTAAATGTAACATTCGCACCGTCGATCTTTAGCCCCTCACAAAAAACACCTGGATTTAAAATCGTCGCCTTTTGATACGTTGACTCCTTACAGGCCGAACGTGGTTCAGGGGGTAAATTCTTACCTGCATATGGGTCCTCAATACGAGAACATACGTGTTTGATGAAAGGGTAAAATTTCCCCTTGCTCTCACCTGAGCTACAAAATGATTTTGCAATTGGCGGCGCAGGAACGCTAGAGACAATCGCCTGTGACGACGTTGAATTTACCTGTACTGAACAGGCTGGCGAATTAAACACAGCAGAATCTTTAAATTCCACCGCACCTGAACCATTGGGATCAAGCGCAAGGACACAAATCACATCCTCACGCGTAACCACCGCCACTGACGTATTTTTCACATCAATTTTATCTTTACCAACGATGCCACTCATAAACGTTGGCAAATAAGTTGAGCCAGTGATTTCCACCCGTTCTCGGCTCGCATTAATATCTAATGTGACGCTTGCATCTCCAAAATAATTTTCCTCAAAGATTATGCGCGCATACGCTTCTCGTTCCGCAACATCTAGGTTCGCAGGAATAACCGAGGCGAGGGCCGCTGCATCCAAAGCGGCGGCAAGGTTAGTCTTCTTATGAACGGCCTGATTCACATCAACCGCATAGGCGCAAACAAGTAAGAGCGGCAGCCCAAACAATGCAACCATAACAGAAAACTGGCCCTTTTGATCGCGCCAAAATCGAGTTGTTAAATTCATCATACGTCCCAATATCCTATCCCATTTTATCATAAAATGAACTTACAGAAAAATTCACATATCTTTTCAACAGCATTCACATCAAGAAATTAAACCTTACCTGACTAACCGTGCGCCTTCATCAGAGCGCGGCAACATTGGCGGGATACCGCCAGCTTCATGATCAACATGAACCTCTACATGTGCACGACCGCTCACGGTTAAACGGTTTACAATAAATGACGTTGCTGGCGCTCTTGAAACGACAGGACTTTCACTCGTAATTTCCAAATTACTGGTTGGAAAATATACAGTACCCGTAATGGAAAGACCGCCACCTGATGTGATAAGATGTTTCTTTTTACCCTTATCTTTGATTTTACGTCTCAATGTTTGTTCCTCGGCATGATATAATGCAATACCAGCATAAGTACCTTTTGAAGGCGCTTTGATGGTCAATTGTGCATTTTTCTCAATCAGCAATATCGTTTTTTCTTCCATCAAAATAAACACAACATCATTTCCAACCGCTTCCGCGCCATTACGAATGCGAAAACGACCACCTTGAATAACGTAAATACCAGCGGTAAAAACAACATCAATACCGTTAATATCCAAGCCATTACAATATGTCCCAGCCTGTAAAACAACACCATCTCCAACTTCGTCTTCGACGTCAGTTAGCACTGAGGTCGCACCCTTTTTATTATGATGAGAGGCATGTGTGTGATCAAAAACAGTCCCCTCCGCAACACCTTTATGATGTTTAGCATGTTTAGCTTCAGGGTATTTTTCTTCATCAGTTTTCTTAGGCTTACCCACCTTTTTTTTCTCAACGCCCTTTATTTTTCCAACATCAAGACAAGGTTCAGCAGGTGGCGGTGTTAAGCCCGCATATGGATCCGAAACAATAGAGCACTTATGTTTGACATAAGGAAAAAATTCACCCCGACTAATACCGGCCACACAAAATGTATGTGCAATCGGGGGCTGTACAACATCAGAGACCAAAGCCAGGTCATTTATAGAATTAACCTGTACAGAACAGGCAGGAGAATTAAAAACCGCTTGCCCAACAAATTCAACAGCACGCTCTCCAGACGGATCAAGCGCCAAAACACAAATCACATCTGAACGTGTGAGAACAGCTTCTGATGTCTTACGCACACGAATACTGTTGTTTTTCACAACACCCTCAAGAAGCGTATCTACATGTGTTGTACCCGTAATCGCAACGCGTTCACGGCTTGCTGTAATGCTTAGGCTTACGGGGAGGTCTCCAAAATAATTTTCTGCAAAAATAGTCCGCGCATAAGCTTCACGCTCGGGCACAGTTAAATGTGCAGGAATAACGGATGCCAATGCAGCCGCATCCAAAGCCGCGCTAAGGTTTGTTTCTTTGCTAACGGCTCTGTTTAAATCCACCGCATACCCGCAGACAAGCAAAAGAGGTATGCCAAACAATGCAAATATAACAGAAAACTGCCCCTTTTGATCTCGCCAAAAACGAGTCATGAAATTCGTTATAGGTCCCAATATCCTACTCCCCTGTTACCCCAAGGGAAAGGAGTACACCAAAAACATTATTTTTTTTTTAAGTGACATGCTTACTAAAACGTTAAACTTCACTTATTCAATCAATCGCGCACCTTCATCAGACCGTGGAAGCATTGGCGGTATGCCCCCTGCTTCATGATCAACGTGCACTTCTACATTCGCCCGACCTGTGAATTTAATACGGTACGCAATAAATGAAGTTGATGGTGCTTGCGAGACAACAGGACTGTCACTAGAAATCGTCAAAGAGCTCGCTGGGAAATATACCGTACCAGTAATCGATAATCCACCGCCAGAAGTAATCAGGTGTGTCACTTTCTTCGTAACGACTTTCTTTCCATACTTCACGACTGGCGCATGATAAAGCGCAATACCAGCATATTTACCTTTTGATGGAGCCTTTAGCGTTAATTGCGAATTACCTTCAATGTGTAAATACGCCTTTTGACCCTTCATGATAAAAATGACATCTTCTCCGATGGCTTGCGCGCCAGCACGCACTCTAAAACGTCCGCCAGTAATCACATATATGCCAGCAGGGAATGTAACATTAATACCGTTAATATCTAGACCATTACAATATGTACCAGGTATCAAAACAACATTATCACCAACCTCATCCTCCGTAGTACCATCATCTTCTAATGGATCATGGTGCAGCTCATGTGGATGGTCAAAACGTGTACTATGCTTACTATTAACATGGTGATGGTGGTGGTGATCAAGGTGCCCCTTGCCATTATTCCCGTCATCGTCATCGTCATCGTCATCGTCATCGTCATCATCGTCATCGTCACGACGGCCAAGCCCCTTTGGTTTGACGCCTTTAATTTTCTTTACGTCCAAACAAGGGCCATCATCTGGTGGCGTCAAACTCGCATAGGGGTCAGGAACAGGTGTACATGCATGTTTTACATAAGGCACATACTCACCCCGACTAATACCTGAGGTACAAAATGTTTTAGCAATGGGCGCGACAACAAGATCAGAGACCATTGCGAGTTCACTATTTGAATTTGCCTGTACAGAGCAAGCAGGTGATCTAAATCTCGAATTTTCTAAAAATTGTAGTGCGCGGTCACCCGTTGGGTCCAACGCGAGCACACAAATAATATCGGAGCGTGTCAAGATCGCCTCGGCGACTTCAGACACCTCTACTTTTTTTGCGCCCACAAGACCACTAAAAATTGTTTCAATATAAGACGCGCCGACAATACGGACATGTTCGCGGTCCGCATCAATTGTTAGCGTAACAGGAGCGTCGTCAAAATAATTTTCGTCAAAAACAACGCGCGCATATTCTTTCCGCTCATCATCCGTTAAATGCGCAGGTAATACCGCAGCGAGTGCGGCAGCGTCCAAAGCCGAAGACAGGCTGGTTTTTTTACTGACAGCTTGATTTATATCGATTGCATAACCGCAAATCAATAAGAGTGGCAAGCCAAATAGCGCCGTGATAACAGCGAATTGCCCTTTTACATCTCTAGAATAACACGCAAATAAAGTTCTAACGAACGTGAACATAGCACAACTCCCACAAGTTTGCTTTAGGTTAAAAATATGCTCGAAAGATATTATCTACAGGAAAGATATGTAATTTCAGTCTAAAAACATGGTTAATAAAGAGTGAAATTTTATACCAACAACGGTATGTGTTCGTTAGTCTATAGCGTGTGCAGTGAGCGCCACAGTAATACCGACTTGATAGGCCACATATTCATCGGATTTCCACGCACCCCGACCGATATCAAAATCACGACGATTGAGCGCGCTCACACCGCTCATCGTGGCAACCCCATCTTTAATATCTAGATCAAAATCTAACGTAAGCGGTTTACTCACACCACGCAGAGTTAATATACCTTCTGCCCGATATTGATTACCGCTCACATGCGTGATGTCATGTGCTTCGAACTTCGCTTGCGGATGCGTTTTAACGAAAAACCAATCCTTACCAGAAAGCGCGTCTGTACGCTCCGCGTCTTGCGCGTCTACACTTGCCAAATCTACGGTCACTAAAATCTTAGCGTCATTTAAATGAGAAGGATCAAATTGTATCTGGGCATCAAAGTTTGAGAAAAATCCACTGAATTTTTCACCATCATAGCTACTAGAGAAACTTAATGTGCTTGCCGTTTTATCAACAGTCCAATTCGCAGTTATCGCCTCAATAGGCATTGTGTTTACGACGGGCTGCGAGACGACATCTTCGCTCGCCCCACACGCGCTCAATGATACAGCCAATACACTCGCGGTTACAAATTTGAATAATGTTTTCATCAGACTTCATCCTTGTTCGTTTTGACCTGCATAGCAGGGATCATACGTGCGAGTATTGGTTTGCCACCCAATTGATGTTTTATCGCCGCACCAACATGTAGCACAATAAGGGCAATTGCCAGATAGGCCAAAACCTCATGGGTTTTTTCAAAAACCTGATGTAGCTGCTTTGCATTCTCTGCACCGCTGAGCATTGGCAATTTGGGTAAAGGAAACATATTCATCAAACGCGACGGAAACCGCGAAGTTGAAATAATCGCCCACCCAACCAAAGGCATGACAATCATAAAACCATAGAAAATTGCATGTACAAGCCCTGCAATTTTTTCTTCCCACGCCTTCACCCCATCAACTTGCGCAGGAGGTTTATGGGTCAATCGCCAATAGAGGCGAAACAATGTCAGGACAAGAACAAGCAAACCCAAAGTCTTATGCCAGTTATAAACAGCAAACCGTAGCGAGGTATTGTCATTAGGAATATATCCCATCAGCAAGCCGCCAGCGAGTAAACCAATAATAAGAATAGCGATACACCAATGAAGGCGCACCGCTATTTTGTCATAAGATAAAGCTGTGCTCATTCTTATTTTTTGTAAAATTCTGCAGAAATCAGAAGTGTCACTTCGTCACCCACATGTGGAACATATTTACCAAGACCGAAGTCTGAGCGTAAAAGCGTACCGCGAGCTTCAATACCTACACCAGGTTTCTTACCGTCTTTTGTACCAATAAGCACAACATCAAGAACAAGCGGTTTTGTATGGCCCATAATTGTGAGTTCACCATGCATGACGCCCGTTTTAGGCGTAGCTTGTGTAAAGCTTGTGCTTTTAAAGCTAATTGTCGCATGCTCAGCCGTATTGAAAAACCCGTCACCATTTAAATGTTTATCAAACTCATCAACACCACTATCAATGCTACCCGCATTAATCGTGACGTTCACTTGAGATTTTGTTGGATTTTTCGCATCAAGTTCTAATGTCGCGTCAATATCGCGAAAACGAAGTTGTGGGTTAGACATGCCTTTGTGCAGATAACTAAATGTTACATAGCCGTGCGTTTTGTCCATTACATATGTACCAGACGGCGCACCAAGCGCGTTCACATCTTTTGGTACGATTTTAGTTTTCATTTCCTCATGTTCTCCGGGATGAGCTTTCGCTTCATTTGGCGAACAAGCATAAATACCAACAAGGCCAGCGCCGAAAACAACAGACGTCATTATTTTTTGTAATTTTTTCATATCAAATATCCTTCTATTGCCCTTATTAGCAAATAAAGAGGACAATAGCCAGATGCTTACAAATTCTATAAAATCACAAAAAAGTGAGAATTATGAATTTAAGTGCATCCAAACACAGGCACTGTCTCGTCTTACTAGATATAACAACACCAAATAAGTTTTTTAAAGGAAAATATCATGCACGACGCAGTACCAGTTATCGCCATTTTTGGCTGTATTCCGCTTGTGATCTGGATCATTATGAGCCAACGCAACAAAGCAAAAGCGAAAACCGCAGAAATCATCACATCCCTGATCGGTAAAGATAAAGATGTAACCCCCGAGATTATCAAAGCCATTGGCTATGTCCCTGCCCGCTCACACGGTGATTTGCGCACAAGCCTTATTCTTATGGCATTGGGTGCGGCGCTCTTTATTTTAGGCGGTGTGATCCCCGAAGAAGAAGCGCAGCAAATTTTCGCTGGGTTTTCTGCCTTCCCATTCTTAATCGGGATTGCCCTTCTCGCCTTCTGGTTCTTTATCAGTCGTCACGAAAACAATTAAATTGAGCCTTGCTCCCAAATCTCTTGCTCCCAAACCTAATGAGCGCCGTTTCGCGGCGCTCATGCATACCCACCAAGGGCATATTCGTGCATTTCTACGGCGACTTTGTAAAAACGAAGCCCTCGCAGATGACCTCGCACAGGAAACGTTTTTGCGTGTCTATAAACGGCTTGATCAACTGACAGATCAATCCTCACAAAAAGCTTGGATTTTTCAAATAACCTACCGCATTTTTCTAGATTATATCCGCAAAGAGAACCGCCGCAAAAATATAGATGACCAACGACAACACCCGCAGGACAGCACACCTGCCGCTCCCCATGGATTAAAAATGGATATTGAAAACGCAATGAACGCCCTGCCCCAAGATCAACGCGCCGCAATCATACTCAATATTTCCTATGGTTTTAGTCACACAGAGATCGCAAAAACCCTAAATCAACCCCTTGGCACCACAAAATCACACATCACACGCGGAAAAGCGACCCTTAGGGCTTTCCTTAACGCATATGAGAAGGCATAATATGATGATGCACGAAACACCAGAAGACGACATGTTCACCGCACTCCTCAGCGAGTATAGCGCCCCTATAAAAGATAATGGGTTTAGCGCGGACATGATGGCTATGGTTGTAACACAAGACACACTGGTAACAGTAACCGCCGCCAAACACAAAAAAATAAAAACCGTGATTGTTGGTAGCAGCGCCATTATTGGCGGCGCTTACGCGGCCTTACAAATACCCAACTTGCTACGTATTATACAGGGCGTAAGCTTACCAAAAATCGATATTACAATGCCAACTGTATCAGGGTTTAGCGTTCCCAGTGTGGACCCAACTTTGTTCAGCTCAAGCTATATGATGGCTGCGGCGGCAATGCTCGGCATGATGTTTATCTGGCTCGCAGGTACATTGACCTTTGGAAACAATATATAATGCACATAAATCCTGATGATTTTATCGCCAAAGCGGGCGAAAATTTTACATTGTCCGACCGCCCAACCAAAACTAAAATCTTCAAAGATAAAAGGGCCAAACAGGCCCATATCAAAACTCAAGCCAAAGCTATTTCTGCCTTGTCTCATAAATTATACGCCCAAAGCTCCCAATCTCTGCTGATTGTTTTACAGGGCATGGATACAAGTGGCAAAGACGGCACGATCAGCGCCATGTTTTCACGCACGCCGCCGCTCAATATMCACGTCGAGGCGTTYAAAAAACCAACRAGCAAAGAACTCGCMCATGATTATCTTTGGCGCGTACATAATGTCTGCCCYGCCAAAGGCAATATCACCRTTTTCAATCGYTCCCATTACGARGATGTTCTYGTCGTAAAAGTTCGTAAATTTGTRTCMGMARAAAYRRTCGARCAACGYTATGAYCARATCAATGCATTKGAAAAACASCTCAGCGAGAACGSCACRCGRRTTWTAAAATTCATGCTGAATGTCTCCAARAAAGAACAAGCCGTCCGYCTMAACGAACGCCTMAAYCAACCACATAAATTTTGGAAATTTAACCCRGGTGATYTGRAAGACCGYGCCCTATGGCCAGARTTCATGGACGCGTATGAGACCATGGTCAACCGYACCAGTACCGCCCAYGCCCCTTGGCACATTATCCCYTCCGACAGCCGCGCCACACGCGGCGCAATTATCAGYGACATYGTSCGCCAAACCCTAGARRAYATGGCACCACAATATCCCCCCGCAGARTACGGGCCAGAYGATTTTTTGATTAARTAGACCTWARKYYTNACAATACAGCGAGAATACARTCTGCCAGACGGCCAATCGTTTCGTCMCGCGCACCRCCAATATTGATACGYCCAGAATTGAGCAAATATACGCTATGTTTTTCGCGTAATTTCATCGCTTGTTCTGGACTAACTGGCAATAATGAGAACATGCCTTTTTGACGCGCAATCGCCGCCGCCATTTGTTCTGCACCTTGAACTTTTAACGCCTCAGCCAATGCAGCCCGCAGACCACACATACGCACACGCATCATTTCAAGCTCGTCCATCCAGTCCGCTTTCAGTTCTGGCGTTGACAAAATTTTTGCAACAATCGCCGCCCCGTGATCTGGCGGCATGGAAATCATACGGCGCATAGTCAGGCCAAGCTGTCCCGCGCAAATGTCCGCTTGCTCAGGCGTCTTTGCAATTACCGCAACGAATCCTGTGCGCTCGCGGTAAAGTCCGAAGTTTTTAGAACATGACGCCGCCACAATCATTTCAGGCACAAGACCTGCCAGAAGACGCAATCCAAAAGCATCATCATCAAGACCGTCGCCCAAACCTGCATACGCAAGATCAACAAATGGGATGAGTTTTTTCTCTAAAATAAGATCAGCAATCACTTGCCACTGGGCTTTGGTAAGGTCTGCACCTGTCGGGTTATGACAACATCCGTGCAAGAGAACCACGTCCCCTTCTTTGGCCTTATCACGCAAAGTCGCGCACATATCATCAAAATCAATGTCTTGTGTTTTAAGGTTATAATATGGGTAAGGCTTAATCGAAAGACCAGTGGAGCCGATCAATGGCTGATGGTTCGCCCATGTAGGTGTACTCATCCAAATTGTCGCATTTGGGTTGGCCAGTTTCACAAGTTCAGCCCCCAGACGAAGCGCGCCACTACCACCAGCGGCCTGTGCCATTGCCATACGCCCGTCCGCCAAAGGCTTGGAGTTTGCACCAAACAAAAGTTCTGCAAACAATGTATTGAAATCAGGATTGCCAAGAATACCAATATATTTCTTCGTATCTTCTTCTTCGGCCCAAAGCCGTTCAGCTTTTTTCACGGCACGCATAACAGGCGTATGACCTACATTATCTTGGTAAATACCAATACCCAGATCAATTTTATGCGGGTTCTTGTCAGCGGCCGCTATTTTAACGAGGCCAATGATCGCGTCAGGTGCGGTGGGGGATAGGGTTTCAAACATGGTGTGCCTTCATTCAATATGTAAGCAAAATCCGTAGCTCATATATATGTCTTTGAAAACCCTTGAATCGCCTCACAGCCCAATAAACCCATTTTACCCTATGCAAATTGCCCTCTGCCCCTTATGGTCGCGCCAATATTAAATATTGATACAATATTTACAATAAAACTAAATAAATCAGGGGAATATATTCATGCAAAACATCTTCTTTGCAGCTACAGGCACCCAAGCAAGCTATCCAGCTTGGGACGCTTTTAAAGAGGCCATTACAGCCTTCAGTAATTTCTTATGGAACGGCCCATTAACATTTTTGCTATTAGGCACAGGTCTATTTTTAACTGTTATCACATTTGGCATCTGCCTACGTAGAATTCCGTCTGCATTCAAAATGATGTTCCAAAAATCAGATGGAAAAAGCGAAGGTGAAATCACACCTTTCCAAGCCCTCTCCACAGCTCTGGCCGCAACCGTTGGCACGGGTAATATTGTTGGTGTTGCAACAGCAATCGGCATTGGCGGCCCCGGTGCYGTCTTCTGGATGTGGGTTGTTGCCATTCTTGGGATTACCACAAAATATGCCGAAAGCTTGCTCGCTGTAGAGTACAGACTCAAAGATGCWARCGGCGCAATGGTYGGCGGCCCWATGTATTATATTGAACGCGGCATGGGCAAAAAATGGAAATGGCTTGCCGTTCTTTTTGCGTGTGGYGCATTATTTGCRGCTTTCGTAACGGGCAATATGATCCAAGCAAATGCAGTTGCATCTGCGGTCAACAGTGCGACAACTGGCATGYCCATGTTTGATGGCGCRGGACTACCKACATATATAACAGGTGCGGTTCTTGCYATTGTGACCTTCGTCGTCATTCTTGGTGGCATTAAAGGGATTGGTAGCGTTGCTTCCAAACTTGTACCGACAATGGCCGTTATTTATATCATATTTGCTATGTTTATYATCATTGCCAATTTCAAAGCAGTWCCWGSCGCATTTGGYGATATTTTCTCYTATGCTTGGAATGGTAAAGCCGCAACAGGTGGTTTTGTCGGCGCAATGATTATTGCCGCTATTCGCGCAGGTGTTGCCCGTGGCCTTTTCTCGAACGAAGCGGGTCAAGGTTCTGCGCCTATGGCACATGCCGCTGCAACGATTAAAGACCCCGTCACACAAGCACGTATTGCCATGTTAGGCACAGTGATCGACACAATGATTATTTGTACAATGACAGCATTGGTAATTTTAACATTACCCGGGTTAGAATTTACATCGATCAGTGCGATCGGTGACGGTACCTATGCAGGTTTTGCTAAAAGCAGCCAAAACTTCTCACTCGCAATCTATAATGGCGTGCCATTGTCAAAAGGTGAGGTTTCCACACTGACCTCAATCGCATTTACCAAAGCCTTACCAGGTGGCGGTTGGATTATTGCGGTCTCCATGGTTGTGTTTGCATTTACCACGGTACTCGGCTGGTCATATTACGGCGAGCGCGCACTGGGTTATCTTACAGGTGCTAAAAACTTCACAATCTTCCGCATACTCTGGTGTGTAGCTGTATTTGTTGGCGCACTGATGGAAATTGACTTTATTTGGCGCTTAGGTGACGTTGCAACCGCAGCCATGACCGCACCAAACCTTATCGCGCTCATAGCTCTCTCTGGTGTCGTTGTAAAACTGACCAAAGAATATGAAGCCAATCAAAAAACGCTTGCGAGTTCATCAAAGTAAGTAAGTAAGATTTTTAAATAAATAACAAACGGCTCCTGATAGTTTCAGGGGCCGTTTTTGTATGTGCAGTTTTTATTATGCAGAGCGCATAAAAAAACTCCACACACAGCAGAGGTTCTTAAAGCTATATGGTAAGAATTAATGCCCGTTCGCGTGCACTAATTTATCTGTTCCGTAATAACGAACTTGCCCCGTCGTAACATTCCCAGTCGCCTGATGAGCCTGATGCGAACCACCAGAACTCATAGAGCGAATAACAGAGCCAGACGAAGAACCGACAGTCCGTCCCACAGAACGGTTATGGCCATATGTCGTACCAGAAGAAGAATGTGAATAATTACGGCTCGGTAAAACCTGCCCACTGGAATATGTCGAACGATAACCTGTCTGAGCGCCAATACGCGCAGGAGTACGCGCAAGAGTACGCCCAACAGTTGCGCGATTGCCATAGCTTGATGACGACACACGCCCCTTAGCAGGATCACAAACAACACGACGCCATTCATAACGCTCAGTCGCAATCAAAGTTCTTTTCTCGATCTCTCCGTATTTTTCAGAAACATCAACACGGTGCTCGCGGCCAAAGTCAACAATATCTTCAACACGAATAGATGTATATTGTGCAGGCACAGGAATTTCGCGAACACCACCCGGATCAGCGACGATTTGCTTCGTCACTGTTTGATATTTCGCAGACACAGGCACACGACGCACCTGTGCAGGCGCACTTAACACACGACGATTATAACTGACACTCTCGCCAGGTTCTTCAACCAAACACCAAATTTCACACCCCGCCCCACATCGTGTTGCGCCATATTCAACCGTAGAACGGTAACCTTGGCCATTATGTCCACCATCAGCTTGGTTGATAATTGTATACCCCTTGGCGATAAGCGCCCCAGGATTACCAAGTTTCCAAACACGTCTTGGCCCAGATGTCTGAATGGTTTCCGTCACAGTTGTAAATTCAGGCGGCGTTACAGAAAGCTTGTCATAAGCAGGGCGTACTAACACCCGTTCACTTACCGTTTTATAGCGCGGCTGGCGCACTTCATAACGTACACTTGCCTCTTTTGTTTCAATTTGTTTTTGACTTGCAGACAAAATAGGTTGCGTCACTTCAAGGGTGGAATACCCATCTTCAACCAAAACCGTTTCAAATCCGCTCGCGTATTGCGGGGCGATACGCACACGTGCATAACACTCGCCTGTCTTTGGATTTGATGGTAATAAGCTTGGCTCATAAACATTTGGCTGAGAAGCGCCTGCCCCTCCCGCAAAAGCAGACGGTGCATAACTCACTGATGCTAACAATAAACTTAAAAAACCGACTCTCGTAAACCTGAACGTCATTTCTATCTCCAACACTAAATCCCCGACACGTGTATTAACCATATTATAGAGAAAGGTACATATGTGGGTCAATCGCTTCTTACAGTTGCAAAAGCGATAATTATCATGTTTCCATCACATTTTCGCGCAAGACGCGTAATCTAGGACGGGGACTCAGCTTTTTGGAGAGTTTGCTCTTTTCAACCGTAGCACGGTTACAGACAGTGCTAACCAAAATAACCCTGCCAATAAAGCACCGCTTGCATTTGCGACCGCGTCCCAAAAATCCGCTTTACGCCCTATACTCATGGCACCTTGTAAACATTCGATTACAACTCCGAATAGGCATAGCAAAGCCCAAACCATCCATAGCCGTACTTTATAAAGCGCAGGAAACACACAGAGACCTAAGACAAAATACGCCGTCATATGAAGAACTTTATCGAAATTATTTACCGAAAAACTTACGGTCACCACACCGAGAGAGCGCACACTAATAAAGGCAAACAAGACCAGTGATAGTAAACCAAATGCAAAATTTATCTTTGTATTAAAATTTCTATAAACCATTTAAATTCGTCCATCCCATCATAGTCATACCGCCCCCATTAATCTAGCTTCTTGTTTTATTTGACAGTGAATTGTGTCATGCTTATGTCCAACACTATAAAATAAAAAGCCACAACACAGAAAGACAAATATGCATATTTTAGACCCAAAGCAAGCCGTATCAGAACTCGACGGTTGGACAGGCGGCGACGACTTTATCACTAAAATCTTCAAATTTGAAGATTTTGCCCAAGCCTTTGGCTTTATGAGCCAAATCGCGATTTATGCACAGGCTATGAACCATCATCCCGAATGGTTTAATATTTATAACCGTGTTGATGTGACGCTCACAACACATGATTCAGGTGGGGTCACAGAAAAAGACATTACCCTTGCCAAACAGATGAATAAAGCGGCTGGCTAATGATCCGTACACGGTTTGCCCCTTCCCCGACAGGTCTCTTGCATATTGGCCATGCCCACAGCGCGAAACACGCTTTTGGCTTTGCGAGCGCGCACGGCGGGGAATGTATTTTACGCATTGAAGATATAGACACGACCCGCTGCAAGCCTGAGTTCACATCCGCCATTTATGAAGACCTTGCATGGCTAGGTTTTCACTGGCCTAAACCTGTCCGCGTACAAAGCGAACATTTCGCAGATTACACAAAAACATTACAGGCCTTGCAAGATATGGGGCTTGTCTATCGTTGTTTTAAAACCCGCAAAGAAATTCTCGCTGACATTGCCCGCGCACCACATCATTATGAAAATATATATTTAGGCCCTGAACACTCACTAAGCGATCACGAAGAAACCACATTGATAGCAAGCGGCAAGCCCTATGCATGGCGGCTTTCTCTCAAAGCTTGCCGCAAATATTTAGGGACACGTTATCAAAGCCTTTCATTTTCCAATAACGAGAAATTACAAAAAGCCCTACCCGACACACTCGGCGACATAATCCTTGCGCGGAAAGGCGTAGGTACGTCCTATCATTTGGCCTGCACCCATGATGATGCACATCAAAATATCACCCATATTATTCGTGGAGAAGACTTATATAACTCCACCCATGCCCACGTCTTGTTACAAGCCCTACTCGGATTACCAACGCCAAAATATACCCATCATGTTTTGTTAACCGACACCAATGGCAAGCGGTTTTCCAAGCGTGACAAATCACTGACCATTGCCGCCTGTCGCGCCCAAAACCTAACACCTAAAAATCTTCTGGCAGATATACCAGAGCTAGGCTAAACACCCTTATGGCTGATCCGTTTACATTCGTAGAAAATATTTGGTATTTCGCAGGTTTCTCGCCGCAATTTAAACGCGGACAGATGCAGCATAAAACCATTGCCTGCCAACCCATCGTCATCGGGCGTGGGGAAAACGGTAAAATATTCGCCCTGCGTGATATTTGCCCTCACCGCGCCGCGCCGCTCTCGGCAGGACGTGTGATAGAAAATTCTGTGCAATGCCCATATCATGGGTGGCGCTTTCGCGGCGATGATGGCCAATGCCTTGAAATTCCATCTATTTGTAAACACCAAAAAGACCCGTCATCAGGGATTAGCGTCCGCAACTATCCTGTGCGTGAAGACGGAAACCTCATTTGGATTTATCTGGCTTCGGACAAAAACTTCAAAGGCACACCGCCTGTCGAACCACCGCAATTTACTGAAACACACATGAAACCGAGACTAGTCAACAGCCTTATCCTAGAGGCCAATTTTGACCATTCCGTTATTGGCCTTATCGACCCTGCCCATGTTTCATTTTTGCATAAACAATGGTGGTGGCGCGCAGACGGGTCCATGCACGACAAAACCAAACATTTCGAGCCACGTGGGGCAGGTTGGGTAATGTCATCCCATCAACCCTCCTCCAATTCTCTCGGCTATAAACTTCTTGGCGGAAAACCGGTGACAGAGATTAGTTTTTATCTCCCAAATGTGCGTGTCGAGCACATTACCCTTGGCAAGAAAACATTATTGTCATTTACTGTCATCACCCCGATCACTGAAGACCGTACAGAGATTACCCAAGCCTTTTTCACCAATATCAATATTGTAAAATTTCTCTCCCCACTCATCGGCATGGGCATTAAGACATTTTTACAACAAGACGGCGACATGGTGAAATTACAAGCTGGCTGCCTCGAATACAATCCAAAACTGATGTTACTTGGTGACGCAGATATGCAAGCACGGTGGTATTTCACGCTCAAGAAAGAATGGGCATTAGCTCACGCGGAAAACCGCCCTTTCAAAAACCCGATAAAACCACAAAGCCTAAGTTGGCGTTCTTAGAACTTACCAACATCAAACCGTAAAGACATGCACGACAACCCCCCGTCAAGTTTGGCGGCTTCTGACATATCGAGAATATGCACGCGGTAGCCTGACATTTCCAATGCACGTTTTGTTTTTGGATAACCCGCGACCATAAACACAGTCCGGTTCACCCGTAACACAGTCGCGGGGACTTCTTCGTCATCAGGGACAATCAGTAAATCATAACCTTTGAAGACATTGCTACTGGCGAGGTTTACCGTGCAAATAATCACCCCGTCATCAAGCACGGCACTGCCTGATTTGAAATGCAAAACATGTTGAGGGGTCTCGACAATCCGTACCTCAAACCCCCAATCTTTTACACACATACGTAATGCATTCACGCCGGCTAAATTTGTACGGCGCGAAAGACCGACAATAATTTCTCGGTCAGTAACAAGAATATCGCCGCCTTCTATATATGCATTTGTGAATTCCCCCCTTTGAGGGAGTTCCACACACCTCTCGCCGTAAATTTGTTGAAGCGCTACACGCACCATATCCACCTCACCAATGCGCGACGGCGTCGCCGTTTTCAAAATCACGGCCCCTTGGGGCAGGCAGAGCGCCGTATCCTCGACAAACATACAGTCTGGAAATTTTTCAAGTGCAGGCAAGACAATGACAGACACATTGTGTTTTTCTAACGCCGCGACATACATTGCATGTTGTTGTAAATACAAATCAAAATTAGGCGCACCTGCGCCATTGGCACGCAAGCCACCAACACAAGAACGCGGCGGTGTGCGTACAATCGCTTGATTATATGTAAAAGAAATTCGTCTCAACATTCGGGCTCCACATTAATCCCAATGCCCCTATATGCCCTATAATTATTAATTTTCAAATTATTTTTGTAGACTAGCCATTCAACACTGTGGATTGTTCGCACCGTAAAAGCGTGCATATATATGCACACATTAACTTAATCAGTGTTTGGATTACCCCATGGACAATGACAACCAAGAAGAAACACGCCAACACAGGGATGCAATGCAGTCTGCATTAGACGTGCTAGATACACGTTATTTCAAAGCCCTGTGCGAGCCGACCCGTGTGGCAATCATTAAAAACCTTATCCGTATCGGCGCATGTGACGTAAGCACAATTGCCCAAGGTCTTGCCCAAGACCGTTCTGTTATCTCACGCCACCTGTCCATATTAGAAACAGCAGGCATCACCACTTCTCGCAAAAGAGGCAGGCAGGTTTTCTATGATTTAGATGGCCCTTATATTGTCCAAAAACTTACCCTCATCCTCGAAGCCATCAAACCAATGGCCGAAATTTGCAAACCTTTTGAAGAGTACGACCAACGCACAATACCAACAAGAAAAGCAATGAAAAAATTAAGGGAGTAAAATAATGGCAATTTTTACGGGCGTCGCAAAAGACGGAAGCGAAGTTATTTATAAAGACAAAAAACGTCATCTCTGGCTACTCGGATATGTTGGTACATTAATGTATGCATTTACATTTTGGTCTTATTTTGCCTTTGGTGAAAACCCGATTGTCACCCTTATTCCTGTAATATATATTTATTTCATCACCGCGCTTATCGACAAAGTTTTAGGCGTAGATAATTACAACACTCCCGAAGAAGTCGTGCCAGCTATGATGGCAGACAATTATTACCGTTACCAAGTACATGCCCATATTCCTATATTCTTTGTGGTACTTGCCGCGTTCACATGGTTTGTGGCGACCCAAGACCTGCCAGCATGGGCGGTCATAGCGCTTATTATCGGCGTAGGTTCTGGCAGTGGCGCTATGCTCGCCATCACACACGAGCTTGGCCATAAAGGCAATAAACTTGACCGTTTTTTGGCCAAGGCCGGCAATACACTTCTTGGCTATGGGCATTTTAATATAGAACATAATCGTGGTCATCATGTCTGGGTTTCCACTCCCGAAGACCCTGCCAGTGCACGCATGGGCGAAAGCATATACCGCTTTCTCTTGCGTGAACTCCCGGGCACAATTAAACGTGGCCTCCATCATGAAAAACGTCGATTGGCAGCAAAAGGCAAAGGGTTTTGGTCAATTCACAATGATGTTTTACAAGTCTATTGCGTCAGTCTATCGCTTCTCGCAATCGCTGCCTTTATTTTCGGCCCCAATATTCTCTGGTTCCTCATTCCCCATCATATGATTGGCTGGTACGCCTTGACCCAAGCAAATTATATCGAACATTACGGGCTTATGCGTCAAAAACTGGCAAATGGAAAATACGAAAAATGCCAACCACGCCATAGCTGGAACACAAATCATCTTTGGTCAAACATGGCTTTGTTTCATTTACAACGTCATTCCGACCACCACGCCTTTCCAACGCGCCCGTACCAAGTTTTAAGAAATTTTGACGATCTACCAAGCTTGCCCAGCGGCTATGGCGGCTGTTTCGCATTGGCGGCAATTCCTGCACTTTGGTTTAAAATCATGGACCCCAAAGTTATGGAATGGGCAGATGGCGACATCACCAAAGTCAATATCGACCCCAAGCACAAAGAAAAATTATACAAAAAATACGGCGCAGATTTTCAACAAGCCGCCGAGTAAAAGCGGTTAAAGCCACCCTGTATCCAACAAACGCACCTTTATAAGACCGCGCACAGAATTACCAATATAGAGCGCGTCCGCAGTAATAACATCTTCATAAGTGAGTTGGCATTCTTGCGCCTCTTTATTCGCAAGCAAGACATGGCGCAAAATACCGCCTAAAAGACCCGCAGATATTGGGGGCGTAAATAACGTCCCCTTTTTTTCCACAAATACATTGGTAAAACTACCTTCACAAAGTTCGCCTTCGGTATTAAAAAGCAAAACTTCCTGACAACCCGTCAACGTGTTCAATCGCCTACGTTCCCCGTCAAGAAACCCACGCCGTGTTGTTTTATGCATAAGGAGAGGGTCAGCACGATTGACCGTATTTTTACTCAGCGCCACATCCCATACTTCATGTGCTGACAATAAATTTAAGGCTTCGCCACTCACCATAACATCCCCGTTTTTATCGAGGGTCAGACGCACTTTGTGAGGCGTATCTAAATTTACAACAAAGTCTTCCAAAGCTTGCGTTACGCATATTGGATCATACTTAAACCCGAGTTTTTTTGCCGATGCGCACAAGCGTGCCAAATGTAGATCAAAATGCATAAACCCAATTTGGTAATCCCAACCAAATGTTTCGATAAGTTGATACGGACTTTGTAAAAATTCTGATTTCAAAAGACATTCATCATACTCCGCCGCACCGTCCGAATCTGCGACAACAGCGCTACCCACATTATAAACATAGCATTTATCCGCCTGTAAAATCAGGGTACGAATACCAACATTGAACCGCATATCCCCGTTCGGGTCAATATATCCATGTGCGCCGCAATACGCGCCGCGACTCTGGGTTTCTAAATCCTGTATAATTTCCTGAGCGCGAATTTTTGGCGCACCCGTGATAGAACCACACGGGAAAAGTGCTTTAAGAATTTGCACTAAATCCACACCGTCCTCTAATGTGGATTCAATGCCAGACGTCATTGTGTGTAACGTCGGAAATGTTTCAATCGAAAACAAATCCGTTACGCTCACACTCCCTGCGACACTGAGGCGCGACATATCATTACGCAGTAAATCTACAATCATCAAATTCTCGGCGCGGTTTTTAACGTCTTGCTGTAATGCTTTCGCAAGTTGCATATCTATGGTGCTATCTGTGCTACGTGCACACGTCCCTTTCATAGGGCGCATACGCAAACACCTGTCCTCAGTCTCAAAAAATAATTCAGGAGACAAGCTTACAATCTCGTCACCACCCAAAGAAATCACACCACCATAACGCACAGGCTGACGCGCTTTTATATGCTCATACACACTCGCCCCATCACCAACATAATCACCGTAAACAGGAAAACTCAGATTAATTTGATACACATCCCCAGCGCGAATATACGCCATAACTTTGGCAAACCGTTTTTGATATTGGGCAAGCGACCATAGAGGCTTCCCTTCGCCCAAATACACATTTTGTGTGGGCGTTAATCCTGCATGTTCAAAATCTTTAAACACCCCAAATTTCAGCAAAGGTTTAGCAGAACCTTCTTGATATAATTTGTCTAATACAGGCTCTAAAACATGCCCCAACTCGTAAGAGAAATACCCTGCAAGATATAAGCCTTCTTGGTGCATTTTTTGCATATGCGCGAGCGCAGGGGCAATATCGTCCACGCAATTGGCTGTGATAATTTCAATCGGCTGCGTATATAAGCGCTGCCGCGCCGCGCCTGCCTCTGCCAGTTGGTCTTCGAAATATACATAATACTGTGTCATTGTCTTGTCTGTATACGTCCTCGTGAAAACACGCTAGATACAATTCCAGTATTTGTATAAATTTCACGCGTGTGTGAAAGAGGTTTCATATGTCTACAGTTTTACGCTCCTTATTATTTGTCCCTGCCGACAGTGAAAAGAAACTCGCAGGTGCAGGTGAACGTGGCGCGGACGCGCTTTTAATCGACATGGAAGATTCCGTACTCCCAGCCCGCAAATCTACGGGACGAGAAATGTGTGCAGAGTTTCTTAAAACATCTCAAACACACTCGCAAATCTGGGTGCGGATAAATCCTCTCGACAGCGAATATATATTAGATGATTTAGACGCGGTCATTCCCCTCAGCCCTGCAGGCATTATGATCCCCAAGCCAGACGGCCCCGTCGATATCGAAACCCTAAGCGCGCTGATTACCAAGCGTGAACAGGCACACGGCCTTACCAAAGGTGCCATTAAAATCCTACCCGTCGCCACAGAAACAGCGCGCGCTGTCATGAGCCTTAATCTGTATTCGCGTACCTTCCTGCCCCGCCTTCTTGGCCTAACATGGGGCGCAGAAGATTTATCCACCGATCTTGGTGCGATGACTAACAAAGACGAAAACGGAAGTTTTGCGTTTACCTATCAAATGGTACGTTCCCAAACCCTACTCGCCGCAAAAGCCGCAGGCGTTCAAGCCATAGATACACTCTACGCCGATTTTCGTGATCCTGAAGGTTTGCGAAAATATGCAAGCAATGCTTTTCGCGAAGGGTTTAGCGGCATGCTTGCCATCCACCCCGCACAAGTACAAATCATCAATGAGAGCTTTATGCCAACGAATGCTCAACGTTCTCATGCACAAGCTGTTATCCAAGCTTTTTGCGATAATCCGGGTGCAGGCGCAGTATCCGTAAACGGAAAAATGACGGACATCCCACATCTGAAACAAGCACAGAACACACTTGCACTATTTGAAAGCTACAAGAATAAAGACTAAAACCTAACGACAAGAATAAGGCCTAAGGTTTCACCTCGTTTAACAGCTTATATCTTTGTGTCCGCAAAATTGCGTTTTGACGAATGCTTGCATAAAACAATGCATAGTCCAAAACATGGAAATTATCTTTGCCCATATCCATCGGCAATTTATCAAAAATATCCGTAGCAAAAGGCCCAACCAATAGCTTGTCATCTAGGCATTGTGCCCCCGTTACGGCTTGTTCAAATCGTATACGCGGTGACAAACCCAATGAACCAATATTATCAGTTGCATCTATAGATTTTTTGTCGGCTTTCCAACTCAGCGGATTTACACACGTGGCACCAATTTCGCCGCCCCAGCTTTCTGCCTTTGGCCCTTTCGCATTCCACGAAACATAACACCCTGTCTGCGCCGCACTTTCACACACGGCAATATCAGGCACGGCCTTTGCAAACCCTTGCGTATTTATATTCATACCCACAAGATATGCCGCCACCAAACGTTCGCGCAGAGGCGTTCCCGTCACACGTTGTTTCAGTAATTCTTCTAAATGATATGTGCCTTGACTATGCCCCGCCAGAATAAAGGGGCGCGTACCAATACGGTCTAGAAATTCATCAAACGCACGCTCAACATCGGTGTAGGCCAAGTCCAGAGCTTTTTTACCATCCCCGTCAATCACCCAAAATGACCAAAGTGTCGCTTGGCGATAACGCGGGGCGTAAATATCGCAACACCCATTATACGCGCTCGCCTGACCCTGCATCACAAACCCGTCCGTATATTCTAAAACCCGTGCCTCATCCAGTGGCCCATTCCAACCTGCTTTGGATACAAATGTTGTTGGATGCACAAAGAACACAGCCACATCGGATTTTTCGTCTACACCCTGCAATTCTTGCGGCACAAAATCTGCCCCGTCTTTTGTCGTCGGCAAAGACGCCCAAACATTATCATCAGCATAATCAGGGGCAAGAGGCGGCGTGTATTCCGCAAATGCTTTTGTCGGAGAAATATAGCTTTCAAACATTTTCGCGTAAATTTTACCACGGAAAACAAACACCAATATTGCCAAAACCATGACAAAACCAAGTAATCGTAATAGCCATTTTTTCATATTATTTTCCCACTCTTATCACGCTTTACGGCAAACCTATATCAAACCAAATGTGCGCGCAATCATCCGCGCCCCTAACCCTAGCGAGACAAGCATCACAAGACCACCGCATATATTCGCAAGCTTGCCATTCACATATGCCCCTAAAATAGATTTTTGGTTCATGGCAAACAACAAAAACCCAACAATGATCGGCAATAATAATCCATTGGCAAATTGTGCAGTCAAAATAATGCTGATCGATTTAAACCCTGTCAGCGCAATTGCGCCGCCAATAATCAAAACACTGAGCGCCACAAGGCGTCCGCGTTTATCTGTCGTACCCCATCCCAAGATTTCCGAAACCGCATAACCTGTCGCAAGCGGCGCGGTAATGGCGCTGGTAAATCCCGCCGCCAGTAATCCAATCCCCAAAAGCGCTGGTGCAAAATCACCTGCGATTGGACGCAATTGTTTCGCCATGTCTGCGGCTGAATTAATTTGCAAGCCTTGCCCAAACATTGCCGCCGCCGCAGTCGCCGCTATAAGAATAGAAACAAGGCCGCCAAACCCAATAGAGATAAATGTATCAGCGCGTGCATTTTTAAGCGCGTTCTCATCCGTAATCCCGGCCCATTTTTCTTTGCACGCACTAGCATGTAAAAACAGATTATAAGGCACAACCGTTGTCCCGACCAAAGCCAAAACCGTGAGCAAGCTCCCCTTAGGAATATTGGGCGAAAACATGCCTTTCAACATGCCTGTAAAATCTACACCAATGACGAAAAAGGCAATGATAAAAGCCACGGCCATAATGAGCACAAGGCAAATAAGAATTTTCTCCAAAACTTTATAGCCGCCAAACCAAAGTAACGCACCTGAAAAACCAATCATCGGCACAAGGAAAACCGCTTTGCTGATATCCCCAAACAAAGCCTGCGCCCCTAAATACGAGCCTGATAAATTACCGCCTTCATAGGCCGCATTGCCCAAATACAACGCCACAAGTACAAGCGCGAAAAGAGGGTAGCGTAAGGGCGAGCCCATCAAACGCAAACGCAAAGCTTCTCCCAAACCCAGCCCCGCAGATGTACCTAGACGCGCCGCCATTTCTTGTAAAACAATTGTCGCAAGCGTTGCAAAGACCAAGGCCCACAAAAGAGCATAGCCATAGCCTGCTCCCGCCAAGGTACAAGCTGTAACCGTACCAGGGCCGATGAAAGCCGCGGCGACCAATGCGCCTGGCCCAATATTTTGCAAACGCGTGAACATATTTCTTCCCCAGTGTTTTTTAAAATTATAGAGGGAATTTACATGATACGATAGAGGTTTAAATACAGAGAGTTTAAATACGCTTAGATAAGCGCATTCCCACACGCCACACCGCTCGCCCACGCCCATTGGAAATTATGGCCGCCCAAATGCCCTGTCACATCGACAACTTCACCAATGAAATACAGTCCAGAAACTTTACGACATTCCATCGTTTTAGAAGAAAGCGCATTGGTATCAACGCCGCCGCGTGCCACTTCTGCCGTACGCATGCCTTCACTTCCCGCAGGTTTTAGCTGCCAATCATTGACCGCCCCCGCCAGATTTAAAAGGGAGGCTGAACTCATATCCGCTAGCCTTTGCTCTGGCGAAATTTCGGCGACAAATTGAGCTAGTTTTTGCGGCAAATAGTTTGATAAAAAACCCGCAGGACTAAGCTTGGGATTAGACATACGCGCCGCTTTCAGCTCTGCCAATATATCAACGTCAGGCGCAAGATTGATACGAATTGTATCACCGACGTTCCAATAAGACGAAATTTGCAAAATACTTGGCCCTGATAAACCACGGTGGGTAAACAACAAAGCTTCTTCAAACATTGTGCTACCATGATGGATTTGTGCATTAACACTAATCCCCGAAAGAATCTTCAAAGAGGCTTTCAAACTATCCGTAAACACGAGCGGTACGAGGGCGGCAATAGGTTCAATAACAGGCAAACCAAATTGTTCGGCAATTTTATAACCAAAACCTGTCGCCCCCATTTTAGGAATGGACGGGCCACCACACGCCACCACAAGCGCACGTGATTTAAACTGGCCTTTATTGGTATCAATGATAAAAACATCATCTGATTTTTTAATCTTGGTCACACCCGTATCAATCAGAATTTTCGCCCCGACTTTTCGGCATTCATTTTTCAACATGCTAACAATCAAGGTCGAGCGGTCATCGCAAAATAATTGTCCGAGCGTTTTTTCATGCCACTCAATTTTATAACTCTCGACCAGAGCCAAAAAATCATGCGGCGTATAGCCAGCCAAAGCAGACTTACAAAAATGCGGGTTTTGGGAAATAAAGTTTTTGTGAGAAGAATATATATTGGTGAAATTACAGCGACCACCACCAGAGATACGAATTTTCTCGCCTGCAGTTTTTGCATGGTCAATCACGAGCACTTTTGCGCCGCGTCCCCCAGCAACACTTGCACACATCATACCCGCCGCACCCGCACCAATAATGAGGGCGTCATATATATCTTTATCCATACTCATTATTTTTCATCATCTTCTGGTTGGCCACCTTCGACCAAATACCAAGGATCAGGGCCATAGTCTGGTACAGGAATGCCAAACATAAACAAGAGAGCATCAAGAGAGGCGCCGTGATAAATAGTCGAATGTTTTGCGCTTTTGCCGCGATCAGCATATTTCCAGTCCAGACCTTTTGGCGTATCGGCATTTATCGCCGCCATAACCAAATCTAGCCCCCCTTGCATCGTACCGCCTTCATCACCCATAGTGAGATAAAGTTTACGCGCTGCGTCAGAATGTTTCGCAATTAATTCAGGCGCCAGTTTCGCTAAATTTTTATCATCCCACCACAGGCTTGGACTTATAGCAATATAGTCAGTAAAACTATCTGGGTGTTTCAAAAACATTTCGGTGATAAATAAGCCTGCAAGAGATTCGCCGACAATAACACGTCGATCAGAAACACGGTATGTATTCCCAATAAATGGCAAGACTTCGGTGCGAACATATTCACTAAAAAACTGCGATTTTCCGACACGCGGCGCGGGATGAATATAACGTGGATCAGAGGCAGGGTGAGCAAGTTCGTTCAAACGATTTTGTGTCTTGATACCCACCACGATCAAATCTTCATACATGGCAGAAATGGAACCCAATTGCGCCAGACCACTAATGTGATGAAAATCTTGTGCGGTCCCACCGTCGATCACATAAAGCACTGGGAATTTTTGCGTTACGCTTTCATTGTATTTCGGTGGCAACCAGACATTAATCTCACGGTTTTCCCCCATTATTTTCGAAGGGAAAGTATAACTTGCGCCAATGGTAATCGGGGCTTGCGTAATTTTTGTTTGAGCCACATCAGGTTCTACCGATGTTTTAATCTGTTGATCTGCCCCATTACACCCCCAAAGACCACTACAAAATACTATGCCAAATACTATGCTAAGAATAAATTTTAAATTCATATTCCCCTCCTTTTATATATCCGTAGATAGATCAATCGGCACCAAAGTGCAAACCCCCGTTTAACACAACAAACTTGTTTTAAATCAAGGCATATTTCGCACACCCACATAAAGAAAATATATAATAGAGAGCCGCCTTATGCCTAAACACACACCCTCGATTTTCAACATTTCCTTATTGGGCAGAGGGTTTCGCCCCTTCTTTATTCTTGCCGCGCTGCAGAGTGTTTTCATGCTCGTCTTATGGGCCGCGCAGAATGCAGGTTATATGCCTTCAGCCTATTTAATTCTCAATGCCACGTCATGGCATTCCCACGAAATGATTTACGGGTTTTCAATTGCCGTTATTGCAGGTTTCCTCTTAACCGCCATCGCCAACTGGACCAATACACCACCAATACAACGCGCCCATCTCGCAGGTTTATGTGCGCTGTGGATTGCAGGGCGCATTGTGATGAATTTTGATTTAGGGCTGTCATCTGCGCTTATCTTTATCATAAGTCTGTCTTTTATCCCCATATTTGCCCTGAGCCTTGCACGGCCCTTGTTTGCCACGCACAATAAGCGAAATTTTATTTTCTTAGGCTTGCTCGGCGTATTATGGAGCGCGCAAATCTGCATACTCGTTTTTGATATTTACGAGGCAAATTATGTCGCCCTGATGATGATTATCATTATGTGCTCTCTTATCGGAGGGCGTATCATTCCGCTGTTTACAGTAAACGCTTTGCGACAAAAGGGATTAGACTTACATCCCAAGCCACAGATGAAACGCGACATGCTTGCGCTCGTTTCGATTATACTTACCACTATTTGTTTAGTGGTTTTCCCGCAGTCAATTCTTCTGGCTTTTTTCGCATTTACCTCTGCACTCATTCATATCATACGTATGAAAAACTATCACAGCCTCAAAACCTTATCCGAGCCCATGTTATGGATTTTACATATTGGCTATGTATGGATTATTATCGGCCTCATATTGCTGGGTCTCTCCGCCCTCAATTTCGCAAATCTGTCTATCGCTATACATGCCTTTAGTGCTGGCGCGATTGGGTCGCTGACACTTGGTATGATGGTGCGGGTTAGCCTAGGGCATACAGGCCGTAAACTTCACGCAACGAAATTCACCAGTGCGAGTTTTGTCCTCATGCAAATTGCAATCATCTTTCGTGTTTTCGGGGCATGGATTATGCCAGATTACACCGCTGCATGGATTGGACTAAGTGCAATATTATGGGCCTTGTGTTTTGTGATATTCTTATATGTCTACGCCCCCATGCTCTTTGCCGCGCGCCCAGATGGGAAAACCCCTTAAGCTTATTCTTGTAAATATCAGGAAAATAAATTAGACAAACCTATGTCTGCAACACTTAAACGCCTTTTCCTCATCACAGATTTCGGGTTTTTATTCTATTGGGGTATCACGGTGCTTGTTGCCCTAAAGTTTATAAACATACCAAAAGAGTATCTTTTCAAAGACTATAATAACCCTCTCATGCAAATCTGGAACTGGTCATTTATGCCAATAGATATACTTGCTTCCCTTACAGGGCTTTGGGCTGTTCACTGTATGAAGAAAAATAAACAATGGCGTAATGTTGCACTCATTTCTATGACACTTACATTTTGTGCTGGCTTTATGGCCATTTGTTTTTGGACGTTTCAAAAAAACTTTGATCTCAGTTGGTGGCTCCCCAATTTATTTCTTATGCTCTGGCCAATCCTCATATACGCATCAATACGTACAGAAGAAACCTCAACGTAAAACACGCACGCCATCCATAGTCGATTTTACTGCAAGAAAAGACATCATAAAAATAGTAGGCAATTATGCGTCTAACGCAGAACACCTAGCACCAAAGCTTTATGTCTTTCCTTCACAATAAGTTCTTTCTGGAACTCTTAGATTAATCACAAAATTGTGACACAAGGCGAGCCAATTGTGTTTGGACATTCCCAAGCCTAGAAATTATATTTATTCATATTTTCGACTCCTCCCCTCACAGCGATTAGGCCCTCACAGCGATTAAGGCGAAACATGACCACAACATATTCCCTCCCAAAACCCATTTATAATCCACAAAATATCGCCTTTATCTTACGCATAGGTCTTGGTGTTTTGTTTGTGATCGGTGGGTGGAATAAATTGTACCAATTGTTAGACCCTGCACTCGCTGACAATATTTTAGCCTCTTACACAGGGCCACGTGGGTATATCAACGCGTTTTTCGCAGACTTTCTCTTTGTCAAAGGCCCGTTTACACCGTGGGGCTTCCTAACAGCACTTTCGGCTTTTGAACTGATGAGCGGAATTTTGCTGATTGTCGGTTTTCTCGTGCGCCCCATCGCACTTATCTTTGCTTTTTTATTATGGTCATTTGTAATTTCACTTCCCGTCAGCACTGAAACAGGTGGGAATTACCTTGCCCCCGCAGCTCTGGTACAAGCACGTGACATTGGCCTCTCTGGTATGATGTTTGTTGTGTTCGTCCTTGGCGCAGGCAAACATGCCTGTGACAATAAAATATTCAACGCGACATCAACACAACCATCATGGGACAATCTTGGGCTTGTCCTTCGCCTCAGCGTTGCCTTGCCTCTTCTTGTTGGCGGCGCATTTGCAGGCATGGTCGACATTAAAACATTTGGCGTGCCTGGATGGGGGCTTTTCTTGACGGGTGCATTACTTGTCACTGGCATTGGTGTCAGGTGGGCAGCAACGGCCTTTATCGCTATTTTGGTGTTCTACATTGCGACAAAGTTTAGTTTTGAAAAATCTATGATCTCAAACCTCAACAGTGTGAAACGCGAATTCGCTTTCCTTGCCGCCTGCGCCGTTCTCATCATCACTGGCGGTGGCACATTATTCACACCAAAAGATATTCTAGGCCGTATACGTTTCGCAACGGCGCGAAAGATAGTGGCGCAATAAGGCACTTGCCGAGATACTTGCCAAAATCCGTGTTGGTCATATAATACTCATATGTCTACACTCGCACATGTTCTAGAAAAACACCCGTCTCACATTCAGGATAATCTTGAAATGGTGCGGTGCCTCATTCATGAAATCGCAAAAACAGATGCCCAAATCGGCACGCTCGAAGAGAGCCTCAAATGGGGGCAATTAAGCCTCGCCACACTACGACCAAAATCAGGAACACCTATCCGTCTCGGCTGTCATAAAGACCAAAACTCATATTCTCTCTTCGTATCCTGTTCCACCAAACTCATTTCAGAATTTAGAGATATTCACCCAGAACTGTTCGCATATCATGGCAACCGCGAAATTCGCATCCCCATAAACCAAACCTTCCCCAGAGACAGTCTTACACTGTTCATCAGCGCCGCCTTAAAATACTATATTAAATAATCACATTCCAAATAATCATGGCCTTAATAACGCTAGACTTAATAATCATGGCCAGGATTGGCTTTGGCAAGTTTTCGCATCAAGCCAGGCCAAGCAAGGTTATCACCGAAGCCCGGCATAAATGCAGCTGCGCCTTGAGCATGTACACGCGCCGACATATCATCACTTTCCTCGTGTAGCTGCGAAGTGTCACCAATACTTTGTGCAAGGATTTGGGTCTTGCAGGCATTCTCTAAAAAAAACATCCGCAAGAATGCCAATGCACAATTCGCGCCAACCGTAAGCGTGCCGTGGTTACGGAGCATCAACAAATTATGCGTCCCCATATTGGCAACAATCCGTTCCCGTTCATCAAGATCAAGCGCGATACCTTCATAATCATGATAAGCCAAATCATTATGCACAATCATCGAGAACTGGGTATATTTACGCAAGCCTCCTTTTTGTACGGACACCGCAACACCGTAAGGCGTATGGACATGTATGACACAACCCGCGTCTTCGCGTGCAGCATGGATCGCAGAATGAATGGTGAAACCTGCCGGATTAACAAAATAAGGGCTATCACCGATAATATTCCCCTCAAGATCGATTTTGACCAAGCATGAAGCCGTCATTTCATCAAACAAAACCCCATAAGGATTAATAAGAAAGCGCTCTTGTCCATCTTCATCTGGCAAACGGGCAGAGATATGCGTAAATACTAAATCCGTCCAACCATAAAGGGCGGCTAAACGATATGTCGCCGAAAGTTCAGTACGAATTTTCCATTCCGCCGCTGAAACCTTACCCTCTAGTCTATCCACTTGGGTTGGGTCAGGAATATCAAAACCCGCACTAATACCTATTGCACCCTCTTGTTTTTGTGAATTCATATCCCCTCCTTATATATTTATACAAACTAGCTTAAGCTATAATTTCCACAACCATAAGCACAAGATGAGGCATTGGGAATGCAATTTTTTGCATAAGGCACAAACAAATTTTTATGACGATATTTCTTTACGCATCAAAATATCAGTTTGTAATTGTTTTCCAAAGTGAAAGTCATGGGTCGAAAATGTCTCGAACCCGTTCTTTTTATAAAAAGCAATCGCGCGTGGATTTTCGTCCCACACCCCTAGCCATAGCCACTGAAAGCCTCCCGTCTGTGCAATGTCTTGCGCCTTAGCATACAAAGCCTGACCAGCGCCAATACCTAGACAGGATTGCAATATATATATGCGTTCAATCTCGAGCGCATTCACTAAGCCAGTTTCAGTTTGCGCGTCACCCCTGTTGAGTTTTAAATACCCTATGATCTCACAATCAACTTCTATGAAGAAAAACTGCGAACCTTGCGTTTCAAACTCTGCCGCTATGCTGTTTCGTGTAAAATTTTCCGCCTCATACGCCTGCATGTCTTCTGGCGTGTTATCCGCAGAGAAAGTTTGCACAAATGTCTTTTGAGCAATATGGCGCAAAGCCTCTATTTCATGTTTCTCTACATTTCTAATTCGCATACATTTCCTACGTGTTATATCCTAAATAAGGTCGATCACATACATTAACACACATTAAGTCGAAAACGCATTCTCTAAAAAATCAATAAAGCCACGCACGCGTTGTGACCGGTGTCGGTTGGGAGCAAACACGGCATGGGCCTGAAGTTTTTTCCCCTCATATTCTGGTAAAACCTGAACCAGAGAACCATTTGCTAATTCCCGCATCACCAAAAATTTTGGTAAATACGTAACCCCACATCCAGCCAAAGCAAACTCCCTCAGCGCATAACCGCTATCAGATACAATAGCGCCAACAGGAACAATTTTATGTTCACGCACCCCTTGACGCATACCCCACTCTTTTGTGCCAGAATACATCAAACAATCTACCTTTAATAAATCTTGCATATTTTCAATTTTTGGGTGCTCAGCTACAAATATAGGGCTTGCACACATACACATTTCAATAATTTTTAAATTACGCACCATGAACGAGTCCCGTGGACGTTCACTAATCCGAATAGCCACATCCATCCCCGCCTCGATCAAATTGACAATACTATTATTGAGATCAAGAGAAATACGAATATCAGGATGGAATTTGGAAAACTCGGCGATCACCGCCGCAAGCTGACTTCCGCCAAATGCAATCGGCGCCGTAATACGAATATTACCCTTTAACTGTTGATCATCATAACGAAAACTCGTTTCCATCTCTTTAATATCAGAAAGAATACGGCAACACTGTTCGTAATAATCATGTCCCGACGCCGTTAATTGCAAACCCTGCACATCGCGGCGAATACATTGGAAATTCAAATATTCCTCAAGGTCACGCACCGCATGACTCACCGCCGATTTGGACAAAGACAGCATATTTGCAGCACTGGTAAACTTACCAGTTTCGACAACCGCAACAAATATTTCCATTTTTCGAAGACGGTCCAAAGCTCATTACCTATCGTGTTCAATTAAACTAAACACATAGTTCTATATTACGAACTTTATTCATTTGCAAGTAAGACCTATAAGATTTGGGTGGATGAAGTTGTGGTGTTCACATCGCATTTTACCATATATGGCGCATCCTGACGGTGGCCCACATCCCCGTCAAGATGCGTTCTTATATCCACATCTCTCTTTTTCCTATAAATATCAGCGTATATTCGCGTTTTAGTTACAAAACTACAACTGCGATTTATGCAAAAATATCCACAATTACGTGCATTCGATTTAACAGCAAGAAATCACCCATTTGCACTTGTTTGCATTATCCGCCTTCTATACTTCTTATATATGCATCAAAAACGCTCAATCATTGAAACAACCAACTCTCCTTTAAGGCGAGTCTCATTATATCTTTCCCTTATATGGCTATTTGTTTTCATAAGCGCCCTCGCCATTACCACATATGTTTTTATTAGCTTTTTTGATGGCAGCCAATCATGGATCAGCCTCCTACAATTATTTTGCCTGTGTTTCGGTGTTAGCACGGTGGTCTATATACCTGCATTGGTTATTTTCTGTCTTGCACGGCGCGTTTACACGAACGGCCCAACGAAAAGCATTGGTGCGGGCGCCCTTGCCCTTGCCCTACCTTGGATAATAGCGAGTATAGTCGTAGTTTTTTATCGACTTCCCCATCCGCTCGTCTTCATCACTATGGGGGTTCTTGGTTTCGGGGTAGCGATTTGGGCAATCTTGATTATTTTTCATTCATTAAATACGAAAATACCACCTCAAAATCAGAGTGATGACAGCGAACCTGTCTAAATTTTCACGCAATTGTGCAGTCCCGTATCTTGTAATTTTACCATTTTCACCTATATTCTCTATGAGAGAGCCCTAAATATTGGAGGCATTTATGCATGTTTTAAAAAAACTTACCTTACTCGCTGGCGCCATTGTTCTTACGGCCTGCGCGACAGCAACCCCATATCAAGCTTCAACACAAGCTGATATGCGCAATGGGTTTTCAGAAATGAAAATTGAAAATGACCGTGTACGTATTAGCTTTGACGGCAACAGCCTGACAAAACGCGATACTGTTGAAACATATCTTCTTTACAGAGCTGCAGAACTTACCAAAGAAAACGGCTATGATTACTTCACACTCACAGAGCGTGATATTGATAAAGAATCTCGCCTTGTGTCTAACGGTTTTGCAGATCCATATTTTGGCTATTTTGGCCATTCCTATTATCACCCTCGTTTCGGGTGGAGTTCCCCCTACCATTCAAGTTTTTATGGCTCTCGCTTTGGTTATAGACATCCATATTCAGGCTTTGGTTCTAGATTTGGCTTTGGTTATAGCGCCTTTGGCGGTTCACCATTCGGTTGGGGCAATGATTTTGATTACAGAGAAGTCACCCGCTACCGCGCCACTGCCGAAGTGAAATTTGGTCGCGGCACAAAACCTCACAATGTAAACAATGCCTTTTCCGCAAATGAAGTTTTACAAAATCTGAGTGAGAAAATTATTTACCCTGAGGTAGAAGCCTAAAACTGAAAGTTTTTAAACGTGAATACCCAAGCTCGCGCACCCCGTCTATATTTCAACAGGCGCAGCGCACTACAAGTCTCAATAGCCGCACTCGCCACGAGCGCGGCTATTCCTATAAGCGGGTGTGGACAAAACAATTCACAGGCCAGTTCACAGGCCAGCTCACAGGCCAGCTCACAGGCCAATTCACAAAAGGGTTTGCAAATATGGGAAGCCAATGCACTCGGCGCGCCCTGCTTCATAAAACTTGCCGATACAAATATTGAACACGCAAGAGAAAGTTTTGCGCACGCCAGTTCTGAAATCGCGCGGCTTGAGAATATTTTTTCCCTCTATAAATCCGATTCTGAAATTTCCCGCCTTAATCGAGACGGAGAACTACAAAACATGTCCAACGACATGCGCGATGTTTTGACAATATCCCACACTATTTCTGTCGCCACGCACGGGGCTTTTGACATTAGCGTTCAACCATTATGGCAACTGGCCGAGCAATTACCGCACATGAAAATCACCCAAGACGGTATAAATCATTTATGGGCACAGGCATTCAGCCGTGTTGATTATAAATCCATTATTCTCGAGGGCACGACAGTCTCATTTGCCAAACCCGATATGGCAATTACACTTAATGCCATAGCCCAAGGGTTTATTACGGACAAAATAACACAGCTCCTTATGAAACGCGGCCATAAAAACGGTCTGGTTAATATTGGAGAGTTTCGTGCATTTGGCCACAATAACGGCCACCCATGGCAAGTCGGCATACAAGATCCACGTAACGTCTTGGACACGCTTGAAATCATCGCTCTTAAAAACCAAAGCCTCGCGACATCCTCAGCCCTTGGCGGCTATATTGGTGATCAAATTTATCATATTTTTGATGCACGCAATCCAGATACTTCACACAGTAAACCTGAATTTATTAGCGCCAGCGTCATTCATAATAGCGCACATATTGCAGATGCACTCGCAACCGCATTCTCCCTTATGGACGCCACATCCATACGGAAATGCGTCTCTCAGTTTACAAATATTCAAGCCATATTAGTACGTGAAAACGGTGAAGTTTTAAAGATTTGACGCGCGTGTCGGCTTCGTAATCTGGCTGTCGAAATAAAGCGCCAAACGCGCGATTTTTTTCAAGGCCCGTACAGATAATGTCGCACCAGAAATACCATCTACATTCTGATCCAGCCGCCATTTTTCAGAGAGGCGCGCACCAATAAATTGACGCGTGAAAAACTCTTTTTTGACTTCCCACCCATGGGATTCCCGATATTCAAGCACCTGCAGTTTTGCAATTGCACCGCCTTTAATGCTGACGCCAATCGTAATGGGTTTGTATTTCCCCACTTCATTTAACACCCATACGGTCTGATCACCATTTTGCCAATACCGCGCACGTAACCCACCATAATCATGGCGTAGGATTTTTTTTACGTCTTTTTTTATGGCTTTATCAAGCCAGAGCGTCTGCATTTTCGGCACGTCGCCCTGAAAAACAGTTTCAACAAATTGCGCGCGCGCATCTATTTTCACGTTTACAGCTTTATCCTTGGCATACGCATTCGGTGTTATGCACAAAACAAAAAAAGCGCACGGCAACACCATGCGCTTTATAATATTTTCGAATTTGTAATTCATTCTCATATACAAAGTGTATAGGATTTAGAATTCATAGCCAATACCTAGATTAAAGGATTTAGTAGAATCAGCAGCACTTGCTTTGTCTTCAATGATGTAATCTGCTTTGAAAACAACATTGTGAATTGGCCAGAAGTTTGCACCAAATACACTACGCTTCACACTTGAAAGACTTGATGAACCAGCATTATTATCCCATTCGGCATAACGGTAAAATACACCAATTTCAGCATCTTCAAGCAAGCTCATAGGTGTGCTAAGGCGGTATGATGGCTCAAGATAGAAGCCGTTTTGCTTGTCACGACCAGAGAGATCAACATCTTGACCATCCAGTGACCAGTTTGCGTGCAAAGCTCGGAACCCAAAGCCATTAAATTCAGCGTCGATATGTGATGTCCAAAGTGTAGCAGATACTTTTTCGCCAGAAATGCTATCACGAGCATCTTGCGTTACGTCTGGTTGATAGAAAAGAGAAGAAGAAAGCTCAATACCTGGAATACCTGTATATTGTACACGGCCAGTATAAGCAGCCGATTTAAATTTAGCTTTTGCAACTTTTTGACGGCCAGAACGGATTTTATAACCGTTCGCAGTATTTAAATACAAGCCTGATGATGCCATAACGTCCCAAGAAAAACCAGTTTCGCCAACACTACCGCTCGCGCCAAGGCCCGCTTCCCACCATGTGACAGGAATAATGTTTTTCTCAACGGCGTTTCTTTCAACACCAAAGAATGTCGGCGGCTCATGTGTTTCGTTCATAAGGCCAAGAGGGAGTAAATGAACACCGGCAAAGCCGCGTGTGTTTTCAGAGAAATCCATTTCGAGATAAGCTTGCTCAAGCTCAACTTCGCCCGGCTTACCATTGCCTGATAACGCATGTTCAACTTCTAGCTCAGAGAAGAAACGGATATTGTCTGTAAACTCATGGCCAAAGAAAAGAACAAAACGATGGAAATCGATTTGATCTTTAGCGCCGCCTTCATAATGAAGTTCGCCATAACCACCAATGCTTGTTTTACTGGCACCGATTGTACCATGTTCAAAAGCGTCAGCAACGCTCTCGACTGTTTTCTTAACTTCGATTGTTTCAACTTGTGTTTCTGCAATTTCAGACTCAAGCGCATCGATTTTTGCTTGTTGCGCCTGAATAACACGCCACATTTCTGCGGCAGAAGGGGTAGATTGTGCAAGAGCTGGTGTTGCACTTGCGATCACGAACGCGCTTGCGGCCGTCATCATAGCTGTTTTAGCGATGAGTTTCATTAATTTGTCCTGAGTGTTTTTTATAATATTCACAATTATTCTTACAGGTTTATAAGAATGAGACGCAATTACGCGGTTATATTTCATTTAGCAAGTAAGAATTACTCGCAACATATTATAAACCCCAACGTGTGGTAAAAATGTGACAAATTCACTAAAAACGCACGTATAAATCCGCGCTATTCTCGGGTTTTCATCATTAATAGATAAAGTTATAAGGGACGCAGGTAAGGAGAAGGGTATCCCTTAAACATGCGTCCCTTGGCTTATCGAAAAATCACATTTCATTCGCTGAAAGCCGGACCAACTCGTCTGACAACCAATTATAATGTGTTTCAAGGCTTTCGATAAGATCCTTGTCTGCTGAACATGTATCAGCAATTTCGTCGCGCCACCCTCCAATCACCCGCTTTTGGGTTAAAAGCCAATCAGCTAATCCCCGTTTGGCAATCGGTGTGCACATAATTTCCTTCCTCTAACCAGTCCTCAACCGCTACAAAGTTGTTAAGAACCATTCTCAATTAAGTGTGTTCTAGCCCCCTATTTTGCTAAACGCAAGTAAGAATTATTATTAATTACGGTTTTTTCATCTTTTTTTCCTTATTTTTAGCCTCTAGGTCAGAATCCACTTGAAATTACCTGTAAAATAGACGAATTAACCCCCCTAAACACATTTTCAATTAAAAGGCATAAAGTATGAGTTTCCGCGGTAGTAATTTTAACGACAGAATCGAAGAGCAAAAAAAGGCAAAGCTTGCATTGCTTGAACGCGCGAAAGCCAAACAGATTGATCCTGAAACAAAAGCCAAATTGGCTGCAGAACGTATCGAGCGCAATAAAGTACGCGAAGAACGTAAAATCAAAGCTGAAACAGAACGCACGGCCAAAGCCCTAAAAGACGCTGAAGAAAAAGCAGCGGCAGAACTTGCGGCAAAAGAAAAAGCAGAAAAACTCGTCACCGCGCAAAAAGCCCGCCGTGATGCAAAATATGCAGCGCGCAAAGCCAGACGCTAAAACCTAATAAATCTATTTAAATGGGGCCAAGTCTTCGCCCCCATAATTTTCGGCCAACACATACAACATATGCGCCTCTGACTTATCCCAAGTCAATTTCATAGAGAGCGCATTTATATAAAGTGTTTCTATGCCGACATTACTCTTAATCTCTGTCATTCTTTTCACAGTCGCCCTCGTATTTTATACATGGGGCGTCTGGTCAGAATTTCGTGCCAAATACCTAGCCCGCAAACATGTTGTTTTGTTCGCCTTGGGTGTGAGCGTCGACACACTCGCCACCATTCTTACCTATCTGGCCATTGGCGGCCTGACCCTTACCCCTCATTCCATTTTAGGGTTCGTAAGCCTAGCCCTTATGACGTTTCATTTGTTTTGGGCAATACTTGCACGACGCAAAGGCAATACACACACCCTGACCAATTTTCACAAGCTCTCACTCTTGGTCTGGTCAATTTGGATGGCATCTTATATATCAGGCTTTGTACTCGGCATGGCGAAAATGGTGTAACCGCCGAAAAACATATGAAAAAGGAATGTCATGGAAATACAATTTTGGCACGACAGATGGGAAAACAAAGAAATCGGATTTCATTTAAGTAAAGCCAATCCGCTTCTTGTCGAGAACCTTGCTGCACTTGACCTTGCAAATCATAGCCGTATTTTTGTGCCGCTCTGCGGTAAAACACGCGACATTGCGTGGTTGCTTTCCCAAGGCCACAACATTATCGGCGCCGAGCTTAGCCTGTTAGCAATCGAAGATTTATTCTCGGAACTTGGCGTCACACCAACAAAAGTACAAACCCCGACACACACCCATTTCAGCGCACCCAATATTGATATTTTCGTGGGTGATATTTTCACACTCACCCCAGATGACATCGGCAAGATTGACATGATATATGACAGAGCCGCACTTGTCGCTTTGCCAGATGCAATGCGTTCACAATACACAAAACACCTCACCGCACTCACCAAAAGCGCGCCACAATTACTCATTTGTTTTGAATATGACCAGACGGCATTAAATGGCCCACCCTTTTCTATACAGAAAAGTGAAATCCACCGCCAATACAAAAACGCTTACACGATCAAACATCTCACGAGCGTTAAAATGGAAGAACTCCTAAAAGGCACATGTGAAGCAACAGAAACCGTCTGGAATTTATACTAGGAAAGTATAATATCTATACAGGAATTTTGACGCACACATTAGGACGCACACATTAGGCAGGCATGGCAATTTGGGGAAAAACACTTTTGAGCCTTTTATCACTTCCTCTTCTTTGGCTTTTTCTATGGGCTATAAAAGTTTATATTGAATGGCATAAGATCAAAAAAATGGCAGATGTTATCAAAGAACATTCTCTTGATGACATCATCACAGCGATTGAAAGCATTGGTGAAACAACATCAACCGCAAGCCTGCTTATACCCATAGCCCAAAAGTCCCGTGAACTGAAATATATGATCACACTTCCCGATCATTTGGAAGCCCCATGGTCTGGAAAAACAATTCAATTCACACCCTCAGGTAATTTAAACGTCAGCATGGTTGACCAACAAGGCCTGCAAATAGGAAATACTGTATTCCAAGAAATAAGAATACCTAGAATTACGCTTCGTAGCGGTCGACAACAAAACATGTGGTCAACAGCGCGCTATATAAAAAACTCTGATACATTAAGAAATTTACTTTCTCCCATAAACCCACAAAAGCAAAGCGACGCTCTTGGTCATATATTTGGTGCGAGCATTGAAGTCGGAGGGGGACTGCATTGGATACAAAATGCGGAATACCCAAAATGCGACCAATGCCGCGGGAAAATGAAATTTTTAATCCAAACCGAAGGAATTCTCTTCCCCAAATCAGTTGATTTCAACATTCATGAATCGACGATTTATATATTTGGATGTGCGAAAAAACACGACCCTTATATACAGAAAGTTATCCAATTTTCTTAAATTTTCCAGCCCCAATGTAGCGCGCAAATACCGCCTGAGTAATCTTCGTAATTCACGCGCCCGAAACCAGCCGTATTGAGCATATCTGCAAATTGTTCTTGGCGAGGGAATTTACGGATGGACTCGACGAGATATTGGTAGCTCTCGGAATCGCCTGTAAGCACTCCGCCCATTTTTGGAATGACCGCATACGAATATGCGTCATAAAATTTACGTAGCCACTCGGTCGGCGGTGTTGAAAATTCGAGGCAATAAAATCGCCCGCCCGGTTTCAATACACGCCGAAAATCGCGCAGGGCCATATCACGGTCTGTGACATTACGAATGCCGAAGGAAATCGTAATCACATCTGCGTAATTATCAGGAAATGGCAAGCATTGGGCATTACCGCACACACGCGTCATATCCAGACCAGCGTCTTTTTTTGCGTCTATGCCCGCCAAGAGCATTTCAGCATTTATATCGCACACATAGGCCTTCGCAGGCACGCCGCCACGGCGTTGGCGCACTTCGTCTGCACGTTTGATAAAAGCACGCGCAAGGTCGCCCGTACCGCCAGCCACATCAATATGGATTTCGCCCGGCTGTGGATTAATCTTGGCCATTGCCATGCTTTTCCAAAGTCGGTGAACCCCCATAGACATAGCGTCATTCATAAGGTCATATTTAGAGGCAACACTATCAAATACGCCGCGCACACGCGCCTGTTTTTCAGACACAGGAATGTCTTCAAACCCAAAATCAATTGTCTTTTCTTTTGCCATATCTTGCGCCGTCAGCTCTGCCTCTATATTAATGCCTTTATATTCTTATTTTAGCCCAATGACCAGAATTATAAAAGGAACAATATGCCCGAGCTTCCAGAAGTCGAAACCGTTTGCAAAGGCCTGACCCCTGTTATGGAAAACCGTGAATTTCTCTCGGTGACATTAAACCGTTCCGATATCCGCTTTCCCTTTCCAGATAATTTTGTCAAAAGATTAGAAGCCACAACCATTACCCGCTTGTCACGCCGCGCCAAATTTCTTGTGGCCGAACTCTCAAGCGGTGAAACTCTCCTCATGCATCTGGGTATGACGGGACGGTTTAGCATTGATACCAAAACATCCCCCATCGATCCCGACGCCACCAACCCCAAACATGATCATGTTATCTTTGTCATGAGCGCCTTACATAACGAACAAGGCGCACCAACCATATATTATAATGACCCAAGGCGTTTTGGCTTCATGGAATTGCTTGCCGTCGGGGAAACAGGCCGTCACGATACACTCGGCCCAGAACCCCTCTCAAACAGTTTTAGCGGCCCCGTATTATATGAAGCCATTCACACAAAAAAGTCCCCGATTAAAACCACATTACTTGACCAAAACATCGTCGCAGGACTTGGCAATATATATGTCTGCGAGGCTTTGTTTGATGCCCGCATATCGCCTTTGCGTAAATCATGTGATGTCAGCTCCGAGGAATGCGATACATTATGCACTGAAATCAAACGCACATTAGACCTTGCCATAAAAGCTGGTGGATCAACCCTCAAGGACTTCGCAGCCACAGACGGAGCATTAGGGTATTTTCAACACAGCTTCAAAGTCTATGACCGCGCAAAAACCCCTTGCCCCAATCCTGATTGCGACGACACAATTACACGCATCAAACAATCAGGCCGCTCCAGTTTCTACTGCCTAAAATGCCAGAAATAGTAACGAAACCACGCCTTCACGCAATCAAAGCGCCCTTTGGACATTAAAAAGAGTTAATTTTGCCCGTGACTCTCCATTCAGATAGGCGTAAAACGCCACACCTAATCACACCTAGTTTATTAAGGAGGCAATCCACAAATGGCCTATAAAACACTAGAAGTCACCAAAGATGGCGGCGTTTGTACAATTAAACTCAACCGCCCCAAAGCCCTCAACGCCTTGTGCAACGAACTGACAATGGAGCTTGCTGAAGCTCTCGCTAAACTTGAAACCGATGACGCTATCGGCTGTGTCATCCTCACAGGTTCCGATAAAGCTTTCGCCGCTGGTGCAGATATCAAAGAATTACAAGACAAAACATTCCTTGGTCAATACGACCATGATGTCTTTGGCCTTTACTGGGAAGCCGTTGCACGCTTTCGCAAACCAATCATCGCCGCCGTAGCAGGCTACGCCCTTGGCGGCGGCTGTGAAATCGCCATGATGTGTGATTTCATTATTGCAGGCGATAATGCAAAATTTGGCCAACCCGAAATTAATCTCGGCGTCATGCCCGGCGCGGGTGGCACACAACGCCTGACACGCGCTGTCGGTAAATCAAAAGCTATGGATATGTGCCTGACAGGACGCATGATGGGCGCAGAAGAAGCAGAACGCTCTGGCCTTGTCTCGCGCGTTGTGCCTGTCGATGAATTAATGGAAACGGCCATGAGTGCGGCCAAGAAAATCGCGCATCAATCCTTGCCAATCGCCATGATGACCAAAGAAACCATCAATACATCATTCGAGACCACATTGGCCCAAGGCATTCATTTTGAGCGCCGCCTTTTCCAAGCCATGTTCGCAACCAATGACCAAAAAGAAGGCATGTCAGCATTCACAGAAAAGCGCACACCTCATTTTACCAATAAATAGCCCATTTGCACTACATTTAAGGTGTTGACGAGGGCCTATATGGCGTCTATACGCGCAATTCAGAATTTGTCTGTTTTGAGTGTCGGCTAATCGTAAGTATTACTGAGTTTCGAACAGAATTTAAGAGTCCTAAAGAGGAAATTATGGCGAATACATCATCTGCTAAAAAATGCGTACGTAAAATGGCACGCAAAACTGAAGTTAACAAAACACGTCGCTCTGCGGTACGTACAACACTTCGTAAAGTTGAAGACGCAATCACTTCTGGCGATCAAAAACTTGCCAAAGAAGCACTTCTCAGCGCAGAACCTGCGATGATGCGCGCTGTTGGCAAAGGCATTTTTCACAAAAACACTGGCGCACGTACAATTTCTCGCCTTTCTAAACGTGTGAAAGCGCTTGCAAGCTAAGCCTTAAAAATTTTATGAAAAACCCAGCCTTGATGCTGGGTTTTTTTATGCCTGCTACAAAGTAAAGCCGCCTTGCTTGCCACCTACTAAAAACGTCAAATTTGGCCAAACTATTTGCACCTTATATTTCTCGTTATACGCGAAGAAATAAAAACCAATACAAATGTCATATTCATTAAAAAAAAATAACGCCTACCCTTCTGCCAAGTGCCCGTGGAATTTAGATTTTTTAGAGTCAAGTGCAATGAGTCGAAAAAATGTTAATTTTGTCCGTTGACCTATGGTTAAAAACCGTCTTTAAAAGGGGCACAGGGAGACAGAGTTTGGGGATGCTCTCTGCGAGAAAACTAAGGCGTATGAGTCCACATTCGGCTTAGAGTTCATTATTTTTATTATACTTATCAATGACTTACCTCTGTAAGCCAGCGAAGAAACTCGGGGATTAACTTGAACGATTTACGTGACATTTCTGATAAAGCCTCACGCGAAAACTCGTCCACATCGACAAACAATATGACGCAACATAACACTCTGCAAAATCCGTTAAATGACGCACAAACCTCTCATATCAATGCCGAAGATATTTGGCACATTGTGCAAGGCAAGCTCCGCTCAACCCTAGGTGAGCGCGTTCATAAATCTTGGACAGGGCAGTTGGCCTTTCAATCAGAGAACGAGCACTCCGTTGCCCTCACCGCGCCTTCGCGTTTTGTCGCGAGCCGCATTGAAGGTAAGTATGGCGACTTGGTACGCTCTCTTTGGGCTGAAAACGACGCCAGAGACGTCGAAATATGCGCTTGCGCCGATGTTCGAACAAGCAAACCAGTCGATAAAAATATACCAGTACGAAAAACAACACAGCCGAGAAGCACACAAACTCAACCTTCGCAAAACCAAAGTTTTGCCCCAAGTTTCTCGCAAGTCAAAGCGCAGATGAGCGCGCAAAACCCAAATAGAGAAGCCGATTTACGTCGTGACCGTTTTACATTCGAAAATTTTGTCGTTGGCCCTTCAAACGAATTAGCCTACGCTGTAGCGCGTCGTGTTGCGTCCACAACAGAGCCAGTTTACAACCCTATTTTAATTCATGGCCCACACGGCATGGGAAAAACCCATCTGCTTTACGCCATTAAAGAAGCCGCAATCGCGCAAAATCCACATCGACGTGTACGCCTTATTTCTGCTGAAGATTTTGTTGCCACATTTGTACAATCTGTCCGCGCCCAAGGCCGCTCAGAAATTGACGCCTTTAAATCAAGCCTGCGCGATGTCGATCTTTTGATTATTGATGACGCTCATTTCATCGCGGACAAGCCAGGATCTCAAGAAGAGCTTCTTCATACTTTGATTGCCCTTGTTGATGACGGCAAGCAAATCCTGCTCGCGTCTGATCGTCACCCACACCAAATAGACAAAGCCAGCGAACGGTTAAAATCCTATCTTTGTGGTGGTCTGCTATGCGACATTAATGCCTGCGATTATGAACTACGTTTGCGTATTTTAGACCGCCTGATTGAGCGTCGCCGTAATAATGGCTATCCAAGCCTTGCCATGCCGCAAAATGCCCGTGATCATCTTGCTGCACGCATTAACGCAACCCCACGCGACCTTGAAGGCGCATTTTCACAAGTCGTTGCGCGCCTCGAATTCCTTGGTCGTCCGTTGACACTTGAAAGCGTACAAGAAGCCCTCGCCCATTCACGTTATAGCTCTAACACACGCCCAACTGTTGATAAAATTCAGCGCGCCGTGACCAAAGAATTCAACATTTCAATGGACGAAATCCTATCCAAACGCCGCGCCCGTGCTATTGCCCGTCCGCGCCAAGTAGCCATGTATCTTTCGAAAATGCTCACCACCCGTTCATTGCCAGATATTGGTCGTCGTTTTGGTGGTCGTGACCACACAACGGTTATCCACGCCGTGAAACGCATCGAAGCCTTGCGCGCAGAAGACCCTGCCCTGAACAAAAGCATCGAAAACGTAACCGAAGCCCTTAAAGGCTAAGGCCACATTTCACGGTTTTTATTTTCGCGGTTTTATTTTCACGATTGTCATTTAATGAGAAATCGCAAGCGTTCGCGCTTCTGTCTGCGTCAAAACAGAGGCAACCACTTGATCTAACATGTCTGCATAGGCACTAGAATTACCTGCATTCGCGCCGACATTTAACGTCACACCAGACCAATTCGAAACTTTTTGCCATTCAGGGTATGAGGCAAGGCTTCCTGTGGTAATATTCAGCGCCATCGAAACAACGCCGTCCTCCCCACTGGAGTTTTCCGTATGAAAACGAGAAAATTGACGACGCAAACCATCTAAACTTCGCGGCGCACGACTAGGGTAAGGTGTCACAAAGGCACCTCTATTCTCGCCCAAAGGAATAGCAGGCGCGTCCGTCCATAAAATAATGGCCCGAACAAGTTGCCGGCTATCATCTGTATTCCACGGCGCACGCACCGCGTGCCAAACAGCCTCAAGCCCACTTTCCGCCCAATCACCACCGCCGCTTGCGCTTTCGCTATCAACAAAACTATCCATTGCACTGCGTTCAGATGGTAAATCATAAAACCGAGACACCTGCATGGCATTCGAATCTGCAAAATAATCGCGATAGAAAATAATCTCCACCCGCAACTCACCTGGTACAACATCTTCTGTTGCCAATCTGTTGGTCAAATCCGTTGCAAAGTTTTTCATATTCGCCTGCACGGAACTTAGCGTGCCACCCATACTGCCCGTAACATCAGTAATCAGCACCACATCAATATCAATCGGCGTTGGATCAGAACCAAATAAGCTCACAGTTGATGTCACTTTATAAGAAAGTGTTTTCACCCCAAACAAGCTCGCAAGAATGGGCTTAATACTGCCCTTACCATTACCGATAAGTTCACCTTCACGAAACCGTAAACTTGTCAGCGAAAATTTTTCACCATCACCATGTATCCATGTACGTAATGACCTGCGCGCAACACGGCGCGCCTTATTGCGTATTTTTTTTGGCGGGATCGGTTTTAGCTCGGCTTCCTTAACATAAACCGCAGCAGCCAGCACAGCCGCATCAATACGGTTTTGCCCATCCAACTTCGCGTCCGTTAATCGCGATATATCAATAGCCGCGCCAATAACAACAAAGAGCACTAAAAAACTAAGCGCCGCAAAAATAGCAAACCCACCACGGGTATCATCTAAAAATCGTCTGTATAATTTCCACATAGCAAGTTCCACATTACAAGCACCACATTTATGTGTGCCTTATAATTACTTACTTTTTAAAAACCATTAATGTGCCCACTTCTATTTAAAACAGGAATGTAGTCTCACCAACACCTATTGCGTAATCGCAATATCTCTTGCTGTTGCTTGGGTCAAAACCGACAAAACCACTTGATCTAAAATCATATCATAGGCCTCAGAACCCGAGAGAGAACTATTATACAAATGCACCCCGTTCCAATCCTGCATTAAATCCCAATTCGGATAGTACACCATATCCACCCCCGTCGTAATATTGACAGACATAGAAACTACTCCCGGCTGATTATTGGAATTAACTTTATGAAAACTTGCAAACTCTTTTCCCAAATCCACGAGATTGCTTGGCATTTTCGCTGGATATTTTACTGTCGAAGTTCCACTTTTATCCAAATTCATAGCTAGATCTGTGACATTGGGAGCGCCTTTAAAATCTAGCGCAGCCGCGTCCGTCCAAAGTATAATCGCCCGCGTTAAAATACTTCCCGAACGTGCGTCCCATGGCGCATTTACACCATACCAAACGGCTTCTAATCCACTTTCAGCAAAGTCACCACCACCACTGGCGACAAATCCATCAACATAACGGTCAAGCCCACCCCGATTATAGGGCAGTTCATAAAAAACAGAAATGTTCATAGGGTTTGAATCGACAAAATAATCTTTATAAAAAATCACCTGAACCCGTATACGACTCGGGCGAATATTTTCAGTTAATAATTTAGAGGTTAAATCATCCGAAAACCGTTTCATATTTTTTTGAACCGACTCCAATGTACCACCCATACTCCCCGTAATATCAGAGATAAGCACCACATCAACATCAACAGGTTTCGTATTACCCGCAGCCAAACTCACAGAGGCTGACGCGTCTAAAGCCATGCCCTTCACACCAAACATACCAAGCATAACAGGCACAACATTACCCGTCGCGCTCACTGTGATTTGTCCATCCTTAATGATGACATCAGACAGAGCAAAGCTAATGCTGCCATCGTGAATCCATGTGGCCAAATTTTCTAAGGCAACAGTACGCGCGTGTTCAAGCTTACTTTCGTCGCTATACCCATCCTCACGCGCATGTTTCAAATAAATCGCCGCCGCCAAAACAGCAGTATCCACTTGATCCTGCGCTTGGCTTTGCGCCTTACTTACACGACTATAATCAACAGCAACGCCCGTAGCCATTAATATGGCACACACAGAACCTGCCATCAGCATAGCAAAACTACCCTGCACATCTTTTGCAAAAGACTTAAAAAAATCCCCGATTGCCATCCCATCAAGCTCCCATCTCAATTAGCAAATTACGAATAAACATATTATCCTTGAAAAATGCTAAATTTTCATAGTTAACCGATATTAACATCAGTACAGGCCACGAAAAAATCGCTTGGCCTCGCCGTGTTTTTCTTTATGCTTAACCACCAAATAGTAATGCCGCTTTTCAGCAGGCACTCAAGACGATTTAAAAGGTAAAGCGATATGAAATTTTCAATGGAAAGAGCGGCACTTCTCTCAGCACTGGGACATGTCCAAAATGTTGTAGAACGCCGCAATACAATTCCTATATTGTCAAATGTCTTGATGAGCGCGACTGAAGGCTTTGTGCATTTCACAGCCACCGACCTTGATATCGAAGTCACCGAAGCCGCGATAGGTAATATTAGCGCTCCGGGTGACGTCACCGCCCCTGCCCATACGCTTTATGACATTGCACGTAAACTTCCTGACGGCGCAGAAGTCTCTTTGATGATTGGCCCGGATGGCCGTCTTGAAGTTGACGCAGGACGTTCGCATTTTACCCTACCTCTTCTCCCACCTGGTGATTTTCCAAAAATGACAGCAGATGGGTTTACCCACACATTTTCACTTGCGGCCAAAGATTTGGCACGCTTAATCGACAAAACAAAATTTGCGATTTCTACCGAAGAAACGCGTTATTATCTAAACGGTATTTACTTCCACGCAGCCGACAATAAATTACGGACTGTTGCCACAGACGGCCATCGTCTTGCCTTGGCTGAAATGCCACTTCCTGCAGGTGCAGAAGGTCTACCAGGCGTTATCATCCCGCGCAAAACCGTTGCAGAACTACGTCGCCTTATTGACGGAAGTGACGGTGAAATTTCTCTATCTGTTTCAGATTCCAAAATCCGTTTCACTGTCGGGTCAGCCATACTGACATCAAAACTCATTGACGGAACATTCCCAGATTACGACCGGGTAATCCCTAAAAATAATGACAAAGAACTTGTCATCGACAACAAAGTTTTCGCCAGCGCTGTTGACCGCGTTTCAACTATTTCTGCAGAAAAATCACGCTCGATCAAGCTGACCATTACAGGCGAAACCTTAACCCTTGCTGTGAACAATCCAGAACACGGCAATGCCAATGAAGACCTTATGGTCGATTATGGTTTTGACGATTTGGAAATCGGCTTTAATGCGAAATATATTTTAGACGTGACCTCGCAAATCGGCGGTCGTGATATTCACTTCTATCTGTCCGACCCAGCCGCACCTGCACTTGTCAAAGACGCGGATGATCCAGACGCGCTCTTCGTTCTTATGCCTTTGCGCGTATAGTTTTTTTGTGGGCGAAACGCCATTTATACAAAAATTACTTCTGACCCAATTTCGCTCCTACGCTCATCTTGATGTCGCGTTTGACGGTCGGCCTGTTGTATTATTTGGCGAGAACGGCGCAGGTAAAACCAATTTACTCGAAGCCATATCTCTGCTCTCACCAGGGCGTGGTTTACGCCGTGCCAAACTCGCAGACATTGCAAGGCGCACAACACAACAAGACCCCCTAGACGCACCAGCCCACAATCCATCTGTTCATTGGGCAATCGCCACCGAGCTCAACCATAATGACACCCTGATAAAAGTCGGCACAGGTCAAATTCCAACCGCCCCAACCCGCCGACAAATTCGCATAGACGGCAGCAATGCAAGCGGTACAGACCTTGCCAAACAACTGACCCTTAACTGGCTAACACCTGCCCACGACCGCCTCTTTACAGGCCCGCCTTCTGATCGTCGTAAATTCCTTGATCGCCTTTGCCTTGTTCATACACCCGAGCATGGCCGCACCAGCCTCGCCTATGAAAAGTCACGTTCGGAACGTGGCCGCCTGCTGAGTGACGGTATAGATGATGATTATTGGTTTGACGCCCTCGAAAACGACCTCGCAGAACGCGGCGCAAAAATTGCCAAAGCGCGTTTTGAAACATTGGTCAAATTAAAAGACGAGATTGCAACGCGCAAAGAAACCGCCTTTCCACGCGCAATTCTCAACCTCGACGGAGAGGCGGAAAACCTATTTGCAGACGGCGCAGACGAACGCGATGTGTACGAATTCATAAAATTCACCTTAAATGCAGATCGCCCTCTCGACAAACGTGCAGGACGTACTTTGCGCGGTGTTCACAAAACAGATTTACAAACAACACATTTGGAAAAACAAATGCCCGCCGCGGATTGTTCTACGGGCGAGCAAAAAGCGCTCCTGATTGGGCTTATCCTCGCCCATGCACGTTCCCAAGGCGAACATAAACCCATATTACTCCTTGATGAAGTCGCCGCCCATTTAGACGAATATAGACGCGCCGCATTGATCGAAGAATTGCTGGAACTTGACACCCAAGTTTTCATGACAGGCACGGACGATCATCTTTTTTCAGCKTTCGCAGGRCGCGCACAAATATTCAAAGTCGTCAAYGGACAGCTAGAYCTRCAARCCTAATAGGTRCGCCACGCATCTTTCAAATGAAYAATKCGTARKTTYGGCAAAACAAATACGGCGTCATAGCGCGTGGCCAAATCATAATATTGTGTATGCCGTTCTTGATAGAGTTGCGCCGCGTCTTCAATACGTCTTAGGTTTTGCGTGTGCAAACTATTATGTGCCTCTTGCAAATTCYTGCGRCGYTTGACCTCGACAATCGCGAGCACATTGCSTTTGYGCGCAAYAATRTCAATCTCGCCGAGCGGCGTTTTATAGCGGCGYTCTAAAATAYGATARCCTTTTAACCGYAAGAAAATTTCRGCCCACAATTCTGCGCGGCGGCCKCGTATTTCAGCTTGGCGACGTGCKTTATTTGCCATCTTTTATCTTAAGCGCAAGGGCATAGATATCGCGTTTTTTCTGTCCAGATAATGACGCGATTTCYTCACTCGCACGYTTCACACCCAATTCSCCCATACGCGATTTCAGCGCACTTACAATCTGCGCTTCGTCCCARTCATCATTCCCTTCAGGGGGSCCAATACTGACCACGATTTCACCGCGTAGTTTTTCCCCGTCCAGACGGGTAATCATCTCGGACAAAGAGCCATATAACACATCTTCATATTTTTTCGTCAGCTCTCGCGCAACAGATACAGGGCGATCACCAAGCTCAGACAGTGCGTCCACAAGCATGGCCGAAAGCCGCCCCGCACTTTCATAAAAAATCAAGGTCGACGGTACAGACGCCAAACCGCTCAGCGCCGTTTTACGTGCAGAAGTTTTTGCTGGCAAAAATCCTGCAAACATAAATTTATCACTCGGCAAGCCAGATACAACAAGAGCGCTTAGCACTGCGCTCGCCCCGGGAATGGCAAACACCGTTAAATCTGCCTCGACACAGGCACGCGCCAGTTTAAACCCAGGATCAGAAACCAAAGGCGTCCCCGCGTCAGAGATCAGCGCAATCACCGCGCCCTCTGCGATACGTGTCACTAAATTTGGCACACGCTTTGCCGCATTATGGTCATGATATGCTGATAAAGGTGTTTTGAGGCCATAGGCATTGAACAATTTCTTGCTCACCCGTGTATCCTCGGCCAATACCATGTCGGCACTGGTCAACACATCAAGCGCGCGCAAGCTAATATCGCGTAAATTGCCAATAGGCGTAGAGACAAGGTACAAGCCAGACTCCAATGTCTGCTTGTGTATTGAAATGCTACTGACGTCTTGCACATTGTCGTGCAGACTTATAGACTTATCGGGAAATTCAGGGTTCACACTCTGTCCATGCGCTAAGAGAAAAGTTAAAAGGTTGTTTTATGACACTCTATCCAGTTTACACCGCGAAAGCGAGTACGATTAAAAGCCTAAAAACAATTTTAATCGGCCTTAGCGTGTCAGCTCTCCTTAGCGCCTGTGCCACCACATCTGGTTCCCAACGCCCAATTGCACAACGCCCACAACAAAATACGCAAATACCCGTGCAAATACCAAACGACAGACCAAATCAAACACAGCCAGAAGAGATCAAACCAGAAGAACTTGTCAATTATAAAAGCGGTATAACACCGCCGTTCATGGACGCGAAAAATATTCAGCGTGTGGCGCTCATTTTACCATTTTCTGCGAAATCTGCACGTCTGCGCGCCGAAGCAGATTCCATGTTAAAAGCCGCCGAACTGGCGCTATTTGCCCGTGAAGATGATAGCGTGCTCCTCATTGCACTCGACAGTGCAGGCACGAGCGCAGGCGCACGTAAAGCCGCACGCTCAGCCGTAAAACAAGGCGCAGATATTATCCTCGGCCCTATTCTTGCAGGTTCGGTCAAAGCGTCATCCGACATTGCCCGCAAGTCAAACACGCCCATGCTGGCCTTCTCAACCGATACCAAAGTTGCAGGCAATGGCGTCTATCTTCTCAGCTTCCCACCAGAGGCAGAAGTCAAACGTGTCGTACAATATGTCGCTGGATCTGGCGCACGTAAATTTGCCTTTCTTGGCCCCGACTCGACCTATGGTCAACGCGTACTCAGTGCCTATAAAAAATCTGTTGCTAGCATTGACGGCATGATGAACGGCGTACAAACATACACAGGCAAAGACATTACAGTCATGCAAGAACCTGCACGTAGGCTTGCCAAAATCTATACCGATACTTTGGCCGCCAACGAAGCCGCTGGCAAACCAATTACGGAGGCTGCATTCCACGTTGTCATGTTGCCAGAAGGCGGCACAGCTCTGCGCTCTCTTGCGCCGCTCTTGCCATTTTTTGAAGAGAACATCAATCCGGGGAATGTGCAATATGTTGGCACAGGGCTTTGGAACCGTGAAGAGGTCGTACGTGAACCCGCAATCCGTGGCGGCATATTCGCAGGCCCAGACATGGCAGGCAAAAATGCATTCAGCGCAAATTATGACGCCGTTTACGGGGTCGAACCTTCCCGCCTTGCCTCACTGGCCTATGACGCCGTTAATATCGCAGCCTTCGTTGCTGACGGTGATCTGAAAAACAGACAAAAGCGCCTAACCGACCCCGCTGGTTTTTTCGGCGTAGACGGGCTTGTGCGTTTTGATAGATCAGGCACACCCGAGCGTGGCCTTGCCGTTTACCAAATCAAAAATGGCCGCTTCGTCATTATCGACCCCGCCCCAAAAACATCTAACGGCGCGTTTTAAGCAAGGTTATTCACCGATGATAGTTGGGCTTTTACGGTATGCGTATTGGCCTACACCATCCCACGACCTTCCCTCAGGAAACCGAATTTCAACACCTGCTAAATCAGCACAATCAAATATATTCATATTGACACCGCACGTCTTAGACGCGCTCGGTGTTCGTTTGGGTTTTTTGATGAGAACCCAATGTGTTGTTACACCACACTTGGCACAAAAATGCAGGGCAATGGCGGGGCTTTCCATATCTTGTCGAATATAGGGTTGCGTTTGCCCCGACACCTCGACAGACGCAGTATCAAAATACCCCCACGCTCCACCGCTTTTTTCACAGAGGCTGCAATTACAATCATTTATAAAATCAGGTCTTTGGGCAAGCACATTCGCACGGAACCACAATGGCAAGACGCTTCTAATTTAGGCATAAACATCACCCCAATAACAATTCATGGCTAAGTCTATCCAGAACAAGGCGACCTGAGGGTGTGGCGCGAAGAGTATCATTTTCCAACTGCAATAAACCTGCGTCAATATAAGTGTTAAGTGTATCGGCATTCAATTGTGTGCCAGACAATTCTTGATAACGTGCGAGCGAGATACCTTCTGTAATCCGCAGTCCCATCAATAAATATTCTTGCCCCCAATCCTCGCCGCTTAGCACATCACATACGTCCATACCGTGACCATGTTCAGCTACGTGTTCGCGGTAAGTATCAGGTTTCAACGCGCAAATGGTCGCCGTTCGTACCCCATCATTTGTGAGGCGTCCATGTGCGCCCGGGCCAACACCGATATAATCTAGCCCTTGCCAATACACGCGGTTATGACGTGAACGGGCGGCGTCTGTACGGGCAAAATTAGAGACCTCATATTGGGTAAAGCCTGCCTTGGTCAACACGTCCAATCCAAGCTCATAGAGATCAGCGCTTAGATCATTATCCACCGCTTTTTCAATACCGCGCCGCGTAGCATAACCAAAGGCCGTGTCTTTTTCTATGGTCAGTTGATAAGCAGAAATATGGGTCACACCTAGCGCAAGCACAGCGTCTAAATCCTCTTGCCAATTCGCGCAAGATTGCCGCGTCCCGTCCAATGTCCAGCCATATATCAAATCAGCAGATACGCGCGGCATGATTTTTACCGCTTCCTCAATCGCCCCCCTTGCCTGTTGACCATCATGATCTCGGCCAAGAAATTTTAGGACATCAGAGTGAAAGCTTTGCACGCCAATCGAAACGCGCTCGATACCTGCGCCACGCCATTCCAGTAAATTTTCCACGCTCACATTATTAGGGTTAGCTTCCATGCCGATTTCTAAATCAGTGGTCGCCGTCCACAATTCTTGAGCAAGTGAAATAATACGTTTGAGGTTTTTCGCACTTAGTAAAGACGGAGTCCCACCGCCAAAATGAATACTGACCAATTCACGTGCGCCCGATTGCTCGCGCCAATAGCGCATATCCACAAGGATAGCTTCTATCAGAGCCTCTTCATTCTCGGACTTGTTTTTATAAATATTAAAATCGCAATAGGGACAAATCCGAGAGCAATATGGCCAATGCACATAAAGCCCGATTTTATCCATGCCTAAATTAGTCACAACGGGATGTGTTTCCAGAGGTTTTATTGGGGAACCAAATCTTGATAAATTTTGCAAATGCATCGGCGCGGTGGCTTTTATCATGTTTGGCTTGTGGCTCAATCTCTGCAAATGTCTGACTGTCCCCTATGGCTTGAAAAATCGGATCATAGCCAAAACCTTTATCACCACGTGGTGGCCAGACAATACGGCCCTCGACCTTACCTTCATATGTATGCACATCTGCATTTGGAAAGGCCAAAGACAAAGCACAAATGAACCGCGCCGTATCAACAGTGCCCGCATTTTTCATATCTTCATACACACGCGCCATTGCGTAATCAAAATCACGACCAGACCCATCAGGCAGTTCCGCCCAGCGCGCAGAATATATGCCCGGTTCGCCGTTCAGCGCGTCAACGGCCAAACCACTATCATCCGCCAAAGCGATCATACCGCTCGTGTCCGCCGCAGCCTGTGCCTTTAACTCTGCATTGGCCGCAAAGGTTAAACCCGTTTCTTCTGGCTCTGGCAAATCAAGTTCACGCGCACTAAATGTCGTCACACCAAACGGCTTTAGCAGTTCGCGAATTTCGCGCACCTTGCCTTCATTATGCGAAGCCACAACAAGTCTCGTAATCGGATGGCGCATAGAAATCTCCAAAATTTTAACCGCCGTAATCTTACGAACAGCCGCGTAGGTTTTGCCCCTAACGTGTTTTGATACGCCCGTCAAACATCTAACACCACCCATACAAATGAGAATTGAATACATGCAATTCTGTGATTATGCCTTGCAATTCTAGTCATTATTGTTTATCGATAAGTTATATTTTTAGGAGTTTGTGTAAATTTATGAATATAGAGCCTCTATATCAATCTGAAAATCCAACAAGCGCGCCAAGTCGCTCCACGGTATTTTTGCAAAGTCTTATCAGTTTTCTCTGGTGGGCTGGTTGGATATTCCTCGCCATTTTTACGCTTATTTTCTTAGGCTCGGCACTCGGCGCTTTGGGCATGGACGCTTTCAGTTCCCGTTTCACGACCATAACGCCTGTTGCAGGCATGGCACTTGCGCTCAGCACCATTGTTGGCACAATCGCGTTTTTAGTCATTCTCAAACAATTACGTCTTATCTGCCAAACACTTGTTAGCGGCGACCCATTTGTGCCTGAAAATGCACAAAGATTGCGCGTCATATGGATTGCCGTTGCGATTGCAGAAATTTTGCGCCTTGTCTCTGCAACTGGCCTTGCGACACTGCATGCAAATGGCCAGAACATTGTTGACGCGCCCGATCAAACTCTCACCATGGACTTACGACTGTATGTGTGGTTCTCCGTACTCGTCCTCATCGTTCTTTCCGAAGTGTTCCGCGAAGGCGCACGTCTGCGGCAAGAACAGAAATTGACGGTATAATTTATGGGTATTCGTGTAAATCTAGATCGGGTTTTGGTCGAACAGCGCATGTCGCTGACAGAGCTCGCTGACCGTGTTGGCATTACCCTCGCCAACCTCTCTATTTTGAAAACAGGCAAGGCCCGCGCAGTACGGTTCTCAACCCTCAGCGCTTTGTGCCGCGAGTTGAACTGCCAACCTGCCGACCTTCTTGTCTATGAACCAGAAGATGACGCATTAGAGGATGGCGCAAAGGTAAAGGCCGCCGAATAGGCGACCTTTATAAATCTAAAACGGACTAAATTTCAAAACTAAACTTAAACCGTATTTAAGAGCCCACGGCTTCTTTTTGCAAGACGGTCAACTCTGCAATACCTTTTTGAGCAAGGCGCATAAGTTCTGTAAATTCTTGTGGATCAAAAGGCGTATCTTCAGCGCTTGCTTGCACTTCGATAATACCGCCCGTACCAGACAATACGAAATTTGCATCTGCCTGCGCGGCACTGTCTTCTACATATTCCAAATCAAGGCGACATGTTCCGTCCACAATACCACAAGACACAGCCGCCACCATATCTGTAATCGGGTCTTCGGAAAGCACACCTTCATCGAGCAAATATTGCGTCGCCAATCTAAGCGCAATCCAAGCACCTGTAATTGACGCAGTCCGTGTACCACCGTCCGCTTGCATGACGTCACAGTCAAGAACGATTTGGCGCTCGCCAAGTTTTCTCATATCAACACCTGCGCGAAGTGCACGACCAATCAGGCGTTGAATCTCCACAGTACGGCCACCTTGACGGCCTGCGGCAGCTTCGCGGCGATTACGTGTATGGGTCGCGCGTGGTAACATACCATATTCAGCAGTCACCCAACCTTTACCCTTGCCCTTCATCCAACGCGGTACATTCTCATCAATACTCGCCGTACACAAAACATGCGTCCCACCAAATTTAATCAAACATGACCCTTCGGCGTAAGCAGAAACACCGGTTTCAATACTGATTGTACGTGTCTCGTCTAATGCCCGTCCATTTGGACGTACAGATTTGGATGAGTTTGAAGATGTATCTGACATATGAATTCCTATTTAATTGGCCTATCAACTAGCCCACTCCATAAACATTAGAAAGAGTTTATTGAAAATTCAATGCAGTATACATATTCCCAACCATGAACTTGAAATTCATTCCATACATGTTATAATTGCAGACCACACGACATGGTAGAAATATGATCAATCTTTGGCAAGCCCTGACATACACAACGCTTTTTGCGCTCTCCCCCCTATGCACATACGCCGCACCAAATACCAAACCTAGCTCATCATTGGCAATACAGGATTGGATAAAAAATCTTGGAAATACAATCCCGCTTAAATCTGAGATTCCTAATGGCTATAATTTACAGTTTTATCCTGCAACCTACACAACAATCCGAAGAAAAATTCCAGTCGAACAAAAAAGAATCGTAGGCCCCTGCGTCACCTTAAGAACACGAGACAAACCGCCTATTTTGATGAATTGTCCTGTTTATGAAGTCATTCAACTCAGCATACCAACGGTGAGAATTTCACGTGCGATTCAAAGCCCACCCATTCTACAGCTGACGTCAAATTCTGGCGCCATTATCAAATCATGGCGTGTTGACGATCCTGAAAAATATAAAAATATGTCAGACTAAAGATCAGTTCCCACTAAAATGACTATAAATCGTCCAAATCCCTATGGCGACAAAACCAACACCTGCAATAAGTTTTAACGGAAAAAACGTGAGCCATTTTTCGGCTGCACTGCCGAGCATTACGGCCAATGCAGTTGACGCCACAAGCGCAGCCGACGCTGCCAAAAACACCAGATAAGGGTTATTGTTTTTATCACTGGCAAACATGATCGACGCCAATTGCGTTTTATCCCCAAGCTCTGCAAAAAAGACACTTAAAAAAATTGTGAGTAATGATGTCATAAACAATCCTAATGAAATTCATAAATATTTACATAAGCCTACTTCCATTTACCATGCGAGCAAGTTAAAATAAACTATGAGCTTTCAATCAACATCATTATCGCTGTCACATTTAGATGAGCGCGCACGACGTGTATTTAAGACAATTGTGGAAAGCTATCTTGAAACAGGCACGCCTGTTGGTTCACGCACGCTTTCGCAAATGCAACACGGAGACAGTCTTCTCTCGCCTGCCACATTGCGAAACACAATGGCAGATTTGGCAAGCCTTGGGCTTCTCTCGTCCACACATATGAGTGCAGGACGTATGCCAACCCATGCAGGTCTACGTCTTTTCGTCGATGGGCTTTTGGAGATTGGCGACCTCAGCGGATCAGAACGTAAATCCATCAACGCCCAGATTGAAGGCAGCCCCCATGACCGTAGTATCGAAAACATTCTTGAAAATGCCTCTAGCGCCCTCGCAGGATTGGCAGGCGGCGCGGGCCTTGTCCTTGCCCCCGAACAATCTGGTAATTTACGCCACGTGGAATTTGTCGGCCTAGACAGTTCCCAAGCCTTGGTCGTGCTGGTCTACGAAGACGGCCATGTCGAAAACCGTATCATGCCCATTCCCCCAGGCCTAATCCCTGCGGCACTCGAACGTGCAGGTAATTTTCTCTCCGCACGCCTTAAAGGGAAAAACCTTGGGGAAGCCCGCATTGATATCCTTAAAGAAATCGAAACAGGACGCGCCGCCCTTGACGCCGCCAGCGCCCAATTGGTCAAACAAGGCATAGCCGAATGGGCAGGGACAGAAAAAAATACCCAAATGCGTAATCTCATCGTCCGTGGCCGCGCACAGCTTCTCGACAATGCAAACGCCCAATCCGATTTGGAACGCATACGATTATTATTTGAAGATTTGGAACGCAAAGAAGAATTAATCGCCTTGCTTGATAAAGCAGATGCGGCAGACGGTGTTAAAATATTCATCGGCGCCGAAAACCCACTCTTTAGCCTGTCTGGCTCAAGTGTCGTCGTCGCGCCCTACCGCAATGCCCACCAAAAAATTATCGGCGCGGTCGGTGTGATCGGCCCAACACGGCTAAATTACGCAAGAATCATTCCAATGGTCGATTATACTGCCAATATGGTCGGTCGCCTCTTGCAAAACGGATCATAAATTTCTAAATACCATGCGAACGACTTTGAAGGCTGAAACCATGACAAAACCACCAAGCACACCAAACCCAGAACTTAAACCTGATCTTGATGGTCTCCCGACCAATGCAGAGCTTGATGCTTTGCAGTCGGAAATCGATGCGGCGACACATGCTGCCAACGCAGCCGAAGGCGAAACCGCTGATAAAGCCCCTGAACTTTCCCCAGCAGAAATCGCCGCCAAGCGTATTGAAGAACTGGAAACAGAACTCGCTGGCATGAAAGATCAAGCCTTGCGCGCTATGGCCGAAACCGAAAATATCAAAAAACGTTCTGAACGTGAAGTCAAAGCCGCCAGTGTTTATGCTGTCGAGCGTTTCGCCGCAGATGTTTTATCCATCTCCGACAATCTTGGCCGCGCACTCAGCACCATCACGGATGAAGCACGCGGCGATCTTGGCAAGAATGCAACAGACCTGCTCGCAGGTATCGAATTAACTGAAAAAGACCTGATGGCCGTTTTCGCCCGTCACGGCATTAAGTCCGTACCCGGCAAAGGTTCAAAATTTGATCCCAATGTTCATCAAGCCGTTGCACAAATTCCGTCCGCCGAAGCCAAAGGCGACGTGGCAGAAATTATGCAAACTGGATTTACACTTGGTGAACGCACCCTTCGCGCCGCCATGGTTGCCGTATCAACTGGCCCTGCATAAACAATTACCGCACGTAGAATTGTTTAATTTTATCTAAAATTGCTATTTTCCTGATATGCGTTATAAATATTTTGGGCATAAGACCCAAAATAAAAAATATAGCAATAAGAGGGAAATATTATGGCAGGTGAAAACGACAAGTGGGAACTCTACGAAGATAAACGCGGCGAGCATCGCTGGCGTCGCAAAGCCAGTAATGGAAATATTGTCGGCGCAGCATGTGAAGGCTATACGCAAAAATCAGCCTGTAAAGCCAACGCACAACGTCACGGCATGGACGGCAACCCAAAAGATTTAGGGGCTAAAGACAAATGGGATACCTACACAGATAAAAAGGGCGAATTTCGCTGGCGACGTACCGCGACAAACGGCGAAGTTACAGGCGCAAGTTCTGAAGGCTATGTCAAAAAAGCAGACTGTAATGCCAATGCACAACGCAACGGCATGTAAGTATTTACCTATTCTTTAACACAAGAATACGCTAACACATGAAACCGCTCTTTTAGGGCGGTTTTATATTATGAGGCAATCAATATGAGCAAAGATAAAGACGAACTCGCCGACATGCTCGCGCAAGCCGATGCCCAAAAGCTCACGCATGATCCTATTTTACGCAAAGCCTTTAGTGTCGGCATATTAGCCTCTGACTTATTCGTGCCCGTTGAACAAAGCGAAGACGAGCAAGCCCAAGCTGGCGGTGTAAGTTTACAAGCCATGCCTATAAATGACACACCTCATGTGCTCTTGTTTTCCTCCAAAGAAAAACTCGGTGCATTTATGGGCGCGAATACACGTTTCGCTCGCGCCTCTGGTCTGGATATACTCACCCAACTACAAGGCAATTTCGCAGTCCTCAATCCCGGCCCCACTGGCCGCGCCTTGGCACCAGAAGACATTGCCGAAATTCTCGGCAAGTCGGCCAACCCAGCTCACGGAGAAACAGGGCATGTCCACGGCCCCAATTGCGGCCACAAACACTAATTCACACAAGATTAAAACATGCAATATTCAACACAGCTCAAAGATAAAATTGCCGCCATATACGCACACAGCCAATCCATTGGGTTTGATATGCAATGCGATCATGAAGTGGCAAATTTATGCGCTGTCCTTGCGGGCCAAAATCAACATTTATTAGAACTGGGTACAGGGACTGGTTTATCAACCCTATTTATTACCACAGGAAAATCTCCCAATGCCGTGTTCGATACCGTCGATATCTCGCAAGAATACTCTACCATTGCACAAAAAATTATCGGCAAAAAAGACAATGTTAATTTCATCGTTGAGGACGCAGGCAAGTTTCTAGCCCGTAGTCAAAACCTATCCTACGATTTTATATTTGCCGATGCTTGGCCTGGTAAATACAGCCACCTTGATCATGCCCTACGCGTTTTAAAACAAAACGGCATTTATATAATCGATGATTTATTGCCGCAAAGCAATTGGCCCAAAAATCATCAATTTCGCGTAGATGCGCTTTTACATTTTTTTCAAGACAGCCCCGATTTCTCAATCAGTTATTTAAACTGGGCGACAGGCATTGCACTTATCACCAAGATCACAACGGCCACGCAAATCGCCATTTCGTATAAAAACCATCCTGAATATGGATTTTTATTCTCACAGATCGCGCTAACCTAGCATTAACCATAGCTTAAGTTTGCCCTGATTATTTCGCCTTATTAAACTTTCACATACGTAAATTTTAACATCCTCAGCCTATCAATACCCTATAGTCAATTTATACATGTGGGATGAAATAATGACAAACTATAACGCGCGAGCAGACCTGCTCGCATGCCTTCTTGAACTTACCGATGCACATAAATATGCACATAACCCAAGCGCACGGAGGGCTTTTCATACAGCACTCCTCGATAGTTATTTGTATATACCTCTTGCAAAAAAACCAAAAACACGTACGGGAAAAATAGCATTTCTAACCGTACATAATAACGGGCATGATCATGCATTATTATTTTCTTCAATAAAAACCCTTAGCGAATTTGTTGGACAGCAAATGCCATACACACGTGTATCAGCACGAACCGCCCTCGAACAAATTCACAGTGGGTACGCCTTGTTAAATGCAGGACCATTTGGGCGCGCCCTGCGCCCAAATGATATCTCGGAAATTTTGACACAGGCCATTGAAAATACACGCACACCTAGACCGCAAATGGCAATCGCCAATTAATAAAACTATTTCTTAAGTTCATAACCTTGCGCTGCAAACCAAATTTTGTAGCGCAAGGTTATTTTACTCAGGTCCATACGGTCTTTAATCAAAACAATGACGGGGTTAAGTTTTAAACTCGGCGCCCTGCCATTTGCCATGCGTTTAAATTGAGCCTTGGTCATGGACATAACCGCCAATGCCGCAAACCCTTTATTTTTCCATGTAATTGTCGGCCATACGATTTCTGGCACCGCACCCATTTTCCATTGATTTGGTAAATCAGGTTGATAGGCAAGTGCGCGCGCAATACCAACCATATCAACACTGCCCGTTGCCATCGCCATATTGGCAGTCGCAAGTTTCGTCACACCCCCCGTAACCATAAGCGGCATTTTTGCGACCTCGGCAATCTCTTTGGCAAATTCAATGAAATACATTTCCCGTTGCAAAGTCCGCGAAGGATTTTTCTCCCGCGTACGACCTTGCATAGCAGGGGACTCATACGATCCCCCCGATATCTCAACCATATCAACCGCCTCAACGTTCAACCACGCCACGACCTGTTTCGCGTCATCAAGCTCGAACCCACCCCGTTGAAAATCAGCAGAGTTCAGCTTTACCATCACACTAAAGCTTGGCTTCACCACGGCGCGAATAGCGCGTACAATTTCAAGCAAGAGACGCGCACGATTTTCCAAAGACCCACCCCAATCATCATCACGTAAATTCGTAAGTGGCGATAAAAACTGGCTCACCAAATATCCATGTGCACCGTGTACCTGAACACCGTCAAACCCAGCTTGCTCTGCAAGACGTGAGGTTTCTGCAAACCGCGCAATAATTTCTTTGATCTCAGTGTCTGTCAGCGCGTGTGCTGTATCGAATAATTTCTCAAACCCGGCTATGTTAACTTTGGTCGCAGATGCCGACACAGGCCGTTGTCCTTGCGCCGCAAACACTTGTCGTCCGGGGTGACTGATTTGCATCACCAAATGCCCACCACCAGATTTACCAGCCTCGGCCCAACGCCCAAACCGCGCAGCTGTATCTGGGTTGTCAAGCGTACCCTTTTGTAACACCACACCGCCCGGCCCCGTAAGCGCGTTCGGCGCAACCATAACATTGCCCGTCAAAATCATGCCTGTACCACCCTCGGCCCACGCTTTATACAATTTGACCAAACGTGCGCCCGGCACTTGCCCTGCGTCACACATGTTTTCTTCCATCGCACCTTTTCCGATGCGGTTAGGCAGCACAGCCCCGTTCGGTAATGTCAGCGTATCAAATAATTCAGCCATATAAAATCCCCTTAGTTTATCTAAGTGTCTTATATGCCCCCCCATCCCCATTTTTCAATTGCATAGCCAACAATCAAAAATGCAGAAGGGAATTATTATACACTCATTGAAACATGGGGCATTGAAACATGGGGTCGCATTTAATAGAAAATTTCACAAGCCCGATCATATTCCATCACATCGCGCATTGCTCTGGACAAAGGCCATTCTCGGTAATTTTCCTCTTTTTCTTGCCGTAAAGTATCCATATCTTTATTCATACTTTCGCGTTTATCTAAAATAATCCTCTTGATTGCCCCAACACCTTTATCTGAAAAATAATTGGCATTCACCTGTTTTAACATTCCGTTAGCAGCCCCAGACACTGCAGACGCTGCACGCGATGTTAAACTATCAGAAGCAAATGTGCCAACAGCCGTACTTAACTCGCCTAGCAGACCAACTGATGTGTTGGCAGATTTCATGCTGGTTTCGATCACACGTATACGCCCATAGCAACGTTGGTCTGATAAGAGTATTGCTTGATCCACAAGGCTGTTTCTAAACAGTTCTTTATCCTTATCCTTCTCAGCTAATTCAAAACAAACCATCAGTTGGGGTGTAGACAATGACAAATTTTTTCCCTTGCATCGCTGCTCAGCAACTTTTTCCATAGGTAAGTTTTGCACAACTTGTTTCAACCAATCTTTTATATCAACAGATTCAAGTTCACTATCGAACAGGCTCAGCACAGGTTTATCATCATTTACCATGTCCATTTTTTCTACACCCCCCGTTAAAATACCAGTGATGATTTTACCAGGAAGAATGGCAACATCAACAACCACTGCGCCTACCCCGCCCAAAACAGTATTTATCACTTTTCTAGGTGTTTGTAATGGTGCGGCTTCTAATGGTGCGGCTTCTAATGGTGCGGCTGGTAATGTGTTTTTTGGCGTTGTACTACAACCCACAAGCAAACTTCCGAAAATTATACCTCTTAAGGTATTACCCAATTGTTGTTTCATGATATATGCCCCCTTGAAAACATTAACATATCATTAACACACCCAAAAGTCTAATTTTATTTATTTACCCGTCTAAGTGTTAAATTTATCCGTCCACCTTTTGGCACAAGACTGCTTTGACCATAATACAGCTTGTCCACACCATGGTAGCATTTACGAGCTTCGCCGCCCAAAACAACCACATCTCCGCTTGAGAGTTTAAGGCTGTGGGTTTTACCGCCGCGTGTTTGTCCGCCAATGCGGTAACGTGCAGGATCGCCCAGAGAGATAGAGACGACAGGGGCGTTTTGATCTTCTTCGTCCAAATCCACATGCATGCCCATACGAGACCCTTCGCGGTACCAATTAATGAGGCACGCCTCGGGTGGTGCAGGATAATCAGTGAGGTCATACCAAACGTCTAACAACGCTTGCGGCATTTCTGGCCATAATTTTCCCGTTTTGGGGTGGCGTTCTTCGTAACGATACCCTTTATCTTTATCCGTCACCCAACCAAGAGGACCAAAATTTGTCATAACAACACTTAAGGGTTGGCCAGTCCTTGGCATGGTCGGTTGCCAAAACGGCGCGTCCCCACGCGCACATGCACTCACCGCGTCCAATAAGGCGGTTTGCGCAGGTAAGTTGAAATATTCAGGTTTATAGATAAACCCAGATGGAAATGACGTGCTCATACTTGTTTATAGGCGAAAAAAGCAAGAAAACATGGAAAAAGCGTAAAAATCGACGTCAAATACACCTCCCCCCCTTGCAGAGCCTCAAAATCCACCCATATGGCGGTTAAAGGATACTTATCCAAACACATCATTCGCGCACCAAAAACTAACGCGCAACTAGGAGAAAAATTATGGCTAAAGTCATTGGTATAGATTTAGGAACCACCAATTCCTGTGTCGCGGTTATGGACGGCGGCAAACCTCGTGTTATTGAAAACTCGGAAGGTCAACGTACAACACCATCTGTTGTCGCTTTCACAGACGGCGGTGACCGCCTTGTTGGTCAACCTGCACGTCGCCAAGCCGTGACAAATCCCGACTATACATTCTTTGCCATTAAACGTCTTATGGGCCGTCCTTTCACAGACCCGATGGTCAAGAAAGATGCCAAGCTCGTACCTTACAAAATTGTAAAAGGTAAAAACGGCGACGCCTATATTCAAGGCCGTGACAAAGCCATGTCACCTGCTGAGATTTCTGCCATCACACTTCAAAAAATGAAAGAAACGGCCGAAGCTTTCCTCGACGAGAAAGTCACACAAGCGGTTATCACTGTGCCAGCTTACTTTAACGATGCCCAACGCCAAGCAACAAAAGACGCTGGTAAAATTGCGGGTCTCGAAGTTCTTCGTATTATCAACGAGCCAACTGCGGCGGCGCTTGCTTATGGCATGAACAAAGAAGACGGCAAAACAATTGCTGTTTACGATCTGGGCGGCGGTACATTTGACGTATCCATCCTTGAAATCGGTGACGGTGTGTTTGAAGTGAAAGCAACAAACGGCGACACATTCCTCGGCGGTGAAGATTTCGATATGCGTATCGTTGAATATTTCGCGTCCGAATTCAAAAAAGAAAACGGCATTGATCTTATCTCTGACAAGCTTGCGCTACAGCGTCTTCGTGAAGAAGCTGAAAAAGCCAAGAAAGAATTGTCAACCGCGTCATCTTACGAAGTCAACCTTCCGTTCATTACGGCTGATGCCTCTGGCCCTAAGCATTTAACCATGAAGCTAACACGCGCCAAGCTTGAAGCTCTTGTTGAAGACCTTGTAAAACGTACAATCGCGCCTTGTAAGAAAGCGCTTGCCGACTCTGGCTTGAAAGCCTCTGACATAGACGAAATCGTCTTGGTTGGCGGTATGACACGTATGCCAATGGTACAAGAAGCAGTCTCTAAATTCTTTGGTCAAAAACCTCATAAAGGTGTGAACCCTGATGAAGTTGTTGCCATGGGCGCAGCGATCCAAGCTGGCGTACTTCAAGGCGACGTCAAAGACGTACTTCTTTTAGACGTAACACCACTTTCACTTGGGATTGAAACAGAAGGCGGTTTGTTTACCCGTATGATCGACCGGAACACAACCATTCCAACGAAAAAATCACAGGTTTATTCAACAGCTGCGGACAACCAAAGTGCCGTAACCATTCGTGTGTCGCAAGGTGAACGCGAAATGGCTGCTGACAATAAACTTCTTGGTCAATTCGACTTGGTTGGCATTCCGCCAGCTCCACGTGGTCTTCCACAAATCGAAGTCACATTTGACATTGATGCGAACGGTCTTGTGAACGTATCTGCAAAAGATACAGCAACAGGCAAAGAACAAAAAATTCGCATCCAAGCGTCTGGCGGTCTGTCTGACGCCGACATCGAAGAAATGGTCAAAGACGCCGAACGCAATGCGGATTCCGACAAAGAACGTCGCGCACTTGCCGAAGCGAAAAACCAAGCTGAAGGTCTCGCGCACAAAGCAGCCAAAGACCTTGAAGAGCATGGTGACAGCCTTGAGGACGAAGATAAAGAAAACATCGAAACACTGATCAAAGAAGTAAAAGAAGTAGCAGAAGGCGAAGATACAGAAGCCATCACTGCGAAAACTGCTGATTTGACTGCGGCTGTGATGAAAATGGGTGAAGCCATTTATCAAAACGCAAGCGCAGACGGTGAAGACGCACCGACACCCGATGCATCTGATGATGACGAAGATATCGTTGACGCCGAATTCGAAGATGTAGACGACGAAAAAGCGTAATTTAAAAACATAAAAACCCCGTCGTATAGTCTACGGCGGGGTTTTTTTATTTCGGCCACACCCAAATTTACGACACGCAAACTTATATGACCCAAACCCCGACATCACCCCCTTTGCCAGAATTTGGCGCATATGCTCTCCCAGAGCAACGCGAAACCCTGCGTAAAAAGGCGGATAAATTCGGTATGTCCACCCTTGGGCGATGGGCGATTTCATATTACCGCAAACGTGCCTTCAAAGACCTCCCCGAGCCATTTGACATTCATGTCATGCCCGGTGTCAATGCACGGGTCTGGCCCCGTTCAAACAGGTGTGAGAAACGTGCATTTGCAGGCGTTCAGATTTGGGACGCGGCTGAACACAAAGCCCTCGCCTCTGCCCTTTATGCCAAAGACACAAGCAACACTGAACCTTTCGTATTTTTAGATATCGGTGCCAATGTTGGTTTTTATAGCTTGATCCTCAGCGCACGCGCCAAAGATGCAGACAAAGACATTCGCATTCTGGCTGTCGAACCTGACACCACCAACCGCGAACGGTTTCAATTTAATCAACAAGCCTCATCCAATGCATTCGGCGCCACAGATATCGACATTTTAAACTGTGCAATTTCTGATCAAGAAGGCGCAGGCGATATGGTTGGCGGCAGTACAAATCGCGGCGAAGTACGGCTAGGGTCTGCCAATACAAATGCAAAAACAAGCACCCCAAGCATTGCCATTAAAACTCTGCACTCCATTTGCGAATTGTCTGACATCACCTATATCGATGCTTTGAAATTGGATATAGAAGGCCATGACGAGCGTGCCCTACGCGCCTTTTTCACGACTGCGCCACAGAGTCTTTGGCCAAAGCTCATGGTACTCGAAACAGGCAAAGCGCCTACAACGCCCCTACTTGAGCTTTGTGCTCAATATGGCTACACACTCATCACGCGCTCTGGAATTAATTCCGTTTTGACGCGCGAACAATAGAATTAGAATAGAAGACGGATACGATCATGACCACAAAACGCGATTATTACGAAATCCTTGGCTGTGAAAAATCTGCCGATGCAAAAACCATGAAGTCTGCTTACCGCAAACTTGCCATGAAATTCCATCCTGATCGCAACCCAGACGATCCCAGTGCGGAATCCAATTTCAAAGAATTAAACGAAGCCTATTCCATCCTCTCCGATGATCAAAAACGTGCTGCCTATGACCGCATGGGTCACGCCGCCTTTGGACAAGGCGGCGGTGGCGGTGGTGGCCAAGGCGGCTTCCAAGATTTTGGCGATATCTTCTCGCAAATCTTTGGTCAACAAGGCGGCGGCGGTGGCGGTGGCTTTGGGGACATGTTTGGCGGCGGACGCGGACGCCAAGTGGCACGCGGCTCTGACTTACGCTATGAAATGGAAATCAGCCTCGAAGAATCTTTTGCAGGCAAAGACCTCGAAATTAACATTCCTATCTCTGAGGAATGTCATGGTTGTGACGGCAATGGCGCCGCACCTGGTGCCAAGGTCGAGACATGCTCCACATGTGGCGGTATTGGCAAAGTGCGTACGCAACAAGGCTTTTTCACTATGGAACGCCCCTGCCCAACCTGTGGCGGCCAAGGCGAATATGTCTCCGACCCATGCCGCGTCTGTGACGGTACTGCACAAGTGCGTGTGGAAACCGCAATGGATGTCAACATTCCCGCAGGTGTCGAAGACGGCACACGCATCCGCCTCTCTGGTCAAGGCGACGCCGCACCAAAAGGCGCAGGGCCAAATGGTCAACGCGGTGATCTCTATATTTTCATCTCGGTCAAACCCCATGATTTATTCGAACGCGAAGGCGCAAATCTTTTTTGCCAAGCCCCCTTGCCCATGACATGCGCCGCCCTTGGCGGTGAAATTGAAATCCCGACCATTGATGGTGGTCGCTCCAAAGTCAAAATTCCCGCAGGTTCGCAAACAGGTCGTCAATTACGACTACGCGGCAAAGGCATGAGCGTGCTTCGCTCAAGCCAACGCGGTGATATGTATGTAGAGCTAACGGTCGAAACCCCAAGCGGTCTCAACGCCCGTCAAAAAGAACTCCTCGAAGAATTCCGTAAAGAAGGCGGCGACGAAGACTGCTCCCCAGCCTCCAGCGGTTTCCTCGACAAAGCCAAAGCCTTCTGGGACGAACTACGCGACTAATCTTTCGCTTCTAAAATTGTAGTAACGGGTATTAAATGCCTATACTTTTTCTACGGCATCACAGGATATCTCGTTACAAGAAACCCAGATCAATCAACACGTTCAAACTTTGGGCAGTAAGCATATGATGCATTTTCTGGAGCCCACCTTTACTCCCTTCATCCGCATATGGGCTATGCTGTAATATCAATTGAATTTACATTTTTCTTATTCTACCCATAGCCAACAAAGCAATAAAGGCCAAAACCATGAGCGAGAAAAAAATAAACCTCGAGAGTATCAACGCAATCGGTCAAGGGAAATTACCGGGGTATTTGGGCATTGAAGTCACAGAGGTAGAGAACAAAACCATATCCGCAATACTGGATATAAAACCCCATCATCTTGCGCCCAATGGATATTTACACGCAGGGACCGTTGTCACGCTTGCCGACAGTTGTGCAGGTTATGGCTGTGTTGCGAACCTACCCAAAGGCGCAAGCGGTTTTACAACGGTAGAGCTTAAATCCAACCATCTTGGCACCGCCCTTGATGGCCGTATTTCTTGCATTGCCACCCTCGTCCACGGAGGCCGCACCACCCAAGTCTGGGACAGCATTGTCACCAATGACACAACAGGCAAAACAATCGCCCTCTTCCGTTGCACCCAAATGATTTTGTATCCGCGTGCGTAAACACAAAGTTCCGATCCGACATTACGGAACATAATGAGAACAAATATTGCACTTTGTAAATGCTTACGCTAAGGTGGCTTTTCATATATTTGCGGAGCCATCATGTCAGACCCAACACTTAAATGCCCCGATTGTGGCACGACAATAAAGCTGAATGAGAGCTTGGCAGGGCCACTCCTCGCGCAGGCCCGTGATGAATTCACACGTAAGCTGCGTACACAAAACGACCAAATGGCAACGCAAACGGCCAAAATAGAATCTGAGCGTGCCGCAATGGCGAGCAAACTGGCACAAGGCATTGCCGCCGAACGCCAAACCATTGCGGGCCAAGAATCCCAAAAAGCACGCCAAGCCGCCGCGAAAGATTTAGCCGCGAAAGCACAAGAAACAGAAACCCTGCGCCAAACCCTAAAAGAAAACGACATCAAGCTTGCCAAAGCACAAACTGCCGAGGCCGCTATTTTAAAAGAACGCCGCGCCATTGAAGAGCAAAAACGTGAACTTGATCTGACCATTGAAAAACGTGTCCAAGCCGAAGCCCAAAACATTCGTGACAAGGCCAAGCAAGAACAAGAACACGCCTATCATCTCAAGCTCAAAGAGCAAGAACACACCATGACGATGATGAACAAGCAAATTTCAGATTTGAAACGTCGTGCCGAACAGGGTTCGCAACAAAACCAAGGTGAGGTTTTAGAAATCGAACTTGAAGATGTCCTACGCCGTAAATTTCCGTTCGATGAAATCCTACCTGTCGCCAAAGGCATTAATGGCGGCGATATTTTACAAAAAGTTATGAGCCCTAACGGCAAGCTCTGCGGTACAATGTTGTGGGAAACCAAGCGTACAAAAACATGGCACGCCACATGGCTCCCCAAGTTAAAAAATGATCAACGTGAAGCAGGCGCAGATATTGCCATTCTCATGAGTACCACCCTGCCAAAAGAATTTGAAAAAACCACATTCACCCAAATGGATGGTATTTGGATTACAGGGTTTGACAGCGCCATGTCCCTCGCAGGGGTTTTGCGTATGCAGTTAATCGAAATCGCCAATGTCTACGCCGTCCGTGACGGCCAAGAAACCAAGGCGGAACTTATTTATGACTATCTGACGGGCACAAAATTTAAACACCGCGTCGAAGCCATTGTTGAAAAATTTGAAGACATGCGCGAAGACCTTGTCAAAGAAAAGCGCATTATCACCAAACAATGGGCTAAACGCGAACAACAAATCGAAGGCGTCATTAACGCAACGATTGGCATGTACGGCGACCTTGAAGGCATAGCAGGAAAATCCATGCCCGAAATCTCTGGCCTCGAATTTGCACTTTTAGAGGACTAAATATCTCTCATTGCCTTCTTTTCATATACCCACCTAAAATCTACGCATGGCTTTGACTTATATTGAACAGCATGTTGTTACATCATCTTATTGTACACGAAATAGAGTTAAGCCTTGATGCCAACACAAGATGTGCTTATTTTAAATACGAAGATTACACATTTAGACCGAAGCCGTGTAAAACTGGCATATGAGGCAATACATGATAAAAATACAACCCTCCTATACATTCGAAGAATTAATCGAGAGCGGCGAAACAGGCTTATTCGGCGAAGGCAATGCAAAACTACCTGCGCCGCCGATGCTTATGTTTGACCGCATTACGCATATTTCTGATGAAGGCGGCAAGTACGGCAAGGGTCAAATCATTGCCGAACTTGATGTACGGCCTGATCTTTGGTTCTTTGATTGCCATTTCAAAGGCGACCCCGTTATGCCGGGTTGTCTCGGGCTTGACGCTATGTGGCAATTGGTTGGCTTCTTCCTTGGCTGGGGCGGCTCACCTGGTCGTGGTCGTGCCCTCGGTGTTGGCGAAGTGAAATTCACTGGCCAAGTCACACAAGATATCAAACACGTAAAATACACAATCGACCTTAAGCGCGTCATTCGCCGCCGCCTTGTTCTTGGCATGGCCGACGGCATTATGGAAGCTGACGGTGAAGTCATTTACAAAACAACAGACCTGAAAGTTGGCCTGTTCATTCCACAAACAGGAGAGAAATAATGCGCCGCGTCGTTGTCACAGGCATGGGCATTGTCTCATGTATCGGAAATAGTATTGAAGAAGTTGCCGCTAGTCTGAAGGCTGGTAAATCAGGTATCACCACAGACCCTAAAATGGTCGAGATGGGCTTTCGCTCACAAATCTCTGGTCGTCCAACGCTCGATTATAAAGAGTTTATCCCAAAACGTACCTTCCGTTTTATGGCCGATGCCTCTGGTTGGTCAGGCGTGGCAATGCAACAAGCCATTGACGATTCAGGTCTTGAAGAAGACATGATTTCAAATGAACGCACAGGTATTATCGCTGGCTCAGGTGGCCCGTCTTCATCCGTACTTGTGAAAGCCGCCGATATAACACGCGCCAAAGGCAGCCCAAAACGCATTGGCCCGTTCGCAGTGCCAAAAGCAATGTCGTCTACGGTCTCGGCCACTCTTGCGACACACTTTAAAATCAAGGGCGTCAACTACTCCATCACCTCTGCGTGTACGACAAGTCTACATTGTATCGGCGCGGCAGTAGAGCAAATTCAATGGGGCAAGCAAGACATCGTGTTTGCGGGCGGCGGCGAAGAAGTCGAATGGGAAATGTCTTCCCTGTTTGACGCTATGGGCGCCATGTCTTCTAAATATAACGACACGCCAGAAACGGCCAGTCGTGCCTTTGATGTCAGCCGTGACGGCTTCGTTATTGCTGGCGGCGCAGGCATGTTAGTGCTCGAAGAATACGAACACGCCAAAGCGCGCGGCGCAAAAATCTACGCCGAAGTGACAGGCTACGCAGCCACATCCGACGGCTATGACATGGTAGCCCCAAGCGGCGAAGGCGCAGAACGCGCCATGCGTATGGCTCTGAAAGACGCAGGTCATGATGTTTGTTATCTCAACCCACACGCCACCGCGACACCTGTTGGTGACGTAGCAGAATCAGGCGCAGTGTTTAGAACTTTCGGTTCTGACGGCCCGATGATTTCAGCCACGAAATCCATGACAGGTCATTCGCTCGGCGGTGCAGGCGTACAAGAAGCCATCTATTCTCTGATCATGCTTGAGCAAGGCTTTGTCGCCCCGTCAATCAATATCGAGAACCTCGACCCAGAGCTCCCAAAAATCAACATCGTCCAAGAAACCCGCGACGCCAAACTCAACGCCATCATGTCCAACTCTTTCGGTTTTGGCGGCACAAATGGCAGCGTCATTATGCGTAAAGTATAGTCGCGCTTCACAGTTCAAATATTCAAGGCGTAGAGGCAACTCTGCGCCTTTTTTGTAAGTTCAAACAGCAGCAACACAAAAATGCTTCACCTAAAAGCTCAACAGAGTAGAGGAGCGTAGATTAAACTCCACAGCAAAGCTGCACTCATACCACCAAAAGGCGGTACCCCTTACAATTCAAGCATTAACCCATAGTTTCAGTTGCTATAACTTCAATTACAGCTTTCTAAAAAGAACTTGCAAGCCTATGTTATTAAAGTGAAATAGCGTTTTAATCCCCGTAACAATGCAAAGGGCGAGAGGGCAAATAACCTTTTGAAACAAATGAATGATCGATTAACATATAAGGAATTGACCACGTGACTGATAAAAAACATAAAAAAAACCTTACTGTCCCTATGTCTTTGGACGAAGCTCAGCCAGACGAATTATTACCTGATGACATATGCACTTTTGAACAAGATGGAGTTTCTATTCCACATCGAAGATCTGACGGCTATATAAACGCCTCGGCGTTATGCAAGCTAGCTGGAAGGGAATGGAGCACTTACCGTAAAAGAGATGCCACTGAAAGGTTTTTGATTGCATTAGAGGGGTCCCTGCAGATTCGCAGGGACCTTCTAGTTCAGACGATTTCTACTGGATCAAACGATCAACGGGGAACTTGGGTGCATCCACAAATCGCGATAAACTTAGGGACGTGGATAAGTGCAGAGTTTGCCGTTCTAATATCAGAGCTTATTGTTAATTGGATGATGGGTACCAAAGTTGAACCACAAAAATATCCAGATTTCAATTCGTTCAGTGAAGACGAAAAAAGAATGTACTTACGAGACCAAGTGGCATCTTCTAATCTTTCTTTAGCCGAAACCGCTCATTTGTCGGGAGTAATTACACCAAAAGATCATGCAATATTCAACTCAAAAGGTTATCAGGGAATGTATGGCGGGCGAAATGTACCAGCGATACGTCAAACGAAAGGGCTAAAAAAAACCGCTAAAATACTCGACCATATGGGTAGCGCTGAGCTTGCGGCCAATCTCTTTAGAATTACCCAAACCGATGAAAAGCTAACCAAAGAAAAAGTAAGCACTAAGTTTAAAGCCAATGCAGTCCACTTTGAAGTTGGCAAACGTGTTCGACAGGCCATGATTGACATGAGCGGCACACCACCAGAAAGGCTTCCAACCGCTCCCGACGTTATGAAACTACAACGTCAACTCGCAAAAAAATCTATTCCAAATCCTGCACCAGTAGCTGTGGTGGAAAATTTTACTGTAGCCACAACAGGCATTGAAGTTGATTTACGAAAAGAGCTCTGGAAATATGCTTTGCTTGTTTTAGTGCAGCAACCAAACATGGAAATGAGTACAACCGACTTGATAGCCGAGTTACCCAATTATATACAAATCCCTGATGGAGCAGAATGCGAAAATGAAAGTCGAGGCGATTCCAAATTTAGTCAAATTGTTCGAAATTTAAAGTCACACAAGACTACCAAGACTAACTTTATTTATCAGGGATACGCAGTAGGGATTCCAAAAGGTTTTCGTGCTACAGAAAAAGGCCGTCAGTTTGTGTTAAAAGTTTTTGGTAGCCGCGTTTGATATTTATCAGACACATATATAGCTCCCCTTACACAACACTTCTTATTGACCCTTTCCCTACACAAGCGTACACGGCTAAACAGACTTAATACTTATTGGGGGCTGATATGCCGTTTACACAAGAGATCATGGAAAAAACCAAAGCGTGGCCATTTGAACAGGCGCGTGCGATTGTTAAACGGTTGATGATCCTTGAAAAACGGGGCACGCCTCATCCTGCGACGACGGGCGATGGCGCGGTTATTTTTCAAACAGGTTATGGCCCGTCTGGCCTACCGCATATTGGAACATTCGGCGAAGTCGCGCGCACAAGCATGGTGCGCCAAGCGTTCAACGCGCTAACCCATAACAAATACAAAACTCAGCTGATTGCCTTTAGTGATGATATGGACGGGTTTCGCAAAGTACCAACAAACCTGCCCAACCAAGACATGCTGGCTGAGTATCTTGGTAAGCCGTTAACTGATGTACCAGACCCATTCGGCACACATGAGAGTTTCGCGGCCCACAATAATGCCAAGCTGTGCGAATTCCTTGACGGGTTTGGATTCGAATATGATTTTATCTCCTCAACAGAGAAATATCGTTCAGGCGGATTTGATGAAACCCTTCTTATTATGCTTGCACGTTTTGACAAAGTTATGGACATAATGTTGCCAACACTGGGCGAAGAACGCCGTGCCAGCTATTCACCATTCCTCCCGATCTCGCCAACAACAGGCCGTGTTTTACAAGTCCCAACGCTTGAGCGTAATGTCGAAAAAGGCACAATTGTATTCGAAGATGAAGACGGCACAAAAATTGAAACATCCGTCACGGGCGGCCGCGTAAAAATTCAGTGGAAACCAGACTGGGCGCTACGTTGGGTTGGGCTTGGCGTTGATTATGAAATGGCTGGCAAAGACCTTATCGACAGCACGAAAATTTCGTCCAAAATTTGTCGCGCCCTTGGCGGCAATCCACCAGAAGGCTTTAACTACGAATTGTTTAATGACGAAACAGGGCAGAAAATTTCAAAGTCAAAAGGCAATGGCATTGCTGTCGAAGAATGGCTTAAATATGGCCTACCTGAAAGCCTAAGCCTGTTTAACTATGTCAAACCCAAAACGGCCAAACGCCTATTCTTTGACGTAATTCCAAAAGCAACGGACGAGTATTTTCAGCACCTAGCTGCCTATCACGGTCAAGACGAAGCCGCGCGGATTTCCAACCCTGTCTGGTATGTCCATAACGGCAAACCACCCCAAGACAGCCCACCTGTGACTTATGCTTTATTGCTAAATTTGGTATCAGCCGCCAATGCCTCTAACAAAGATATTCTTTGGGGTTTCATAGAAAACTATGCTGATGGTGCCAATCCTACGGACAATCCCGTTTTGGATAATCTGTGTGAATACGCCGTGCGTTATTATCATGATTTCGTAAAACCAACCAAACAATACCGCGCACCCACAGACAAAGAGCGCGCCGCCATACAAGATTTACGGGACCGTTTTGCAGCCCTTGATCCAACTACAAAAGACGCAAGTGAATTACAAACTCTCGTCTTTAGCGTCGGCAAAGATCATGAATTTGAAAACCTACGCGATTGGTTTAAAGCCTTGTACGAAGTCCTTCTTGGACAGTCTCAAGGCCCGCGTTTTGGTTCATTCGTCGCCATTTTTGGCCTCGAAAAAACCATCGCACTACTTGATTCTGCGCTCACGGGTAAATTAAGCGTATAAAACTTACACCTGTTCATAAACTGTGCTACTATACCCTATGTGGTATTATGGGCGCAGTTTATTCATCAGTTTATTATTCGTATTTAGCGGACTAAACGCGTCTGCCGCAAGCATTGAAGACGCCCGCGCCACCTATGACGCGGCGCAACTTGACGCAGCCTATGAACAGGCTTTCGCACTTGGTACACAACAAGGCTATCTCCTTGGCGCCGAAGCGCTTAACGCCAAGCTTTTACTCGGCGAATACAGCAAACCCAAAAAACTTGCAAAACGCGCCATGGCAACAGCAAAAATGGCATTTGTTCAGACAAACCCAGATATGGATGCCCAATTACAATATGCAATTTCGTATGCATTTTATGGCCGCCATGTCTCAACCCTCACAGCATTACGCAAGAAAATACCCCAAAAAATACATGCTGAAATCAAAAAATCTCTCACACTCAGCGAAAATTCCACATCCCGAAATCGTGCCCTTACCCATGCCTTACTCGGCGGCTGGCATTTAAGTGTTGTACACAAAGCAGGCGCGAAACGGGCGCGAAAAATGTTTGATGCAAACCTAGCCGATGGGCGAAAACATTTCGAGATTGCTATTGCCCTCGAACCCGACAACATTTTGATTTGCAGTAATTATACGCTTATGCGCTATATACTTTCTCCGCAAACCGAACACGAATGGGCCAAGAAAAACTTGGAACAATTACTGACGTTCACAGCAGAAAATGAAGTCGAAACAAGGCTGCAAGCGCGTATGCAAACTATTTTGGATGTATTTGATACACCAAAACACGCCCAAAAACTTGCCGCTGATTTCCTCAACTAATTTATTGTGTAACCCACACAATACGCGCAACCCATTGTACATCGCGCATATTAATTTCACGGTCAGGATAATCTGGATTAATCGACATAAGCTCGATCTTGTGTTTACTAATACGCACAAGCTCTTTGGCCATCACCTCCCCTGATTTTGTTTTCACAACAACACGGTCCCCCCGATAAACCTGTGCGTTCGGGACAACGATAATACGGTCACCATTGCGTAGAGCTGGCATCATCGAATCGCCAGAAATTTGCAAAGCATAAACAGATTCGTCCGCAACACCGGGCATGCGAATATCATCCCAACCCTCGCCGACAGGATACCCATCACCATCAAAAAAACCGTCCGCGCCCGCTTGCGCCAAACCAATCACAGGCACGCTTTGCCCCAAAGCACGCCCCCCCTGTACACTTTGTGCCAAAACTGCAAAATCCTCAAAACCCACCCCAAGTGTATTCAATACTTTGGAAAGACTTTCGGTCGAAGGCCAACGCGGTTTACCACTTTGTGTATAGCGCTTGGATTTATTAAATGTCGTCGGGTCTAATCCTGCCTGACGTGCCAATGAAGACGCGCTCATTGAAAATTTCACAGCAAGTCTATCAAGCGCCGTCCAAATATCTGTATGTGTAAGCATGGCCAAATTCCAGTGTTTGTATTTCTTGACGAACACTGTAATAGGAATTAATCCCTATTACGTCAAGTCGTGCGATCGTGTATTTACCGTGGGGTAGAATAAGGTCATAAGAGCGCATGAAAAATACAATCTATAAAATTTTACGCGAGACAGAATGGAAAAATTTCCAAAGCGAAAATATATTTACAGGCAGTGTTCACGACAAACGTGACGGGTTTATTCATATGAGTGCAAATACGCAACTCATGGGAACACTGGACAAACACTATGTGGATATCAAAACCATTATTCTCGCACAATTTGACGCAAAATTATTACAAGGCGTGAAATGGGAAATATCACGCGGCGGTGAAAAATTCCCACATATCTATGGCACACTCACAGCCTCTGCGCTAAAACAATATTGGACATTAGAAGCTGGCGAGAACAGCCGCTTTACCTTACCAAAAAACATCTAGGTGATTTATGACATTTTTTCACAATCTGGCCCTACATGCGATAAAAGCCCTACCGCCAGAGCCCGCACACCGCGTGGCCCTTAAAGGATTAAAACTGGGTTTTGGCCCAAAGCACACGCTAAATGACCCATTGCTGAAAACCGAAATTGCAGGACTTGAACTTCCAAATCCTGTCGGGTTAGCCGCAGGATTTGATAAAGACGCAGAAGTTTCCGATGCCATGCTCGCCGCAGGATTTGGCTTTGTTGAATGTGGCAGCGTCACCCCTTTCCCACAAGCAGGCAATCCTAAACCACGCTTATTTCGCCTAAATGAAGACAATGGCGTGGTCAATCGCATGGGGTTTAACAATCATGGACTGGATGTATTTGAAAACAATCTCAAAACCCGCAAAAACAAAACAGGCATTGTCGGCGCAAATCTTGGCGCCAACAAAGACAGTACGGATCGGGTCGCAGATTATGTGCTTGGTCTAACCCGTCTTTGGGGACATGCAGATTATTTCACCATCAATATTTCTTCGCCCAATACACCTGGTCTTCGGGATTTACAATCTGGCGATGCACTTGACGAATTGCTGGGTCAAATTTCCGAGACACGTGCACGTCTGTCAGGTGACGCGTCCTCTGCGCCTATCTTCCTGAAAGTTGCACCAGATTTGGATAATGCCCAGATCGAGCGCATGACAGAGCAAGCACGCACCTATGGCATGAGCGGCATCATCGTCTCCAACACCACGATTTCTCGCCCTGATAGCCTTAAAAGCAATTTCAAGAGCGAAACAGGCGGCCTGTCGGGTGCGCCAGTCTTTCGCCTCTCCACCCGAATTTTGTCAGAATTTTACGCAGCGAGCCAAGGCCGTATTCCATTGATAGGCGTTGGCGGCATAGCCAGCGGCGGCGATGCCTATATCAAAATTCGCGCAGGGGCGAGTGCCGTCCAACTTTATTCATCACTCATCTATGAAGGCCCATCACTTGCCGCTGCCATCTGTAAAGATTTAAGCGCACGCCTGAAAGCAGATGGATTTACGTCTGTTGCACAAGCCGTCGGTACAGCAAGTGCAGCACCACAAATCTAGGTTTTAAAATCACGTTTGATATTTGACCAAGCTGGCAATAAGGTCAAAGCCCGTGCCACATAATATGTCAAAAACGCCATCCATATACCAACGCCTCCAAAGCGTGGCGCGAGAATATAATGGGCAAGAAGATATATCGCAAGCGCAACAATACCTGCATTTCGCATAGCCGCTGTGCGCGTAATGCCGATAAAAATTCCATCCAACTGCCACGCCGCCGCACCCATTAATGGAGCCAATGCACAATAGGGCAAATAGAGGCGTGCCATCTGGCGCACATCTGCTTCGGGCGTCAGCAGATCAATAACATAGCCGCCACCGCAATACACAAGCAGTGAAATCAGGACAGCAAATATAGCTGTGCTTTCACTCGTTAAACGCACGGCACGGTCAAACCGCCTTTCATCCTTGGCACCATAAGCCGCCCCCACATGCGCTTCGGCAACATTGGCAAAACTATCAAGGATCAACGCCGTCATTGTAATAAATTGCATCAACACAGAAAACGCCGCCAAAAACAAAGTGCCCTGTTGGGTCGCCGCACGCGCAAAGAAAAGGAAACCAAAATTAAGCGCCATAGCACGAATGAAAATATTACCGTTCGCATTCCCAAGTGCGCGAAGGGCAGGCATATCAAACAAGGATTTCACGCTCATAACTGTGCGCTCAAATCCACCGCGCCGCTTGATCTCTGCGCCCGCAAGTACCAAGCCCGCAAACAAGCCGCACCATTCTGCAATCGCAGACGCAATACCAACTCCGTACAATCCCCACCCATAGGAAACCACAAACAACAAAGACAAAGGCGCGTTCACAAAGTTTAAAACAATCTGCATATAGAGCGCCCGTTTCGGACGTGCCAAACCGATAAACCAGCCCATCAAAGCAATCGACCCAAGTGTTGCAGGCAAGCCCCACAAACGCGCCCGTAAATATTCACCAGCCCCTTGCGCTACATCGCTCTCGGCTGGAAAGAAAACCATCAAGGCCGCAATTACCCCAATTTGTGCGATAAATACCAATATGCCGATACACACACCCAAGGGCACGGCGCGAAATAAATGTGCTTGTACAGCACGTTCATCCCCTGCCCCATCCGCTTGTGCAGACAGACCGCTTGTACTCATCCGCAAAAACCCGAAACCCCAATAAAACAAACCGTATATCGCTGTGCCAAGCGCAATGGCAGCCAGAGCCGTCTTGCCGACAAAATTACCAACAACCCAAATATCTACGAAACTGACAAGGGGGGCCAGTCCATTCGCCAACATGATCGGAAATGCACCAAGCAACACCCCTTTACGGGTCAGCTCGGAAGCATTCATCACTTCTTGTCTTTGGAAATCAGGAAATTTCCGTGCAAAATCGCAATCGGGTTACGCACATTTTCCTGCCATGCTTTCACACGGACATTGGCAACACGCGAACCTTGGCGTGCAACGGTCGCACGTGCGAATGTATCTTGGGGCTTCCCCCGACGAAGATAATCAATATTAATACCAATCGGTTTAGGCATTTTCCCACCTGTAAGGGATAATTGTACAATAGCGGTTGTTTCCAAAAAAGCACCAACCGCCCCGCCGTGCAAAGCCTTCAACATTGGATTGCCAATAATATGCGGCGCATATGGCAAGACCAGAGTAAGTTCATTCCCCATCAAGAGCGGATAAATACCAAGTTGTTTTGCAAATGGGATTTCTGCAAGAGCCTGTTTGACGTCATCTTGGGTCACCACAACACTACTCATGACCCATCTCCCGATTTGACAGAAAGAAAATCCTCAAAGTCCTTGGTCCGCTCTAAAGGATTAGCGCCTTTGCGACCACTGGCCGTCGTCATAAAACTGGCTTGGGAACTTGCGACAGGATCATCAACATCACCCTCATGGGCCACCGCACGGACGAATGCGATATGGCGCGTTGTCTTATACGCATGCGCTTCGGCAATAATCGTCTTACCCGGAGTCGCGGCACGCATATAATCAATGCGTAAATCAAGTGTCGCAACGGGCTGCATTTCATTAAAAGACGACACAGCCGCAAGACCAGACGCTTGGTCAAGTAAGGCTGTCAGCACACCACCATGCAAGACTTCTGTTTGTGCATTGCCAATAAGCTTCTTGTCATATGGCAAGCTCATTGTTGCGCGACCAATATCAACGGCCACAAATTTCATGCCCAAAAATTTCGCGTGCGGCGTGCCTTCGATAAACATTGGCGCCATATCCCACAATCGTTTTAACTTTTCTTCATTCATATCATTCACCTTGATTCGTATTCTATCTTAGGCAAACCAGAATATAATTCTAGAGTATTGATCATAAAGCTATGTTTCAAACTGTGTATAACGCGCAATTCCCTCATGACACGAGAGCCTATCCGTCAAGTTCTACACAATGTGGGTAAGGAATTGTAATACCGTTCTTATCAAATGCTTCTTTAATTGACTTATTCAAATCAAACATCACATCCCAATAATGTTCAGGCTTGCACCAAACACGGCTTTGAATATCAACCGAGCTTTCCCCAAGAGAGACAACTTTCGCCCAAGGCGCGTCAGGTGTGCTGAGGACATCAGGGTGTTTAGCTGCCGTTGTCGTGATAATCTTGATCGCCTTGTCGATATCATCATCATAATGAATACCGTAATTCACATCTACACGGCGCATGCCCATAGACGTATAATTTTTGATCGTAGCGCCCCAAGCTTCACCATTGGCAATAATAATTTTAACATTATCAAGCGAAGCCAACTCTGTCGTGAAAATACTAATATCATCCACAATGCCTTCTTGGCCTGCCACATCAACATAATCGCCGATTTTATACGGACGAAATAACATCAACATTACACCCGCAGCTACATTACCAAGCGTACCTTGCAATGCCAAACCAATCGCCAAAGTCGCCGCGCCAAGCATGGCAACAAATTGTGCCGTTTCGACGCCAAGTTTTGAAATCGCAGCGATAAAAACAAAGGCCGTAATGACATATTTAACGATGGAAGAAAGAAAATTCCCAAGTGTCTCATCTATCGTTGGAGTCTTGGTCGCATGTTTCTTCACAAGGTTGGCCGCCCATTTTGCCAGCTTCATACCTATATAAATAATGACGAGCGCAAAGATTAAGTTCAAAATTGTTGGCTGTATTCCCGTCCAAAGACCTTGTAGTTTCGTCGGTGTTAAATATTCTGTTATTTTTTCCATTTTATCAGTCCTTTTTACTAGTCCTTTTTATCAGTCTTTGCAGTAAGATTGCAGTGAGACTATGATTTCTTAAGTTTAGCGTGAGTTGCGAGATGTCTAGCCTGAGTACGGGCAAGACCATCTCTCGCAGTTGAATGTTTTACATGTTGTCGGATTTTGGTAATATGCGGATAAGGAATCCCAATACCCGCCGCGTCCAATGCCGCTTTCACAGGTTGAGATATTTCCATCTTCAAATTTCGTATATCTTTAAACGTCGCCCAAATACGCAGTTCAATATCAACAGAACTTTCCCCTAAATTCACAACTTTCGCCCATGGCGCAGGGTCTTTAAAAACCCGGTCGTCCGCTTGTGCCACGCCTACTATAGCCGCAATGGCTATATCAATATTAGCGTCATAACTTATGCCAAACACCATATCGAGACGACGTTTCTCATGGGCAGAATGATTGCGAACAATACCGCCCCATACTTTGGAATTTTGTACGATAAGTTCAACATTATCACGAGTACGCATACGCGTTGCGACCAATTCAATAGATGTGACAACACCTTTTTGGCCCTCAATCTCCACTTCATCGCCAATAACATAAGGGCGAAAAATCATCATCATGACGCCCGAAGCAAGATTAGATAAACTGTCTTGCAAGATAAATGCACTCGCAAGACCAAGACCTGCGATCAAACCAATAAAGGATGCCGTATCAACACCAATAAGCGTTAAGGCCGCAACGGCCACGAAAAACAAAATGAGATTACGGGCAAGACTGGCAAAAAACCGAGACAAAGACGCATCGGCGTTTGGCGCCTTATTGGCGAGCGTTTCAATCGCGTTACTGATACGACCCGCAAGCCATTTGCCAATAAAGAACACAACAATACCGAACACAAATTTTGGTCCCGCTGTCATGAGTACAGATATTGCAGTATCCGTATAAGCACTCGCATTTGCAGCTATATTCATATTATATCCCCAGTAATTTTCCTATGGAGCTCTGGCCTTTAAAGAATAGGCGCATCATCCTTTTTAGAAAATTAGGTATCAAAATTTCGCTTTATTAAACTTAAGCGCCAGCCATCAAACTTAACCGCTCCAACAAAACAGAATTCACACGGCCTGTCTCTGGCATGCCATTGGCGCGTTCAAAGCTCATCACTGCATTACGCGTGCGTGGCCCCATTGCACCGTCTGGCGTACCAACATCATATCCGAGCGAAAGCAATATTTCTTGCGCATTTTTCACCGTAACATTTGCCGAACGTACATTTTTCTTTGCCTTGGTTGACCAAGGCAGGTCTCTAAATATTCCGTTCGCAGCATCATTAATACGTGTAGGTCTAAACGCCTTTACCCGTTTTTGTGCCGCCTGTAATTGCGCCGCCGAGAAATCTCTCGCAATTAATTCACTACGTTGCAGTGCCACTTTATCACCTTGTGCACCTGCAACAGCAAACCAAACATAGGCTTCAATCGGATCTTTATTCGTACCCGCACCGTCTTGATACAAAACACCAAGATTAAATTGTGAATCAAGGACACCGCGTTCAGCCGCCTTTTTAAACCACTCCCGCGCAAGTTCGATATTCTCGGCGCCACCCGCGCCAGAAGCATGATAATGGCCAAGATCATGCATAGCGATACGGTTACCGCCTTTAGCCGATTTCTCTAGCAACAACATAGCCCGCTCGAAATCCGTTTCAACGCCAATGCCTGCCTCATACATTTTACCCAAACGGTAAAGCGCAGCCGCTTGTCCTTGATCAGCCGCAAGACGAATAAGGCGAAGACCTTCTTGGTTACGCCCTGCGTCTAAATGGGAAAGCCCCAACTGAAATTGTGCGACAGGTTCACCCTTGCCAGCCGCAGCCTCAAGGGTCACTCTTTGCGGGCTAGGTTTGTTTGCACTGTCTTGACCTAAATCTGGTGCTTGCATCGTATCCGAATAATCACCAACAGCTGCAATTGTCTCTATAACTGGAGCAATCACTTGCGGCTGAACTTTTTGATTTGCCTGTATATTTTGATTTGCCTGTACATTTTGATTTACAAGACTAGCGGATTGATTTGAGCGGCTTTGATTTTCGGATGTTTGATATTGCGGCGGCTGTGCGGGTTGCGCGTTCGTTTGCACAGGCCCATTTTCGCTACCCCCCATAATTTTAGGCAAAACAACTTTCGCGGTAAGCAAGCCGACAACAGCCACACCAGACATCAGTAAACCCAATCGCAATGGTGAGCCAGTTTTTACAACACCAGCATCAGTATTTTTAGACTTCGGTATTTTTGGCGTTTTTGGCGCTTTCGCTTTAGATCCCTTCGACAACAAACCTTTTAAGAAGCCCGAACCCTTAGGTGCAGATTCTGCGCCTGGACGCGCCGCATACATGGTCTCAGCTTGTTTTTCAATGTCTGCAACCCTTTGCGCAGCGTCAGCTTGTTTTTCTTGGTCAAGCGTGGGTACAGCCATTGGCGGCACCGAACTTGCTAAAGCCGAACTTGCAAAAGGTGGAGGCGCCATTTCTTCACTAGCAACAGGAGTGGCTATATGCGTGGCAACAGGTGCTGCATTGCTCATATTTGGTTGCTCAAACGCACCTGTTTCCATATTAAACGGCGCGTGGGACTGCACCGGTTCATCAAGAGTAGAGTGTGCTACATTTTCTACAGGCGCAATATTTGGCGCTTCATAAACCTCTTGTATAAATTCTGTAGGTACAAATTCCGTTGGTACAAACTCTTGTGGCTGTGCCGCGCCTACACGCGCCGCACTCACATCTGCAACAGTATCATTAAGCGTATAAGGGCTTTGCGTCGGCGGAACATTCGCAAGGACAACAGTTTCACTTGGTGAAAAAGCATCCGTTTGCACAAGTTGAGGCGTCGAAACAGATATTGGCTCAGATTTAACTTGAGAAGTATCGGTTTGTGGGTATGCAAACGGCGTAGCTTTCACCATCGGCGGAACGTCAATATTTGCAACAACTTGCGCTGACATGACAGTAGCAGAACCTTCCAAACCAGAGCCTTCCAAAACCTCTAATCGTGTTGACAACGTCACAATATGACGTTCGAGCGATGGAATTGTATTACGTTGGTCGTCTTCGATCGCTTCGATACGTCTGGCAATATTTTCTTTATGCTCTTCATAGCCCTGTTGTATATTCAGGCCCTGCTCACCAAGATGATGCAAAGCCTCTTGCGTGCGGTCTTGAATATCTTCGCTGACACGAACAACTTTTTCACCAATCGTTTTGACGGCCTCAGCGCTTTGGACTTCGACAGCGTCTATGCGGGCACCCAAGCTTTCGTTAAGCGACTGTTCAATTGTATCTTGGCTTGATTTGATAGCACGTTCTAGTTTTGCATGTGAGGATTCACGCGCCTGCACTTCACGCTGCAAGCGTCCATCTATTGCGCTCGCTAAATTAGCGATTTGCGCGTTAATACTATTAATTGTGCTCGCCTGCTGCGCTTCTGCACGTGTCAGCCGTTTATTGGCTTTGGTCAAAGCCGCGCTAATGGTTTCCATACGTGGGTCAGACATCACGATTTGAAGATCATGCGCGACATCAGTGCGTGTTTGTTCGATAAGGTCAACAAGGCGTGTCGAAAGATCGTCAATATGAGACGCTAATCTTTGCGTCTTATCTTCATCTTGAGAGCCACCACTCAGCACTTGCAATTGTTCAAAAGAAGTTGTCAGGGCTTTCACTGATGATTTGGTTAAAGAGTTCGCACGCTTGAGACGTTTTTCAATATCATCAACATGAGCACGTAAACTGATCAAGGTCTCACGATTCGGACGTGTTGCCTTTCGGGCAGCACTATTTTTAGACGTACCTGCTTTCACACGTGTCTTCGTCTTACTAGACTTCTGTGTATCAGTCGTCATTAACGCCTAATCCTCTTATCTCCCTAATGCCTCTTGCGCTTAGGGCCCACATACTAATTTCACGCTGTACTTGCGCGGCTTCCACAAAGCGCAAATCAGTTAAGGTACACATAGCGTTAATTATGGTTAAGACGGCGTTAACGTTCGTGTTAATATTTAAAATAAACTGTAAAATATGTCTATTCTGCCAAAATTTGAAAGATTATGAGACGCTCATCCTCATCTCGCTTAATTTTCCAAAAAATAGCCCGAAGCATTTCGACGAATTTGGGCTTCAATATGATTGATTTTTAAATCTTTAATATGTCCGCCCTGACGGTTAAGCATTTCCCCCGCGCGCAAGGCATCATACATATCCCAAGATTGCTCCACCGCACCATTCGCGGCGTAAACTTGCGCCAAGGCCAGATATGTTTGTGGGTCATAGGGAAATTTCTTAAGCGCACGTACCAGTAATTCATCAGCCCGTATTGCGCCAAACCCAATATCTCGCGCCTGTTTGTCATTTAATTTTGCCCGCGCAATTGCCACCATGCGGAGTGTGCTCGCAAGAATATCAGCGTCGTCTAAATATGGCAACACAGCCTGTAACACAGCAAGTCGGTCTGCACTTTGTGACGGCATGTTTTGCGCGTCCGTAATAGCCTTAAATTTCTTACCCACATGGCCATCAATATGGCTATCAATTTTTATTTCAATATCGCGCAGAAGACCACAAATTTGCCCGTCGCTTATTTCATCACATGTCCCTTTATGTGAATTTCCTATATGTGAGATATATTTTTGTCCCAATCTCCATGCATTGTAATACGCACCCTTGTCATATTGTGCATAAAACTCACTTTCAATTTCCCTTGATGCTGACTTAGGTTTGCTTCCCGCGGCGTTTCGAATAAGTCCAGCCAAGCTCGGCTTAGACGTAAGCTCTGTCACACTCAAACTTGCAAAAGGAAGCGGAAACCCTGCAACGTTTTTTGTTTGCTTCCTAAGTACCCATTTTTGGGTTTCACCATTTGGCATACGCGGCCCATATGTACGAAATTCTAACGATTTTATTGGTGTCGTAAACGGGTATAAAGCTTGTAACACATGAGGGTGTAATGGCCATTCATGATGTGCAAATGCTAATAAACTATCCCGATACTTTAGTGTTTCATACGCCGTATCAGCGAATTTTGCAGCCAAGATAATTTCGCGCTTTCTGGTAATGTTTAACTGGGTGTCCTGCCTTGATATATCTAACTGCGTATCCGCTTGCGCCGCCATCCAACTCATCGCGCTTTCCACCCAAAATGCGTCCAGACGCGCCGTGCTGCCCAAGCTAATATCTCTAATTGTACCATTTTGCGTAACTTTACCCACAGTTTTCATATTTTGAAACACACGTGTATAAAGCGACCCATTTGCAAATATCATCTTACCCGTTTTCGCACCATCACTGCCAATCTGAGGCGTGATTTTCAAAACACGGTTAAGCTTAAAATCATAAATTTTTGTGACACCACCTCGCGACACCGCCGCGTAATCTACCCCAAGCACAAGCTTGACTTTCTCCACACGCGGCAAGAGATTATTTTGAGTATAGCGCGTAACGTCATACTCAAGAATAAGTTGTCCACTCTTCTCGCCCCCTCTCAACGTCACATATTCTTCTGCCGTTACAAAGAACGGTACAGAAGTCAAAGAAAGCGTCGGCGTCACAGTTTCCTTGATCTGAGTACGCGGTAAAATTGGCAGTGCAGGCTCTCGCTTCACCAGTTTTTTTACAACTGTTTCCAAAGACGGCATCTTGTCCTCAACACGTCCGTCCTTCTGGATAGATTTTGGCAACGCCGCCTTAGCAGCGCGAGAAATATTTGCTTGCGGTATCGGAACAGAGATATCCTCGACCTTCACATCTTCAAGAGCCGCAATCATCTCGGCCTGTAAATCTCTGATGATTTTTTTACGCGGCGTATCTATTGTTTGGGCAGACACCTCAACACTTACCATTTCAACACTGGCAAGGAATGCAAATCCAAACAAAAATAGAGCCTTATATATAGTCATGCAAATCTTGTGTCCGCTCTATTCCCTACGGTCAAGGCTTGAATACACGAGTTTTACATTGACGTTAACGTTAACGTCAACTATACTCGTCCTATGAGCGCCAATAAAACCCTGAAACACACAGCTAAAACCCTTGAAGATTCTCAAGATCATGGAAACACTCAAGACCTTGGAAACGCTCAAGACAGTGGTAAGTGCACACTCAGCTGGGGTATTGCAGAAATGGCGGCGCATTTCGAAATCACAACACGCGCCATTCGTTTTTACGAAGATAAAGGCCTTATCAGCCCTGACCGCATACGCGGCTCACGTATATTTTCGCCTACCGACCGTCAACGCCTCGAAAAAATTCTCCGTGCCAAACGACTTGGCTTTTCATTAGAAGATATTCGCGAAGTTATGGAAGTCACAGACGGCTTGGTCACAGAGCGCGCAGAACTTTTACACCGTAAAGAAAATTTCAAAAAAGTCGTCAAAAGCTTGCACCGACGTCGCCGCGACATTGATGTATTGGCCAGAGACCTTCTTAGTCTTTGCGCCATAATCGAAGACTATGAGCAAAATGCACCTGACACAGGTGTATTTCAATTCGCTGGCGATTATGAAGCCAAATTTCGWGAATATCTCGATGAAGATTTTYTACCCCTTTAGTRAACACCAAAATTAACCTGATCCTAGGAGACACACATGYCGACATATAAAGCACCCACMCGTGACATGAAATTYTTACTACATGAATTTCTAAATGTTTCACGYTACGCCGAACTTGATAGYTTTAAAGAAGCCGATACWGAAATGRTTGACGCTATTTTAGAAGAAAGCGCTAAATTTGCCGAAGAAGTCYTGACCCCRCTGAACCGYGTTGGTGACGAGCACGGCTGTATCCGCAATGAKGACGGCACAGTAACAACACCTCCGGGTTTCCACGAAGCCTTYACRCAAWTGCGYSAAAATGGCTGGATGGGTCTKTCAGCAGATACMCGTTATGGCGGKCAAGGCTTRCCGGGTTATCTYGCGCTTGCGTGYGCMGAAATGACATCAAGTGCGAATATGGCATTTGGCATGTAYCCTGGYCTTACAGGCGGCGCRGCYAAAGCGATWTCCATCGGCGGCTCTGATACACAAAAAGACTTYTTCCTCCCWAAAATGTATACGGGYGAGTGGACAGGYACGATGAATTTGACSGAATCACATTGTGGTACCGATTTAGGTCTTTTGAAAACCAAAGCCGTTTTACAAGCTGACGGTACTTACAAAATCACAGGCCAAAAAATCTTCATCTCTGCGGGTGAACATTCCATGAGCGACAATATCATTCATTTGGTTCTTGCCCGTATTGAAGGTGCACAAGAAGGCGTGAAAGGTATTTCTCTCTTTATCGTACCTAAATTTAAAGTCAGTAAAGACGGCGCGATTGGCGATACAAACGGCGTAAGCTGTGGCGCGCTCGAAGAAAAAATGGGCATTCACGGCAATTCAACCTGTGTGATGAATTTTGATGACGCAATTGGCGAATTGATCGGTATTGCCGACAAAGGCCTTCGCGTTATGTTCGTCATGATGAACGAAGCCCGTCTCGGCGTGGGTATGCAAGGCCTTTGCCAATCCGAAGTCTCCTACCAAAATGCCGTTATCTATGCCAATGACCGCCTACAAGGCCGTTCACTGACAGGCCCGAAAAACGAAAATGGCCCTGCGGATCCACTTATCGTGCATCCTGATATTCGCCGTATGTTAATGGACAGCCGTAGCTTTAACGAAGGCGCACGCGCATTCACATATTGGCTTGCTGTCCAAGCTGATCTTGAGAAAAATTCGCCAGACGAAAAAGTTCGCGAACGGGCAGATGATTATCTTGGCCTTATGACCCCAGTCCTTAAAGGCTATTTATCAGACATCGGTTTTGCCAATTGCGTCAACGCACAGCAAGTGTATGGCGGTCACGGCTATATCGAAGAATGGGGCATGTCCCAATTTGTGCGTGACGCACGTATTGCCCAAATCTATGAAGGCGCAAATGGCATTCAGGCCCTCGATCTTGTCGGTCGTAAATTGGCACGTAATGGTGGCCGCGCCTTGATGAACATTTCTGCTGAAATTGATACTTTCATTAAAGACAATGAAGGTATTGAAGGCATGAAGCCGTTCACAGACGGCCTCGGCGCTGCCAAAGGCAAATTGCAAATGGGTACAATGTGGCTCATGCAAAACGGTATGACCAATCCAGATAATGCAGGCGCAGGCAGTGTTGATTATATGCACATGCTCGGTATTGCCATGTTCTCATTCATGTGGGCGCGTATGGCCAAAACTGCATTAGCCGCACAAGAAGCAGGCAGTGACGATCCGTTCTACGCGGACAAGCTGATCACAGGTCAATATTTCATGGCCCGTATCGTGCCGCAAATTGATGCCCATCTTGCTAAACTTCAAAGCGGCGCAGATCCTGTCATGGCGCTCGCGGCTGACCGTTTCTAGACATATCAAAGTAAGGAAAACACACTATGAGCGCACTTGGTTTTAAAAACCCCGACTGGTTTCAAGAAGAAGACATCAACATTTTCCGTGACGCCGTATTTGGCTTTTACGAGCGGGAAATGGCGCCTCATAGTGAAAAATACCGCAAGAATAAAATGGTCGACCGCGAATGCTGGAACAAAGCAGGCGCAATGGGCCTCTTAAATTGCGCTATCCCTGCCGAGTACGGCGGCGGGGGTGGTGATTACCGCCATGAAATGATTATTATGGAAGAGCTAGAACGCGCCAATGTCGAAGGCTTTGGCCTTTCGCTACATAACGCAATCGTTGCGCCATATATACTGCATTACGGCAGCGAAGAACAAAAACAAAAATGGTTACCACGCATGGCCAGCGGCGAACTTGTCGGCGCAATCGCCATGAGCGAGCCGGGTACAGGTTCCGATCTGCAAGCCGTCAAAACCACCGCAAAGCAATCTGGTAATGGATGGGTTATAAATGGCTCTAAAACCTTCATCACCAATGGCGGCACCGCCAATCTGATTATTATCGTGGCCGACACAGGCGGCGAAGGCAAACATTCCAAATCGCTTTTTATCGTCGAAACAGACGGTAATGAAGGTTTCCGCCGTGGTCGTGTGCTCGACAAAGTCGGGCTAGACGCCCAAGATACAGCCGAGCTTTTCTTTGACGAAATGCAAGTCCCTGCCGATAGCCTGCTTGGCCCTGAAACAGGTCACGGCTTTATCCAACTGATGAAAGAGCTCCCCCAAGAGCGCCTAAACATTGCGGTGCAAGGCGTGGCATGTATGGAAAAAGCGCTGAACCTGACCATTGATTATGTCAAAGAACGCAAAGCCTTCGGCAAACGTATCCTCGACTTTCAAAACACCCAGTTCGAACTGGCCGAGATTAAAACCATCGTCACCATCGCCAAAACTTTCACTTATGATTGTTGCGAAAAACATTTACGCGGCGAGCTAGACACTGTCACGGCCTCTATGGCCAAATTATGGGTCAGCGACCAGCAGTGCATAATCATTGACCGTTGTCTGCAACTCTTTGGCGGCTATGGTTATATGAATGAATACCCGATTGCCCGCATGTGGCGCGACGCCCGCGTCCAACGCATTTACGGCGGCACCAACGAAATCATGAAACTCGTAATTTCACGGAGCTTGTAATTTATGACACTAGAAATAACCAATGCATCAAAACTACTCCTTGTTATTGCGATAACATTTGGAATGAATGCGTGTGGTTATTTTTCAGTGAAAGATCAGCTCTATAGAAAAGTGAATGGTTCATACGGGTTAGACGCTAATTGCTTCACTGTCATCCAAGGGGAAACGCCACCTGTAGAAAAATCCCCAGCACTTTTTACTGTGGCTGATTTTTATGAAATAGGGAATCGCTATTGCAGAATAGCCTCGATACAAAAAGACGCTAAAGGGTTCATATTAAGCCCCATGGCATGCACAACAAATCATAAACGGGTAAGTGATAGTAAATCTACTTTTAGGCGTATCGACCCTTTTACCGTTCGAGTTGAACCAATCAATAAAAACACCATTACCTTTCAAGAAAAAGACAAAGACCCCGTAACCGTTGTAAAGTGCGGCTCGTAACAAATTTATTATAGAAAGACCCTTATGTATATTCCATCAGCATTCCAATTTTCAGAGCAAGAGGCTATTGCCTTTGTGCGCGAAAATAGTTTTGGCATGTTGGTGAGTGAGGGCTTGCACGTTTCACATATTCCTATGTTACTTAAAGAGACTGATGAGGGCCTTAAATTATGTGGGCATATTGCGAACAATAACCCACAAATTGCCGATATAAATTCGGGCGCAAAAGCGAAAGCTATTTTTGCAGGGCCTCATGCCTATATTTCCCCACTTTGGTATTCCGAGCCATTACGTAATGTACCCACATGGAATTTCCAAGCCGTCGAAATATCAGGCACATTAACACGCGTCCCAGAAGAAGGGGCGAACGCGTCCTTACGTGCACAAGTCGAGCAATATGAAACCAAATGGTCAATTGACGATTTAAGCGAAAAATATGTGGCTGGGAATTTACGCGCCATTTCGTTCTTTGAACTTTGCATCGATGACATCATCGGCAAAAACAAAATGAGCCAAAATAAATCACAAACTGAACGCGGTCTCATTGCTGACGCACTTACAGCGCAAGATCAAAACGACATCGCACACCTCATTCGAAATCAATAAGACAAAACGGAGACTGAAATATGACTGAAGCATTTATTTATGACGCGGTACGTACGCCACGCGGCAAAGGAAAAAAGAACGGGGCCTTACACGAAATCACGGCGCTTTCACTGATTAGCCAACAGCTAGAAGCACTCGAAACCCGTAACAATCTTGATACATCAAAAATTGATGATGTGATTTTGGGCTGTGTATCCCCTGTCAAAGGCCAAGGTGCAGACATTGCACGTACTGCCGTGATTACAGCCAACTGGAACCCACTTTGCGCGGGCGTTACTGTCAACCGTTTCTGTGCCTCTGGCCTCGAAGCTGTAAATATGGCGGCGGCCAAAGTCATGTCTGGCATGTCCGACATGGTTGTTGGCGGCGGTGTGGAAAGCATGAGCCGTATCCCTATGGGCAGTGACGGCGGCGCTATGGGTGTTGACCCTGCCATCGCTTTTGATCATTACATCGTACCACAAGGCATCTCTGCCGATTTGATCGCAACCAAATACGGCTTTAGCCGTGATGATTGCGATGCCTACGCAGTCGAGAGCCAAAAGCGTACAGCCCGTTCATGGGACGAAGGCCGTTTCGCCAAATCTATTGTACCTGTAAAAGACCAAATGGGTCTGCACATCCTGTCCAAAGATGAGCACATGCGTCCAGAAACAAACATGCAAAGCCTAGGATCGCTTAACGCATCTTTCGTTGGCATGGGTACGGTCATGCCTGGATTTGATTTTGTAGCCACACAAAAATACCCAGAGCTTGAAAGCATTAATCACGTACATCATGCAGGTAATAGTTCTGGTATTGTTGACGGCGCGTCCGCCGTTCTTGTCGGTTCAAAAGAAGCAGGTATTGTGCAGGGCATGAAACCACGTGCAAAAATTCTTGCCTTCGCAGAAATTGGTTCCGAACCAACAATCATGCTAACAGGTCCAGAATTTGTCGCCACGAAAGTCTTGCAAAAAGCAGGCATGAGTGTCGATGATATTGATCTGTATGAGCTAAACGAAGCCTTCGCCTCTGTCGTGCTTCGCTTTATGCAAGCCCATAATGTCAGCCATGACAAAATGAACGTCAACGGCGGTTCAATCGCTATGGGTCATCCGCTCGGCGCAACAGGCGCTATGATTATCGGCACAATGGTAGACGAGCTAGAACGCGCGAACAAGTCAACAGCTCTCATCACACTTTGTGTCGGTGGCGGCATGGGGTCTGCTATTATTATTGAACGCGTATAAGTCCCCAAAGACGAAAAAGAAGAAGAGAATTAACATGAAACATTTTAGCTTAGAAATAGATAAAGACGGCATTGCTCTCGTAACATTCGACAGCCCGGGCCGTTCAATGAACGTATTGTCCTCTGACGTGATTACCGAGATCAATGAATGGGTCGCAAATATCGCCGAAGACGACAACATCAAAGGTGCCGTTGTCACCTCTGGGAAATCTGCATTCTGTGCAGGTGCTGACCTCGCAGAAATGGGTAGTAATTTTGGCCCATTACTCGCACGCATGAAAACTGACGAACAAGGCGCAAAACGCGAATTGTTCGATATTGCTTTCGGACTCAATGCCGCTTTCCGCGCGCTTGAAACCTGTGGCAAGCCTGTTGCCGCCGCAATCAACGGCCTTGCCCTTGGTGGTGGTTTCGAATTGGCACTTGCCTGTCACGCACGTTTTTGTGCCAGTGACAATAAAAAACTAAAACTTGGTTTCCCCGAAGCCATGGTAGGCCTACTCCCCGGTGCAGGTGGTACACAACGTCTACCGCGCATGGTCGGACTCATGAACGCCGCGCCACTACTGATCCAAGCCAAGCAAATTAAAGCCAAAGAAGCCCTCGGCCTTGGTATTATTAACGGCGCAGTTCCTACGGATGAACTTATCGCAACCGCAAAAACATGGGTGCTCGAAAATCCAAAAGCAAAACAACCTTGGGATCAAGACCGTTTCAGATTTCCGGGCGGCGATCCTTGGACACCACAAGGCTTCCCAATGTTTGCAGGTTCATCTGCAATGGTACGCAAAGAAAGCTTTGGCAATTACCCTGCCCTTGGCAATATTTTGCGCTGTGTCTATGAAGGTTCACAACTGAACATTGATGCAGCTTTACGTATTGAAACGCGTTATTTCTGTGATCTGCTTATGCGCCCTGAAAGCCATAATATGATCCGTTCATTGTTTATTTCCAAACAGGCCATCGACAAAGGTGACGCACGTCCCGCAGGTCAAAAAGCTGGCGATATAAAATCTGTCGGTGTTATCGGCGCTGGCTTTATGGGTGCAGGCGTTGCCTATGTATCTGCAATGGCTGGCATTGATGTTATCCTTATCGACCGCGATCAAGAAGGCGCAGACAAAGGCAAACAACTGACCATTGACGAGCAAGCCAAGCGCGTCAAACGCAAGAAAACAACACAAGAGAAAGCAGACGCTATTGCCGCACGTATTACCGCGACAACCGATTATGCACTTCTTAAAGATGTTGATCTTATCGTCGAGGCCGTTTTTGAAAACTCTGAACTTAAAGCCAGCATCACCAAAAAAACAGAAGCAATCATTAGCGATACGGCTGTGTTTGGATCAAACACGTCAACAATTCCGATCTCTGATTTGGCCAAAGCGTCATCGCGTCCAGAGAACTTTATCGGCATTCATTTCTTTAGCCCCGTACACAAAATGGCATTGGTGGAAATCATCAAAGGCGAAAAAACGTCAGACTACGCCATTTCTCGTGCACTTGATTTCGCAGTGAAGATTCGCAAAACACCAATCGTTGTCGAAGATACACGTGGTTTCTATGCCAATCGTTGCGTAATGCGTTACATCAATGAAGGCATGAATATGTTGTCAGAAGGTGTGAAACCTGAGCTGATTGAAAATGCAGCCAAAGGTGCAGGCATGCCTGTCGGCCCATTGTCTCTACAAGACGAAGTTGCCATTGATCTTGGTTATAAAATTTTGCAACAAACAAAAGCCGATATGGGTAATAATTATGTCGCAGGGAAAATTGACCCAATCATTACGGCCATGATCGAAAAATATGACCGCATGGGTCGCAAAAACGGCAAAGGTTTTTACGATTATAATGGTCGTGAAAAATCACTTTGGCCAGAGCTTGGGCAATTTGCCGTCAATGGTTTGCTAGACACACAGCCTGCACTACAAGAAGTGAAAGACCGCATTCTCTATGCACAAGCCATCGAAGCCGCACGTACTATGGCAGAAGGCATTGTCTCTGATCCTCGTGAAGCGGATCTTGGTTCCATCTTTGGGTGGGGTTTTGCGCCTTACACAGGCGGTGCAATCAGCTTCATCGATACAATTGGTGCCAAGCGTTTTGTCAAACGTGCAGACGAACTACGTGACCTTCACGGTGAACAGTTTGAAGTGCCAACCCTTCTTCGTGAAATGGCGGATAGCGGCGAAACTTTCTATAAAAAGTTTGGTAAGAAACCGACAGCACACACGAAATCTTCTCTGGACAAAATGCTGGAAAAAGATGTTGTTGCCCTTGCCAATGCGATGGGTATCGACGCAAGTGTTAGTGATTTAAAAGCGGATACCGTCGCCAAAATCCTAGCGGCACAATAGTCAAAATGCCGTACCAACTCATAGCCGCGCCCCTTTCGCTTTATTCTGGAAAAGTGCGCGGTTATATGCGTTGGAAAAATATTGCTTACCGCGAGGTTTTGTCCTCGCGGTCAGTTTACCAAGACACAATCATGCCACGGATCGGATATCCAATTATCCCGATCATGATCACACCAGATGATCAGACCGTCCAAGACACAACGGACATGATTGAGTATATCGAGGCCCACGAAACAACTGCCTCCATCACGCCAACGACACCAAAACAACATCTCGCCGCGCTTATTTTCGAGCTGTTCGGTGATGAATATTTGCGGACGGCCGCCATGCACTACCGCTGGAATTATAACAAAGAATTCGCGTGGGCAGAATTTGGCGCAACCGCCGCACCTCATCTTGGCAAACCAGAACAATTAGAAGTCGGAAAAACTGCCGCCACAAAATTCATGGGCATGTTGCCAGCCTTAGGCATTACCGACAAATCCATCCCTGCCATTGAAGCAAGCTATGAGCAATTCCTAAGCCTGTTTAACACCCACCTTGAAACCCATTCCCAACTCTTGGGTACACGCCCTTCCATTGGAGATTACGGATTGCTCGGTCCTCTTTATGCACATAATTACCGTGACCCTGCCTCGGGCGAGATCATGAAACGGCTTGCGCCTAATGTTGCCAAATGGTGCCTAGGCACACATGCCCCCCAACACCCTCTTAGCGGCGATTTCCTAGAAGATGATCTCATTCCGCACACCCTGATCCCTCTGCTAAAAATGTTCACACAAGAACAATTACCTATCTTGCTAAACACGGCCAAGCATTTACAAATCTGGGCACAAGATAAAGAAACGGGCACTGAAGTCCCACGCGCCCTCGGCATGCACACCATCAACATAAATGGCACCGAAGAGAACGCCGCAATCATTCCCTATTCCCTTTGGATGTATCAACGGGTCACCGATTACGTGGCTACTCTTGAACACGAAGACCTCGCCAGTGTAAAGTCTCTGCTCAAAACCATCGGGGCAGAAATCATCGCCATTCCCAATACAACACCGCGCCTCACGCGCAAAAACTTCAAACTTGTCCTCGCATAAATAGGAAAACCATTATGACTGAACTTGTAAGCTACACCCTTAATGACGGCATTGCAGTGATTACAATGGACGACGGCAAAGCCAATGTCTTGTCCCCCACAATGATTGACCAACTCAACGCAGCCTTTGACAAAGCGCAAGCAGACAAAGCCATTGTCGTGTTCACGGGACGTGTCCCGACAGAAGACAACAAGCCGATATTCTCTGGTGGCTTTGATCTGAAAGTCATGATGCAAGGCCCGCTCGCCGCCCTTACCCTGACCTGTTCTGGTTCGCGCCTTGCCTTACGCATGTTACGTTTTCCAACACCAATCATCACAGTTGCAACAGGCCATGCCATAGCAATGGGCGGCTTCTTACTCCTCGCGTCTGATTACCGTATTGGTATGGATGAGGGGTCAAAAACAGGCTTAAATGAAACGCTTATCGGCATGACCATGCATCATTTTGGTATCGAGCTTGCCCGCGAGCGTATTAGCAAACGCCATCTCACCCGTTCCATGATTTGTGCAGAAATTTTTGCGCCACAAGAGGCAGTCCATGCAGGCTTTCTCGACCTGCTCGTCCCCGCAGATGAACTTATGGACACCGCCATGTTTGCGGCCAAACAGATGAAAGCCCTGAGCATGAATGCCTTTGCTGGCACAAAATTAAAATCACGGAAAGCCTTCTTGGAAACGCTTGAAAACGCGATTGCTGAAGACGAAAAAATGGCGGACGATCTATAATGACTACACATAAAAACAACACCGAGGCCACATTAAAAAAATGGCATGACATCATTGCCGCCAAAGATTTAGCAAGCTTGAAAACGATTATTCACCCTGACGCTGTGTTTCGGTCTCCCATGGCGCATACGCCCTATGCTGGGCGCGACATACTTGTGTTTGCACTTTCCAGCGTCATAGACATTTTTGAAGATTTCACATATCACCGTGAATTTACAAGCGAAGATGGTTTAAATTGTGTGCTAGAGTTCTCAGCCCATATTGGCGATAAAAAACTCAAAGGTATCGATATGATCCAGTTTGATGAAGACGGACTTATCACCGAATTCGAGGTTATGATCCGTCCTGCCAGCGCTCTCATGGCACTCGGTGAACGCATGGCGCCACATATGATGAAACTTATGGGCAAGAATTAGGCGCCGCACGACGAAAAAAACGCATAGCAGATGTCCACAATTTTCTCTTGCCTCAAACCATGAGAGGTATATTGAGGATTAATGCCCAATAATTTACAACCACCAAAATCACCTATATCTCCCAATTCCGTTGGGCCAGTTGAAAAAAAACAGATAGGCATGGTCGAGTTTTGCGCACTCATGGCATTTTTGATTTCCATGGTTGCCCTCTCTATTGATATTATGCTGCCTGTTATTGACGTGGTTGGCGAAGAACTTGGTGCACCTGACGCCAACTCAGCCCAGCTTATTGTTATCTATCTCTTCATTGGCTTAGGGTTTGGGCAACTGATATACGGGCCAGTTTCAGATACAGTCGGCCGTAAACCTGCAATCTTAAGCGGGTTTGTGATTTTTATTATCGGCACGCTTATTTCTATTTTTGCAAAAGATTTTGACACCATGCTCGCAGGCCGATTTTTGCAAGGTTTAGGTGCCGCCGCACCACGCATTGTCGCTATGGCGCTCATCCGCGATGTATATTCAGGACGGGCAATGGCGCAAGTGACCTCCGTCATTATGGGGTTTTTTATCATTGTACCAGCAATCGCCCCCGCACTAGGTCAAGGCATTCTCATGTTTGCAGAATGGCGCATGATATTTTATGTATTGCTAGGACAGGCCTTTCTCTGCCTCTTGTGGTTTTACACGCGCCAGATAGAAACATTACGCCCGGAATTTAGACGCTCGCTTTCTCCCATAAAAATGGGGGCTGCCCTCTGGGAGATTTTCAATACACGCATTAGCTTTTGGTACACAATTGCGGCTGGTATAATTTTCGGGGCCTTCATTGGCTATCTGATTACCTCACCACAAATATTTGAAGACATATACGGCATTAAAGAAAAATTTCCATTTTACTTTGGTGGCCTTGCCATTGCCATTGGGTGCGCGTCCATTTTCAATGCACGCCTTGTGATGCGTTTAGGCATGCGTCGGCTCTGCCTTACGGCGCTAAGTCTACAAGTCACACTTTCACTGGTATTCTTTGCACTGGCTTTACTGAACAACGGCGAGCTTAGCCTTTTCCTCTTTATGGTTTGGGCCGCAGGTGCCTTCTTTATGCTTGGTTTCTTATTTGGTAATTTTAATGCAATTGCCATGGAGCCCCTCGGTCATATCGCAGGCATAGGCTCCGCTTTTGTTGGTGGGGTATCTACATTTATTTCGCTGACCATCGCACGCGCGATTGGCGCAGCGTATCACGAGAACATTACCCCCATCATCGGCGGATTTGCCCTGCTTGGCATTATTTCCATACTCATTATGAAATGGGCAGACCGAGAGTAAATCTCCTGTGGCCTCGCCATACACACCTGCATAAGCAGTCTGCCTAAATAACCCAATTAAGGACTTTACTCATCCCGTAAGACCGTGCAAAATTTTATTATGAAAACACTTTTTGATCGTAATAAAGATATACATCGCACACTTAAACCCGTTCGGCATGGCCATATGTCAGGCGTGCATTTTGGTGATATCACTCAGCCTGTAAAGCTTGTATTCCTGCACTCTACTGGATTTCACGCGCTCAGCTATCGAACCCTTTTAGAGGGTTTAGGTGTACACGTTCTCGCCCTCGATTTACGGGGTCATGGGCATTCTGAACTTCCCATCGAAAATATTTCCTTTGCCTCATTTCGTTTACATGCACGTGACGTCATTGCATATCTTGAACAATATATTGAAGGCAGTGTTATTTTATGTGGTCATTCCATGGGTGCAAGCACGGCGATATTGGCGGCAGAAATGGCACCGCATAAAGTGTCCAAAGTCCTCGCCTTTGACCCTGTGGTACTTCCATTGTCCGCACGATTGATTATGTCCACACGCGCAGGACGTAATTTCATGAAGACTAGATTTCCCATCGCACGTGCCACCGGACGCAGGCGAAATTGGTTTAGCAGCCAAGAGAGCGCATTTGAACGTTTTAGGGGGCGAGGTACTTTCAAACAATTCTCAGACGAAGCGCTTTGGGATTATGTAAGCGGCGGCCTTATCCCTCATATAAAAGACGGTCAAGACGGGTTCAAACTTGCCTGCCAACCCCATTGGGAACAATTCACCTATGTTGCCCAAGGGCATAATATGAAAAAGGCCATCACAAAATTACCACGCGGCAGTCATATTCAACTTACCAATTTCGTAAAGTCTGTAGACTGGATTCCTAAAATGGTCAAAAAATGCCCACATATCCGCATAGAGCATTTTCCCGATGCCGATCATTTTTTCCCGCTCATCAACCCTGAAATATCACAGCCTGCATTACACGAAATACTTGAGGAATAAACTAGGGTCTAATGTTCTGCGTGACAGATTTTTGTACAAGCGCCAATGTCTCTTCATCCAGTTTCACAAGCTTACGTGTTTTCATATTGAAACGGCACGCAACACCTAAAAAACTCCCCCAACATTTCCCTGTGACAGGATCAAGTATCCAATGACATAATTCACTTGTGTGGCTATTCACACTGCGAAGCCCCGAACGAATAACAAAGCAATCACCCGCTTTAGGCCAACGGCAATATTGTGCACACGCTTCAAGTAGAGCGCCTGTAATATCGCTTTCCGAAGCAAAATCAATGTCTGGCCATGCTTGTATCAAATGCTGAACACTGTTCGAAATACGCCCAACCATATTATGAGTTAACACATGCCCAAACACATCACATTCATCCATCTGGAACATACCTTGCCCGATACACGGCAGATCAAGTGCGTCTGCTTTTGCAACACTTGGCTCATCATTTGGATCAGCAAGTATCGCTTCAAAATCAATATTTCGCGCCTGTGCAATTTTTGGCATTTCGACCATATAGTCGCCCGTTAATGCAAGCGCACGACTTGGCCACGCAAAGCTTTCATTTGTACGCCGCGCAACATGTTTTACCGTTTCAACAATCGTTGCTGAAAGTCCGCCCAGATAGTCCCCAGCCTGCCAAATCTCCCCGCGCTTCGCTGCAGGGTTTGTAATCACATGCACTAAAACCATGCTATCATTTTCAACAGAAACGACACCCGTATGTACAACAATCCCTTGGCCAGGACGGACTTCTTTGTGATATTTCACATGCTGCCGCGCAATCACCAATGTACTAAAGGCTTCGTGTTTATAGACTCTACCTAATTGTAATTTCGTAAAAAAGAGTGCGCGTGCCTCTGCCGCGCGCGCAAAATAATAGCGCATATTCATATGGCCAAGCTCATCCGTTTCCCACGCAAGCGCTTCACCACGATATGTTTCAACAAACCCCGTCAATTTAGGCAGTGCAACTTTTGCAAACACCATAATGCTCTATAACAGATCGACTAATCGTAAAGCCTTCCGGTACACATTCCACATGATCATTGGCATGTCGCTCTTGCAGGCTTTCACATTTTTCACATATGAAAAACTCAGCCACATGCCCGCCGTGGGAATGATCACAAGCAATATAAGCGTTCAAGGCTTCTACACGGTGAATTAGCCCCAGCCCTGCCAAAAACTCTAAGGCGCGGTAGACTGTAGGCGGCTTAGGAGAGCCAACTTCGGGCTTTAACTGATCCAGTAAATCATAAGCTTTTACAGGCGCCGTTTGTTTGGCAATAAGTTCGAAAATATGTTCACGCAAAGGTGTGAATCTCCGCCCTTGTTCTTCACAAATCTGCCGGGCAGACGCCATCATCTGTGCGGGCGTGCGTTTCTCATGATCATGTTTACAACTCGACATATCGCTTTCCCTAGTCTTTTAAATATTATAACACGTTATTTCTTTCACGTTCAGTCTTTATTTCGGTGATTAGCTGTATTTTTCCCTCAAATCCGTGGCTTTAACTGTAAACAGGCAATTTCTTCATTGAAGTCATCGACACAGTACGGTATTGACGCATGTTTAAAATTACCCCGTTAAATCGGGATTGAAGTACACAAAAGGAAAATAAGAGGGAAATTATGGCTAAAACTCCAAAAGCAAATGAAGCAGGCGTAACAGGCAATGTGATGATGTATGAAAATCCACAGCCACTTACCAAAGACAAACACGAAAAATTTGGTGTTGTTGCGGTTAAAAAACCATTTACATTTATGGAAAAATCACATTTCATGCCACTAACCGCTCCTGAATTTGGTTCAGCAAGCGCAAGTTATCCAATCATCTTTGCAGGCGAAGAAAAAACACCTTTGGCTGTTATGGGTATTCGTGGCAATGAAAACTTGTTTGTCATTGATGGCAATTTCAACAACAATTTTTACATGCCTGCATTTGCACGCCGTTATCCATTCGTCCTCGCTGGCGATAATGAAAACGACCGCTTTGTTGTCTGTGTTGATGAAAAAGCAGAATGTGTAACAGATAAAAAACCGACACAAAAATTCTTTGACGGTGACAAACCTTCACAATTCACAAATGATGCTTTCGAATTTTTGAAACAGTTTGAACAAGATCGTCGCGCTACAGATACAATGATTACGCGTTTTAAAGAGCTCGATTTGTTCGAACAAAAAGAAATGAACTTCCAAGGCAATAACGAAGACGGTTCACTCGCTGACAAACAAAAAATTGCAGATTATTTTGCAGTATCAGACGAAAAACTTCGCGCCCTTGATGACAAAACCCTCAGAGAGTTTATGGATAAAGGCTATCTTTCAGTTGCCTATTCCCACATGGCATCTCTTGGCAATTGGCAACGTCTCGTCAATTTGACACTTGCACGTAACCAAGCGGCTACAGCTAAAGCATAAATCAATAAATAGATTTGAGAAAAGCCTCACCTCTCGGTGGGGCTTTTTTTTATATGGCATTTTATTGTGCCAAGAGCCTTATGTGCCAAGAGCCTTACTCAATCAAATCAACAGGTTTGCCCGTTTGTAAAAACGTAAACATATTCCCAATCACACGCTGTGCCATTTGCATGCGGGCCTCGTGTGTTGCACTGCCCATATGCGGCGTTAGCGACACATTATCACGCGCAAGCAAACCTTTATGCACATTCGGTTCGTTTTCAAATACGTCCAGTCCTGCCGCAGACACATGGCTTGTCTCCAACGCCGCAACCAAGGCATTTTCGTCAATCAATCCGCCACGCCCCGTATTCACAACCACCGCACCTCTTTTTAGCTGAGAAAGCGTATTTGCATTTAAAATATGTTTTGTCTTCTCATTCAAAGAACAATGCAGAGACAGAATATCCAGCTTGGACAAAAATTTCGCCAAGTCAGGTTCATAAATAGCCCCCATTGCCTTTTCCGCCGCTTCTTTTCGGTTCGGGCCATAATAATATATTTTCATATCAAAACCTGCCGCACGTTTAGCAACGGCTTGGCCAATCGTGCCAAACCCCAAAATACCAAGCGTTTTCCCGTGAACACTTTGGCCCATAACCCCAAAAGGCGCCTCTACGGACCAGACTTTATTACGGACAAATTGTTCATTGGCATATAATTGCCGCGTCGCAGCCAAAATAAGAGTGAAGGCTAAATCAGCCGTATCTTCATTCCCTACCGGTGTATTGCTCACCATGATATTACGCGCCTTCGCAGCCGCTAAATCTATATTATCAATACCGATACCAACATTGGCAATCAGGCCGACACTCTCAGGCAAGCTATCGATCAGTTGTGCATCCACAACATCCAAAGGCGTCGAGCATAAAATTTGCGCGCCCTCATATCCCTCACCGCCAATTTTATAAACCACGGTATCAACAACTTCGCCGCCAAATTCTAATGGTGGGAATGGGAGTTCACGAGTTAATAAAATTTTATGCGGCATGTTAGTTTTCCATATTTGTAGGAGGCTTACGATGCGCCTTAAAGACGCCCGAAGAAGTTGCAATAATCACACCTTCCTCATTTTTAAGAACCGCGTCAATAAAAAATAAAGTTCGCCCGCGTCCCGTAATTTTAGCGCTTCCGACAACCCTGCCTTCACGCGCACCAGCGATGAAATTCATATTCAGGCTGATCGACATACAAGGCGTCAGGCCTTTTTCATCAAAGCTTAAACTCGCAGTAAATCCACTGATCGTATCGAGCAATGTCCCGACTATACCCCCGTGCAAAGAACCATGACGATTTAGATGTTGCGGCGCAATATCCAACCACACCCTGCCGTGACCGTTATCTTTATCAACACCCAGCACATAACCAATCATTTCCTGAGGGCCAGTTTCATTTTTGATGATATGATGACAATTATCAGACATTTATCACCCCTGTGAAAAGCGTATAAAACGCTCCAAATGATGATCAACATCACCCAATTGATGATCAATCATAATCATGGTTTTGGCGTAATGTGCCAATGCATATTCATCGGTCATACCAATACCGCCGTGCATTTGAACACATTCTTCAGCCACTAATTTACCAACACGTCCAATGAGGTTTTTCGCGGCACTCGCATATTTTTCACGCTCACCACGTTCACTCCGCATATGAGAGGCAAGGTTCACCATGGCTGAACGGGCTTGCTCAATTTCGATCAACATATCCGCCATACGGTGTTGCAAAGCCTGAAATTTGCCGATCGGAATACCAAATTGTTCGCGAGTCCGTAAATATTCTAGGGTTAAATCCTTAGCACATTCCATCGCCCCAACTGATTTTGCACACAGGGCCAAAATACCAAATGCCGCATTTTTTTCTATAGCGTGAAACGCCTCGCCTTCAACCCCGAGTAAAGCACTTAATGGTAATTCCACATTCTCAAGAATAATTTCGGACGCACTACATCCATCCATAGTCTCATATGTTTGCCAAGATATGCCAGCGCTTTCACGCGGCACACAAAACAATGAAATCCCGTCTTCACTATCCGCTTCGCCTGACACACGCGCACTGATCACAAGAACATCTGCCGCATGCCCATTCATGACAACGCATTTACGACCAGACAGCACATATGCACTGTCCGTTTTTGTCGCCCGTGTTTCCACATGATTTAATGCGTAACGACTATTGGGTTCACTATGCGCCAAAGCAAGATGAGCTTCACCTTCAATCACATCAGCAATAACTGCTTTTTGTGCGTCACTGCCCTTTGCCGCTAAAAGTCCGCCTGCCAAAACACCGTTTTGTAAGAACGGTTCTATTGCGCCAGCCCGTCCCAATTCTTCGAAGACAACAGCAATGTCAAACCCTGCCCCGCCATAGCCGCCGTCACTCTCTTTGAACAACATGCCGATCACACCAAGATCAGCCAAAGTTTTCCAAACCGTTTTCGAAAAACCTTCATCGCTTTGGGAGGCCGCAACACGAGCATCTTGGCTATATTGTTCCGAAAAATATCTACGCAGTGTGTCTTGCAACATGCGGCGTTCTTCTGTGTGGTTAAAATCCATAACGCGCCCCTATAGCCCAAGAATTGATTTGCTGATGATCGTACGTTGAATTTCGTTTGAACCACCAAAAATCGAGAGTTTATAATTATTRAAATATTCRGGRCTRACCGAAGCYGCATAATCACCMCCCAGATGYGGYSCRTTATAGCCYTCATCCAACGCCTCAGASACAAATGGCATTGCATATGGCCCAAGCGCCCGACGGGTTAARTCRTTKATCGCTTGRCGTATAATYGTCCCCTTRACCTTCARCATAGARCTYTCMGCYCCAGGAGSCTGMCCCGCYGCCGCSCCAGCAATCATRCGTAAATTAGTCGTCGTCATCGCCATAAGATCAATTTCGATYTGGGCCAAACGYCCCGCAAAATATGGATTTTCRATCAGCGGTTTACCATCTAGYTTTTCTTTTTTYGCAATGGATTTCAAATGRTCTAAACTAGCATTCGCRGCGCCAACACCTGCAATATTTGTACGCTCATGMGTGAGGAGRTATTTAGCATARGTCCACCCCATATTCTCTTCRCCAACCAARTTTTTCATCGGCACACGCACATCATCAAAGAASACTTCATTCACTTCGCATTCSCCGTCRAGAAGCTTGATCGGACGCACAGTRACACCMGGYGTTTTCATRTCGATAAGAAGAAAGGAAATCCCAAGYTGTTTTTTGACATCYGTATTGGTGCGTACAAGACAAAAAATCCAATCCGCAAATTGGCCTAATGTTGTCCATGTCTTTTGACCGTTGACGATATAATGTTCGCCCTCATCATCAACATGACGCACAGCCTTCGTTTTAACAGACGCCAAATCAGAACCTGCACCCGGCTCTGAATATCCCTGACACCACCAATCGCTACCATCAAGAATACGCGGTAGAAAATGATCCTGCTGTTCTTTCGACCCAAATTTTTGCAATACAGGCGCAAGCATCATAATGCCAAATGGTATTAATCGCGGCGCATTTGCATTCGCGCATTCTTCTTCAAAAATATGGCGTTGCACAGGGTTCCAGCCAACACCGCCAAATTCAACTGGCCAAGAATAAGACAACCAGTTCTTTTCATTTAAGATCGTGTGCCACGCCTCCATATCAACCTTGGTCAACCTATGTCCCAAGCCAACCCGCTTGGCCAAAGGCGCAGGAAGTTTTTCATCTAAAAAAGCAATTACTTCTTGGCGAAACGCTTCTTCTTGCTGTGTATAAGCTATGTCCATTCGAAAACCCTTTATCCCAGTATTTTTACATACATATGCATATTTGTGCATATGTAACAAGGTTTAACTTGTCAGACCCCCTCATTCAGTTTTATTCTAATATCCAACAAGAAGGTTATCAGCATGAGCAATTTACTCGGTCAATATGAAAGCGTGATTCGGATCAGTGTATTTGCGGGCGTATTAATACTGATGATCAGCGCTGAAACACTGTTTCCCAAAAAACAACGCGTCCAAAAACGGATGCAAAGATGGTCGACAAATTTATCGCTTACCCTCATATCAACGCTCTTGGTCAGTCGTTTATTTCCGATTGCCGCCATCGGCCTCGCCCAATATGCACAAGACCAGCATTGGGGTGTATTGAATATTTTTGACCTCCCAATATGGGCACATATCCTTATAAGTATTATTGCACTAGATTTCGCCATTTATGTACAACATGTCGCGTCTCATAAATTCCCTATCTTCTGGCGTCTTCACAAAGTTCACCACGCAGACCGTGACATTGACGCCACAACGGGCATACGTTTTCATCCCGTAGAAATCATCCTGTCTTTGTTTTATAAATTCGCAGTCATTTGCGTTCTTGGCCCGCATATGTTTGGTGTATTCATGTTTGAGATTTTGCTAAACGCGTCAGCGCTCTTTAACCACGCAAATCTATCTTTACCAAAATCAGTCGATAAAATCTTACGTGTTCTTATTGTCACACCAGATATGCACCGCGTACACCACTCCGTCATTCCAAAAGAAACCAATTCAAATTATGGCTTTAATCTATCCATATGGGATAAAATATTCCGCACATATATTGAACAACCTAGCCAAAATCATGACAAAATGATTATTGGCTTGACGCAATATCAATCTCCCAAACCATCTTTTATTCTCTGGTGTCTCGCTCTACCCTTCAAGAAAAACAAACAAGGCTAAAAATTAGAGCGCAAGCCTGTAAACACACTGCGCACAAATCCAAAAGTGTTGCATACATTTATCAAGCATCAGGTTTTATACCTTCAGCTATTTTTTACCAATCAAGCCAATAATTATATATGTACCCTGTGTCCACAATTTAACCTCGACGTCTTGCGTGCCCGTATTTTTCCAATACCAACCATGCACACCGTCAAACGGCGCAGTAAAAACACCTTCTGCACCTTGCGCCGTGCTGAGGGAATAACTTTCAAAATACCCTGTCGTATCGCCCTTTGGCTCCCCGTGGAAATCATGATAAAGTACGCCGTCACCGACACCCCAAGAATATTTCATTTTTTCACCTTGTTTCAGCTGAAATTTATATTCCACGCCGCGTCCTGCGGGAATAAGAACAGTGGCGGTATTTTCTTGTAAACCCTCCATGTTCACAGGTGTATATTCTGACGTGTTCTCGGCGACTTGCCCGACGGATTGCCCTGACAAAACGGTTAAACCAAGCGCCTTACCAACACCTGTAGGATCAATATTATATTCCGCAGGGAGGATAAAACAAACAGACACTATGGCTGCAATCACGGCAGCAATACCGCTTGCTTTCAACAATGTCTTTTTAGATTGAACGGGTACAGAAATTTCACTCATAATACGTCCTTACATTTTCGCGATTACGCTAAAAAATATCCTGTCATTTGAAAAACAACAAGCATGATACCGCCACTCATCAACAAGCTATTTGTCGCGACCGACCATTTCAGATAACTTGAATGTTGGCGCCAAAACCCCATCACAATCAAAATCACGCCCAGCGCCATTAATTGGCCAATTTCAACACCAACATTAAACGCCAGTAAATTTGGTAACAGACCTTCTTTTGGGAAATCGAATTCTTGTAATTTTGACGCAAGACCAAAACCATGAAACAGACCAAAGATCAAAACGGCAATTTTCGTATTCGGTTGTTTTCCAAAGACTTGTTTGAATCCCCCTAAATTATCAAACCCCTTATAAACGATCGAAAACCCAATAATCGCATCAATGAGATACGGGTTTATAGAAATTTCTCCCAACACGCCAAATAACAATGTCAAACTATGACCAATGGTAAAACAGCTGACATAGACCAACACATCTTTGGAACGATAGAGAAAGAAAATAACACCAACGAGAAACAACAAATGGTCATACCCCGTCACCATATGTTTCGCGCCAATATACAAGAACGGGATAATCGCGACACCTTCATGACCCAACAAAAACTGCCGCGTATCCTCATCAACACCGTGTGCGAATGCTGGAATGGCGACAAGCGCCCCTAGCGCCACTAACGCAAAGAGAAAAACTGCACCCCATATCATTTTCAAAGTCATGAACACTACCGTTTTTTATGTAAGCTTGCTCAAAGCTATAAGCAAATTTGATAAATATGCATAGCCATTATTCTCGCCTATTCCCGTATCCGTCTTAAAGATAAGCTGGTGCATACTTAAATACCCAGCACATCATACAAAGAAAGCGTACGATGACAGTGATAACATTTTAAATATAATACGCACCTTATTAGCAAAGTGCATCCACTTATCTTTTTTCAACACTATCACTATGCAGTGCACTGCAAAGTTATGCACAAACGGGTTTGGATACAGAGGCGCCAAATATACAAATACAAAATAGTGGGCCAAAACTTGACCTTAAACTACGCAAAGTACACCTAGTAAGACATCAGATTCCAGACCTGATCCAACCTCATCAAAAGACCAACACAGCTACAGCCTTGGCAAGTGCAGGGTTATGTTATGTATATAATTTGTACTTAATCAGATTCAGGCGCTGTATATTCACGTGTTATGAATTTGCTGACCATAATCACGCCAAAATCACCTGTTTGAATTTTCCCATTACGGTCAAACCATTGACATTTGATTTGCTCACCAGACTTGGTCTGAAGAACTGTCATTTTCGGGCCGCCAGAATTTAAACGCACCACATCGCCTTCACTGAAATCTGTCATGTTCAATCCTGTAATTTATCCCAAGATAATATGGGGGAGCTAGATATATAATCAAATGGCTCATAGCACACAATTTTTAAGCCGCCTTATCTTTTCTCATTATATCAAAAAAAATTGCTATTCTCGAAACACTCGTTTTTCAAGGCCGTACCAGATAGGTATTACACATTGGCTTCATAATTGCCTAAGCTTCACCTTTCTGATAAAACACATAACAACGCGCTCAGCTTGTATTCATCTGTGCGCATTATAAGAAATGAAAATGGGGAAGCTTAGGCTTTGTATTATAAAAACACTCATCTCGGGCTTATCTATGAAACATGCATTATTACAAACCTCTCTTCTCTGTGCAGTCTTGTTACTCGAAGGATGTGCGTCTGCCGCAACAGGTAGTAGTCGATCTGCACTTTTACTGAAATCCCCCGCCCAAGACCTTAATATCACCGCACCAAAAGGCAGCGTACTCTCTGTTATCCGCTATCCTGCTGTCGTTGAAACCGC